>JBKJUP010000038.1:0-98667 GCA_046590675.1 Ferruginibacter sp. | reverse complement strand
ATTTATTCATTTTAATGCAGGCATGTGACTCACCGACCCTGGCGGGTATTGATTAGTGCCTTTTTGGATTTCAACTTTAAATCAACGTTCATTCAATTAAACCATTTGCCAAATTATCGCATTCGTATTGCTCAATATGAGCATCCTGTTTATAATAACACTCCACAAGTTTAATCGGGCTCCGTAGGTGCCTCCTAAAACGTCAATCAATATAAGCAAATAAATATTTTATACAGATGAAATTTGATTTTTTTAAATCGTGACGGCTGGGAAACTCACCACTTTAAGCTTGTTAACTAAACCGCATTGAATCTATACTTGTCTTTTTTGGGTGGATTATACTTTTATATTTCCCGATCCCCTAATTGGTTAATTTGGTCATTCTTAATCTTTTTAGGAGGCTCCTATGGAGCCCATACCCGTCTTATTTTAATTGCTATAAACAGGGTGCTCCTATGGAGCTTCACCACCGTGGGGCATTGTTATCATGAACCATATTCTCCATCATCGATTGTTGATGATATTTGAACTTTTCTGCTTTCATTTTGAATGATCTTTATGTATTTTATCTTGTGGGTGACGGTGACCTTGGCGGAATTGGTTGGTGCCTTTTTTTGAATTTCAACTTTAAATCAACGTTCATTCAATTAAACCATTTGCCAAATTATTGTATCCCTATTGCTCAATATGAGCATCCTGTTTATAATAACATACACAAGTTTAAACGGCTCCGTAGGAGCCGCCTAAAACGTCAATCAAACCGGTGTACCTATGACAGTCACACCGGTTTTTTTATTTTAACAGAACTTGTATGATCAACACCTTAATCATTATAAAACAGCCTTCATCAAAATAAATGTAGCAGCACCTGCAGCGTACCCAATTAACGCAACCCAGGAAATGTTTTTAAGGTACCAGAAAAAATTCACTTTGGCCATTCCCATAACTGCAACTCCGGCTGCCGAACCTATTATTAAAATACTTCCCCCGGTTCCCGTACAATAAGCTAAAAATTGCCACAGACTATCATCAACAGGGAAACTTGAAAGTGGATACATCCCTTGTGCAGCGGCCATTAATGGCACATTATCTACAATGGAAGATAACAATCCCATCACGATTACAATAATCTGTTGGTTGCCAATTTTATCGTCCATAAAACCAGCCAGCGAAGTAAGAATACCTACTCTTTCCAATACTGCAATGCTTAACAGAATACCAAGAAAAAACAGGATACTCGGTGAATCAATTTTGCGTAAAGCATAAGCCGGTGACAGGTAGTATCTTTCCTGCTCTTCCTGGTTGCCACCGATTCTTTCGGTGATGATCCACATAATTGCAAGCCCTAAAAGAATACCCATATAAGGTGGTAAATGGGTGATTGTTTTAAATACCGGTACCATTATCAATACTATAATGCCGGAAAATAACACTGTTAATTGCTGTGATTGTGTGAGCGTTGGTAAATATTTGGGAGCCGTATCGTTGGGACTTTGTGATTCGCCTTTTAATCTTGGTGAAATCAACAGCAATGGAACTAACAAACTAATGATACTTGGAAGTACCAACACTTTTACAATGTTCCAGGCTGTTATTTGTCCACCCATCCACAGCATAGTGGTGGTAACATCACCAATGGGCGACCATGCTCCCCCTGCATTGGCAGCAATGACCACCATACCTACAAAGTACAACCTGTCTTTGGGATCGTGAATTATTTTCATTAACAACGAAACCATCACAATGGCCGTGGTAAGGTTATCTAATACGGGTGAAAGAAAAAATGTCATCCCGGAGATGATCCAAAGTAATTTTCGTTTGTTCGACTGCGTTATTTTTTGGGTTATGATGTAAAATCCGTCATGCGAATCAATAATTTCCACGATGGTCATGGCCCCCATTAAAAAGAAAAGGATGCCGGAAAACTCACCTAAATTTTCCAGTAAATGTTCTGTAACCAACTCTTTATTATCCGAAAACAATATGTAAACTGTCCAGCATAAAACACCCGACAGCAGTGCAGGCGCAGTTTTATTAATTTTAATCGTATGCTCAAAAGCGATTGCAATATATCCAACGATAAAAATCCCTATAATTAAACCTATCATACTTCTTTATTTAACTAACATTACTAAAAATAAATTTAAACCATTGCTGGTTTTAAATGCTTCACAAAAACCTTTCAGCAAAGTTTATTGCAACTCCTTTCAAAAATTTGGGTAAAATAATTTAAAAAAGACCAGTCGCTATTTTCAATTTTATAACCGGTAAAAAAACATTCGTTACCCTTTTTTTTAAGCCAAAAAAAAATTTCAGCACTATAAATTACCGTGATGAAGAAGCCACCTCTATTGAGATGGATATTACTGACTATGAACTCAGCGGTTAAATTCGGTCATGTTTGCGCCTATTCCACAACAACTTTTACAGAATCTGATTTCACCCGCAATTTTAACCATTTTTGCAATTTATCTCTTTCACTATTTGGAAATCTTTTAGAAAACCTGGCTGTAAGCAATGTAAGTGTATCAAGCCGTGAAGAGTCGAGGCTGTGCACGATGGATTGCGATAGGGAATAACTTTTCATCTCGGGATAAAGCGATTTAAATTCTCCTCTCAGATCAGGAATTGAAAGTGCTATTTTTGGCAGTTTTACCGCGAGGGTATCTTTTAATTTTTCTTTTTTAAATACGTCTTCCAGTATGCTTGCTTTTATTTGTGCAAGGTCTATTTCCTGGCTGGCATTGAGGCCCTGGTGAACAATCAATTTTGTGCTATCCAAATGATAAACCGACAGGCGCTGTTTTAGGGAATCAAGCAGGGTTTGAGGCAATTCTTCACCCACCAATAATAGTTCGATTGTTTTTTTGCTGCCATTTATTTTATAATCCCTGTTAATAACCTGCGTACGGTTAAACCTGAATTCTTTTTGTACATAATTTTTTGCATTCGTTTCAAATATGGATCGTTGCACAATCCGGTATGCAAAAAATATACTCGGTAAAATGGTGATGATGACGATGGCCCAGATATAACGGCTACGCCTTCTTTCAATAACTTTCGTCTCAAATTCTATTTTATGAAACCGCAGATTTTTTACTGTTAAAAATGTAGCGACACATATAAATAAACTATTGATAAAAAACAGGTAGAGCGCCCCAAAAAGGTAAACAAGGTTTCCACTGGCAATACCAAACCCCGCAGTACATAAGGGTGGCATCAATGCAGTTGCAATAGCAACACCCGGTATTACGGTGCTTTTTTTAGACCTTGTACCAGCAACAATACCTGCAAAGCCACCAAATAAAGCAATAAACACATCCCATACCGAAGGATTGGTTCGGGCAAGTAATTCGGAATTGGCAACATGTATGGGTGAAATAGAAAAGTAGATGGCAGAAGTAATAATACTGACAATGGCTGCAAATGCAATATTCTTAATACTTTTTTTGAGCAATTCAAAGTCGTTGATACCAACAGCCAGGCCTATTCCCATAATTGGCCCCATCAATGGAGATATGAGCATGGCGCCAATGATAACTGCTGTCGAGTTCACGTTTAACCCAATAGAAGCTATCATAATAGCAAATATCAACGTCCACAGGTTTGATCCTTTAAAGTGAACATCCCGTTTAATATTTGCAACAATTTCTGCTTCATCTGCCTTGTCTTCATCCAGGTTAAACCTGTCTTTTAGAAAACGCCTTAAAGCAATTATTACCTCTTTCATTTGTCTTTATTGGGAGAGTTTAATTTCCTGGCAAGTTTACCAATCGTTAATCCTTGTACAATAATGCTGAATATAACCACAATGTAAGTAACTGTTACAATAAGGTCACGATACTCTCCCCTTGGTAGTGACAGCGCTAACGCCACTGAAATGCCACCACGCAAACCACCCCATGTCAGTATGGGCATCAGGTGTCGTTCAAACGACCGCCGGAAAGAAAGCAATAATGTGGGAAGGAATACTGAAATTAACCGGGATAATAACACGACAAAAATGGCTATTATACCAATCCATACTGTTTTAGAATCGAAATTGAGTACAATCATTTCAAACCCGATCAACAAAAATAAAATGGCATTCAATATTTCATCAATCAGTTCCCAAAATTTATTCAGATAGTCTTTGGTAACATCCGACATGGCTTCATCTTTTCCTTTGTTACCAATAATAATTCCTGCCACTACCATTGCAAGCGGTCCGGATATATGCAGCATGGCGGCAAACAAATACCCTCCCATTACCATGGCAAGTGTTATCAACACTTCTACCTGGTAATGATCAATCGATTTTAATAAACAATATCCTGCATAGCCCAATACCAGCCCCCACAACAGTCCGCCGCCAGCCTCTTTTAAAAACAGCATCGATATCTGTCCAAAAGAGAGGTTTTCAGTACCCAATATGGCTATTTCAAGTATGCTGGCAAACACCACCACGCCTACCCCATCATTAAATAAAGATTCTCCGGCTATTTTTATCTCCAGCGATTCAGGAATCTTTGATTTTTTAAGAATGCCTAATACAGCTATTGGATCGGTGGGGGAAATGAGTGCTCCAAATAAAAGGCAATAAATTAACGGCACTTCCAGCCCGAATAAATGAAAAACCAGGTACATCAACGATCCAATAATCGCAGTGGATATTACTACGCCCAATGTTGCATAGGTGGCGATGGGTGTAAGTTCTTTTTTTAATTTATTGACATCTATGTGGATGGCCCCGGCAAATAATAAGAAACTAAGCATTACCCGCATTAACAAGGTTTCAAAATCAAGGGAAGCAATAATGGATATCGGTTCTTCCAATACCACCGGGTAAAATTTACCAATACCCAATAGTACAAGGGAAGAAACCAGTGAAATGATCATAATACCAATGGTAGCCGGCAACTTTATAAACCTGAAATTGATATAACTGAATGCGGCTGTAAGTACTATCAGAAATGTAAAAATGCTGTAAAGATTGATCGGCATAAACTGTAAAGTATTAAAAATTATTCCTGCAAATTAAACGAACAAAAACCGAATTTTCTATTAAAGGTTTAATTACATCCTGGTGTGATGGATGAATTAGCCCGCTAACAGGTAAGCGTTGAATTTGCTACGCCAAAACCCCGCCGGATATTAATAAACCATTATCACCTGGTTTTACATAGAATCGATATTTTGGATATAACTGCTGCAAATATTTTAATGTAATTTTTAGGGTTGATCTGTGGCAGCACTTTTTACATGAAGTGCTTTGGAGAGCTCGATATTTACTGACATAATGGAGTCGTTCTGTATAATTAATTCCCTGTTTAAAATATGAGCCTGGCGGTTTCTATTAAACAGGCAACCGGAAATAATGCCCAATACCAATATGATTCCACATAGGATTAGCAGCACATTTGCATTGATATGAAAAGGGTATTTTTGCACAGTAGCAAATTGCAAAATTTAACTTAAGCTGGCATTAATACATGATTAGAATTTCATTAGAACTACTGACTGGTTCCGGCTACCGGCAGTGTGATAATAAATGTGGTGCCTACATTTACTTCAGACGACACTTCTATGGTGCCCTTATGCAGTTTTACGATTCTGTCAGCAAGCGATAACCCAAGCCCAAAGCCCTCACTAACGATATTGCCTTCTACCCTGTAAAAAGGTTGAAAAATCGTTTTCAACTCATCCTGTGCAATGCCTTTTCCACGATCGCTAACAGTAACCCTGATATGCTTTTCCAACACTTCCAGTTTAAGAATGGCTACATGGTTTTCGGAATATTTACAGGCATTTACCACAATGTTTTTGATAGCAGTAAACAATAATTCTTCGTTACCAAATACAAGCAGGTTGTCTTCTTCTTCAGGTAAATTTTCAAACTTCAACGATACCGAATATTGATCATTGGCACGACTCATTTCTGCAGGCATCCTGAAAATGATCTCATCTACCCTTACCAGGTTTATATCAAGTCCGCCTGCATTACCGGATGCTTTTGCAAACTCGAGTAACGTTTGTGTCAGTTTCCCCATGTGCCGCACATCCTGGTAAATAGATTGCATTACTTTCCGATATTCCGGCGCTTCCCGTTCCCGTTGCAGCGAAACTTCCAATTGGCTTGAAATAGAAGTGAGCGGTGTAGATAGTTCGTGCGATGCGTTGGAAATAAACCTGCGCTGTAATTCAAAACTTTCCTGCAGCCGGTTCAGCAGGCGGTTAAGCGTACCGCCCAGGTGAAACCATTCATCTTTGGAACTACCGGTTTTAATACGCCGGGCAAGATTTTGGGCAGAAATTTCTTCCACATCAGCGGTAATTTTTTTGATAGGCTTTAATAAATTGGTCGAAAAAAAATAACCTGCAATCAATACAAACGCGGTACCCACCAAAAAGCCGGCAAGTAAAATCCTGAGCAATGATTGAAGACTTTCTTTTCCATCAATATCCCGGCCTGCAGAAACTACCACCAGCCTTGCATTGGCATCAGAATAATGATAGGCAATGGCCTCTTTTCCATCAATGACAAAAAACCTGGTTCCATTTACCCTGGCATCATTCAGGATATCGCTCTGTACCTGCAATGTGTCGCCGGGTACATCGCTGTAACTATATATTTTACGGTTTTGATAATCGTAAGCCTGAACCGTTTTGTTTTTAAGTGCAATGGTTGTAAGCGAATCAATGCGTTGCACCAGTTGCTGATCGAAAGTTTCACGCAATGCAAGTAACCTTGCTGTGGTGGTGGCCCTGTTGGTAAGCCGTGTTTTAATGGTATTGATTCTGCCGGTATAAGAAAAATAATAAATGCCCCCACACACCATTCCCAGGATGATCATTACCAACACAACAAATATGATGGTGATGCGTATTCGAACCGGCATATTCATCGGCTTTCTTTTAATATGTAGCCCATCCCAACCTGGGTGTGAATCAATTTTTGATCAAAGGGCTTATCAACTTTATTGCGGACATAATTAATATAGACATCTATCACATTGGTGTTGGTATCAAAATCGATGTCCCAAACGCTGATGGCAATATCTGCCCGGGACACCACCCTGTTTTTATTTCTGAGTAAGTATTCGAGTAGCTGAAATTCTTTTGCGGTTAAATTAATGACGGTATCGGCTCTCTTTACTTCTTTGTTATCAAGATTCATTTCAAGATCGCCGGCCTTTAACAAATTGCCTGTCGGTATTTGCTGGTGCATGGTGCGTTTCAGCAGCACCCTTATCTTCATCAGCAATTCTTTAAATTCAAATGGCTTAATGATATAGTCGTCTGCACCGGCATCGTATCCTTCAATTTTATCATTGAGCGAACTAAGGGCAGTAAGCATAATGATGGGCACATTTGCATCTTTTAACCGGATAATTTTACAAAGCTCGTACCCGTTAATGCCGGGCAAATTAATGTCGAGCACAACCAGGTTAAACTCCTGCGATTCAAATAACCGCTGCCCAATATTTCCATCATAAGCAACTTCTACTTCGAAGCCGTTTTCCTGCAAACCCATTTTTAAGGTATCAGCAATTTTTTGTTCATCTTCTACTATAAGAATTCTTCTTTCTTCCATAAATTATCACCAGGTTATTCCGGCAATTTACACACTTAGGCTTATATATCTGACTTAATCTATTGTGATTTGATTTTGCGTCCCTGTATTACCGCTAGTCTCCATATTTGTGCAACAAAAATACGGTCCTGTTTAAAATCATCTGCATGAATAATAAGTGTTTATGCCAGCGTTGCAGTTTATGGGGTCGATGTTGTGGAAATTAATCTACGTCAATAAATCAACGTTGATTCATACAAGGCTATTCTCTGTTGATAAGCAACTGCAAGACCGTGGCACAATTTTTTTATGATAAATGGTATTGTTGTGTAAGAGTGAACCTCACCTATGCAGCAACGGTCAGCGAATATGTGTGCATTTCATTATTAATAACAAACAAAATTTATTACAGCTAAAAATTACTTTTATGTTAGATGACAAAAACCTGTCTTTAATAGACACGCTCAACAACTGTGTAACTGCCTGCAACCATTGCTTTGCTGCCTGCCTCGATGAAGCCGATGTAAAAATGATGACCAACTGTATAAAACTGGATATGGATTGTGCAGCCATTTGTCAGCTTACTGCATCGTTAATTGCACGAGGATCGAAACATGGTCAACATTTATTAAAAGAATGTGCAGAGATTTGCAATGCATGTGCAGACGAATGCCAGAAACATGGCGAAAACGGAATGCAACATTGTATGGATTGTGCAGACGCATGCAGAGAATGTGCCGAAGCATGTGCTGAAATGGAACACGCATAAAGAGACATACCCTGGTTTTCATAACTGATAAAGGGGTTTTGTGCCCCTTTATCAGTTTATACCATCATGTCATTGGACTGCCTCCGGGCTAATTTAGATTAAAACCTTATCACCAATTTGATTAGAATTGCATTTAAAATAAAACAAAGATTTTTTCTACCCTGAAATGAAGAAAAATCACCCATTTTTTCTGCTGTTAGTCGTCAGCCTTTTTCGTGTTGATATTAAAAGAAGGTGCCTTGTAATCTTCACTTAAATAATCGGCAGGTATGGTGGTAGCATTGCCATCTCTTGCTGCACGATAATGTGGTGAAAGAATTTCAATACCGGCTTCATTACAACAATCCTGGATTTGCTGGTGCAACTGTGAATAGATCGTGGCCTGTTTACCAGCTTCTTTTGTATAGGCATTGATTTCATAAGCCACATAAAAATCTTCGAGCCCGGTTTGTAAAACAAATGGAGCAGGATCTTTTAACAGCAGGTCTGTTCTGTCAGCAGCATCCAGCAAAGCCTGGTGCATTTTTTTCCAGGGCACATCATAACCAATGGTAACCGTTGTGTGCAAGATCAATCCTTTATCAGCAGAATCAATTGAATAATTAATGGTATGGCTGCTCATCACCGTTGAATTGGGAATAGAAATAATTTCATTCTTGATGGTTCTTATTCTTGTTACCAGCAAAGATTTCTCAATTACATCACCTGTTACTTCACCAATTTTTACCCGGTCGCCAATTCTAAATAAGCGCATGTAAGTAAGCACCAATCCCGCAACAATGTTAGACAAGGAACCTGCCGAACCAAAGGTGAACAGGAAACCAAGAAATACGGTAACACCTTTAAATACCGGCGAATCGCTGCCTGGCAGGTATGGAAATACCACTACAATTATAAAAGCAAAAACAACTACCCTTACTATCTGGTAAGTAGGATTGGCCCAGTCTGCATAAAAGCCGTTTATGTGTAGCTTGCCTTTTTCAATTTCTGATTTTAGAAAATGAATCCCTTTTAATACATACCTGAAAACCACTAATATTACAATGATGGTAATAAGATTGGGCAGGTAATTCCAAAAGCCCAACAGTATTTTTTTAAGTGGATTAATGATGTAACCAAAAAGTGTAGCTGCAAAGTTTTCGGTCCAGGGAAAAATGCCAAACAAAATGGGTAATGCTATATAAATAGCCAATAAAATAACCACCCATTTTAAAAATGTATTTACATTCAGTAAAGCATTTACCTGTCGTTTGGCATCAAACAAGGTGTAGTTGCGTATTTTTATGCCATCTATTTTTTTTCCCTCCTGCTCAATGATTAAATCAGCCGTCCAGTGAAAGAATTTTTTAAGGTAACGGATCAATACAATCATCACAAAAATTACCAGCAGGGCAAGGGCAATTTCTTTTGCAAGCGTAGCAACACTTATTTCAGATTTGTATTTCATCACTGCGTTGCCAATGATGGTTTTGTACTTTTTCGCCAGCTCCTCTTTTGTGGTATTGTTCCATAAAGCATCTGTTTCTGAAATGCTTAAAATAGTGGCATCCCCCAGGTTTAAATTCAACGTGGTTTCGGCATCAATGATTTCAATAGAGTCTTTTCTTAGGCTATTTGCTGAAGCTACTTTTTCTATCCGTCTTGTAATGGCATCTGCCCGGTCCTGTGCAGAAAAGCTACCCAGGCTGCTGTAAATTGAAAAGAGTGTATCGTTGAATAAACCGATCACCGGAAATGATTGCGCAGTTTTACGCAGCGAATCTATACGCAACTTTTTTTCCGCTATTCTTTGAGCTGCCTTATCATTAAGGTCCTGCAACTCATTTTGCAGTTCTTCCTTTTTTAAATTGTCAGTTGTTTTCAGGGCATTCAACTGAGTTTGCAGCTCCGTCTTTTTTATGGAATCAGTTATGCGCTGTTGTTCAATTAAGGCTATTTTTTTTGTGTAGTTTTCAAGCAACACTTTATTCAATGAGTCATTCATTTTTGCAGCACTATCTGTTTGCGCCAACAAGGATTGTACACTCACAAAAAGAAAAGAGAAAACCAATAAAAGCCTACAATATTTTAGCATGAAGCATTTTTTAAAAAAGTAAATAAAGATATACTGTTTAAAAAGATAAACTTCAAAATGCGCTGCTTGTATGCAGAAAAATGGATTGGCTTTTAAGAAAGAGACGCCAATATTCCCGAATGTTGTGCTACCATCAATAAAATGATTTAGCCGGATGAGGCTGGTGTATTTAAAACGAAAACATCCCTGCTAATCTTTACAATTAAGAGGGATGTTTAAATGATATTGGATTCAACCTAGTCTGTTTAGATATCAGGCAATTATTCGGTGTCTTTATCTGTCAGCTCTTCTTCGGTTACAAACACCCGGTGCCCTTTTTTATCTATCCAGTAATATTTCGACTCTTTGTTGATGTAAATGGTGGCGCCATCAGGTCCTTCTTTGCCTTCGTATATTTTATCTACAATTGCCGCTTTACCTTTCGATGCAAGTTCTGCTGTTTTGTTGCCGGCTATTTTGGCTCCCTTCTTAAATGCCTTACCGGTTTTTTTTGCAACTTGTTTTAAATCCTGTCCCAGTGTAGTGGTATCTTGTGCATGCACATTTGCTACAGATAAAACACCCATCATTACCAGTGAAACTATCCAACCCTTTTTCATATTTATAAAATTTAATTTTCCTTTCATTAATCAAATTTGGTGCCTTTTACCTGTAATAACACTTTATGGCATACTCTTCACATTGAATGCAATGAATTTTAACATAACCTACATAATTGTTTTGCAAATTCATCCGCCAACGGCCTTAAACTCAAACAGTTTTTCGTATTGGGAACACATTTGTCCGATGGGCATTCTTTGTTAGTTTTTGAATTAGGGTTGTTGCCTTTATACAAATAAAATTCTATCGGATACCTCTAAAAACTGACAGCTCTGCCGATACTTTTAAATGCCCTGCAAATTTTTAAGTTTTGCATTTTTACTGTATTTTGATTTTAGTACATACAATCATGGCCTCAAAAAAAAAATTTTTAGTTATTCAAGAGTTGATGGTGCTCCATTTGCATTAAGGCTTGCCCTTGATCTTAAAAAAGAACAGTTTGATGTTTGGATAGACCAGGACGACATCAGGGCCGGATCGGAATGGGATATAGAAATTGAGAAAGGGCTTGAGACGTGCGATTATTTATTGTTTATAGAAACGGCCGGCTCTGTAAAATCAGAGAACGTACTGGACGAAGTTTATTATGCACTGGAGCAAAGAAAAAAAGTAATACCGCTCATTGAGAGCAACCTATTGCGGAGGATTATTCGTCGGGGTTTCACGGAAATATTTTTATATTAGTTTGTGAATGCGGTGAAAACCCCGCCGTGGGACAATGAAAACAAAGTGCGTTTCTCGGGGGTGTACACCCTATGTAAGCGGCTGTTTATTTGTCTTTCAGGAAGTCTTTATAATAATCATATCCTTTAGCATACAAATTAATGTCTGCTCTACGCTTATATGTTTCATCGATTTTGTCTTTAGTCTCAACCGCGAAAATTACTTTGTCGTTTTTATAATATTCTTCTTTCTTATAAAAAGTTTGCCCAATTCCGTTTTCTTGATAGTCCAGTTTGGAATAAACCAATAAATTGTTCCTATAATAGAATATCAAATAGAAATTCTTCTGTAAGTTGTCGTGGTATTCTATTTTATAAACTGTGTCACCGTTACTGTTTGCGTAGGAATACTTGCCCCAACCTCCGTAAGTTTTATTTCGGATTGTGTCTACTTTATTATCGTGTCCAACAATTTTAGTTGTTGCTGTCTCCTGTGAAATTTGCCCTTCCGCAATACTTCTTGTTATAAGTACTTGTTTGTCTTGATTTATTACTGAGTCAACACATCTCGTATAATTATCGATCGATAATTCTTCAAACCTATCAGCTTGTCCAAACAAAGAATTGTCGAAACATGTGAGCAATAAAAGTATCGATATAATTATTGTAATGTGCCGCATTGAAATAGCCGTTTGAGGTCTGTATTGCCGCAACAAAAATATTTATGCTACGACAATGCACCAAATACACCAGTAATTGCGACACAGTTTTTCACTGTCTTGCCGACGGGGTTTTCGCTACCTAATCTCCAAATTACAAAACCAACCCGGCGAAACCCCGACGCAGTGAGCTATTTAAATTTAGTGTTTACAAAAATCGCCCCATATCCGTGTTCAGGCATGTTCATATTTTACCCGCCACATTATATAAAAGTATTTAACTTGGGAACTTATTAAAGCTGCTGACTTGAATATTTTCTTTCAAAAATATTACCGATCCCTTGTAACTTTTCTGCTGGCTTTCTATTTCATTCTCAATTTATATTGTGTTACCCGCCTCAGCGTAACAAGTGATGAAGCTAATTACTACCAGTATGGTGTAAACGTTTTAAAACTTCATCCCCAAAAAAATGTGGTAAATGGATTCCCGGTTTACAACAGCCAGATGCCGGTAGTAGCCATCAATGTATTACCACGTGCCCTTCATCAACTACTTAGTCCATCCTTAAAACACAGTGCGCAACAAACCTTGCAGGATGTAACAACTGCCCGGATATTTTCAGTTATTTCGGGTTTGATGCTGGCAATGATCGTTGTAAAATGGAGCACAGCATTGTACGGTAAAACGGCTGGTATCTGCTCACTTATGTTCTATGTGCTGTGTCCAAATTTATTGGCGCATACCGAAATGGTGAGTACAGATGTATATAGCTTTTTATTGTGTACTGCTACCTGCTACTACGCCTGGAAATATGGAAAAACCAATGCAGTAAAGTATTTAATCTTTACTGCTATTTGCCTCGGAATTGGCCAGGTAAGTAAGCAATCGCTTTTACTACTTTATCCTGTAATTTCAATTTTTCTATGGGTGCGTTTGATTAAATTACCCATCACCAAAGGAAGGTTTTTACTTCAATTTAGTAAAGAAATATTTTTGATTGGAGCAGTTTCCATGGTAATTATCAATGCCGGATTTCTAATGAACGAAACAGGAAAGCCATTGAAGGAATACCGGTTTGTATCCATGAAATTTCAGCGGCTACAAAAGCAATTTTCATTGATTGATAATATTCCAATTCCTTTGCCTGCACCTTATGTAAAGGGATTTGACTATGTGGCGTTCAACACGGAAACGCCGCCAGGCATTGATGGGCGCTCATCTTATGGCGCAGGCTTTTTTTTAGGAGAAAGACTTACCGGCAAACGGGTATGGTATTATTACCTTGTATGTTGCCTGTATAAACTTCCTATACCAGTTGTTATTTTTTTCGCAGCAGCACTGATCTGCTATTTTATAAGCCGGAAAAAGTTTAGCTTTTCCAGCAATGAGATATACCTGTTGCTGCCGGCAGCTTTTATTTTTATTGTCTTCAGCCTTTTCAACACCATGTATCTCGGCATCAAAAATATTTTGATGATCTTGCCGGTACTATTTATTTTCAGTGGCAGTTTAATAGTGAGTTGTGGTGAGCAGTATCAGAGAGCTTTTAGAATTATTATACCGATGCTGTTGTTATGGCAACTGGTTTCAGTATTCAATTATTCCCCTCATTTTTTACCCTATACAAATGAGTTTTTACCGGATAAGAAAAATGTTTATTTAAAATTGGGAGATGCCAATACTTATTTCCAGGAAGGCTGGATATTGGCTTACGAATACCTGAAAAAACATCCCGATGTAAAACTGGAACCGGCAACGCCAGTACATGGAAAAGTAATGGTATCATTAGAGAATTATTTAGACTACTGGCACGAGGGAAAACTACAATGGCTAAAGGAATTGAACCTTCAGCCATCCGACCATTTAGATTCGCAGTTCCTCATTTTTAATGTGCCTTAAGATTCCTGAACTACATTTGGATCCCGATTAGTGCAGGGTAAATTTATAGGTTACCTGGAACAAAAAAGGCTTGCTGCACATGCACGGTATGTTGATATAGATTAAAGTATAAATCTTGTTACCCTGTTTAGTTTGTAGTTGTGATTTCTGAAAAAAAAACAGGAGCACTGCTTTTATTTCTAACGGTATAATTATTCATTTTGCTACAGGTCGGTGGAGGACGCAAATCCTGCAGGGAAAAATTTATCAGCCTCAAAACAAAAAGAAAAGGCAATCGTATTTGGTGGCTTTATTTACACGCTTGCCCGTTTGACTTAACGTAATAAGATTTATATTTTTTTGATGTTGGGTCCATGCAACCCTCCAGGTTTAGGATTTTTATATTTCTAAAATCAACAGGTTGCCCTTCACTTTGCAAAGCTATAAACCCTTCCGAAAGCATTTTCCCATCCTGCTTTATTTTAGGATCATAACCGGCCACCACCCCACCGCCGATTTGCGGTTTGGAATATTGCAGTACTGTATCACCATTGATGATATGCGTTATCAGTGAATCGCCCAGTACAATAATTTCACCGGTTACCCATTGTTCTCCTTCGTATGTTTTGGATGTGGATGGAATGCAATGCCGGTCATCTATTTTTCCCTGGAATACTACATCAGTGCCGGGAGAACACATGTTGCCTGTAGGCCTTGCAACCCCATCACCCAACCCTGCTAACAATTGAAACTCTACAGAAATAGGCCAGTTCTGTTCCCTGGGCATTGTTGCCGGATCCTGGGAATGAAACATTACACCACTGTTTTTTATCGTGTACTCCGGAGCATCTTTTCGCCATTCACCTACAAAACGATATTCAAATACAAGATGATAATATGCAAATGGCTTGTTGTAGTAAAGGTGCCCAAACTGTTCATTGAATTGATCGTATTGATCGTAACGAACTTTTACAATACCATCTTCTACCCTAAAAGTATTTCCATAATTTTCGCCGGTTTCATGATGGTTAATTTTTGGGACCCAGTCCTTGATATCCTTACCATTAAAAATGGTTACCCAATCTTCTTTATCAGCAGTACGCTGGGCAACAACGGGTAAACAAAACAACAGCATTCCAACCACCGAAACCCATTTAAAATATTTTTTTTTCATCTTTTATGATTTACAGTTATTTATATAGCCAACAAATTAAAGTTGCATTCAATGCCAATATACGGCCATTTATTTATGCTTAAAAATCAAAAATATAAATTATGACCGGATGGGAAGGAAATGCACATCTTGTTGTAGTGCCAGGAATGTAAAATTTATTAAGTACTAGGGAAGTACCAGGCACTGCATTGGCCGGCTCTTTTATTATCATCATGTTCAACCATGCTTTTGCAAATAATTTGTTATGCAATGGTATACTTATCGTACGCGATTATTTTACATAGCTTGAAAAGATTGCTGGATTGTTTTCGATTTCTTTGTCAAAAAATGAAATAATTTGGGTAGTTATTATATTGGATTTTGGCTTCAAACCATCTGTGAAGAATTGAGGCCCTGCAGTGAATTCAATTGTAGTGTTAGATAACTTTGATATTACAGTCAGGATCGGAACTTTTGTTAGGATCGCCAATCGTTCAGCAAAAAGAGAGGCATTGTGATCGTTGCCAAGGAACTTAACAGGGCAGTTATGTAAACTATTAAAAACATCAACAGTCATTATAACTCTTCCTCCAAGATCTAAAAATTTCACCAGTTCCCGCAATTCAGTTAACCCTGCCCCTTGTCGCTGTATAAACCGGCTCCGGCCAGTCCATTTTCCTACGCCAATTAATAAAGCAAATTTTCTTTCAAGACACCACTGCGTTAATAATCTTTTCCACGGCGTATGGCATGTCACAATTATACAACCATTGCATCCGGGCATAGGGATACTGAAGTTTATCAATTTTAAAACATTCCTTCTTAAAGGAGTCCTGACTAAAAAGGAAATAATTCTCCTTACAACTCTTGCATGCCATATGCAATGCAAAGTTTCAAGCCTTTTACCCGGAAGTTTTGCAATGTAAACTGGCGCAATTAAAAAGCCAGCTTTTATCATTATGTAATGTAGGGCTGCACAAAAATAGGATACCCCTCTGCAGAAAGTTAATAATAGAAGCAGATAAAATGGCTTATGATTTGGCATAAAAAATTAATAGTGAAATTGATATGCTTGTCACATGATGCCCACCGAATGTGTTGCCGAAATAAACAACAAACATATTACCGAAATACTCCGAATGTTGAAGTATATACACCGAAAAATCTTACCTGTTGATTAATAGCAAACATCGATCTTAATAAAAATATAAAAACTTTTTAAGATATCAAATAGGGGCATATAAATCATTTAATTCCATGTTTGATTTTTTCTGTTTTACCCAAAACACTCCGCATCTCCATGAGCTGGTGGTACTACCGGCTACATCTGTTATCTCCAGGTTGTTGATAATATTTGATCTTTTCTGCATTCATTTTTGACGCTATATTTATTCCTTTTTCACAGGTGGCTCAAACACCGATCATGCAGAGAAAAAATTGGTTATTACCTTTTATTATTTAATCTGTAAATCATTATTCATTCAATCAAACGATTTGCCCAATCGTTGCATTCGTTGCATTCGTTGCATTCGTTGCTCCATGGGAGCATCCTGTTTATAATAATACTAACAAGTTTAATTGGCTCCATAGGAGCCTCCTTACACTATCAACTAATAAAAGCAAACACATAACGCTCGTTATTTTTATCGAGCTGTCCTTTTGTATTCCCTCATTGCCTGATCGGTTAATTTGATTATTTGTTCATTTTTAGGAGGCTCCGATAGAGCCGATACCCGCCTTATTTTAAAATGCTATAAACAGGTTGCTCCTACGGAGCTTTAAATAGACTCGATCAGACTTTGCTATGCAAAGCATTTATTGAGTTGCAATACATGGATCTCAGGGTGTTGCATTTTAGATTAATGATCTTTTATTGAAATCATCGGTTGATTATTTTTAATTTTTTGAACTGGCCGTTCGCTTCATAATTTCCCAATTATAAAACCAACCCGCCGAAAGCCCGAAGCAGTAAATTCTTTGAATTTATTGTTGTTCCTGTTACTATAGATTTGGAGCTTTCTATCGGAGAAAATTATTCGTCTTGGTTTGACGGTGACCCTTTTAAATAGTTTGTGAATGCTGTAAAAACCTCGCCAAGACAAGGCTGTATAAATTTAATTTGGGATAATTATAGTGGTAAATGATACCATGAAAATATGTACCTGAATAGTGCACTTCGTTCCTCAGTATAAACTCTGCCAATGTCGATGCCATGAAATACTTATGCGGGTAAACAAAAAAATATCTAAACACTTTCTTTGGGATGGATTGAATACATTATTACCGTTGAGAGGCTTCTGGTAAACACCACAACCACACAGTAATTTAATACTGCAACAGTCATGCTAATGCCAACTGATATTTTATAACCGCCACTTGCTATTTCATGTTTGCAGGGCCGTACGACTTATGTATTTTACTTCCCAAAACGGCTCATGAAAAAAAAGATACTTTTTATATTTATATTTCTTTTCGTTGTACTTGTATGCCATGCTCAGGATATTGTGAAGGTAAAGGAAACCAATACCATTCCGGGGGGCAATGGTTACCCCTTTGGCCTTACATCCTGCAATGATAAATTATTTTTTATAGCCAACGATAATACCGGTTACACCAGCCTTTGGGTTACCAGGGGAACGGATGCCACCACTTTACAGCTTGGCCCTGCAACACCGGTATTGAGCAGCGTGAGAAACCTGGTGTCGTACAACAACAAATTATACTTTCAATGCAGTGACGGTATCAATGGGCCGGAATTGTGGACAAGCGATGGGACCGTTGCCGGCACTGTGCTTTTAAAGGATGTTTATCCCGGCAGTAACGGATCTTACCCACAGAGTTTTACAGTAGCTAATAACAAACTCTTTTTTTACACCTATGATATCCAGGGATTGAAAAAACTTTTTGTAACTGACGGAACTGCTGCGGGCACTATAATGCTGAGAACAGGTATCCAGGATTTTAATGGCTACACTTCTTTCGGCATTTTAAACAACAATATTTATTTCACCAGCGATGATGGAACAGGCTCCGGATATGGCTTATGGAAAAGCGATGGTACTTTTGGTGGAACAGTATTGGTAAGTAAAAATGTATATCCCGGCGTAACGGGAGGGAACTATGCCGTACTGAATAACAAACTTTATTTCAGTGGATTTGATTATACCAATGGCAGCGAGTTATGGGTAACTGACGGTACTGATGTGGGTACACATATTGTAATGAATTTGGCGCCTGATCCCGGTGGTGGTATATTATACGGTGGATCTCCCCAAAATATGTTGGTGTATAACGGTAAGATCTATTTTACCGGAAATGACCAGGTGCACGGCAACGAATTATTTGTAAGCGATGGGATAACTATTCAATTAGTGAAAGATGTATTACCCGGCACCGATGGCAGCCAGCCTGTACCGATCGTTTACAATGGGCTCCTGTATATAATCTATGGTCAATTATTCGAATTATGGAAGAGTGACGGAACCACTGCGGGCACGCAGTTGGTAAAGTCGATTGCGCCCTATTCAAAATTTGCAGGTATATGGAACAGTAAATTATACATGACCAATAATTTTGATTATTCCGTATGGGAAAGTGATGGTACTGCAGCAGGTACCGGCCTTATAAAAGTTCAAAATACCAATAGTCAAATATTCAGTTATGGCGCTGATCAAAGCTTCGTACAATTTAATGGCGACTTTTATTTTGCTGGACAATGTGCTGGTATAGCCGGCGGGTACGAGTTGGTTAAACTTACTTTAGGTGGTGCTGCAGTAACTGCATTTAGTTTCACGGGATCGGGTAACTGGAGCAACCCTGCTAACTGGGCTGGCGGCATGATACCCCCGGCTACCTTACCGGCTGGCTACAGCGTTGTTATAAACGGCAATTGTATTCTTGATGTTGCAGTTGTTTTTCAAAGTGGATCATCACTTACCGTCAGTTCGGGTAAAAGCCTTTTAATCATAGGTTCGCTTACTTTACAATAAATTATTAGTCGGAAAAACATTTTTTATTTCATTGCTTGTTCCGTGATTGGTTTGTTTAGAATTACGGAAAATATTTCAGCATCCGGTTTCTTCGCAGACTACCTCTTTCATCATTATGATGTGCATGATATTTGGAGAGAGCCTGTTCCGATAAAATCGGCAGGATGGTGGGAAGGTCAAAATGATGTCACAATTTTAGATGCACCCCTAAAAAACCTGTCAGTATTTATTTAAATGTTTCCGCTAATTTTATCACTTAATAAAGGATCGGCATTATGCCGTTATCTTCAAATTGCCTGATAAATTTATATGGATGTTTTATCTGAAATACTCCGTCACCGGATTGTTGCCATTCTTCGTGGAGTGCCGCCTGGTAGTGTTTTGTCGGTTGCAGACGCCTTGTATGCAGGTGGCATCCGCTTGCTGGAAATTACGCTCAACTCTTCCGAAGCATTGCCGCTGATTGAGCAATTAAGCGACCGTTTTAAAAACAACATGCAAATTGGTGCCGGAACCGTACTCAATAAAACGGATGCTGCAAATGCCATCAGCGCCGGCGCACTGTTCCTTATTTCTCCATCACTGGATTTTGAGGTAATTCAAACTGCAAAAGATGCTGGCGTAGTAAGTATTCCCGGTGCCTTTACGCCCACTGAAATCCTAAGCGCACACAATCATGGTGCAGACATTATAAAGATATTTCCAACAACAGATGCTGCCTATATCAAAAATATATTGGCTCCGTTAAATCATATTCGTGTAATGCCTACCGGGGGAATAGACGCCTCCAACATTCAAACATTTGCTGCAACGGGTGCGGTGGCTTTTGGCATTTCCAGTGCATTGGTAAATAGCAAATCCATGTTTGATACGGCAGGCCTGGTGGAACTTTCAACCAAAGCAGCACAATTGATTACCGCTTTAAACAATTAACCTGGTAGCTTAAGCAACCCTGTCGAATTTGAATAATCATCCACTACATGCAATTTTTAATCCCTGAATTTTAAAAGATATTCTTTTTATAGTTTTGACAAATAACCTGAAGATGTTTGAGTACTGAATATTAAAAATGATACAGGATAGCATTTTTTGAAAATAATCCTTAGCGGATAATAAAATGAATTTTGGATTTTATAATAATGATTTTCCGGCAACGGTAGCTATTGCAAAATGAAAGTATCAACATCTCAACAACCTACCAGGGTTCGGTTTTCTATATTGGCTGCCATCTTTGTAAGCGTGGTCATCAATTATATGGACAGGAGCAATATTTCAGTTGCAGCTTCTATGATCACCGATGATCTTCACCTCACACCAGTTCAACTGGGTTATATATTTTCTGCATTTGGCTGGACTTATGCTATTCTTCAAATTCCCGGTGGTATTATGGCGGATAAATTTGGTGCAAGAACGGTGTATGCGCTCAGTTTAATTTTATGGTCTGCCGTTACAGTTGCACAGGGGTTTGCCACTGGTTTTATTGCGCTGGTCGCTTTGCGTATGTTGATCGGCGTTTTTGAGGCGCCGTCTTACCCCATCAATAACCGCATCGTTACAAGTTGGTTTCCGGATAAGGAAAGGGCTACAGCCATTGCTATTTACACATCGGGCCAGTACATTGGCCTGGCATTTTTGGCCCCGGTGCTCACGGCCATTGAACAGTACACTGGCTGGCAGGGCTTGTTTATCATAACGGGTAGCGTTGGTATAATCTGGGGTATTATCTGGTATTTTATTTATCGTGATCCACAGCAACATCAACGAATAAACGAAGCGGAATTAAATTATATAGAACAAGGCGGTGGCCTCATCAGTGGCACCGGTGCAAAAAACAAATCAAAGGCGGCAATTTTTAACCTTGCCGATTTAAAGGAAGTATTCAGGCATAAAAAATTATGGGGCATTTATGTTGGCCAGTTTACTGTCAATGGATCCATGTGGTTTTTTCTAACCTGGTTTCCAACCTATCTTGTAAAATATCGCGGTATGGATTTTATCAAGTCCGGATTTCTTGCATCCATTCCTTTTATTGCTGCTTTTGCAGGAATCCTGCTGGCCGGTTTTTTATCTGACCACATGATCCGGAAAGGAGTATCCACCGGCATAGCCCGGAAGGCACCTGTTATTACTGGCTTGTTACTTACCATCGCAATTATAGGCGCCAATTATGTTGAAAGTCCGGCACTCATCATCATGTTTATGTGCATTGCTTTTTTCGGTAATGGCTTTGCATCCATCACCTGGATTTTTGTATCTACCATGGCTCCAAAGCATTTGCTGGGTTTAACGGGTGGCGTATTTAATTTTATGGGTGGTTTGTCAGCAATTGTAATTCCATTGGTAATTGGTTACCTGGTGAAAGATGGAAGTTTTGCTCCGGCACTTCTATTTATTGGCACACTCGGAATTGTTGGTGCCCTTAGCTATATATTTTTGGTTGGGAAAGTGGAACGCATTGAAGTAAAAAACGAAAGCAATAATTTATAAAAAATGCAGGATAAATTTATCAGTTGCGATTGGGGAACAAGCTCGTTCCGGTTACGGTTAATTAAAATTGCCGGCAATGAGGTATTGGCTGAAGTACTTTCAGAGCAGGGCATTGCAGTTACTTATGCATTGTGGAAAGAACAGGAAACAAATAACAGGGTAAAGTTTTATACAGATTTCATTTTGATGCAAATTGGTATGCTGCAAAAAAAATGTAGCTATCCGCTAAATGTTTTACCAGTGCTGATTTCGGGAATGGCATCCTCATCTATAGGAATGATTGAAATGCCATACCAATTAATTCCTGTCAATTTAAATGATGCAGCGCTACCCGTGAAAGTGATCGAAGCAAATGAATGCTGTGATCACAAACTAATAATTATTTCGGGCTTATGTACAGCCAATGATGTAATGCGGGGTGAAGAAACCATGCTGGCAGGTTGTAGTATAGAAACAACAACCGGTGAACAATTATTCATTTTTCCGGGCACCCATTCCAAACAGGTAGTGGTAGAAAATGGTGTGGTTACAAATTTCAAAACTTATATGACGGGAGAATTATTTCATTTGCTGACTACCAAAAGTATTCTGGCATCGTCCCTTGAAAAAAATAACGATGTTGGCGAAACCCTTGCAATATTTATTAAAGGCGTGAAGGAGTCAACCGGTTCCGGTTTATTAAACAATCTCTTTCATGTTAGGTCCGGCCAGTTGCTCAACGGCTTAAGCAAAAAAGATAATTATCATTTTTTAAGTGGACTACTGATTGGGGAAGAATTGAAAAATATTATAAACGAAACTTATCAATGTATCACGATTGTATCAACAGATACATTTTTTAGTTTATACACAGAGGCGTTGACAGCCCTTGGTTTTACAGGATTGGTAAAGCAGCAAAATGCGGACGAAGCCTTAACCAGGGGACAGGCGTTGGTTTATAACAAGCTGTACGGTAATGAATAAATTAGACAATTTGTACACCGTGTGATTTTTTTCTTGTTTTGTGCAAACGCTGCATTTAAAATTCATTTCAACTAAACCGATACCCCGCAATCTCTTTTGTTTTATTACCACACATACAACTAAAAACTTTGACGGGAAAATATTGGGTAAAATTACACATGGTGACTATCACAGAAACATTTTTAATCGCTTGTGCATACTATCACTCTGATGCTGAAATTTACCTGCGTAATTTATCTTTTCATAAAAACAATACCTGCATCAGTTGATACAATCAGCATACGGTCCTGTTTGCGCTTAACCACATCCAAAACATTGTTAGAAGATAACCCATTTAGCGTAGTCAATCTCTGGAAGGAGTTCACATCTGAGATATTTTTTAGGTTAATCCCTCGCTCACAATGTTTACCAGCTTAACCTTTCTGTATTGCCGGTTTCTATTTTATATTTCACCCCTACCTCACCAACACCACATTACCCTTCATCTCTATCACCCTTCCGTTATTGCCCATTCCTTTAATGATCCATACATAATTGCCTACCGGTTGTCGTATTCCTTTATAGGTTCCATCCCAGCCTTTTGATGGTTGCGAGGTTTCGTAAATTAACTGGCCATACCTGCTATAAATTCTAAAATAATCGGTAGAAACAATACCGACGGATACCGGTCGGAAAAAATCATTCAATCCATCGCCATTGGGCGAAAATGCATTGGGAAGATAATAGGTGATTCCATCGTAAACTTTTACCAACACAGTTGCACTAGCCTTACAGCCCGCTATGTCTGTTACCATTACGGTAAACCTGGTATCCTGTCGCAAAGTGGCAACCGGATTAACAACCGATGCATTGTTCAATACCGAAGCCGGTGACCATAAATAATTTACACCGCCTGTTGCCTTTAACTGGTGTGGTACTCCGGTAACAGCTACTGTATCATTTCCTGCAAATGCAACAACCGGAGGCTGCATGATGATGTTCACATCATCGCTTACAGATATAACACAGGTTCCATAATCTACTGTTGCTGTTAGCCGATAAGTAACACTTGCACCCGGCCTGGCAATAATTGTTGCAGCAGTAATATTTGAAAGGCCGGTTGCGGGACTCCATAAATAACCGACGGTACCAATACCAAGGTTGGTGGCATTGCCTCTCAGTATTGCAAAAGACTGATCGCAGACAGCCGTATCAGTACCGGCATCTACCACCGGTAAAGCATACACTGTAACTGTTACAGGTCTGCTATCAAAACAACCATTCGTATCTGTTCCTTTAATATAATACATTCCGGATGGAGCAGCATTGGCATTGGTTAAGGCCGCAGTAGTGGCCGCATCTGTCCAGTAGGTATAACTAAGGCCCGCAGTAGAACCTGACGTTACCGATGCATCCGTTAGATTCGCCGTTGCCGGTGTACACACGGGCACCGGATTGGCTACTTTAACCGTGGGCAACATATTGACTGACACAATAGCCAGGGCGGTGTCGGTGCAGCCAAAACTGTTGGCAACAATTAACCGGTAAGTTCCTGAAGCCGTTATTACAGTGGGCAATGCAATTGCATTTCCATTGAGCGACCATGTGCTGGTTAATCCTGTTGTTACAAACTGACTGGTTAAATTGATACTTCCACCGGCACAAAAGGAAACCGTTTTATCTGCACCAAGTGACGGCGATGCATTTACCGTGAGATTGAACAATGCTGTATCAGTGCAACCGCTGCCATTGCTAACAATTAACTGGTAAACACCAGCCTGCGTTACTGCTGATGGTGCAGATACCGCTGCACCACCAATTGTCCAATTGGTCGTTAACCCTGTTGTAATAAACTGCGTAGTAAGATTAACTGTGTTGCCTGCACAAATGGTAATTGCCTTATCTGCACCGATGGAAGGTTTAGCAGCAACTGAGACAGTAACATCCGCAGTGTCTTTGCAACCGGCAGTACTTATTGCTACTAACTGGTAAATACCGGCTGCGGTAACTGCCGCCGGATTGTTAACTATTACACCATTACTTGCCCAGTTAAGGGACAAGCCTGTGGTGTTAAATTGTGCCATCAGGCTAACTGAATTACCTGCACATATTGCAAGTGACTTGTCTGCACCAAGCGTTGGTTTTGGGATAACCGTTAGTGTTACCAATGCAGTATCGCTGCAACCATTGTTATTGGCAGCGATGAGTTGATACATACCGGCAATGGTTACAACAGATGGATTGGAAACGCTTGTACCGTTGAGGGTCCAGTTGGTTGTTAACCCGGCAGTCGTAAACTCCTTGGTAAGGTCGGCGGTATTGCCCTGGCAAATGCTGATCGTTTTATCTGACCCCAAAGCTGGCTTAGGATTAACCGTAAGCGTTACCAATGCAGTATCTTTGCAGCCCGATCCACTGCTTACAATAAGTTGGTATATGCCTGCTGGAACAACAGCACTGGTGTTAACAACTGCAGCCCCATTCAATGTCCAATTGGTGGTTAAACCGGTGGTGGTAAACTGGTTGTTTAAGTTGAGACTATTACCGGCGCAAATACCAGCCAACTTATCATAACCAAGGGAAGGTGTTGGATTAACGGTAACTGTTATCAGTGCCGTGTCTGAACAGTTGCCGCTATTAATGGCGATCAACTGGTAAACGCCGCCTGTAGTTACAGATACCGGATTGGCAAGCGCTGTTCCGTTTAACGTCCAGTTGGTTGTTAAACCGATTGTGGTAAATGTGGTAGTAAGGTCAACTGTATTGCCCTGGCAAATGCTGATTGCTTTATCTGCTCCCAAAGTTGGTTTCGGGTTAATGGTAAGCGTTATTGTTGCTGTGTCTCTACAGCCTGAGCCATTGGTTACGATCAGTTGATAAAGTCCTGCCATAGTAACTGCATTTACAGCGGTAACAGCTCCATTTAAAGTCCAGTTGCTGGTTAAACCAGTGGTAGTAAACTGACTGCTTAAATTATAAGTGTTGCCTGCACAGATGACCGCTGCTTTATCTATACCCAAATCCGGCCGCGGGTTTACAACCAGTGTTAACAATGCCGTGTCCGAACAGCCATTTCCGGCAGATGCTATCAACTGATAGATGCCGGCTATGTTGACGAATGATGGCGTTATTACAGCTACTCCATTTAATGTCCAGTCACTTGTTATACCAGGAGTATTGTATTGTGTTGTAAGATTTGCGGAATTACCCAAACAGATACTGGCTGATTTATCCGCACCAAGCGTTGGTTTTGGAAGACTGGTCAATGTAAAAATAGCAGTATCCGCACAGCCACCAGCATTACCGGCAATTAACTGGTAAGCCCCGCTGCCGGCTACTAAGAAGGGATTGGTTACGGTTACTCCAGCCAGGGTCCAGTTGGTAGTTAACCCCGTGGTAGTAAACTGAGTTGTAAGATCTACCGTACCACCCTGGCAAATACTATCATCTTTATCTGCACCCAATACGGGTTTTGGGCTAATCGTAAGCGTTACCAAAGCGGTATCTGCACAACCACTGCCATTGGAGGCTATCAACTGGTAAATACCAGCAGTGCTTACCGCGGATGGTGTTAAAACTGTTGCTCCTCCCAGTGTCCAGGAACTGCTAAGCCCGGTGGCGGTATATTGGTTTGTGAGACTGGCGGTGTTACCAAAACAGGTTGTAATGGATTTATCGGAACCCAGCGATGGTTTTCCATTAACTGTTAATGTTACTGACCTGATCAGGCTGTCGCATCCATTTGCATAACGAAGGGTATCGCGGTAAACACCGGCGGTGCTTACCATACTACCAGTTGGCAGCAAATAAGCTTGTCCTAAACAGATACTGGCTGTGGTGTTGTTGGTGATGGGTTTCAGCACAGTTAGATTTACGGTGGTAACCAGGCTATCACAACCAGCAACTGCCCTTAGGGTATCCATGTATATACCGGTAGTTGAAACTGATTTACCCGAAGGAAGGATGTAGGCAATTCCGTTACAAATTGTTTCACTGGTATTAACCTTCAATACCGTTGCGATGGATAAATTGACGGTAGTGAGCAGGCTATCGCAACCCCTGGTATTTTTTAGGGTATCGATATATGTACCCGCCGTACCAACGGTGGTTCCGCCAGGCAGCGTGTATAATTGCGATGCACAAAGCGATACATTATTTGTTATTCTTTTAACGGTATCTACCGTAAGGGTTAAGGTTGTAATGATGCTGTCGCAACCACGACTGTTTTTTAGACTGTCTTTGTAAATACCCGTTGCATTGATTACTTTACCGGTTGGCAACGTATAGGTTTGCCCCAGGCAAATACGGGCCGATGTTGTGGTTTGTTTAAAGGAATCAATCGTTACGGTTAAAGAGTCCCTGAAGGAGCAACCTCCAAGGTTAATATCTACCCAATACACGCCGGCTTTACTGATATTAAAACTACCTGATGTACTATTGTTTTGCCAGGTGTAAGATGTGGCCCCACTTACAGAGGCATTTGCAGTATATGGAATACTTGCCTGGCAAAGTGCGGTATCATTACCCAACGGACGCAGGCTGGTACTTACTACCAGGAATGAATCCCTAATAAAACAGCCACGTAGGTAAATATCCACCCAATAATAGCCGGGCTGGCTGGCGGCTATTGAAGATGAAACGGCACCTGTATTCCACTGGTATTGTTCACCCTGTCCCCGGGAAGCATCGAGTGTTACCTGCGTTACGGCGCAAAGCGCTTTAGTTTGCAACCCCCGTTTTGTAACGGGGTTAATAAAGATGTTGATGGTATCCCTTGCCTTGCAACCGTTGTAGGTTACCTCCACAACAGGAGCAGCGGAAACACCGAGCGTAATGGAAGGCTGGGTACTCCCGTTATACGCCCAAAAATAAGTACTGCCGGCATGCGATGTGGCATCGAGCAATATGCTGGCGCCATTATTACAAATTACGGTATCGTTGCCCAGGTTTACCGATGGCCTGGCGGGTATGCTAATGGTTTGTGTAACCGAATCTTTTTTTCCACAAAGCAAATTGGTAAGCACCATCTTTACCGTATAGGTTTTAGCAACGGTAAGTGCAGGATAATTAAACCTCGGAGATACAGCGTTGCTCTTTTGATTATTATATCCAAAATCCCAATCGTATTTAATGGAAGAACCAAAAGTAGAGAAATTGGTAAAAATAACGTCCTTGTCTTTAGTACAATCAAACTCTGGTGTAAAGTTGGCAACACCAATACAGGTGCTGGCTGGCAAACATGTATCGGCGTGCACAACTGCCTGGATATTGAGATCAATATCACCGGTAACCTGTGTGTATCCATTAATTAATGTAGGGGAGAATACCTGTATATAATAGCTGTTTCCCGGAGAAAGGCACTTATACGTATTTCGTGTTAGCGCATCCTGCACGCAGCTTTGCTCCTGCATGGCACCGCAGGTTCCTGTCATCAATCTATACTTGATATCGGTGCTGCCGGCATTTGTTTTTTCGTCAATAAAAACAGTTATGTCCAATGTATCGGTACCGGCAATATCCAAGCGGTACCAACTTGTTTTATAATTGCT
The DNA here is from genome assembly GCA_046590675.1 of Ferruginibacter sp. Classification (GTDB taxonomy): domain Bacteria; phylum Bacteroidota; class Bacteroidia; order Chitinophagales; family Chitinophagaceae; genus Ferruginibacter. The sequence goes on along the minus strand of JBKJUP010000038.1, from coordinate 70,352 downwards.
GGTAACAGCGCCTGCGGGGCAGGTAAGGGTTGGGTTAAATTCACCATAATCAGTTCCAATGGTGTGGCAATCTACCGTTACCGGAACCACTTTGTTGCCAGCTCCCGTAAGACTTGCAATCATTGGGAAGCTACAAAAATCCCCGGCCTGTGGTACGATTTCTATTTGCGGGTACACGTCTTCGTTAACCGCATTGCAACCGGGTAAAATAATGTAATAGGTACCGGGTGAAATACATTGCTGCGCCCAGGTGCCATTGTTGCTATAAGTACTTGTATGAGGCATGGTTTGCAGCCCCGTTATGGAAGAATCGTTGGGTTTTATCTGCCTGAATAATTGAATATGGTCGTAATAATAATTGTTGGTGTTTTTAAAGAATTCCGCATACCTGATCTGCCCCGTAATAGTGGTGGTGAATTTATACCAGAGTGTTTTGTTACAATTAGACACGTAAGTATAATTCAAGGGGTCAGGTAAATCTTTGGTAGCGCAGGTAAAATTATCTACTGCGCCTTTTTTAATGCCGCTGTTTACCAGCCCCATATCATTTGCCTGGCTAAAGTGGTCGAATTTGGGTGGCCGGGCAGTCACCGAATCGAGTAATATGGAAACCTCTACCTGGCTATTGGGATTCATTTCATGAGCAGCGGCATAATAAATTGAATTACGGTTTTCTACCAGGATATAATACCGGGTAGGCTTAAAAGAACATGGTTCATTATAAAAACTGATCTCGTTGCTACCGGTACAGATATAACCTAAATTGGTCTTAACAAATGTTAATCCATCCAACAAAGTTGAATCAACCAAACCGCCTGCGACAACGGATGAAAAGGGCAGGTTGCCATTCACATCGCTTTTGTAAGCAGTAAAAGGATATTGGAAAGCTTTGCCCGGTGTTTTATTATCCACTCTTATAGTGATGTTGCCAGGCTGATCTACGGTAAAGGTGTACCACAAATTGCGGCGATCTATGGTAGAATTATTTGGTGCGGTAGCGTTATCCGGATGAAGCACTACGTTGTTGCCTGCCGTGTAGATATAGGGATTGTAAGCAGTATAGCAAACAGCGTCGGATGGATCTTTGTCACGGGCACCGGTAGTGCAGTAAAAAAAATCATTGCTCGGTGCCCGGCCACTGTTCAACGGGTTTATATCTCCCTGTTTTCCGTTGTACCAGGTGCTGTCTGGTTTTATGGCTCCAAAATCGTAAGCATTTGTCGCATGGTCAAAACGGCTAACACCCACCTGATCAATATAAATACTAGGTGCTACCACATTGCAGCTATAAGAGGCTGGTGCAAAAAACACCAGGGTGTAAGTACCCGGTTGCAGTTTACAGTATTCCATTGTACCTACTTTATCTAAACAGGGCTGAAATGGGTTATCTGTTTTTAGCTTGCTCGAGTCCGAGGTTCGCACATCAAAAGCATATAACGAACTCCATAATCCATTTGTAATCCCGTCAATCTGGAGATAGGAATCCTGGGTAATTTTGAATACATAGAAAGCAACTTTTACATTGCTTACATCACAGGTTTTTATGTATTGACGGATAAAGGAGGTATCCTGGCTGCAGTCAAAATTTTCACTATTGAGCGTATATTTTTTGGCAGTCACAGGATAGGCTGCCGTATGTCCTGTTTGTGGTCCCCATTGTATTAAATAAGGATTTTTAGTAGCGGTATCAACCGAGGCTTTATAGGGCCGGTTGAATTGTGGTGGAGCACAGCCACTTGTTAACCTGATAAAAAATCCGCTTTCCTTGCCTAAATCTGAAAATTGTACATCGTATGCATTATTTGGTAAGGGATTGCTATAAGTAGGCCCCACGCCGTAACTTACCACTGTGTACCAGCCTACTGGCAATGCATCACACGGATCTACACTGGCCCCATAATTAAAGCAAGTCCATTTTGCACCCATTGTTTTTAATGCTGCCAATCCATCCGTTGCCTTTCCTGCAAATAAGGATAATTTTCCGCTAAAGTCCTTGTAGTACGGGTAACCATTATAGGAAGTAAAAATTGCGACTATTGCAGGCTTACTCAAATAAAACTGCCTGTAAATAAGTTTATTTGCCGGAGCTGAATAAATACCGGTACAGGGGCTTAGCCCATCAATTACCACAGGGTTATCATAGCAGGTAAATGTATCCACATCACTCATTAACATATTATAAACCGGATCTATCTTGCTCCATGCATCTCCCATATCCTGTGCCCTGGATGGTAATGCATATTTGGTTCGTGGCTGAATGATTGTAAACTTTGTGGTAGCTTCCACACCCACCCTGTTGTCAAAGTTTGCAATGGTATAAGTGCCTGGCACAACACAGGCATTTTGGGCATTGCCACTATAGCCGTACATACAAAATGAATAAGGTTGCAGGCCAGTTATTTTTTGGGGGAAACTAAATACGTTTTGAGCTGTTACCAGTGCATTCGCATCACCTTTATATAATTTTGAAGTTCTGCTTGTGCTGAGATAATCAGGTATGCTTAAAATAAAACTATCTGTAACAACAAATTCACGATAGGATGCCTTGGTGTATGTTTCATTGTAAATTGATTTGCAAAGATTATCATCAGGCAGCACCGTATTTGCACAGCCCATAGTGTCAGGAATTGCGGTATAAGTGGTTCCTCTTTGCAATGGCTGCATCACGCCCAACGCATTAACATTGAGTTTATCAAACTTACCTGTGGCGCTTAATGAAAATTTATTAATGGGCACCTCACTACGAACATTTATTCTTACGTTAAAACTACTCCCCAAATTATAGAAGCTGCACAAATAATTATCTACAGAGTTGCCTAAACTAGACGGAAAGTGGATATAGCTTGACTTTGCAGAATCAACTCCCATCACCTGCAATACATAATTGCCCGATGCAAGACAGCTTAGTGGAGTATATGCATAAACGCTACCATCAAACGTGGCTACAAGGTTGGCAGTGTCCAGATCGGCACAACTGGTGGTGAGATTTTGCTGGTAAAGTCTTAACAACACCCCGTTGCAACCAGCAATGGTAGTATTAAAATATACCGAAGAAGTAGTGGCCAGGTTAAAGGAAACAAAACTACTCATGTTATAATTCAACCCATTAAATAAAACGCCTTTTACCGGCATTGATTTTGGACAATTATTTTGTGAATGCCGGCTGTTGCATCCGAAAACGTCCGCCACATTATTGGCTACTCCATACAAGCTCCCGTTTGCGCTTAAGGTGCCCATTTTATTGGGCGTAGCCAAACTGCTTACCGGCAAGGGCCCATTGGTGGGCTTGCTGCCGTTCCACTCTATACCTACGCGTATATTGTTGTTAAAGTCCTTGTGAAATAACAGTTGAATGGTATAAGTAGTATTGGGTTTTAAATCACCACAGTGATAATTTTTTTTACCAACGGCGTATAAGTCGGTAATAATACTATCACATCCGCCAATGGATACCAGGGAAGTTAATGGTGAAATGGTGGCATCTCCTTCGTAAATACGATAGCCGACTTTCATGGAAGGCGTACCATAGTTTCCAGGGTAAACGCCCAACCAACTGGTAACATGATCAAAATAGGGAGGTGTAGTAAAGGTTTGCCAGGTACTTTTCGTATAATCTTTAAGGGAGCCATTGGGCAGGCAATTTTCGGCCGCATTGTCAATACTTTGGCATTGCACCTCGTAGTCAACAACATTCACTTTATTTGTATTGATATTGGTGAATTTATAGGCATCTGCGGGTTTATCATACAAAGCTGGTGAAGGATCAGCTAAATCTACTGTTATAAAAACAGGCCCGTTCGCATTTAAATTGCCGGTGACCTGTACCAGGTAATCACCTGCCTCCACACATGGGTGATAGCTACTGCCAAAAATTTCTATCGGGCTGAATTTGTTACTGATGTCTGCATTACCCGGTAAACATTTATTGCTTTTATACACCGCAAAACCAACATTTCCTGCCTGTATGCTGCTACCGGGTTGTGCTAAACTTATACGGGCCGCCCTTGTGGTAGGCAGGCTGAATTTATACCAGATACTTTTTTTATTAAGCCCGGCAACGATAATAGAAGGAGCAAAAGTTTCACCCGTTTGAAGGGTGGCGCTTGTTAAATCCGTATTGGTGCTGGTAAAAAGCCCCAATGAAAAACCTCCGTTACCAATAATTATGGGAATGGCGCCGCCACAACTATCATTGGGTGGAACGGCCGCATGCAATGCTGCTGTTCCAAACATGCACAGAGACACAATAGCCAGGAAAACAGATGTCCGTTTAAGCGGTAGCAGTAGTTTAAGCATAAAAATAAAAATGACATACATGTCAAAAAAAAATAGAAGGAAATCTTTGGGGAACAAATTTAAAAAAGAGACATCGCATGCAAAAAAGAAACGATGCCACAATGAATTCAACTACACAATTTTTGATTAACAATGGCCACCATTCATTTTAAAGCTAAACAGTTAGCCTACAGATAAGGACCAACCTACCTATAGAAAGCTTTTTAAAAGACAAATCGATAAGCAGAAGTATTCATCATCCTGCAAAACTTAAGTTTGCAGCTAAATAATACTCGTGGCAACGTAACCGTTATCATTTTTTAAAATTGATCAAACATAAATTTAAATATTTGTAATACAAAAAAAAATATCCTTCAAATAAAAAATAAAGTTGCCCTTTAAAGTTTTGAAATTTATCTCTACCCGATTGGACGCTTGTTTGTTTTTTATTTTAGTGAAAGATGAGGTTTCGGGCACCGGCAAAAAAGCGGCTAAGGACAACCGTTGCAATAAACGCAGTGAAATATAAAGCATATAAACCAACATATTTATTCCAGGGCAAAGCACTACTTCCCAATGCACTGTAGCAACGCTACCTTATTTAAAGTTAATTCTCCAATCAGTGATATGAAAATCTTCACTTCGATTTAAGGCCTTGATTCTTTTTAAAATCCAGCTTCAATACTTATACTCCTCAATAATTGAATACCGCTTTGAAAGTTCAATAAATATAGATATATCCTAGAGACATTGTTGAAAGTAATAAAACACCTTCCATGTCGTGCTCCATAAAAGTTAAGAGTTTTTCTAACTTATCTTTAAATTCATCGGGTTCCGGATTAGGATGAAACTCAATACTACTAAACTTATAAGTAGCGTTTCGATTAAGCTTTATCTCCTTAATTCCAAAATTCCTGGCAATTAATTTTTGTCAGCTTTTTAAGTCTGTCACTTGTCATGTTTTCGGATGCAAATATTACAGACACCAGATTTAGTAGCTTTGTGCTCATATTAACGATCTCACCCGTTTTTTATTTAAATAAACTGAAAAAAAAAGAAGTATTCGTCTTTTACACGCTAATATGCAATGATGGTGTCGTCATTTTTCCCTCTATCTATTCGTTCAATTTTAAGTTGCCCGTATTCATAAAAAGGTTCGTGAATTTCCAGGTACTAACAAGTTATGCCTAACGTTTTTTCTTTAAACCCGTTCACAATTAATTTGGGTATTTCGATATCTGTCATGGTATAGTTGTTACCGTTTGTATTGTTACAATAAACAACAATCTTATTGCGGCCACACATCAAAAATAACCGGGCAAAAAAAATTATTACTAATTGATTAATGCACCCGTGTAAACATCATCTTAAAAAATAAAAACTTTTAATAAGCACTGGTTAGTCAGCAACAGAATAGAAATTTCGTACTGCAAGCCAAGCCACATTCTTAACGCGGTTGAACCATGATTTGTTGTGGGCTGTATCGCTTAAATTGAAATAACATCATCAATTGTCGCACAATGCAATGATCCATTGAAACATTTTTTTGTTGGCAGCCGCCGCCATTTGTGTGGGAAAGAAATTAAAAGCGTGCGAACTTTCGGGATAGGTAGCGAGATAGGTTTTATTGCCTGCCAACCTCCATCTTGCTTCCATAAAATAAGTATCATCTATCAATGGGTCTGCTGTTCCTATTGTGAATAAGGCCGGTGGTAAATTTTTAAGGTCAGCATATAAAGGTGAATATTGCGGGCTCTGCAATTGCTCTTTGCTCCATCCATGAAATACAAGTTCGTAAGTATCATCCGTATATTTTTTGTTGAGAATTGGTGTACTGTCTGTTGCCATTCTGCAGGATGGTGTTCGGGAGAGATCAAAGCAGCCGTAAATAAGATTTACGCCTTTCACCTTATCGATCGCATGCAGCGAATCCCTTATGTACAGAATGGTTACTGCGCTTAAATGTCCGCCGGCAGAAGCGCCTGAAATAAATAATTTATCTGTACCAAATTCTTTCATCGCATTATTTACCAACCATTTTGCAGCGGCTTTACAATCGTCTATACATGCCGGGAAAGGGCTTTCAGGAGCCAAGCGATAGTCAACACTTACAACAGCTACTTTACATGCCCTTGCCATGTTGTCGTTCTCAATATCGTCGCTTGCTGCCGTTCCCAAAGACCAGCCGCCTCCGTGAATTTCCAGCACCACCCCACGGATCCGATAGCTATCGGATGTATCAGGTTTAAAAATTCTGAGTGCAAGATTTCCTGCAGGCCCCTGAATATATTTCACTGAGGGCTGTAGTTGTGGTTTTATAGAATTCATGGGTGCCATTGAATTCCTTGCATCCGCCAAACCTTCTTTGGTTAATACAGATGCGCCCTGCGGCATGTGGGCAAGTTCCTGATTGATGGCTCTTACTTCCGGTAGGTAGGCTGAATAATTTTCACCCGAGTTTGTTTGCTGTGCAAATGCATTGCCGGTGATTATTAACAGCGGTAAAAGCATGGAGGTACTAAACAGTTTCTTTATCATAAGTCAGGTTTTTATTGGAAGTTTATAGGTGGTTTTTACAGGATGAATATAAAATTTGTTTGCTTATTATTAGAACCAAATTTTAGTAACCCAGTTATATTTAGCGTGATTGTTCACGGGTTTGTTGCAAGCTCCGTTTTTAGTAGCGTTTAAACATAGAACATTTCATTTATTAATCCCACACAGGTGCAGCATATTAAATGCCCGGCACTGGCTTGCCGTTGTGCAAAATTATGTGGCATTTTCCCGGGCAGTCCTTGTTATGTTGCAATTATTTACTTTTCCAAATCTGACAGGTCAATGCTTGCTCCAATTTCATTACATTTTGTTTCAAGCGTATTTTTATTTAATAATCCCATCCGGTAGCACCTCAAAAGGAAGAAATAAGTTGTGTCAACTAATTCTTTCCTTGCGGATTTTAATTCACTATCTAAATATCTCACTGGCGGTGGAGGATGTCCGTCACTCAGTTCACACCTTCCACCACAAAATGGGCAATAGTCGTAAATTTTAGTTCCGTGGGATGCTACCCAGTTTTTTTGCCCATCACGCATGTTATTGAAACGCTTGTTGTATTCATCAATTGTTTTGATTGATTCCTGAACTTCATGAAGCCAAAAGTCAATATTTGTGTATTGACCAACCACATGATGTGCGTAGCCGCTTGTAAATCTTCTTAACTGCTCAGAAATTAGTTCTGCTTTTTCTATTGTGTACATTGTTAATTATTTTAGTTCAATGTATAAATATTCCATGGGGCTCGGGATAGTGAATAATGTCCAATAACGGACGAGCTTTTTACACCCTGGATACCCGGCACTATGTCTCCGGCAACAGTGTAAAGTTATAAACGAAATTTACAAATTGAAATTAAAAATGCATAGTGAAATGGATGGTCCACAGCTTTGGATGGTGGCAAACTACAGCTTAAGCATTGTTGTTGTTGCAGGTTGTTGCACAAATCCGATATGGTAGGCTTCTCATTTGCCAATACAATTTAAATGGCCAACTACAATAAGTCTTTAGCAAGAACTGCCTGCAGGCCTGCATTTTATTGCTACGCCAGGTATTGTGATTTCAAATACAAAGCAAATAATAGGGAAAGTATGATTGCCGAGAGTCTTAAGATATTTTTAGTTAAACTGGTCAACGTTAAAGTTGGTAAACCCGGTGTTGGCTGCAGAAAAAAAGCAACCAATCTATCATAATCCAAAAGGATCAGGAATAAAATCCCCGTCGTTAATATGACCGACTGAAATAAGGCGCCGGCATTCATTTGGTAAAAAATATTGATTAAAGTTAAGTTCAGCATGAAGGCGAATAAAATTGTTGCTGCTAATAATAAAGTTCTGCGAAAAAGTAATAAATAAGCACCCGCAATTTGTATGGTAGCAATGATAACTCCAAAGGCAAACGAATGTCCAAAATAAAACCATGTCAGCCATTCGCCTGATTGTTGATTCATTGGTTTATCTGAAATTTCATTCGGTACAACAAACTGAAGTCCTAAAAATTTCTTCCAACCAAAGCTTGCTAAATTAAAAGCAATGGTGTAGCGAATGATAGCATACATGATTGCATATATTTTTTCTGAATTGATCTGCTGTCTCTTCTCCTGCCTTTGCCAAATAAAAGGAAAAATCAAGGCACTAAGAAAGGCAACACCTATAAGTGAAAACACAATTGCTGGCGGAAACCAGGTTAACGTGCCACTATTTCCGAGCATTAACAGTAAGGCTATTGTTGTAAGCCCGGCAATAAGCGAAGTGCTGATTTTTTTGACAAGAGATGTCGAACTCATTTTTATCGTTTGCGGACTGAGATGCCATGAAGATTAAATTCCACAAAGTCATTTACAAATTTTTTTAGCTGTGTGCTGTTTAAGACACACCACACGGACACATTATTGAGTATTGATTTATCGAAACATAGCAAGACCTTTTCCTATGCCCTGCCTTACCACTGTTTCCATTAATAAACAATCCTGATTTGCTAAACTCAGGCAGTCGTATTTATCAAAGGTTTAAATATGCACTTGCATCTGCCATTCATTACATGAACACTTCTATGATTTGTTCAGTATATGAACAGGTGCAGATAAGACCGGCAATTTATTTCAGAAACAGCAACATTTGGTCCTGCAATAAAAACTATTAAGTACAAAGATTTTCGATTTGGCGAGCAAGATCTTCGAGAGCTGAAAATTCTATAGGCTTAGTAAAATAACGAATATCCTCAGTACTGAAAAAAATCTTATCGGCAGGGCTTTCGCTGGAGGAAAGTATCACAAGCGGAATGTTGTTTAGCTTTGGATTTACCTTAATGCGTGCAAAGGTTTGCCTGCCGTTGAGGTAGGGCATATTGATATCCAAGACAATAAGGCAAGGCAGCGATTTTGCATCTTTTATCTCCTCCAATAATTCCAGTGCCTGTAAACCGTTTTCTGCAAAAACTACCCTTAAATCAGGAGCTACTCTTTGCATAGCTTCCCATAACAATTCACGGTCATCTGCATCATCGTCTACGTAAAGAATTGTTTTTTCGTTGGAAGTCATTATAAACTGTATTTGCCAGTGGAATAAAACTAATTTAATCTATGGAGTGGAAGCAAAATAATCACTTTGCTTCCCACATTTTGTTGACTTTCTAAAGATATGAATCCGTTGTGGTTCTCCACTATTTTTTTACAAAACGAAAGGCCTATACCCAGTCCGCCAAATGGGTGTAGCGTACGAAATAATTCAAAGGCCTGGTCCTGGTAGTTATCATCAAAGCCAATACCGCTATCCTGAATTTCCAGTTTTTCAAATTCAGCATATTTATATTTTCCTGTTAGCTGACGAAAATTATTCAACAGCAGCGTGGTGGCAAAAACCTTTACGTTAACAACATTACCCGGCTTGCGAAACCTTATTGCGTTTGATAAAATCTCTTTTATCAAAAAATGCATCTGCTCATTGTTTGCTTCAAACAGGGGAATTGGTTCCGATTCCAGTACTATTAGAACATCCGGATTTTCAAGTTCCAGTTCTTTTTTTACAGACTGGATTATACCAGGTAAATCCACCGCCTCGTATTTCAATTTTTCGTTTGTGAGCCAAACATATTGTTGCAGGCCTTTAATTTTTGCCGACATGTTGTCAACCGCCTTTTTTATTTTTTGAACACCGGCAATTATTTCTTTCTCTTCCTGCGATTCTACAATCTGGCCTGAGTAAAATAAAAGTTTCCGCAGCGGCTCCTGAAGGGAGTGTGTAAATAAGTGATTTAATTGCTTTAATTCCCGATTTTGTAAGTTAGCCAAAGTTATCTGTGTGTCTAGCTCTTCGGCATGTTTTTGTAGTTGTTCCTGGGCGGATTTTAATGATGAATTCTCGTATAAAGCTTTTTCTGCAGCTTTTTTAGCGGCAATAATTTCATCTTCGAATTTTTTACGTTTGTTGAGGCCAATGCCTGCAAACTGAAAGTGAATTTGTCCGTCGATTTCTTTTCGTTCCGCATTAATAAGCACGGGCAAATCTGCGTTGTCTTTACTTTTCAGTGTAATATATATTTCTTCGGCCTGGCCACTTAATTGGAGTAAAGGGTACAAATGAGTTTGTTGAAAAATCCGTGTAGATAAAGTAAAAATAGTCTCCAGTTTCCGGCCTATTAGTTCGCCTGGGGCATACCCAAGGTAATTACATAAGATTTTGTTTGCCTCCGTTATAAATCCATCAGCGGAAGCGGAAAAGTATATACAAGGAATCCCGTTATATAAATCTTGCATAGATTTTAAGTTTTAAGAAAATCCTTCATCAGTCCTATCACTTCGTCCGGATGGCTCATGTGGGGACAATGACCAGTTGCCTTCATTACCCGCAGCACGCTATGCGGCAAATTACCGGCTAAATAATCCCCCACTTCCAGTGGCGCAATCATATCTTCCGAGCATTGCAATAGTAGAGTATCAGTTTTATTATACTTCAAATCAGCACGATTGTCACTTAAGAAAGTAGCTACAGCAAACCGATGGGCAATAACCGGGTCTGTGGAACAAAAGCTTTGTGTAAGTTCTTCACCTAAAAAGGGCCGGTCAGGATTACCCATAATACCGGGTGCCAGAAAATTTGCCCAGCCGATATAATTTTTTTCCATCATATCCAGTAGCCCCTCAATGTCTTTTCTATCAAATCCGCCAACATATTCACCATCGTTGATGTAGCCTGGTGAAGGGCCAATCATAATTACCTTGCTGAAAAATTTGGGCTGTTCGATGGACACCAACAGGCCAATCATACTACTAACTGAGTGGCAGACCAAAATAACATTTTCGAGATCAAGTTCTTCGCAAATTTCCAACACATCTTTTGCGTAGCCTTGTAAGTTGGCATATCGTTCAGGGTTGTAGGCGGAGATATCTGATTTGCCTGAGCCAACATAATCAAAAAGAATTATTTTATAATCCTCCTCAAATGCAGGCGTGATAAAACGCCACATATTTTGATCACATCCAAAACCATGAGCAAAAAGCATTGGCTGGGTGCCTTTTCCAAAAACAGTAACATTGTTTCGTGCAACCGAAACATTGGATTTTGTTGGAAGCATAAATAGCTAAGTTGATTAAATAACAATAAAGATAAGAAAGATGCGCTCTAATTTTTATTTAGCTAAAAAAAGCGATACCGTTACTTTTTACGATCCAACCAGGCAGCAATTAATTTCTTTGTAGCGGTTGTATAATATAAAAATCGCCGGCATAGAAGTCAGTATTTTTTATTTGACAAAATCTGGCTTGCTGGTATAAAATTGAAATATAGAAAAGTAAACGCAAATCTTTCCAAACCCGAAGCCAAAGCAGACCGAACGAAAGTGATGGTTGGGGGATGTTGCACTTTTTCACCAATGCATTATTAGCGCTTTGTTGATTTCCTTTTGAAGACCATTATTGTTCAATGGAAAGATAAACATCTACTTCTGCATCGTTCCAATCTTTACTTCGTTCATCATAAACTTCAAAATCTATTTGGTGTGTTCTGGGAATATCGGAAGCCCAAACATCTTTCCAGGCACCCGCTACGCAATCCGGCATTTTCCCTTTTGCGTTGATCTTATGATATATTCCGCCGGGAATTGTGAGGCTCTCTAATCCTTCCGGAACCGTGGTGCCGGGGTTTACTTTACATCCAACAAAATATGAAAATGGTTTACTGCTGTCTCCCTCATATTGGTGGTAAACGCCAAAAATTTCTTCACTAAGTTTACCAGGTATACTTTCAAAATATTTTCCCTTTTCAAACGCATGCCATAGGTTTCCGCAATCAATGCCCGATTGTCCATTTGCGTTAATGGTCTTTGTCTTTAATGACAAGCCAATCAGGCTGATTTCTTTTATTTCGATCTTACTCATAATTTATTTTTAAAGATATTTGTTACAACTACCCTATTGAATGCATTTTTATAATCACCAATCAATACACCAAATATAGCAGCATCTACGCAACAAATAATCAACCAAAGGCAACTGCTAAAACAGCTCATTAAAAAACAGGAAAAAAGTCCCAAACTTGTGTACCGATAGTTTTAGCTAACCTCTGCTAAGTTAGAAAAATATCCCCGGGAAAACCAGATGATGGGTGCATTTAAGATATCGAAAGAACCAGATTTTTCAATACACCCTATATGATGATTGTAAACTATCTGGGAGGTCTTATAAGGCTTTTACGGCAATGTTTTTATGGGAGCTGGTGAAGGAAAATGTAAAGTCACAACGCAATTCAACTTTCCGTTTTACTACTTCAGCTTTTTTCTAAGCCAGGCTCTTACTGGTTCATCGTACAGCTTTAAGCTTGCATAAGCCAATACGATGGCTCCTGAAAATGTGAGCAGGGCATAAGGCCAGGCCTGCCGTAATGTAATGCCCCCGTGATTGCTTAGCCATGCCACATAAAAATACACCAGCACATAATGCGTCATGTATAAGGGATAGGAAAGTTTGCCGAGGAAGGTACAAATTTTATCTTCCGTTCTACTACCCACCACACCACTGGCACCGATATATACAATGAGAGGAAAGACAATGATGATGCAAAAAGCTTCGTACAAACCATTCATCCAAAGATGTTCTGCACCGCCAATTCTTGGCATAAACAAAACAGCCGCAACCAACACGCTACACCATACAAAAGCATTTTTGATGTAGGTAGGCCGTGCTACCCGGGATAAGAGTAACCCGGCAAAAAATGGAAATATGGTACGTGTTATTCCAACACGTATATGTTTGGCATTGAGTGTCCACCCACCGGTAACGTCTCCGTTAGGGTTGGTAATAGCAAAATGTAAAAGCACTGCACCTGCCAATACTACAAAACAAGCCAATGCCTTATTAGATAATTTCCTTAGCCCAATGGCATAGAAAATATTGGCTATATACTCGAAAAATAATGACCAGCCAACACTATCCAGCGGATGCATTTCTTCCCAGCCACGTATATCCATAGAAAGTGGGATGGGGATAAGCGTATAACCTATCAGCATCACAACGATCAGCTTCCATATCGGAACTGTATGAATGAGTGGCCATATCGTTGAGTCGGTAAAGTAAAAGCCAATGGCGCCAAGCGTCATGCTTAATATAACGAGTGGCTGTAGCCGCTCTAACCGGCGACGAAGAAATCCGCCGATGGTTAATTTGTCCCATCTGTCATCGTACGCATAACCAATTACAAAGCCGGACAAGAGAAAGAAAAAATCAACTGCCAGGTAACCGTGATTTACAACATTATTAAGGTGGCTGGTGGAAAGGGGTTCGGCAAGATGAAAGCATACTACGATGATAGCTGCCACACCACGAAGTCCATCTAATATTTGATAATGCGGCTTTGTGCTAAGTTTGTTATTGTCCATACTTCAATATGCAGGGCTTACTGCTTTTAAATTCGCCTGGCACTCAGTCCCACCTTGAAAGGAATAGGCTCTTTATGCAATCAAAATTTTTAGATTGTTAATGTAAACTGCTGCCGGTTTAGCTGTGTGCAATGATATGCAATCACTACCCTTTCACTTTGACAGCTTATTTCATTTTTCCCTCATTTTGTATCTTTTGGTTCACGGATGGTTCCACCCGAATAATACAGGTAGGATGTTGTGAGGTTGAAAACTTAGTATGGTGAAGGTGGCATTGAATATCCCGGCGGTATGGCTTTATGATTTGCCGATCTTATCGGCATCCCGATGTTATACTTGAGCCGGGACTTGTCCTCAATATCAATTTTGAATTAATGTTGATGCGAAGGGTTTGTGTTTGCTGTGTTTTTTTGGGCGTTCGCTTCCGCTAATATGGACCGTACCGCAGTACGAAATATTCGCCAAAAAAATTGAGAGAATTGAAAGTTTAACTTTTGAAGGATTAAAAGCTGTAATGTGGGCCGGCAATGCTATTGCCAGGAAACCTGAGTATTTGGTGGTGGATAGTTGATTCACCGGGAAAGATGTCGCCACCATCCTTTTGTCAAATAATTTGTTCATCCGCTTTTGCGTTTCCCTCTGCATTTTTTGTATTTCCTCGTCGTCAGTTAATTTGTCGGAATAATGGCATAAAAAATTAGTCTTTAGTCTACGTTTATAATTGTAAATAAAAACTCATAAAACTTCAAGGCAGTTTCTTGCCTAATTTCTTCAGATAACAAAGAGTCCATAAATAAGATTTCTGGATAAGGAACTTGAATAAAACCGCTCTTGCTCGATATGGAATGATTAACAATGTAATCAATCCTTTTGGGATGTTCATTTGATTCAAAAAAAGCCAAATGACGTTGAATTATTTCTGGTAAAACAATTTCAAGTTCTTTCTGTGCTTCTTCAATATCAGTTGAAGCAGGAATTCTTTTAAGTTTAGTAAAGTCAATTGTTTTATTCATCTAAATATTTTTTAAAATGGCAATGGGTCAAGTTCATCAAAAGTAAAAATATGGGGTGTGATGCCCCAATTTTTGAAGGATGAACTATTATTATCTGTTTTCTGATTTATGTCAGTAATGATTCTAAAAGAATACATTGCTGATTTAATTGTATTTATAAATTGGTCGTAAGCTTTTTTTATTTGTTCAGCTTTTTCTTCTTGACCTATGGCAAGACGGTCAAGGCATTTTACTAAGTCATCAAAACTTTCAATATATTTTCCCGTATCTCGTAACGTAAGATGTCGCAACAAGTAAAAGTCACCTACATCGTACGGAGCCATTGAGATTGCCTCGTTTACAAATTCTAATGCAGTTTCAAATTTGTCTAAACGCCAACAATTAAAAGCTTTATCGTAAAATTCTTTAGCCTCATTGAATTTAATATCGTCCACTTTGGTAGTTTCCTCAAAAGCAGTTAAAGTTTTATCCCACTCCTCTTCTTCATTTTTTATTCCATATTGGTAAACTATCTTCCGGAATTCTGCGGTATAGCTGAAAATAATTTCAGTGTTTTCATCATCCATTGTTTTAATGATGACGTTTTCAATATTATTTGTTGCGTTATTTGTCCAATTATAAGAGCCAGTAATCAGAACTTCATCGTCGATAACACAGAACTTATGATGTAAGATTCCACCAGTTAAGTTTTTGTCAAGTAAATATACTTTTGAATTGTTCGCTATTAACTTATTGAAGTAGCTGGCTTTTGCTCTGTTATATTCATCATTTTGAGTAATGATTTCAATATGAACCCTGTTTTTCGATTTGTCCACAAGGGTCTTCAAGATGGATTCATCTGTCAACCATGCAACACATACAATGATACTATGTTCTGCTTTGTTTAGGTGTGTCAGAATGTGTGCCCTAATATTGTTGAAGTAAGTTGATGTCGCCATAATAATTACCGCTAACGATCTAGTATTTATGAATGATGGGAAATAGAATTCCGTTCGCCCATAAAAACAATGCTGATTAAAAATCTTTTGATGAAGTTAAGAATTCCAGCTTAACGTTGCTTGCCCTGCCCGAACTGAAATTGAAAATGATTTTGCTTTTCATTGTACTTCCGTCTGCCAAGCTTTTGTAAATACTCATATTGTTGGCAGTTTTGGTCATTAGGAGTTAGCTCTTCTTTAATCTACGTCAAAAGTTGTTCCGATTCCATCAATTAGTCTTATTACGTTAGTTCCGTCCACTGCACAAGAAAACAAACTAATGGTAGATGAATTCTCTCCTTTGAATATAATTTTTTGTTTGTCAGAAGTAATTCTAATTTGTCCACCGTCATGATTTACGTTTAAGGTATAGCCGCTTGGCAAATTGATATTTAATATTCGCTGATTTGAGCCATCGATATTAGCTTTCCAAATTTCGTCATTGCCGCTTGTATTTGTTTTTGAATAAACAATAAAACTTGCACTTGCTAGCGAAGAAACCAAAGAAATTTTTCCATTTGCATCTACCTTTATCGTTGTCCCGTCAACAGTTACACCTCCCAAAGTTGTAGTTGTCGCAGGTGGTAAAACGTAATTTGGACTTGTTGTTTGTGCATTTGCATTCTTTTGACAACTTAATTGAAAAAGCAATATTGAGAATGCAAAAAATGTTAAGACGGCTGAACTTAAAAGTATTTTTTTCATAATTGAAATTTGTTTGCCTACTCTATAAATATGCAGTTTTCGGCTTTCCTGCTTAATTTTTTATAAATTAAAATTCTAGGTAAGTGAAAAAAGAGTTAATAGCTATTGGGGTGTGTCCCTAATTTGCCACCAAAGCTTGTATTACCGCAACAAACAACAAACCCATTGCGGCAATTCCTCAAATATAGCTGTATATGCACAAAAAATTATCGCTAATGGGCGACTACTTCGTCTCGACAAAGCTTCGTCTCAAAATTTTAAAACCATTTCGGTAAAAGCCCAACCATTAGACCGCCCACCACTAACACAAATGGTTAGGGGCACCTATAGACCGCTGAGAGCAAAAAGAGACACAATCCCTGGCGGCCCATTGGTTTATACTGTATTGTTTGCCAGGCCAACCCCTTCACCTGCTACTAATTGCCTATTGCAATGGTATTGCTCTCAGCCAGGTGTCGGTCAACAAAGAATAACCGAAAGCCCCGTTAATATCTTTTTAATGTGGGGCTTTTTTTCTGGGTGACTTGCGGCTATTCTTTTTAATGTTAGCAGCAGTTATTCATTTTCTTCTAAATCGTCTTCGGTAAAAATTCCATCTTGTACGTAGTCTACCACTATTTCGATAATAGTTTGAATTTTACTCTCACAATTTTTAAATTCAATCTCATTTAAAATTTCTACGCCAAAAGTTCTTATTGTCTGGCTAATTAATGCGTGAATGAATGACTGCGTAGCAGATGTTACTCCTTTGAAATCGAGCACTATTTTACCCTTTTGTTTTAATTCGGGTTCAATGTAAGTGATTCTCAAATTTCTTGCACTGTCTTTGTTTTCAGCAAAGTCACCCGTGTAGTCAAATATTTTTACTCTAGTCATTGGTGAATTTGGGTTTTCTATATTTTTCCTTATTCTCTTTTTTTACGTCGAGCTGGTATGCATCTCTTATCATTTCTAATAAGTCTGCGAAATCTTGGTTGATGTCTAAAGAAATATCTATTCCTACTGCAGTCCCTTCCCAAAATGGCAACTGGCTTTTGAGAGTATGTTTATCTCCAAAGGGGTTGGCGTATAGTTCTACCTCTTGTGTATTAGCAGTTTTCAATAATTTGTATAGGGTATCTCCGCTATAAAAAAGGAAAAAATCTTTACTAACCTTAGCAATACTTTTTGTAAAAAACAAACCTGCACCAGCGTTATATTCAGTTCCACCTATTTTTGTTGTTGTTCCAGTTATTCCCGGCCTCATAGCTAACTGAATTGCTTCCTGGTAGCTTTTTGTATTATATGATTTGTTGATTGCTGTTTTAACCGAAATCCCCCTATCTGCCACGCCTATTGCAATTCGGTTAGTTTTTTTGAAATATTGAGCACAGACAATTGCTCCAACTTTAGACTTTGAGTGTTCTAAAACATTCCTCACCAATTCACTCATTACATATTTAATAGGATAAGCTTGCTCTGGGGTAGTGTGTAACAGTGGAACCATGTCAGTAATAAACTGATTTAATTCTTCTGAATTTTTAATTTGTCTTGCCTTAATAAACCTGCCAGCTTCCTCATGTTCCAAAATTTGGAGACCATGGTCAGGGTTTAATTCATCTATAAGTCCCATTCGTAATAAATAGGGTCTCGATTTTGCTGAAAAATCTTGACAAGTAATTGCCCCTCCATTTAATTTAACTTCTTTAGCTAAAGCAATTGTCATCGCAATTACAAGCGGATGGATTGAAATCCATTTTTGATTAGAAGTTATGTCGAGGGTTGAATTATCAGTTGTGTCTAGTCCATAAATATATGCCTCAAAGTTTCCTAGAAATGCGCTATTGGGTATGTGTACTTTCATAATGGGGTCTAATTGCTGCGAACGCTTGTATTACTGCAACAAACAACAAGCCTTTGGCAGCAATACCCCAAATATAACTATATATGTGAAAAAAATTACTGCCAATTGGTAACTACCTCGTATCAAAGAAGCTTTGTCACAAAATTTGAAAACCATCCCGGTAAAACCTAATGAAATGATGTCCGCAAAACAATATTCTTAGAGCATCCTATTGCCAATAAATAAAACAGCGGCATTTCACAGCAGCAGTTAGATGCTGTAGAAATCCCGCCTGTAAAAAATTGTATAAGCCACAAACTCTGTTTGCTCCAAGGCAAATTTTTTATCATGCCTGGCAACAAGTGTAAATCCGAAGGTTACACTTTTATATTCCCTTCAATGGAGTCATCGAATGTTTTTCCTACCATGGCACCAAAGGCAGTTTTTACCATGGCTACCAGCTTTCCATGTTTGGTATCCCAGTAATATCCCTCCGTTGGCGACACCTTAATTACGGTAATGCGGGGATCATTTTCGCCTTCGGTAAACCATGCTTTTATGATTGGTTTCCAGAGTGATTTAATTTTTTCTTTGTCGGTGCTGATGGTGGCTTTACCATACAAACTCAAAAAATCTGAATATTGCGAAGCCTGGAACAACAGTTGCACTGAAGCATTATCTTGGATCTCTGCATTTTTATGACTGTCATCTGCACTTAAGAACCAACAGTTGCCTTCATCATCTACTTCCTGCACAGACATGGGCCTGGTAGCAAAGCTCTCCCCCTCTTTTATTTTGGTACAAAAGAAACAGATAGACGAATCATTGATGAGCTCTTTTAATTTTTCAACTGCTTCTGTACCTGCAATGTTTTTAAAATTATTTTCGGGTTGGTTTTTGTTGATGCTATCCATAAATATTTTTTTAGTTATTAATAGTTTTACAAATCACATTCCAATTACAAAAGCAGGTTTAAGCCATACATTCTAACGGTTTATGAGCAGCTTATTGCCCAATTTGCATAGCCATTTTTAAAAAATTGATTGCCACAAAAAAAGCTGTTGATGTTTTAGTATTGTTTCATTAACAATCTATTCAACAGCCTATATACAATTGGGTAATTTGATCACAGGTATAAGGATATTTATATTTTTTGTGGTAAATAATCCTCGTAGTGGCCGGTTATGTGTAGGTGGTAAGTGTGAAATAAGCTGGCACGACTTTTTTACTATTATGTACAAAATATACAATTATGCAAACAGAAACACCAACATCAATCAAAGACATTTTAAATGACCTTGTACTAATTAACAGCGATCGTATAGCAGGATATGAAAAAGCACTTGAAGAATTAAAATCTGGTAGTGATAAGAATGAGAACATGGATCTACATGTGGTTTTTCTAACACTGATAGATCAAAGCCGTGATTTCAGGAATGCCCTGGGGCAGGAAGTGCAATCAATGGGTGGAGATATGGCAGAAGGAACCATGACAAGTGGCAAAATATTCAGGGCCTGGATGGACGTTAAAGCGTTATTTACCGGTAAGGACAGGCATGCGATTTTATCATCTTGCGAAACCGGCGAAGATGCAGCACAGAAGGCTTATGAAGAGGCGCTGGAGCATGAAGAATTGCCGGCATTTTTAAGGGAACTAATCACTAATCAAAAAGCAGTGCTTAAAAATTCTCATGATAAAATAAAGGAGCTCAGAGACCTGGGTAAGTAATTTTATTAATAAAAGAAAATGCCGCCTGCTCCTGATGGAACGGCGGTATTTTTTATTATAACAATAATATTATGGTGGAAAATGAGGTCATAAAAATGTGAATTTGAACAGTTCACTTCGTTACTCAGTGTAACTCTGCCAATGTCGATGCCATTAAATACCAATAACGGTAACCAAAAAAAATAGTTAGCACAAACACTTACTGAACCTGGGTTTGCAAACCGAACGATAATGGTTCTATATTATCGCAAGGACAGATTATCATCTTCTTACTATTTTAAAATGTTGCCCTGTTGCTTTATTTTTGTTAGTGAGTGATCTGGCAGAAAAATTTTTGGAGTTAGTAAACTTCATTTTTTACATTTAACAAGCATGCCATGCAATTGATAGAGTTTACTGATAAAGGTTTGTATTGCCCCCGTGCTGGCTTTTATATTGACCCCTGGCATCCGGTTGACAAAGCTGTAATTACACATGCACACAGCGATCATGCAAAAGCAGGCAGCAAAAACTATCTCTGTCATCCGCTTACAAAACCGATACTTGAGTTACGCCTTGGCCCTGGCCATTATCAAACTTTGGAATGGGGCGAAAAAATTGATATCAATGGTGTAAAACTTTCCTTGCATCCTGCAGGCCATATCATTGGCTCATCGCAGGTAAGGGTGGAATACAATGGTGAGGTTTGGGTGTTTAGCGGCGATTACAAAACCGAAGATGATGGCATCAGCGGAGTATTTGAACCGGTAAGGTGTAACACCTTTATTACCGAATCCACCTTTGGCCTGCCGATTTATAAATGGAAAAAGCAGAGCGAAATATTTAGCAACATTAAGGACTGGGTACAAAAAAACAATGCAGCGCAAAAAACAAGTGTGTTGATAGCATACAGTCTTGGTAAGGCCCAAAGAGTTTTACAACCACTGGCTGAAACAGGCTTAAAAATTTTTGCACATGGTGCAGTAAATAATGTACACCAAACTTTATTGAACAATGGTTGGCAACTGCCCCAGCTTACCCGGGTAGAGGCAGATGCACCAAAAGATATATACAAAGGAAACATTGTGATTGCACCGCCCAGTGCAGATGGCACACCGTGGATGAAAAAGTTTTATCCTTACAGCGTGGGCGTATGCAGTGGATGGATGCAGGTACGAGGTAATGCAAGAAGAAGAAATGTAGATGCAGGATTTGTGTTAAGCGACCATGCAGACTGGGATGGTTTGTTGAGTGCTGTAAAAGCTACCGGTGCTGAAAAAGTATTTGTTACCCACGGATTTCAATCTGCCTTTAGCCGTTATTTAAATGAAAATGGCATCGCTGCAGATGAAGTAAAAACCGGTTATGGAACTGAAGATGATGAACCAGCCATCAACAACAATGTTGGAAACAACGAAGAAAATATTTAACAGGAAACAACATGCGGGCATTTGCTGAATTAGTAAATATATTGGGCACCAGTACAAAAACCAATGCCAAGCTGGAAGCACTGCAAAATTATTTTGCTGCTGCGCCGGGTAAAGATAAAGTGTGGGTAATTGCCATCTTTAGCGGACGCCGGCCAAAGCGAATTGTAAATAGTGCGCTGCTGACTACCTGGTGTCTTGACATAGTAAAACTTCCTGTATGGTTGTTTGAAGAATCCTACCATACAGTAGGTGATTTGGCAGAAACCATTTCCTTGCTGCTTCCGGAAAAAGATGCGGATGTGATACAGGCGGATATAGGCTTATCCTATTACCTAGAAAAATTTATTGAATTAGAAAAAGCAAGTGAAGCGGACAAAAAAGCGTTTATCCTGCATTGGTGGGATCAATTCAGTCAATCCGAACGCTTTGTTTTTAACAAGCTCATCACCGGTGGTTTCAGGATAGGTGTGAGCCAGAAAATGATGGTGAATGCATTGGCTAAATCTGTAGATGCTTCACCCTCTGTAATAGCGCATCGGATAGCGGGCAACTGGAATCCCGCCAGCACCACGCTGGAAACATTATTGAATGAAGAAAGCTCTGCCCTTGACATTTCAAAACCCTACCCTTTTTATTTATCCTATGCAGTAGAAGGCGAAGTAAATGACCTGGGAGATATTAAAGAATGGCAGGCAGAATGGAAATGGGACGGCATACGTGGGCAGATCATTAAAAGAAACAACGAGTTATTTGTGTGGAGCCGCGGAGAAGAATTGGTGACAGAAAAATTTCCTGAATATGAGTCGTTTAAAAATGCACTACCGGATGGTATTGCCCTGGATGGCGAAATCATTTGTATGACCGCAGACAATAATGGCATTTTAAAACCACTACCCTTTGCTGTTTTACAAACAAGGATCGGGAGAAAAAACATTAGTAAAAAACAACTAACGGAAGCGCCTGTTGCATTTATTGCCTACGATATATTGGAATACGACGGGATGGATTATCGCCAACATGCACTGGAAGAAAGAAGGGCTTTGCTTGAAACAATGATTACTGAAATTAATGATCCTACTATTCAGTTATCACCCGTAATTGAAACCGATGATTGGGAAGAACTGAAAAAGATAAGGCAAACATCGAGGGCCAATAGCAGCGAAGGCATTATGCTGAAAAGAAAAAACGCCCCATACCAGGTTGGCCGCAAACGTGGCGACTGGTGGAAGTGGAAGATAGATGCATTAACAATTGATGCCGTTATGATCTATGCACAAAAGGGACATGGCCGCAGAAGCAACCTTTACACAGACTATACCTTCGCAGTAAAGGATGGCGACAAACTGGTGAGTTTTGCCAAGGCATATAGCGGCTTAACTGATAAAGAATTTGCCGAAGTAGATAATTTTGTAAAACGAAATTCTATAGAAAAATTCGGGCCGGTACGCACCGTAAAACCCGAGTTGGTTTTTGAAATTGCGTTCGAAGGCATTGCTGCCAGTAACCGGCACAAGAGTGGCGTAGCGCTTCGCTTTCCACGAATAAGCCGCTGGCGAAAAGATAAAAAACCAGGTGAGATTAATACGCTGGAAGAGTTAAAACAAATATTGCATCAGTATAACAGTGTGCAGTAAAAAATTGATGAACTGAAGTACTACTTTTTCGATAAGGCCTCGTGCTTTATAGCATTAACAACTTTGCAACAATACCAGCAGGTTCATCATTAAAACACCCACCTTCAATGTCGGTAATAAAATATTGGCCTTCTTATTGCACTATTATTCCATCTTATAATTACTTACATGCAAACGAATAAAACACAAAATATTTTCAGGATAATATTGGGATCATTTATGGTGATGGCCGCTATTGGCCACTTAAGTTTTTTACGGACTGACTTCCAGGCTCAGGTGCCCAACTGGATTCCATTTGATAAAGATTTCATAGTAATTTTATCTGGTATCGTAGAGCTTGCATTTGGCTTAAGTATGTTATTTTGGAAAAAACAACGTGCAAAAGTTGGGATTGCATTGGCTGTATTTTATGTATTGATATTCCCGGGAAACATTGCACAGTACGTAAACAAAGCAGATGCATTTGGACTGAATACAGACACACTGAGATTAGTAAGACTGTTTTTTCAACCTGTGTTAATCATTTGGGCACTTTGGTCTACAGGTGCTTTAAGTTATAACAAAATCGTACCCGATAGATACTACTAGTTTTGTACGATTGTTTCAGCATTTATTATGACGGCAGACAGCGCAAAATCGAACTTCGTTGGACCTGCTTAGTATAGATTGAAATCCTGGTTATTTTATTTAGCTGGTTTAATTTGGTATTCGAAGTAATGCTTATAATGATGGCTAAACTACTTTTTAACTATGCCCGGGTTATTAAAAAATACATAGCCAAAAAGGATTGCAAATATGATATAGATGATGGCACAAATTAAAATACCATTTTCATAATTATTGCGTAATACTAACTTAACTAATGCAAGGCCGCCAATAAGGAAATGTGTAAAGTTGCCGATACAAACAGGCCTGCTGTAAATTCCTCCAATTAAATTTGCTTTTGCTGTCCAGTTTAACATGGCAAATCCAAAGTAAAGTGCACCTAAAATCTGGAATGGAATTGTTGTTGATTCTGTAAAGTGTAAAAAGCTGGCAACTTCTCGTGGTATAAAAGTTAGAAGAATTCCGGTAGTTCCTAAAATAAGAGCACTTGCAGTCATTAGTAGTTTGGTGTTCACTTTTTTCAAATTATATGTATAAATAAAGATGGAAAATTAACTATTGTGGCGCCAAAGTTTATCAAACAGTCTTTACCACCGCCGCTTAGTCTCCATTTTCAGACCCGTAATTATCCAGTGGCCTTCATAAGCCTTAAAATCTAATTTATATCTCTCTCCCAAAACTTCATCGTCAATACTCCCCTCTTCTAATAATGTTACGATACATTCTGTTGCCGATTCTACTTTTTTATTTACTTCATATCGCTTAGGTCCGCCATCACCAGAAACAGGCGGAAAGCAATGCCTTGCTATATCTTCCGGAGAATTTACCCAATTGGCTGCGTTCCGCTGTCCATCAACGATCGCCTTGTTTAGGGAAGAAATGTATTCAGCCTTAACCGACAATTGTTGGTAACTGTTACAAGAGAACAGAAAAAATGATATTACAACAAATGCTAAAAATACTTTTCTCATACATACCATTAATTTCATTGCCGGCGGCTATCTCTCCGTTTCCAAAATTCGGTTTTTGCCAGTTACCAAAATGCCTTCAGCTACATGACCGGATGTTACCCCCGACCAAATCTTTCGTCATTTTATATCCATTCTTTTCGGTCGCCTGCTTTTTATTTTGAAAGATATCTTTATTCAATTTGTAAACATAGGCGGATGCACTTGCTGGTAATGTGTTAGCTGTTGATATTTATGGGCAAATGCAGCTATGATTGCTTCGCTGTATAATTTTCCACCAATGAAAGTAATGCTGGGAGGCGCACCACCTGCAGCAGGCTTCGCCGCTGGCAATGTTATACAAGGGTTGCCGGTAAGGCAGGTTAGCGCCATTGGCTCGTCGGCCATACTTGGCACAATGATTATATCGTACTTGCTCAATAATGGAAATGCCTGCTGCATAACCAGGTAGCGCAAACGACATACAGTAAGATATTCAACTGCAGGAATAAACCGGGCACTCCTAAACATGTTTGGGTAGCGGCTCTGCCATTGCTGTACCATTTGACTATCCTTACCCGACCTTGTAAGCGGATCAAAAGCAGCGGCTGATTCAGCAGCCCAAATATTTATTAGCAGGTCGTTCGTATGTAAGTTGGATGGAAAGTCGATGGCCACAACGTGCACACCTGCATCCTGCAAAGTTTTTATCACTGCTTTTTCTGCACTGTTACCGGGTAAGCTATCAATATAGTTTTTTGCATAGGCCACTTTTATTTTTTTGAGATCGACATTGCCCGTGTAGTTAAAAGGCATTGTTCGTGAAGCACGGTCATATACATCACTGCCATGTATAGATGCAAAAACCATGGCCGCATCTTCTGCATTGCGGCAAATAGGCCCAATACGATCGGAGGTCCAGGCAAGGTTCATGCCTCCTGTTCGGGCAACACTGCCAAATGTTGGCCGCAAGCCGGTTGCTCCGCACACCGCAGAGGGTGCTACAATAGAGCCGTAGGTTTCTGTACCAATGGCAAATGGTACCAAACCAGCCACTGTTGCAGATGCAGATCCGGCTGATGATCCGTTAGAACCCTGTTGTAAATTCCAGGGGTTTTTAGTTTGTCCGCCAAACCATATATCATCCATTGCAAGTTCTCCCATCGATAATTTTGCAATTAATACAGCACCGGCTTTTTCCAGTTGCTGGTATACAAATGCATCTTCATCTATCGTCTGGTCTTTAAAAGGTGGCGTGCCATAAGTAGTACGGGTGCCCTTTACGGCAAACAGATCTTTAAGCCCATAAGGTATTCCCTGTAACGGACTTTTATAAATGCCTTTTGCAAAAGCTGCGTCGGCCCTTTTTGCCTGTTCCATAGCTATTTGTTCGGTAAGGCTGATAACACAATGCAATGTGTCGCCATATTTTTTTAAGCGGTTTATAAAAAACCTGCTTAATTGCACAGAGGTAATTGCGTGATGCCTGAGCAAGGATGACAACTCCGCAATCGTATAAAAAGCCAACTGGTTTGTGTCAGCCGGCATTACAACACTTGCAGGAATATTCCAGGCGATGGGCTGTTGTCTAGTATTGAAAGTCATTGCAGGCAAAACAGGATCAAACCAATTTGGAAGGGGAACGCTATTTGGTAAACTGAACCCATGCAGGTATTGATAGAGCTGCAGGTTAGCGTTTAGTTGGTTTACCATCGAATCTCTTTGGGCATCCGTAAAATGCAGATCATACATTTTTTCGCTATCAACGATTTCACTTACCGAAACATGCTGTGCATGGATAGCAGATGATTGCATGAAAAAAGAAGAAACACAAACAAAAGTTTTTAACAGCGTAGATATATTTTTCATGAGTACAAATTACATGTTTTGAAGATGATCCTGTGTCATGTTTACTAAAAATATTAATCCCGTTTAATTTACTTTGTTTGCACCTGTGTTGCCCATAGTATTGCCGGCAATGCTTGCCGACTTGATCAATACCGTAATTACAAAACGTTTACAATTGGGGATTGCGGCAATAAGTCCATGTTTTGCCATCACCAACTCTAATTTTCTCCTGGTTCGGTGGGCCACCTTTATTTACAATTTCGCCAATCTCTTTAAAGAAAATGGAACGAGTAATGAGGCAACCCTTATATATAAAGTAAACATACCGGGCTATCTCTCCCAAACGAAAAAGATCTTCATTTCTTTCCACCTCCAGTGGTTCAAACAATTGAATAAGCCTTGTGCAATCTTGATTTGAAACCTTACATACTCGTGTAAGATGTATCAAAAGTGAGGAAGTGTCGATATATATTTCCATAACTTGTCTAAGAAAATAAATATTTTATTGTACGCTTCCTTTAGTGCTGTTACATTGGGGTCATGAAAACCACCAGCAGAAAAAATCACCTCATTTTTGTTTTTATCTTTATTCAGCAGACCAACAAATTTTACAAATGTTGATGGTGGAATTTGGTCATCTTTTCCCCCATGCCATAAAAAGAATGGCGGGTCATTTTTATCAAAATATGTGATAGGTTCGTAAGCAACAATTAAGTCTTTAGGTGTATATCACGCAACAGATGGAAACAAGGCATTTCCAATATCTTTCATTATTTGTGCATCATTATCAATAAAAACTTTTTCAACCACATCTAATCCATCCACTAGCCCCGAAAAATTAATAATCCCTGAAACTTTTATTCCGTTAGCTAACTTGTAAGGATAAACGGGGTTGTTAGCTGAAACACCCACATTACTGGCAATATGTGCACCAGCTGAAAATCCTGTAAGAATTACTTTGTCAAGATTTAATTGATAAGTAGCGTTATTTGCTTTTAAGAAATTGAGCGCAGTGGTTAAATCTTCTGTGGCTACGGGTATTCCACGCTTAAGCCTATAATTCATATTTACAACATTCATTCCCTTTTTTAGGTAAGGTTGAATGAATTTTTCCTCCTGAGATTTGTCACTAACATAATAACCGCCACCATGTACAAAAACTATTGTGAAATTTTTGCGCTTCAGTTTCTTTGCTTCTTTAAAAATATAGATGTTCATATCCTGCTCTTTATCGGAGCCATAGGAAACCAGTTCAATTAGCAATCGTGATGCCGTAGTAATCAAACCCAGCCATGGCTCAACTTACCATTCATGTAATTTCATGTATGCAGCTTAAAAGCCATTATTATATTTATACCATGATTACATTCATTGCCTGGATCATCCTCTTTATTCTTTGCTGGCCACTGGCTATTTTGGCGTTGGTTCTGTATCCCATTTTTTGGATACTGACACTTCCATTCAGGATCGTTGGTATTGCAGTAGATGGTGTGTTTGGATTACTAAAAGGCATCATTACACTTCCTGGCAAAATGCTGCAACGGCTGTAGCAATGGTTCCTGCTGGAGTAAAATTATCATCCTGATTTTTGCATCATTTTATACCAGGGCTAACACAAAAAACACTATGGGTGATGTGCCGAAAATAGCTGGTTAAGTTTTAGAATGGATCTTGTTTAATAGCCTTTGCACCAAGCCAGCAAAACGATCTCCATGAGTTGCATCAAACATAGTTGAATGTTCACCATCTATATGCTGGAGAGAAGCAATATGAGCATATTTTTCCCATTGCTTTTTGGTTTCATCATCCAGCTTTAGCTGGCGAAAACGTATATGATTATTTACGTCCGTAAAATAATATCGTTCACGTGCATAAAACAATTCTACGTCAACCTGCTGAGATTTTAGTTTATAATTTTTTAATGCATTGCTGTATATTTCTGCCGATTGTTCAAAGACATTGGAGCTCACTGTTTCCTGGCGCTTTTGATTATTAAACGGCGATAACTTTTTCAATAAAGATTTTACAGCATTGAATTTATAAACCAGTGCTTGCTTTGGATGATTGAGCAATAAAAAAGTTTCAAAATTCCATTTCAAAATCAATTTGTCCAAGCCAGTTTTAAACGTAAGCCTTTTTCTTTTCAAACGGAATTGCTTTTCAATGATTACGCTATCAAACATCGCCAACAAGCTCACCTGCTTACCCCGCTCCTTCAACTGTTTCGACATTTCAAAAGCAATGATGCCGCCCATACAATGTCCGGCCAGTGCAAAATCCACACCTGGATTGATGGCCAGCATGTCATCAATAAATTTTGACGCAATGCCTTCGATCGACTTTGGAAAATCCTGTAGATCCATTTCATCAACCGGTGCTTGCAAAGCATAAACTGGTTGATCCGGGTCCAGTTGATCTGCAAACGCTTTGAATTTTAAAGCTGTGCCACCGCCACCGGCCACCACAAAGAGCGGCTGCTTTGTGCCCTTTTTTATGGGTACCAGGGAACTCCGTTTTACCTTATCTTCTACCTGCTCCAACTTTGAATCAAGATAAGCTGCAAGCTGCGAAATGGTTGGATAGATGAACAAGTCATTTACCCTTATATCTACCTGTAGCTGGTTTCTTAACCTGGCTACCAGGCGCATTGCAAGCAAAGAATGGCCGCCTGTTTCAAAAAAGTTATCACGAATACTGATCAACTCTTTGTTCAATATTTCACACCAAACTTTTTTAATATTAATTTCAGTTAAGGAAACTGCTTCATAGAAAATATCCTGCTGGTTGGCAACTATATCTACCGGTGGCAAAGCTGCAAGATTGATCTTTCCATTGGGTGTTAATGGAAACTGATCCAGCACCGCCCAGCCTGAAGGGATCATGTATTCGGGGAGCGACTGTTTTAAGAACGACTGCAATCCTTTTTCGTTAAATGATTTTGTTACTACCAAATAAGCAAACAAAAATTTACTGTTGTTTTTTTCAGGCGCAATAACAAGGGCCTGCTGCACCCCGGGATACTCCGATAACACATTTTCTATTTCACCCGGTTCTATTCTATATCCCCGGATCTTTACCTGTTGATCTACCCTACCCATATATTCAAGGTTGCCATCTGGCAGCCAACGGGCAAGATCACCCGAACGATACAATCTTTCTTTGCCAGCCGGTATGAATGCATTGCGGACAAATTTGGCGTTGGTAAGATCAGGCCGGTTTAAATATCCTCTTGCCACTCCGGCACCGCCGATATACACTTCTCCCACCACGCCTTTTGGTACCAGTTGCTGTTGTTCATTCAACAAATAAACAGCGGTATTGGAAATGGATTTGCCGATGGGTGGAGCTGTAGATATTTCACCGGTAATTTCGTAAGTTGTCGCCACCACGCAAGTTTCTGTTGGTCCGTAGTTATTTACCAACCGGAATGCCATCGAAGCTGCGTCAATAACCGGCAGCTTATCGCCACCTGTTAATACATATTGTAATGACAGCATTTTTTGTTGGGACGCTTTAATAAATTCCGGAACAATGGCCGTTGGGATAAAACTGTGCGTAACCTGCTGTTTATTGATGTAGTCCACCAATGCAGACGGATCTATTCTTAATTCATTGCTGATAAGAAATAAGCGGGCACCGCAACATAAGTATGGCCATACTTCCCAACCAAAAGCATCAAAGCCTACGCCTGCCATACTGGTGGCCCTGCTAAATGCATTGAGATCAAACGCTGTCTTGTGCCAGTTTATTAAATTTGAAAACCCACCATGTTCTATCATCACACCTTTTGGCCGGCCGGTAGAACCGGAAGTATAAATTACATAAGCAAGTTGATTACCTGCTTTCACGATTTGCAGATCGTGAGAAGAAAAAGGTTTTAGTTGTTCACCCGCATTGCTAATATCCAATACCTGGATTGAAGCAGGTAATTCCAATAGCTTTGCAATTTGCCCGGATGTAATCAGTATGGAAGGACTGATATCTTCCAACATAAATGCAATACGATCGGCCGGGTAGCTGGGATCTATGGGTACATAAGCGGCACCGGCTTTTAATATGCCAAGCATCGCCGTAATCAATTCTGCAGTTCGTGGAAGACAAACAGGTACAAGCTCCTCTGGCTGAATTTGGATGCTTTGTAAATAATGCGCCAGTTGATTCGCCTGCCGGTTTAATTGCTGATAGGTAACCGCTTTTTCGCCATCTATCAAGGCTATTGAGTCCGGCGTTTTCTGTACCTGCATTTCGAACATACTGATCACCGATGCGGCAGGAAAAACTTTTTTACAATCGTTCAATTTATATAACTGATGTTGTATTTCACTTTTCTTTAGCAGATGAAGTTTTCCTATTTTTTCATTTGGTGTAGTTACAATGGATTTTAATAAGTTGGTAAAATGTTCGCCCAGGGAGCAAATCGTTTGCTCACGGAATAGATCGGTGCAATATTCCACTGCAACCTGGATACCGTTTCCTGTCTCCTTTAAGTTAAACGTGAGATCAAACTTTGATGTACTATGACCAGAAACATGCCTGTTTTCATGTTGAATGGTAAGGCCATCGAACAAAACGTTTTCAGCTGATGGTACATTTTGTAATGCAAACATTACCTGGAACAATGGGTTGCGGCCCAGATTTCTTTCTGGTAAAACAGCTTCCACCACTTTTTCAAATGGGAGTTCCTGGTTGTCGTAAGCCTCTAAGGTTACCTGCTTTACCTGTTGTAGAAAATCCCTGAAGGATTGTTCGCCATCCGGCTTTGTCCTTATTACCACCGGATTGATGAAATAGCCAATCAATGATTCTAATTCCTGTTGTGGCCTTGCAGCCAACGGCGTACCTACTGACAAATCCTGCTGGCCCGTGTACCGGTGCAATAAAACTTTGAAAGTAGCCAGCAGCGTGATAAACAGCGTAACATT
Organism: Ferruginibacter sp.; assembly: GCA_046590675.1. Lineage (GTDB taxonomy): Bacteria > Bacteroidota > Bacteroidia > Chitinophagales > Chitinophagaceae > Ferruginibacter. The sequence goes on along the minus strand of JBKJUP010000038.1, from coordinate 39,042 downwards.
TTCACTGTTGCTAAAACCAATAAGCTCACGGTATAGCTGATCATCAATATTAAAATAACTAATCGCCCCACGATCACTTTGAACCATTGGCCTTGGGTAATCTAATGGCAACGAAAGTGTTTCTGCATGTTGTAATTGTTGTTGCCAATACGCAATTTTATTAACCCATAATTGATGATTGGAAGTGGAGCGTTGCCAGATTGCATAGTCGGCATATTGTAATGCAGGTGCAGTCAATAATGCGATATCATTTTGTAAAATGTCATTGTAAGCATTGCTCAATTCCTGCAGCAGTATTCCGGTGGACCATCCGTCTGCCGCAATATGATGTAACACTATCACCAATACATTTTGCTTAACTGGCTGCCGGAACAATTTAGCCCGCAGCATAAAGTCAATCGCCAGGTCAAAAGGCAAATCAACATAGGTATTGATATCAGTTTGTAATGCATCTTTACTTTGTATTGCTGATTGTGAAATGGAAAGTATCCATCCATCAACAGGCATTACCTGCTGGTATCCTTCTCCGTTTTTTTCCCTGATAACGGAACGCAACACTTCATGTTTTTCAAGTACTATTTTAAATGCGGCAGTTAACGCAGTGTTGTTTACTTCACCGGCAATACCAAGGATGACAGGAATGTGATACTGTGTGCTGCCTTTGGCCTGGTCGATGAACCACAATGATTCCTGGTTGTAAGACAATGGTAAGCAATCGGGTCTTTGTTGCGGTGTTATTGGCACTGACTGCTGTGCCTTATTACCTTCTTTTAGCAACAGTGCTAATGTGCTGATGGTAGGATTTTCAAATATTTTCTTTACAGGTATTGCAAAGCCCATCTCTTTTTGAATCGCAGCGGAAAGTCGCATCGCCAATAGTGAATGACCACCAATTGCAAAGAAATTATCCTCCACTCCACAATGGTCAATTGCCAGCAATCGTTTCCAGATATTCAGCAATTGTTCTTCCTTCAAAGAAGCAGGTGTACTGATTACTCCTCCATTTACTACCTCATTTTCCGGTAGTGGCAAAGCTTTCTTATTTATTTTCCCATTAGCGGTTAATGGAAATTTTTCCATCTGCACCCACATAGATGGGATCATATATTCGGGAAGCCGCTCCTTTAAAAATTGTCTGTAAGCTATTTTATCAAAGCCGTTATATGCCTTTACATACGCTACCAATTTTTTAGAATTGCCGAAATCAATTGCGATCACTACAGCCTGGGTAACTCCCTCACATTCCTGCAATAGTTTTTCAATGCCACCCGGTTCTATCCTGTAACCATTCACTTTTACCTGGTCATCTGTGCGGCCAAGGTATTCAATCGTTCCACCCGGTAACCATCTTACAAGGTCACCGGTGCGATACAAACGATTTCCTAAAGTATCATCAATTGTATTGAGTACAAATTTTTCGGCAGTTAAATCGTGCAGGCCGAGATAACCTCTTGCTACCTGCACACCTGCAATACACAATTCACCTGGTATCCCTTCAGGAAGCAACTGCATATTTGCATCTGTAATAAATGCATTTACTGTGTTAATTGGCTTACCAATGGATACAAGGTTGGTGGCTGATTTAATTTCAGCAACGGTTGACCACACTGAACCTTCGGTTGGCCCGTATTCATTAAAGAGTTTAATATCGTTTGAAATAGAGAAATGAGCAGCTACTAAATTCTCTTCCAGTTTTTCACCGCCTAAAATTACGTTCTTTAAAGCAGAAGCTTTAACCATGCTTGCTTCCAACAGGAACCGGTAGTAAGATGGAACGCAAAGTATTGTGTTAACTGAAGCTAAGATGTGGCCAATGATGCCCGGTTCTTTCAATTGCTGATTACTCAAAATAATAAGGGTACTTCCTGTTACCAGGCTACCGAAAATAGTGGCAACGGAAGAATCAAAAGTGAAAGAAGGTACTAATAAAATATTACCCATTTCTCCATAGTAATGTTTCCTTATAAGTGTGGATGCTGCGAGACTGCGATGCTCTATCAGTACACCTTTCGGTTTGCCTGTAGAGCCTGAAGTGTAAATAACGTACGCTAACTGGGTTGGTAGAATTTGTTGAAAGTCTGTGACAGGTTTGGTGTCATTTTTCCATTCACCATCCAATTCAATAATCGTGTTGATATTTTCGTTTAATATTAACCCACTGTTTTGCTTATTCGTTAAAATAAGCGTTGCTTTTAAATCAAGTAAGATAAAATCTCGCTGGCTTTCAGGATAGGCAGGATCAATGGGAACATAAGCACCGCCGGCTTTCAACACCGCCAGTATGCCAATAATCATATCCATCCCTTTTTCAATACAAATGGGCACCATTGTTTCACGACCTACGCCATGGCGAAGCAGGTAAGCAGCAAGCTGATCCGAATTGCTATCCAGCACTGCATAGCTCATGGTCTTTCCTTGAAAGCTGAGCGCTGCCCGGTCAGGCGTCTCTGTTACTTGTGCCTTGAATTGTTGAATGATGTCTGGGTACATTATACCCGGTTGTTGTACCGGGTTAAGCGTCTCTACCAAATGAGCTTGCTCTTTACCGGATAACATTGGCAGTTTACCAACAGCAACGGAAGGATAATTAAATGCTCCTTTCAACAACATTTCAAAATGCCCAACCAGTCTTTCAATGGTAGCAGGAATGAAGAGTGCCTTTCTATATTCTACCCGTAAATGAAATCCATTTTTAGTGTCGGTAATAATAAGAGTAAAATCGAACTTAGATGTACTTACACTTTGTAACAGATGATCTGCTTTGGCCACATCAAGTCCTTCTAATTGCAATTTTATAGTCTCTTGTGACTGGTACACAAACATTACCTGGAATAATGGATTGGTATTTTTTTCCCGATGTGCTACTATATTTTCGACCAGTTTATCAAAGGGTAAATCCTGGTGCCGAAGCGATTCAAGCGTTGATGTTTTTACACGCTGTACAAGCTCCAAAAATGATTCGTTCGCATTTATTTCATTGCGCAAGACAACTGTATTCACAAAGTAACCAACCAAATTTTCAAGGTCCTCGTGTGATCTCCCGGCCACCGGGCTTCCAACAGAAATATCCTGCTGGCCGGTGTACCTGTACAGCAATACATTGAATGCCGCAAGCAGTGTGTGATACAAGGATGCACCTGTTTTTGCAGAAATATTTTTTACTCCCCTGGTTAATTCACTATCTAAACTAAATTCATAAACGCCTCCATCTAAAGTTTGCGAAGTGGACCGTTGGTAATCAGTTGGAAACTGCAGTGGCGTAATGTCACTTAGTTTTTGTTTCCAATAAGCCAACAGTTTTTCAAGCCTCAAATCACTCAACTGTTGTCTTTGCCAATGTGCATAGTCCTTGTAATTGACCGGTAATAAAGGCAGCTCATAATTACTTTTACCACCTGCATATTTTTTATACAAAGATGAAAGTTGCTCTATTAAAATATTGGATGACCAGCCATCGGAAGCGATGTGATGTATGGTCATTACCAACATACATTCATCATTTTTAACCTGGAATGCGTGTGCCCGCAACATATAGTCCGCGGCAAGATTAAATGGTTCATTCATTAAGCCGGCAGCCAAATCCTGCAATTGATTTTCATCATCTTTCAAATGAGTTAAATCGTGTATATCAATGCTCCATTGAGTGGCATCTTTTAGTTCCTGGAAGGGGTCGCCATCAATTGCGTGAATAATTGTTCTTAATGGTTGATGATGTTGAATCAGTTCCCGGAAAGCATTTATCAATGCATCAATTTTGAGTGCTCCCTTAATACGAAATATACTGGTAAGATGATAATCTTTAGTTCCCTGCAACTGATCATTAAACCACAAAGCTTCCTGGCCGAATGATAACGTACACTGTGCATCTGTAGTTGCCACCGGAATGGCAATACTGCTTGTTTTAGTTTTTGATTCCAGGTGTTTGGCAAAAGTTTCAATGGTAGCATGTGTAAAAACATCCTGCACACTTGTTTCCAGTTGCAACTCCCTGCGAACTGCAGATACAAGCCGCATTGCAGCCAATGATTGTCCACCGAGTTCAAAGAAATTATCGTTCGTTCCTACCTCCTGCAACTGCAATATTCTCTGCCAACTTTTTACAAGCATTTGCTGCAAAGGAGTAACTGCTTTAATAAATTCCTGTGTTGATTGAGCAAAAATGTATTCAGGTTTGGGAAGCTTTTTCTTATCAATTTTCCCATTGATGGTAAGCGAAAATTGCGATACAGTTACCCATTGTGTGGGAATCATGTAGGCAGGCAAAAGGTTCTTTAAAAACAGGCTTATGCTTTCAGTTGTACAATCCCGCTTTAGTATAACGTACCCGATTAAATGCTGCAAGCCTGGTTGCATTTCTACCGCCGCTACTAATGCCTGTACTACTTGTCCCGATTGCTGAATGGCCGTTTCTATTTCACCCAATTCAATTCTATAGCCGCGGATTTTAACCTGCTCGTCTATACGGCCAAGATATTCTATATTTCCATCCGGTAACCATTTAGCAAGATCCCCGGTTTTATACATTCGCTGGCCATCACCTTTGCCAAAAGGATTAGGAATAAATTTAGTTTTGGTTAATTCCGGCAGATTCAAATATCCCCTTGCAAGCCCTTCGCCGGCAATGTGTAATTCGCCGGCCTCCCCTATCAAACATGCTTCATTCTTCTTATTCAAAACATAGAGCCTGGTATTTGAAAAAGGTTTGCCAATTGGGATGGTTGTATAGGTTTTATTAAAATCAACCCTGTGAATCGTTTTACCAATCGTGGCCTCCGTTGGCCCATAATGGTTAAACACAAGGCCATTATATTGCGCCTTCTTTAGCAAATTGAATATGGCCATGGGAAAGGATTCGCCACCAAATATCATTACCTTTTTTGCCAGCAGCAAATTGCCATCATCTGCAAAAGAAGACCATAAGGAAGGAACAATCTTGATGCAATCAATTTCATACCGGCTGATATAATTTACAAGTTGATCACCATCTGCAAGCATCGCTTTTGAAATAACATGCAGGCACGCACCACCAATAAATGCAGCATGTATTAAAGAATGACCGGCATCAAAAACGAGTGGTGAGAACAAAGCAAATGACTGGCAATTTGAAAATGAAGCGTTGCCGATAACACCGTAACAATGATCCAATAAAGCACGATGCTCAATCATTACGCCTTTTGGTGTGCCGGTACTTCCAGAGGTATAAATGATGTAGGCTAGCTGTGATGGCAAAATTATTTTGCCAATATTTTCTGTGGGGTATTGTTCCAATTGCCTGGAATTATCCAGGTTTATTACTTCAATTTTACCTGATTGAAACAGATGCATATTCGACTCATCCGCAATAACCACCCGGGCTGAAGTATCTTCCAAAATGTAGTTGATCCGCTCCTGCGGAAATTCGCCATCAATGGGCACATAAGCTCCACCGGCTTTCATAATTCCCAGCAATGCAATGATCATTTCTGCCGACCTCGACATACAAAGCGGAATAAGACTTTCTGCCGGAAGCTTCAAAGAAAGTAAGTAATGCGCCAGTTGATTTGCCCGTTCATTTATTTCGCCGTAAGTATAAATGTTGTTTTCAAAAACAAGTGCTGAAGCATTGGGTGCGCTGTTTGCAGTTTCCTCAAATAACGTAACAATGTTTTTATCAGCAGGGTAATTAACAACTGACTGACCAATGTTTTGTAATAATTGCTTTTCGTAAGGGGAAAGCAGTGAAAGGTTTGATAACTGAATATTTGTGTCCATCGCAAATTGTTCCAGGATATAAACAAGCCTTGCTGCGATCAATTCTATTTCAATCTTTTCAAAATAGTAGTCACTGTGGATAATTTCTATCCGGGAAAATTCCGCGGCAGCATCCCTGCCCCATCTTATTTCCAACGGAGCTTTGTCGTAAGCCACTTTAAGATCCGCTACAGATACATCCATTAAATTTCCATTTAATTTTGCATCCTTACATTTCCTTATTAAAGCCTGGAGAAAAATTTCCTGGTGAGGGTTTGGCTGATGACTACTCTTTTCACGAACAGGGAGCAATTGAATTTTATCCTGCTGAAAATTTGCCAACGTTTTATTCAGCAATGTAGCGATCGATTCATTTTCGTTGTACTGAGTAACAAAGGGAACAAGCGAAGGAGTAAAGTCGAAATAACCCGGCTGCTCCACGCCAAGCAATATTGAATGAGTATTATAGACTTTACCAAAGTAAACCGTCAATGCCGCTGTAGTAAGTATATCTATTGAAAAGCCGGAGGCTGCAAGAAACTTGTATAATCTATATTGCTGGTCAGCATTCAATAAAAACTCATGAAAGCCTTTGTTTTGATTAACCTCAGTCGTTTCACTTTTTGTATAAACATTGTGCGATGTAGCCGGGGCTAACCGATGCTGCCAATAAGCGAATGCATTATTATTTGCGCCTGGGCCAGCCTGCTTTTTTTTATCACCAAAATTTTTGAAATAAACTTCAGCGTCAAAATCATTTGCTGATTCATCCGCTCCGGAAAAATATTTTTTTATTAAACAATCAAAGAATACCCGGTAGCATTGCTCATCATTATAAAACTGTTGATATCGTCCGTAAAACCAATATTCATCCTCTGCAATTTTCAACAGGCTTTCTGTTGCGTCGGGCTCAAAATATCGCGGGCTGATTTGTTCCCCGTCATTTTTCCTAATCCAGTCAATTGCGTCCTGTTGTGGATAGATGGACTGTGAAAAATCAATTTCATGAAGCAGATTTGTATTGTCAAAAAACTCTACATGATTTGTGGAATAAGTCTCTAATGGGAGTAATGCCTTTTTTATGTCAACTAAATAAAGCGGCATCAATTGCAAACACTGTTGCCACCGAACTTTATCTAAGGCTCCTTTTAAACGAATGTGAAGACCGTGCTGTTTTGACGAGGAGTTACGGAAGCCTTCGCCAGTAAGCTGACCTTCAATACCGGCGCTGAAATCGTTGACACTCATTGCAGAAAATAAATAAATAGTTAGGGTTCAATCCAAGCTGGTCACCTCTACATTTAAAAGTACAGCGTCACATAAAAATCAAGGCATCCCGGTATTTCCCCGGCTTTGTAACATGTAAGCTAATTAATAAATAACACAATCAAAAATTGCCGGCCATACACCTACACTACTTTACCATCGGAACATTCATTAAAAAATTAACTATATAGGTGACTTAAATTGAATTTTTCTTTATGCCCCACGTACGTAATAATGAAGCTTGTAGATTGGATAGAACAGGATGTTTTTTTTGCTAAAATTATTTGTATTAAAAAACATGCAACTGCGTCTTAAAATTGAATTTTGAAAGAAAAACTATTGTCGGTATTTCCTAGTTTTTGTTCAACTATGTTTTACATGAAACGCTTTACCCAACCGAACTAAAACTTTAGTCCGGATGAAAGGTAAAAAAACTCACCTGCGCAGATTGGCTGTTTATAATAGCCATTCTCCTGCACAGGCGCCTTACCTGGAGCACAGCTTTTTTTATTATTAAACTACTGCGTCCATATTAATATAAACGTAATTGAATACTTATTTCTCTCCATCCATCCTTGCTAAAATTGCTTTCATTTCAGCAATCTCTTTTTTTTGTGACGCAATGATACCCTCAGCTAATTTTTTTACTTCCGGGTCCTGGATGTTTGCATGATTGCTTACCATTATTGCAGATGAATGGTGAGGTATCATTGCTTTCATGTACTGGACATCGCCGATTGGTGTTTGTGTTCTTAACCCCGTTAATACCAGGCTAAATAAAACAATGGCCGCAACAATGATACCCGTATTTATTTTTTTGTCAGGATACATTTTCCCCATCATCAGCATCATAACGATGGCCATTGGAGACACCATCATTAAGGCCATATAAGTTCTTGTGGTGCTTAAATAAATGTGGTTAGCTTCATCTACATTTAAAAACATAACAGCATACATTATTACAAAAGAGATGACCATCATCAATGAAAATTTCTTGTAGCCCATGGGTTGCATTTTCTGCATATTTCCTTTGTTTTCCATTCTATTTATTTTTTTGGTTATGAATAATTTAGTTGTTAGTTGATCTGTTAGTAGGTTATTATTATGCCTGCTCCCAAGCCCATATCACTATCATAATGTGTACCTAAAGAAATGTATTTGGTTGCGATATAACGAAACCCTGCCGCATATTCCTTATCTGTGTTTATCATCATACTAAAACGCAGGCGTTTGGTAATGGGAACATCCTCTCTGCCAAATTGAAACCTGAATTTACCATCGCCATCTACCCTGAAATCGGCGACAAATAACAGCGGTAAAGTATAAGCTATACCAGCGACAACTGTATGGCGATTATTTTTATTGCTGGTTTGGCCAAACCAGTTTTTGTCCTCATTACCAAAAATGTTTTTCGGGCCACCTTCTATTTTATAGTGATAATCAAAACCTACATACGGATACAACCATTGCATACGCCCTAAGTAACGCCCAACCATTGTTTCGCTTTCGTAACCATGCTTATCGTGGTAGCCTAAATGCCATAGTGTGTTTACTTTCCATCTCGTGTTTGCAATCATGGCGTTGCCATCGCTTCCGTTGCTTTGTATGCCAACATTTGCCATAAAATGAAACATCCGGTCATCCGCTTTTAATTTCCGGTATGCCAGTGCCGGATCAGGTATTTCAGGGTTAGGTGGTGAGTCTTCATAACGGAATATCCTGCCCATGCCGCTCATCATGTGGTATAAAACATGGCAGTGAAAAAACCAATCGCCACTTGCATTTGCAGCAAATTCAATGGTATCTCTTTCCATCGGCATAATGTCTATAACATTTTTCAACGGGGCATTATCACCCTGTCCGTTCAATATTCTAAAATCGTGCCCGTGCAAATGCATAGGGTGCCGCATCATGCTGTTGTTAAACAGGATTATCCTAACATTTTCTCCTTTCTTAATTAAAATCCTGTCGCTTTCGGAAATGGTTTTGTTATCCAATGTCCATACATAGCGGTTCATATTTCCTGTGAGATCAAATTTTAATTCTTTAAGTGGCCCCTCAGGCAATGTCGTGTTTTCGGGTGAACGCAACATCCCGTAATTGAGTGTTACAATATCAGCACCACCGTTATCCATATCCATACCTGCCATACTATGATTTCCGTGATTCATCTGCATTTCCTTTCCATGTGCTTCCCCTTCGGAGGGATTAGGGGAAACCGCACCTGTAATTTCGGGATACATGACCGTGTTCATATCCATTTCCTGGTTTTGCATTTTCATACCTTCCATCTCAATCATATTACCGTGCATATCCATCATGTTGTTCATCATTTTCATGCCGGCAAAATATTTAAGTTTGGGAAGCCTTGTTGCTGTCACTTTTTCGCCACTGCCCAACCAAAGCGAAGCTGATTTGGTGCGGTCTTCGGGTGTTACCAAAAATTCATATTGCTTATTTTCAGGAACGGTAACCACCACATCGTAAGTTTCTGAAACGGCTATAATCAGCCTGTCCACTTCTACCGGTTCTACATCGTTTCCATCGCTTGCTACTACCGTAATTTTGCCGCCGGAATAAGTAAGCCAATAATAATCAGACGCTCCTCCATTTGCGATTCGCAACCTTACCTTATCCCCCGCTTTAAACTGTGGGTAATCATCCTGCTTTTTTCCATTAACCAAAAACGCATCATAGTACACATCGCTTACATCCATTGCATTCATCCGCTTCCATTCGTTGGTAAGTTTTGTTTTAAGATGGCCGGTCTTTATCGCTTCTGCATAGCTTTGGGTTGTTCCTTTTCTTATAGCAAACCAATCAGTAGCGTTATGAAGGCTACGGTTTATTTCTTCCGGTTTCATATCTGCCCATTCACTTAATGTAACGGGTATTGTTGGGATATCCCATTCTTTTCTTTTGTTCATGATGAACATGCCATACATACCAATTTGCTCCTGGAACATAGAATGGCTGTGATAGAAATGGGTACCATTTTGTATGATAGGAAACCTGTACAGATGTGTTGTATGCGCTTTGATGGGCATCTGGGTAAGGTTGGGAACACCATCATACTGGTTGGGCAAAAACAAACCATGCCAGTGTAGCGCTGTTGCTTCATTTAAATTATTATGTACATAAATTTCTGCTGTATCACCTTCAGTAAATGTAAGCGTAGGCATAGGTATTTGTCCATTAACGGCAATGGCTCTTTTTAATTTGCCGGAAAAATTTACCATTGTGTCAGCGATGTACAAATCATATCTTACTATTCGTGGTGGTGTATTGTTGGGAATGTAATTCTTTTGAATGGTTGTGTAAGTTGGTTCAGCAGACATATTCATTTGCATTTTACCCATATCCATATCCATCATACCACCTTTAACCGTATCTCCTTCCATCTTCATATTTTTCATGTCCATGCCATCTTTTTTCATTGAATCTTTGGACATGTGCATGTCATCATGCTTTTGCATAACCTGCTGTTTTACCTGCTTTGGTTTTTCCTTTACCAGCTTCATACCGCATTTAGGACAGTTACCCGGCTTTGTTGCATGTATCTCAGGGTGCATGGTACAGGTGTAAGTAACAGGCTGCTGTGTTGTTCCTCTCTTGTTCATGTCCATGCCTTTCATATCCTGCGCCTGTGCAAAAGAACAGGTAGCCAGCATGCATATTATAAATGTTATTTTTTTCATCACATTATATTTTCATTTTCTGCTTTAAACACACAGAATTAAACCAGATTTATTTTACAAATTTTTGAAAAGAAATTATCACCAACGCTAAAAATTTTAAACAATTGATGATAATTCCTTGCAAAGACTCAATTAATTACGCAACACCAACTTAAATTTTATTGGCCTGCTTTTATTACTTTGATTTTTTTACTAAAGCCATTCCGCATTTAGGACATTTGCCTGGCTTAGCGCTTGTAACACCCGGATGCATAGGGCAACTATACATAGCTGCCGACATATTTTTCATTTTGTCGGTACACATTTTTCCACTCATGTCCATACACTCTCCTTCTTTCATCATCATTTTTTTACCATCTTTCATTTTGCATTCACCATTTGTCATGCAGGTAGTGCCATTTGTCATAACCATGTCTTTGTCCATGGGCATCATTTTACCATCTTTCATTAGCATCATTTTACCATCTTTCATCATACAACAATCTTTCATCATTGCAGCATGGCTCATCTTGTGTGAGTGTTTGTGTTTTTGTGCATTTGCGTTAAACGAAATGAGCACTAAAAATATGGCTAATAAAGAAGCCATTTTTAAACCCAATTTTTGAATTTTCATAATAATTATATTTATTTCTTCAGTACCGCTGTTGACCGGTTCTTCAGTTTCGCTGTTACCCGATCTCTTATTTCTTCACTTTTAAAAAACTTGCATTGATAGCAACTACAACGGTACTCACAGTCATTAATACTGCACCTGCTGCCGGACTTAATAAAATACCTTGATTGTATAAAACCCCTGCTGCCAAAGGCAATGCAATAACATTGTAACCCGTTGCCCAAATTAAATTCTGTATCATTTTCCGATAGGTTGCTTTGCCAAATAATATCAAACTCACGATATCTTTAGGATTACTATTTACTAAAACGATGCCAGCGGTTTCGGCTGCAATGTCGCTTCCGCTACCTACGGCAATACCTACATCTGCAATGGCCAATGCGGGTGCATCGTTCACGCCATCGCCTGTCATAGCAACAAATTCGCCTTTGCTTTGCAGGTCTTTAATTTTTTCTAATTTTTGATGTGGCAATACTTCTGCTATAAAGCTATCCATTCCTAAAGTATCGCTAACACTTTTTGCCACCTTGCTGTTATCACCTGTTAACAAGATAGATTTGATATTGTTTTCTTTTAAGGTCTTGATTGCATCTGCTGATTCTGGACGGATTTCGTCCGACAACGCTATGTATCCTGCTAATTGATTATCGACGATTACAAACACAACCGTTTCTGTATCGTTGGCCTTAAACCCTGCAGGAATGCCCATGTTATTTTCCTTTAAATATCCGGGACTAACCACCAATATTTTTTTGCCTTCAACAGTTGCTTCAACACCTTTGCCTGTGATGGCATTAAAGTTTTCTGTTGCCGGAATAGTGATGGATAAATCTTTTACCTTTTGTAAAATGCCCGTTGCAATAGGATGCTCTGATTTTTGTTCTAATGCGGAAGCAAGACGTAGGATTTCATTTTCGGAAAACTCTTTTTTTAGTGGGACAATTTTTGATACTTCAAATTTACCTACTGTTAAGGTGCCTGTTTTGTCGAATACAATGGTGGTAATTTTTCTTGCATTTTCAAATGATGTCCTGTTCTTAATCAACAATCCGTTTTTTGCTGATAAGGCTGTAGATTTTGCAACAACCAGCGGTACAGCCAACCCCAACGCATGAGGGCAACAGATTACAATTACTGTTACCATCCTTTCCATTGCAAAGGCCAATGATTGCCCTGTGAGATACCAATATAAAAATGTAGCAATACCCGAAACCAATGCAACAATCGTTAGCCATTTTGCTGCCGTATCTGCCAACAACTGTGTTTGTGATTTTGACTTTTGGGCATCGTCCACCAACTTTATTACCTGCGATAAATAAGAATCTTTTGCAGCATGAGAAACGGTAACTTTTATTGAGCCGTTGCCATTGATGGCGCCTGCAATTACTTTATCATCTTTTACTTTCTGCACTGGTTTACTTTCGCCTGTAAGCATACTTTCATTCAGGTAACTTTCGCCTTCTAATATTATGCCGTCTGCCGCTACTTTTTCACCTGGCTTTACTAAAATGACATCGTTCTCTTTTAATGTATCTGTTTTTACGTCTTGCACCATATCAGGCATTACCTTATGTGCGTCAGCAGGCATCAACTGTACTAATAATTCCAGCTCTTTCGAAGCCCCCGCAACGGATTTCATTTCTATCCAATGTCCTAAAAGCATGATGAGAATTAAGGTGGCCAATTCCCAAAAAAAGTCCATGCCCTGCAAACCAAATACAATTGCTACGCTATAGACGTATGCAACTGTAATGGCGAAGGCGATTAAAAACATCATGCCGGGATTTTTTGCTTTTACCTCACTTACCAATCCTTTTAAAAACGGAAAGCCACCATAAACAAATACAACAGTGGACAATGCAAATAGTATGTATTTCGAACCTGTAAACTGCCAATCGACTCCAATAAATTTTTGTATCATGGTTGATAAAAGCATTATCGGAATTGTAAGAAAAAGCACTACATAAAAACGTTTTTTAAAATCGGCAATCATCATGGCATGATGATTATGCCCTGCCATGCCCATTGCCGGGTTTGCTCCATGCTGCATATTGGCCATGTTGTGCCCTGCATGATCTTCTTTATTTGCCTCGTGTTTATGTTCCATATAATTTTATTTGCAACAATCCTTTTTGCGCATAAAGATTGCCTTGAAAATGCTGATTATTACTTTATTTAATTTTTGCATCATCATCTAATTGTTTAAGAAAAGGCTGTCTGCTGTTTTGTTCATCCAACCCGTTACCAAATCTTTTTGCTCTTTTGAAAGCCTTGCATTTTTATGCATCATTTTGTAAGCGGTTATTGGCATTTCATCATCCTTAATCTGGTTTGCAATACCCTTTAACTTACTTACCTGCCTTCTGCTTTTATAGCTGCCAAAATCGCTAAAATTCAGTTCGGCTTTACCGTTCTTTATATGCCTCGCCATCATCCACGCCATTGGCTGAATACCTGAATACCAGGGATAACTGGTGTTATTACTGTGGCAATCATAACAGGCATTTTGTAGAACCGATTCCACATTACCTGGCACTACAAAAATCTTTGCAAAATCTGTCGGCAATGACTGTTCGCTTTTATTGCGGGCAGGTTGTATAAATTGAATGGCAATGACTAATATGAGTAAACCCACTCCTATTTTTTTAATTCGGCTCATGTTTATTGAATTGTCTCCTTTACTGAACCACATGTAGGCATTTTGCTTCCTAAATATGGATTTTTAATTTCTTTAACTTCGCTGATCCATGTTGCGCCTTTGCCATCGTTTGCCATTGGGCAAAAATCTTTGTACAGTGTTTGCCCGCCATTGCCAAAAGTTTTTACAAGGTCTGCGATGTCTTTACTTAGCATTAGAAAATGCTCTCTCTGGTGTTCTATTTTACCGGCATTTTCGCCTACATGTTCCGCATTTTCTTTCAGGTCACCGGATATATCCATATAGCTTTTCATTTGCTCCTGTGACAGGCTTTTCATATCTGCGTTTGCCAGCGTTGCCACTATTGCCTTACCTGCAGTTGCAGCATCTTTGTCATTGTCGTTAGCCAATGCATTTTTTAATTGCAGGTAGTTTGCTATTATTTCTTTGGCAGGGAATGCAGAAGTGTTTTGCATACTTGTTGTATCGTGCATTGCTGGCGCAGTTGCCATCGATGTATCATTTTGTGCTGTGCTGTTGTTAGCATCGCTATTATTGTTGCCGCTATTGCAGGCTGTTAATGTGGTGGCTGCTATTGCAAAGCCCATGATTATATTTTTAATCTTAGTCATTTTATTAAGTTTTTGTATTCGTGAATATTTAATTTATTTTTTTTACATAATGCCTTTAGCCCTTCAGTTACTGAAAGGCTAAGCAAACAAATCGATTATAAAGTTGTTTTTACACTACCGCAGGTAAGCATAGCATTACCAAAATATGGGTTTTTGATTGCCTTATCACTGCTTAACCAAGATGCTTTTTTCATGGGGCAGTATTGCTGGTACACGGGCTCTGTGGAAAGCTTTACCGTTTTTGCCAACTCAAACATATTGTTTGATAGTGTGGCAAATTTTTCCCGCTGTAGTTTGATGTCTTTTGATTGCGCAATAGCATTGGCATCTTTTAAAAGGCTTGCCCTGGCATCATCATTTACAGTTTGCATATCTGCGCCGTTAATGGCTTTTATCAATTCGGTTGAATGGGTGGCAGCCGATACTGCGTTGCTGCTTACTAAGGCATCTTTTAATTGATAGTAGGTATTGAGTATTTGTGCAGATTGCGTTTTTGTACCGTCTTGCGCAAAGCTGTTCTGAGTAAATGCAGTTGCGACGAACGCAAGCATTAAAAATATTTTGTTCATTTAATTTGATTTTATGTTAGATACAATAATTACGGGCATAACATTACCTGTCATGCTGAAAACATAAAATCAAATCATATCTGGAAACGCTGAATAGCTATGCAAATGTCGGAGATGGGTGGATGGTGCCCGCGGACGAAATATTTGTTGGAAGTATTTACCTGTGATGGATAAAAAACATTGATATCATAAATTTCTGCAACAAATACTGTGAGAAATACAGGGCTTAACATTTTTAAACCTTGTGGAACGACCTTATCTGTTTGTGAAATTTTAACCACACCGTCATTACAACAATCCTCTTTTGCATCCTTGTCTGAATGTTTGTGTTCCGCTACCTCGTTTTTTTCGTGATGATGCTTTTTTCCATCTGCATGAACATGCACTTTGACTGACGCCTCTTCGTGGTGATGATGATGTTGCTTTTTACTGGCATGACCACGAACTTGGACTGCTTCTTCCTGGTGGTGATGAGTAGCATTAAAGCCCATATCTACACCAACAGCACATGCGAAGCCCACGAACATATTCAGGCTGAATATGATAAGCAGGAAGGCTGCTTTTAGTTGTATGGGAAATCTTTTACTCATTTTTTGCTATGACAAAACTAATACATCTTAAAAAAAGCGCTTTTAAGTCAACATTTAGAATGTTGCAAATGGCATGCCGCCACTTACTATTCTGCTGTTTAACTTTGCTTTATTCAGAGATGGAATACCTTTTATCCAACGCATCTTGAAATATTGGTAAAGTAATATATTTATCCATGCTGATGCTTGCAGATTTTTTTTCTTTTGAAACTTCGACTGCTGTAACGTTGGATAGCATAAGTAAACTGTTTTTTACTTTTGCTTCGCAACTGCCGCAGCCCATTCCGGTAACTTTATATGTATGTGTCATAATATTTTCTTTGACACAAAGTTAGCTTACAGGATTATCCTGCTCGTTGTGAAATTTTGTATAAGAATTGTAAGATTTACAGTTCTTCTATGTTTTTCCGTTTGTATTCTTTAATAGATTTAAAGTAACTGGGTGTAAACCCTGTAATTTTTTTAAATTGATTTGAAAGATATGCAACACTGCTATAACCTAACTGCTCCGCAATTTCTGAAAGTGTCAGTTCATCATATACTAATAATTCTTTTGCCCGTTCAATCCGTTGGATGATAAAATATTTTTCTATCGTTGTCCCTTCTATTTCTGAAAAAAGGTTGCTTAAATAATTATAGTCTTTGTGAATTTTTGCAGTGATAAATGCGGATAAATTTGTTTTCAAGTGGTAGTCTGAATGATGAACCAATGTAACAATGGCATTCTTTATTTTCTCAATGATTTGGCTTTTTTTATCATCAATAAGTTCAAATCCTAAAGATTTTAATGACATGTTCAACTGTGATAATTGATCTTCTCTTAACCCGCCTTCAATTTCCACTTCGCCCAAATTCACAGACAAAGGGTTAAGCCCCATATTTTCCAATTGAGCTTTTACTACCATTTTGCATCTGCTGCAAACCATGTTTTTTATATATAGTTTCATATTTCATGTTCAACTTGTGATGATTTATAAAATTACAGAAAGGTTGTGGCAATGTGTGGAACCATAGAACATTTCCTATATGTTGCTATTGCAGTTCTTTTTCCAAAAGCTTTCGGGATTGGCCTTGTGGGGTTGTGGCTGTTGCCTTACATAAGTCTTATAATGTGTAGTGAAAAATACCGGTTAGCCCGCTGGTCTACCTACATTGGGAAGCTTATAAGTAACGAAGCTTCATAATGAGTATCCTGCTTTAGTTTTACACATACCCTCAATCCGTTATCCATCTGTGCATTATAAAATAAAAAAATATTCTTTCGTGTTTTAAAAAATCTATTCCTGTTTAAAGTTGCATGCGTTCCTAAATAACCTTCCACCAGGCGAACCGAGGCAGCAGGTTCTATTTTCTCTGGCAGCTAAAGCCGCATGAATATCCCTGGCCAACGTACCTTCAAGATAAACCCGGTTATTGTTCATCTACGCATCAATGAAATTGATCCGCTATTTTAAACTTATCACATTGAAAACGATGTTTTACATGAGCCCGGTCAAAGTTTATTACAAATACATTCGATGCCGCAGGGTTTTGTTTAAATTTTCCTCTACATTTTTTAATAATCAATATCTACTGGAACGGGAAATAAATATATTATCGGCCTCATGACTTATCAGCAGGCTTTATTTTACAAATGGCTACGCTTAATTGGTGGACCTTTTCACAATATCAATGATTATATCCCTGAAGTTTTGTTTATAAGCTGAAACCGTAAAATGCTCACGGGCAAAATCAAAAGCCCTTTTACTCAATAATTGAAGATTGATTTCAGTCTCGTTAGAAAACTCAGTAAGCTTAAGGTCTAAATAATCGAGTTTATAATTGTTAAGAAACAAGGCATTATTTCCCAGGCGATTAAAACCTGTATTCTCCATAACTATTGGTATAAGCCCGTGAAGCATACCCGTTGCAACAGATGTTGAAAATCCTTCAGAACAGGAGGGTAATATAATGTAGCTACACTTATCAACTAATTCAAGAAAAACTTCGGATCTTATATTTATAACTCCATATTCTATAATATTTTTTCTTTGTTCCCATCGAAACACTTTCTTTTCCTGATTTCGTAGCCCACAAATATGTAGTACGATGTCATCACGTTTTTTAAATACATCAATTAATAAATCGAGTCCCTTATGTATTGCACCAAAAGAGCCAAGCCAAAGAAAATGCTTTCTGGCCGACCGATGGTCTTTGCTTTTAAAAACAAAATTTTCATTAATTATTCCCGTTGGAAAAATAGAATACGGCTTTCTATATTGATTTATAAACGGGCTTGTTTCACTCATGGTTATTACATTTGAGTATTTTTTATTTAAGTGGGATAGCTTGTAAAATTTTCCACTACGGGTAATTTTTGCAACTTTTTTATGCCTTTCTTTAAAATAATCCAGTCTTTTTTTTTCCTCCTGGTATGAAAATTCAGGATGATGTTCTGTCATATACAAAATAGAGACAGCTTCGGGCTGAAACGTTGTGAGTTTATAAAAGGAGTCTCCGAAGCCCAGTATTAAATCATAATGAATATTCTTTATGTACTCTACGCATTGAACATCTGCAAAGGAGATCACATCAATGCAATAACCAAGTTCAGTAAAAACGCTTATCATGGATGAAATTTCCGTTGATTGTGTTGTAACTACTCTCCAAAATAAACGATGGGGTAAGGTTAAATAGCAAATGACAACTTTTTTCTGACCTTTATCAAAATAATTAAAACTTTGCAGAATAGCCCTGTCTGCTATATTTTGATGATAGAATAATTTCTTGAATTGTTGGTAGCAAAAATTTTTAGTTTCTCTGATTATTTGCTTGATCTTATTTTTTATAAATCTAACTGCCATAATTAATAAATTGAAACCTTTAAGTTCACGAGCGGGGCAAAAATTGGATGGGCCGGAGTAAATTATTTACGGGTAGTTACTAATCATCATTGTTCAAAACATAAAAAAATCAACGTAGCTTTTAGAATGAATGTTGATTGCTGGCACATGGATGATTTGTTGACAAACACTAATCGTAATGAATGTTATTTACTGGTAAAAGTAATAAAAACATGCACTATTTAATAGGTTAATTCTTTTGAAAGCTAATAATTTATTACTGCGCCTGCCTTCTTGTGTTGCTCAATACCCGGAAGTTTGCGAAATTGGTATTAGGGTTTGATTATTTCCTGCATCTTTCAAGGGTTCCATCTGATACGTTTATTCCAGGGTAAGCAGAGCATCGAAATTCCCATCGGACGGTTGTATCCTTCGCAGTTTTCTAAAATGAACAGAACCTAAATTGAAAACTACCGTTTAAAACGGCTAACCTTACCCGATATATTGGAATTGAATTGAACAACCTGCTATTTTTAAAAACCAGTTATTCAATTAAACGATTGCCGGAATTCCAAAGGCGAAAGATTAGTTTTTGTTTTGAATAATTTGCTGAATGATTGCGGATGTTCAAAACCTAATGCGTATGCAATTTCACTTACTGATAAACTGGTGGTAGATAGTCTTTCTTTCGCTGCATCAATCAGTTTGTTGTGTATATGCTGCTGTGTGGTTTGCCCTGTTTGTACTTTGAGTAAGCTGCCTAAATAATTAGGAGATACATTCAATGCCCCGGCAATGTATTGTACTGTGGGCAGACCTTTATTTAATTCCTGGTCAAAATATTCCTTCAATACTTCTTCCAATCTGTCAAGGATTTTGTGACTGGAAATTTTTCTTGTCAAAAACTGGCGATGATAATACCTGTCAGAATAAGTGAGCAGTAATTCCAACTGAGCAATAATGATGTATTGGCTAAATTTATCTATGTTGGCATGATAGTCCTGCTGTATATTTTGTAAAACCTTTACTATTGTATTTTCTTCTTTTTCTGAAAGAAACAATGCTTCATTTATGGCGTAATCAAAATATTGATATTGTTTTATTGTTTTGGCAAGGGACGTATTCCACAAAAAATCAGGATGAATGAGTAACATCCATCCTGATGGTTTTAGGCTCTTATTTTTACCGGGTTCCACACTAAAAACCTGGCCGGGTGAAATGAAAAACAGAACACCCTCATCAAAATCATATTGCTGCTGGCCATATTTTATGTTGGCACCAAAATTTCTTTTGAGTGCAATGGAATAAAAATCAAACACCCAGCTTGTTGCTTCATCTTCGGCTAACCGTTTGATGGTGGAAAAATCTATCACACTGATTAACGGATGTTCCGGTTTGGGCAACTCTCTCAACCGGTGATATTCGGTAATTGTTGTTATCCGCTGGATTTTTCTATTTTCCATTTTTGGTTAAATTAATCTTAAGCAGTATAAGCTATTTTAAAATCATTTGCAAAATCTGATAATTTCACTTTACCTAAAGCCGGTTTATTTTGATAATAATCTTCCATTAATAAACCAGTTTGCTGGCTCGCATACATTTCCACCAAACCTGCTGCAATCGAAGGATTTAGCCCGGCTGCTTTTAAGCCATTCAACATTTCTTCGCCGGGAATAATGATCCACTTCAGGTGAGGTTTGCCGATAGCCGCACCTAAAATACTGGCCGTTTCATTCCCCGTAAGCTCATCACTTGCCACATATCTTATCTTTCTTCCGGTAAGTGGTGTTTCCATCTCTTCAACAATGGCGTCAGCAATATCTTTTGGCGAAACCCAAACTAACTTTTCATCAGCACCCCAGTTTGCCGCAATCATATTTTTAGATTTTATCATGGGAATAAATCCAAATAAATTATAGTAAAAACCAACCGGCCGCATAAAACTAATGGCCACATCTGCAGGAAGATGGTTCATAATTTCTTCTCCATTGTGGTGCCCGATAAGGATCCCGGAATTTTGCTCCAGGTGAGCGCCAATGCTGCTGAGGTAAATAACACGTTTTACACCCGATTGTTTAATGGCTTCAAAATAGTTGTTCGCCATTCTTTTGTAATAAGCCAGCAGGTCGAGGTTTTTATCAAAATAGTTATTGGGGGGTATCATACAATACACGGCATCTGAACCGGTAAATGTTTTGGCTAGAAAATTTACATCTTCCAATGAACCAATGGCGGCGGTGGCACCCAATGCTTCAATGTCTTTTTGTTTTTCCCGGCTACTACTGATCACCGTTACATGATGTGCTTTTTGCAGCAAGGTTTGCACAAGTGGTTTGCTGATGTTCCCTAAAGAACCTGTTACAATTACTTTCATCATTTTCATTTTTTGTTTATGCAAAGATCAATAAAAAATTATCCGTTGATGTAGGCAAATCAACTATTGTTGTAGTTGAAACAGGGTTTGTTTCTTTCTTACAATTGCTATCTTATTCAATAATAAAAATCTTGCGCTATCTGGCAGGTGTAAAAACATCACTCTCTAATATTAGAGTTGTCACCCTTTATCCAAATAGAATTTAATTGCAATACTTTAAAAAAGGTTACACCTCTTCCGACATTTTTAAATGCACCGCACGCCATCACGCCTAATCACATTAAGCGTATATTTATAAACCGGTAGTGGTTTTTCACAAAGGCTCATTGTTGCCAATCAGAGAAGCAAAAAATTTAACTTTAATTCAAAATAGTTATGTCAAAAAATGTATCCGATCATTTGGTAGAAATGCTTGTAGCGGCAGGCGTTAAACGAATTTATGCGGTAACAGGCGACAGTCTTAACCCCGTAAATGATGCCGTACGAAGAGATGGCAGATTGCAGTGGATTCATGTGAGGCACGAAGAAGCCGGAGCTTACGCGGCCAGCATGGAAGCAGAGTTGAATGGAATAGGTTGTTGCATGGGAAGTAGTGGACCCGGGCATATACATTTAGTGAATGGGTTGTATGATGCCAACAGGGCGGAGAACCCGGTGATTGCAATTGCCTCCACGATTTTTACCGAAAAAATGGGACTGGATAATTTCCAGGAAACAAGACCCGAGTTGCTATTCCAGGATTGTTCGAAATATGTCTTCATGGCCAACACCCCAAAGCAAGCCATCAATGGATTACAAACGGCTATCCAGCATGCCATCAGCAAAAAAGGTGTGGCCGTGCTGGGCCTTCCGGGAGATGTGGCTGCGGCCGACCTGGAAGATGTTTACAGTTCCAATAAAAATTTCTATACGCAACCAAGAGTTATCCCGGCGCATGAAGATCTGCAGGAACTTGCAGGCATCATTAATGCGAATGAAAAGGTGGTGCTGTTTTGCGGACATGGATGCCGCTATGCCGTAGAGGAAGTGATGCAACTGGCGCAAAAACTGAATGCGCCGTTGGGATATAGTTTTAGAGGAAAAATATTTTTTGAAAGAAAGGAAAATAAATATGCCGTAGGCTTAAATGGGTTGTTAGGAAACAAGTCTGGTTTTGAAGCCATGCACCAGGCAGATGTTTTGTTGATGTTGGGAACTGATTTTCCATACAGTGAGTTTCTGCCCGAAAAATGTACGATTGTTCAGATTGATACCAAGCCCGAAAAACTCGGTCGAAGGGCAAAAGTAGATTATGGTTACTGTGGTGATATCAAATCAACGGTAGCAGAACTACTACCATTACTCGAAGCAAAAACATCCACTGATTTTCTTGATAAAATGCGGGCATTACACCAGGACATCGAAGATAAATATGATGCTTATGTAGAAAATAAAGGTTCGGAAGACTTGATTCACCCGGAGTATGTTGCTTACCTGGTAGATAAATTTGCGAATGACGATGCGATATTTACAGTGGATACAGGTATGAGTGCCGTGTGGGCCGCACGCTATTTAAAAGCGGGCCGCAACCGTTATCTCACAGGATCGTTCAACCATGGCTCGATGGCCAATGCAATGCCGATGGCGATGGGTGCAGGTTTATCGCATCCCGACCGGCAGGTGATTGCTTTTTGTGGAGACGGCGGTATATCTATGTTGTTGGGCGATCTGATGACGATTAGCCAATATCAAATTCCTGTAAAAATTATCATCTTTAATAACCGTACGTTGGGCATGGTGAAATTGGAAATGCGGGTGCAGGGTTATATAGATTGGCAAACCGATATGGTGAATCCTGATTTTGTAAAACTGGCAGAGTCTATGAACATCGCAGCCTGGGAGGCAAAGGAACCCAAGGACGTAGAAGCAGCTCTCTTAAACGGATTTAACCACGATGGCCCGGCGATCATCAACATTTTTACAGACCCCAATGCGCTGGCCATGCCGCCTACCTTAACCTTTGAGCAGGTAAAAGGCTTTGCAACATCCATGGCAAAATTGATGGTGAATGGAAAATTTGCAGAAATTGTTGATACAACAAAAAGTGACTTAAAATATTTACGGGAATTATTATAATACATTATGAAGGAAGCTATAAAATTTACAACAATCGTCCTGTTTATTTTGGCCTTGTTGGCAGGTATTATCATGTGGCCTCTACCAGGCTTTATTGTGTTGGTAGCGTTATTTATATTGCTTGGATTTTATGATATTATACAGAAAAAACATGCAATACTTAGAAACTACCCGGTGATTGGCCATATCCGTTTCATGCTGGAAATGATCAGCCCGGAGATTCATCAATATTTTGTGGAATCCAATACAGATGGCAAACCAATTGACAGAAATCAACGCAGTTATGTGTATGAGCGGGCCAAAAGAGGAAACGCCAACAAAGCCTTTTGGTACGGAGCTGAATGTATATGATGATAACTACAAGTGGATGCAACACAGCATCTATCCTGCAAAAAAAATGGAAACGGCGCCACGGGTTATCATTGGCGGCAAAGATTGCCGGCAACCTTATAGTGCCAGTCTTTTTAATATTTCCGCCATGAGTTTTGGGGCTCTAAGTAAAAATGCCATCGAAGCACTAAACCTTGGTGCCAAAGCAGGTAATTTTTTTCATGATACCGGCGAAGGAGGCATCTCGAAATATCATTTACAGGGAGGTGATTTAGTGTGGGAAGTTGGTACCGGTTATTTTGGCTGTCGCACAGATGATGGAAATTTTGATGCGGAAAAATTTAAGGAAAAAGCAAATTGGGAGCAGGTAAAAATGATTGAAATAAAAATTTCACAAGGAGCACAACCTGGACATGGCGGTGTACTTCCTGCCGCTAAAAATGATAAAGCAATTGCTGAGATAAGAGGTGTGGAACCACATACCAAAGTACTCTCACCTCCCGGGCACTCCGCCTTTAATAACGCTGAAGGTTTATTACAATTTGTGCAGCAACTGAGGGTTTTATCCAACGGAAAACCAATCGGTTTTAAACTGGCCATTGGTAGTAAAAAAGAATTTATTGAGATCTGTGAAAAAATGCTCGAGACAGGGATACAGCCAGATTTTATAACAGTAGATGGTGCCGAAGGAGGTACGGGAGCCGCTCCCATTGACTTCTCTAACTACGTAGGTATGCCCTGGGAAGATGCACTTATTTTTGTGGTGGATACGCTTAAAGAATACAAACTCAAAACAAGTATAAAAGTTATCACCGCTACCAAGATATTTACCGCTTTTGATATTTTTAAAGCCCTTTGTATAGGAGCAGATGTATGTAATTCTGCCCGTGGTATGATGCTTGCCCTGGGCTGCATACAGGCCCTGAGATGCAATACCAATGAATGCCCGACAGGAGTGGCTACCAATAACCCAAAATTTGTGAGAGGGTTGGTAGTAGCAGAAAAATGGAAAAGAGTAAGAAATTACCACAAAAATATATTGGAAGATTTCCTGGAATTATTGGCGGCATCAGGCTGCAATTCGCCGGAAGAACTGAACAGAAGCCTAATTTATAAAAGAGTGAATAAGCAATGGGAGCCTTATGCTTAGGGGGGTGAAACAATACCCGGAAACAATTTACAGGTAATTTTTTGCTGCCCGGCATTGGCATCTAATGGCATAGACATCGGCAGAGTTTACACTGAGGAACGAAGTGCTCCGTTTAGGCTCATTTTTTTATAGCATCATTTCCTACCATGATAATTTACAGAATTAAATTTAAACAGCTTCTGAAGTTTGATGTAAAATATAGGATTTTTTATTTTTTCAAACCACTCTTATCTGCATATTCTTTCACTGACGCTTATATAAAAGGTAAGATCAAGCCAGAACAACGTTTGTCATGTCCCAAAAATTGACTTTGCAGAGATAACCCTCTGTCTCGTTTATTTTTGTTTTCGCACTATCCACAAATCTTGTCCGCCTACTTTCCCAGGATAGTCAGCACCACTGTAATACTCCAATATTTCAAAGTGTTCCTGAACAATAATTTTAAAACTTTCGTACTTGTTATAAGTACTCATCATTCGATGTCCTTTTTGTTTGTAGTCGATTGTTAATGCTCCTTCGTTGTGCAATGTTTCCCTTTCATGAGCGTCTAAATTAATTTCAAACTTGCTGCCGTGCGTTGTAAAAAGAAAAACGCCATTGTCCGAAATTATCCGTTGAATTTCCGCAAGCCAGTCTGCCTGAAATTTCGATTCAATGTGTGTAAATACAGACAGTGCAAAAACCAAATTAAACTGGTTATCATCAAAAAATGTTGGCGGGGAATAATCAATTTTCTTAAAATTTACATTTGAGATATTGGCTGAATTCCAATTTATCATATCCGCATTTATATCAACTCCAACTACCATTGAATTTGCGCCGATCAAATTGGGGATATGCCTGATTATTCTTGCAACCCCACAGCCCCACTCTAATATTTTAAACTCACCTTGAATATATTTCGATGTCCATTCAATGATCTCTTTTGCAGTAAGCTCACCATCTTCTTTATATTGCTGGTAGTCTAACCGGTAAGTTTCGTACAAATAATAATTTGTGGGAAAAGCAAAATCAGGGTTTCGTTTTTTGAAGTTTTTATTTTTTGCCAGGTATTTAAAATTAGCATAGAGATAATTAAATCTGTCAAGCACCGCCAGTGCATTTAACCTGGTAAAAATATTTTTGATTTGTTGCTTTAGTGGAGGCATTATTAAGTTTAAGTACGCAAATATTTTTTAAAGTTAAGGCCTTGGATTGGCATAACTACAACCCTTTCAAATCAAACCCTGATAGTTCTTTTCAGATTAAACATCAATTTCCACACAACACCGGCCTTCATCTTATGCACTTCGTGTATTACGAAGGCCTAGTTGTTAACGGTATTTTTTTTGCCTGCACAGGATCTGGTGCATCCTGAAAATGTTTATACTTGCCCAAAAGTTTTCCAATCATATAAGTAATTGGAACAATTATTTTCTTAACAAATGTTGGCACTTCCGGCAAATCATACTCGGAAGCATAACGACTCATTAAATAAGCACCATCAAATTGCTCCGGTTGTGCCTTTCCCGGTTTTTTTTGTGCCGCATAAATTGATGTAAGAAAAAAAGCTGCTGTGTTGGCCGGTTTCAACCATCCTTTGCAATGCGATACATCATTGCCATTGTTCCAAAACTTATGCGGAATACCTTTTGCAAATAAAATCGTTTCGAAAATTAAAATGAATTAGATGGGCTTCAATATTATCGTTATTTTTCAACCTGCTAAAATTACCAATAAACAATATTAGTATAACAGCAATGACAATTCGCCTTTTCTATTCCATCTAAGTATTTAGTTTTTTGCTTTATAATGCTGCATTCCTTTTACTGGTCTCAACTCGTTAGTTAAAGCTATGGACTTTAGTCCAAGGCTTTAGCTTCTACAAACTTTCTTAAATGATGCATATAAATAAATTAAAAAAAATGGCGAAGCCACCAAATGGACTTTCAGTCCTGCATTCAACCTATGGGTTTTCAACCCATAGTATTTGAGTTTTCCTAAAGGCCATAAAGAACTGAAAAAGCCCGGAAAGTACGAAAGTAATTGGAAGTGACTTCTTGTCCAGATGAAAAAAATCTAAAATTATGAGCGTTTTTTAAAATTACAGATCAGTTCCGGCATTGCTGTTATGCGAATACTTGCTGCTAAGTAAGGTGGTAGTTGGCATAAATTAAGGAACCATTCTTGCTCCCACCATATTGCCAAATCATACTATGGTTTTAGTGCAACTGCCTTGCTTAATTTTTTACTTTGGAAAAATTCGGTCACATACATCAGGTAGAACAATAAGAACCCGGCTATTAAAAGAAGAAGACCGTTGCTAAAATATTCAAGTACCGGGTTTTTAAATATTTTTCCAGGACTCATGAGCATTGACTTCAAATAATTCCAGCCAGCAAAGTCATTGATCCATAGAATATAAAAGATGATAAATGAAAGGAGGGAATTAACCCAAGACCATCTACGTTTTTTTGAAATTATTAATGCAATTATGAAGGATATCAACAGGCCACAAAGTGGAGCCAGGGTATTCCACAACAAAAAATCTGACAGCGTATTGCCGGAAATATTGTTTTCGATAAAAGTTGTATCATAAATAGAGTCATCCGACTTTCCCGCCACTTCCATCAGCTTTACAGCATGCAAATATGAAAAGCTTAAAAAAACATAACTAAAAAAACAGTTAGCAAGAAAATAAACGATTATTTGCCGCAAATTTAGTTTCGATATGAATGTTTGAAATGTCATTTTGCTATTGCAGTTCTTTGTTAGCGGTATAATCTCCTTCGGCATTTAGTATGCTAATTTCAATGTATCTCCGTCTATAAACTCTCCCTTTGAGATAAAAATTGCTATTTTTTCTTTTTCTGAAAGTCCACATGTTTGTCCGTCTTTAAAAGATACATCATATTCTAACACATAATGAGCCATATTAAAAAGAAAACCTCTTATATCTTCTAAACTTTTTGATGAATTCAAAATTTCCATCTCTTTTTTATCAAATATTTTCAGTCCATAAGTATAACCCGATTTACCTTTGCCAATAGTACGTAAACCAAAATATATCCAAAGGTTTAATGGTAAATAGTCGTCGCTCATCATTTCTGCTTCGCTTAGATAATCTTCTTTTGGTATTAATAAAGACTGATGTCCTTTATAAACGCCGATTGAATTTGTTGTCCTTAGTAATGAACATATTATTTTTGTAAAGATCTTGAAACGTTTTATTTGGTCTTGTCCACCTCGCAATATTGAAACTATCAAATGACTTTTATGTTCACTTGTATCCTTTATCGCAGTTTGCCAATTGTAAGCGTATTGAGCAGTCCCTTCAATGTCGGCTGATGGAATAGGAACTGGCATGTGTGCAATTGCAATCATTTCTCCGTCTACACTACATACGAATGATGAATTGTCGCCTGTTGGTTCGTGAATGTTGCCGCTGTAAAAACTTTTAAAGTCATCGCTGAAAATATCAGCGTCAAAAGTACTAGTATCTTGAAGCAAGACCATCCCTAAAATTAATTTGCTATCTTCAGTTTTATCCACCTTTTTCTTTTTTTTTAACATAGTTATGAGATAAATAGTGTTGGCAATGTTACCAGCAGTCTTCCACACCTTCCATCACCATGTTGTCCGTTATATTTGAAGTCTGCAGCTTTCATTTTGCTACAGGTCAATAAAGGAAACCGGCCTTAAAAGATGCGTTTATCAACCTCGAAAAAGAGTTTCCCAAAGTTCCACTCAAAACATTGATATTTTTATTTTATATAACCCGGACCTTTGATAAATCTACCGGGTTTGGCATTGGTATGATTTCCATCTTTTAAAACCTTTATTCCATTTACAAACACATCTGATACACCGGTTGCGTATTGATGCGGTTTATCATAAGTTGCATGATCCGTAACTGTGTTGGCGTCAAATATTACCACATCTGCATAATAACCAACTTTCAATTCGCCACGCTTTTGCAATTTTAAATTGGTAGCTGGCAGTTTGGTTAATTTATTAATAGCTTGTTGCAGTGTTAGGACTTTTTCGTCCCTAACATAGTGCCCTATTACTTTTACAAAATTTCCGTAGGCCCTTGGATGTGGGTTTGATTGTAGAAATGCACCTTCCGGGGCAAAGCTCCCTTCATCTGAACCAAAACTTACCCAGGGCAAAGCCAGTTGTTTTTTTACATTGCCTTCATTCATCAAAAAATAGGCAACACCTACTCTTGTACTGTCATCAACAATCAAATCCATGGCTGTTTCCTCAGGCGATTTACCCCTGATTGCTGCAACTTCTGCCAGGGTTTTTCCTGTGTATTTTTTTAATGAATCCTGTTTAAAAGCAAGTAGCAAAACTTTATCCGGCGAACCGGTGGCATAATATAAATTCTCCCAATCTTTGGCATCCGTGTTCATAGCTATTTTCATGCTGGCCCGTATGGTAGTATCCTGCAACCGATGCCAAAGTTTATCAAAACCACCGTCTTGTAACGAAGGAGGAAAACAACTCGTTAACCCGGTAGCACCGGCCAGGTAATTATACATATCTGCGGTAATGTGTAAACCGGCGCTTCTTGCATCTTCAACTTGTTTTATCACAGCATCCAGCTTGTTCCAGTTGCTTTTACCTGCGGCTTTTAAATGATAAATTTCAGCGGGAATGTTGGCTTCTCTTGCAATGGTGATCAATTCATCTACGGCTTCATTTAGTTTATTTCCTTCGCTACGAATATGAGAAATATACATGCCTCCATATTTGGCCGCCTCTTCACAAATGGTAATCAGTTCATTGGTGTTGGCAAAATTACCAGGCGGATAAATAAGCGATGAACCAACGCCCATTGCACCTTCTTCCATAGCCTGCTTTACCAGCAGTTGCATACTGTTTAATTGGGCAGGCGTGGCTACCCTATTGTCTTTGCCCACTACATATTCCCGAACAGTACCGGCACCTATAAAAGAAGCAACATTGCAGGACACGCCTTTACTTTCTAAAAAAGTTAAGTACTCTCCCAATGTGCTCCAGGGTACTTTGTATTTGCTATCTGATTGGCCATTTTGCATCTCCGCTTTCATGTTAGCACTCAATGGCCCCATGCTGGAACCTTCCCCCATTACTTCCATTGTTACACCTTGCCTTATATCACTTTGCGAGTTCCCATCCACTATCAACGATTCATTTGCCCAACTCAGCATATTGATAAATCCAGGAGCAATGGCTTTCCCTTTTGCATCCGTCTCATTTTTAGCAGATGCATTTTTGAAGTCACCAATAAAAGCAATGGTGTCAGCATTAATGCCAATATCTGCCAGGTATGGCGCACCACCATTGCCATCATAAATAGTTCCATTGCGGATGATAACATCAAACCTGTTTTGTGAATTTGTATTGCAGGCGGCCAGTGTAGTAGCCGTAATAATTATTAGCATTAGTTTGTTCATCTTACTAAGTTTGAAATGATTATTTATAAATGCCGGATATAGATTGTAACTAAAGTTGGTATCAACACCTTAACGTTGCTAACCGTTTGCGTGTACCCTAAATATAGTAATATACAAATTGTCTGAACTATGATTTTTTTTGATTTTTATGACCCGGCTGATTTTTTCAATTCTAATTGATAGGCTTACAGGAATTGTAATTTGTTTTCTAAAACTGAGTGATTGTGTGCAGATATTAATTTTTTGCACGTCGCAGTTTGAATGGACAGTATAAACATCAAAGAAAAAATTGCAACACATTTATAGTCGGCTTGTTCCACTTTAAAAGCTTTTTTAAGTTCCTAAATAATCTTATCGGATTGCGGTTTATCATCTCCTCCACATTAGGGTTTTAAAGTAATACATACACCAATATGATCGCTCATTTTTTTGTTTCCGTTCCAGGTCTCGGGTAGCGAATTAATTTGTTTTGCGAAGTTTTCACTTAATACAATATGGTCAACAGTATCAGAAATAGCGGCAGTTGTATTTGTTAACGAAAGATGCCTAAAAGCATCGTTTAGCGTTTCTCTTGCTTTATGGCTCGGATAAGTATAACCTGAGAATGTAACATTAAAGTCACCGGCGATACAGATATTTTCGGAGGCTGACAGTTTCTTAAAATCAGCAAGCTGGCCTTGGATATCGGTATTAAATCTTTCTCCTCTGCCCCCAAACACCCCAATGATAGTTCCGTAAACCGTTAATAATCCCATGGGTGTTTTGATATCTGCACAAACACTGGTATTACTATCAAAGGTTTTGAATGATGGATGCATGCTGTATTTGGACCAGATAGTTGTCCTGTGTTCTGTGGCTTTGTATTTTATTCCATCAAAGTCTTTAGGCAAAGGCTCAGTAGATAAAGATGAATAATTCGACCCAGGGTTTATAAGCGAATTCGTTTCTGTTAGTATTAAAATATCTGCGTCAATTTCAGCCAGTTTTTCAAGAATAAGTTGGTTCTTGTTCTTTTGAAGCCGTTCTAAATTCCAGGTTAAAATTTTCATTATATATAATTCTTTTTTTGATTTGATATGAATTCGATAAAATGACAGGTGAAATTTGTATCACCGCATTAACAAAATGCTACTTGGCAACATACTGAATATAGTAGTGGCCTTGTCACATACGAAGCTTATAAATTGTCTTCCGCATGTTTGCCGATATCAATAATTTTCACGGTGTCTTTGAGAAAACAAAACACTTTTCTTCAGCTTCTTTATTTCGGATTAAACATACCTGATTATTTTGATTGATTGTTCCATTGTAGTTCGTTTCTACTTGCCCTTCCAATTTCGCATCTTCTGTATCTTTATTATTTAGTCGAATAATAATATTTACTCCGTCAATTTTATACGTTCCCTTTTAAGAAAATTTTTTGTTGCGGCCCAACCAATTGGAAACAGTTTGTGGATCATTTGAAGACACAGCTTGTAAATACACAGTTCCATCATCATAAAATCGGAGGTATGTAAATATCTCAATATTTGCAGCAGGAACTCCTCCCGTTTTTGCTATGCAAAGACCATCGAATGAAATATGCATTGAAGTCTCATTTTGAGCAAACGAATGAAAAATTGAGGTGATTAAGATTGTCAAAAAAATTAAAGTACGTTTCATAGAGAGTTTTTTAAGCAGTGATTAGCTACAGTTTTGTGTTAAGTTTGTTTTACTACGGTAACTCTACGAAATAAATGGATGTCAATGCAACAAATCCAAATTAAAAAAAACAAAAAACTAACTTTCTGAATGATTGGCAAATAAATGATGAGCTCTTTATTGTAATAAAAATAATTGTTCAGGATCACAAGTAAGATGTTTAACAGCCCAACTGCAAAAAGTCCGTACCACCTCGTTTTATAAAGCCCAATGAATGTGCCAACAGTTGCAATAAGTCCGAAAAAGGAAGAAAGGTTTGTTACCAAATCATGATCAATGTTTGTAAATAAAAAGAAGGCGATTGTCATTGCAAGTGTTCCGGAAATCCGGATCAGTAATTTCAGCTTCCTGCTGACGCTAATATGTTTTGTAAACAACATCCAAAAGAATGTAAGTGTCAAACATAAAACAAACATTCCTGTTAATGCAATTGGTTTTGCAGCATTGTGCTGTCCATTGATGGCGTTTTCGTTTAGCAAATTACACCAGTAATTATTTGCCCAACTAAAACCAATTGAGTTGTTATCAACCTGTGAACCTCCCGGGTAAAAAATTGTTGCAACAATGTAAAGAACAACAAAAAGAATCGTTCCAAAAACCGGTGTTAGTATCCAAACACTTTTTTGATTTTTTATATGTACTGTCAAAGTATTATTTATTGGCTGTTGCTTTTAATCACCCGTTAACTCAAAAGTTATTGGCAACATAAAATATGTTGACATAAGTTCGCCATCAATTATGTAAGGAGACCAGTTCGGCATTTTATTAACTATTCTCAATGCTTCACTGTCCAGATCATCATCAATATGCTTAACTACGGTAGCTTCAGATATATTGCCATTTTCTTCAACCATAAATTTTACCTGAACTGTTCCCTCTATTTGATTTTTTTTTGCACTTTTGGGATACTTAAGATTTTTCAATAAAAATGATACTAATTTATCATTGCCTCCTGGAAATTCCGCCCTTATAATAAAATTGGTGTGCGGTACTTCAATTTCATCTTCACTATAAAGGTGACCTTCCTTTAACTGTCCATCAATATATAAATCTTTTCTTTTTAGTTTCCCATCCTTAAAATAGGTAAGCACTTCGCCATCAAGATTGAGTGTAGTTTTATAAAAATAATCCCTTCGTAATTGGCCATTGTCATACCATTCTTTTATTCTTCCGCCGATGAACTGTCCTATTTTATTTTTATAAAAGATTTTTTGCTCAGATTTGAGTTGGCCAGTTTTGTAATACCCCCGAAGAGTAGCATGGTTATTTGCAGCATCATCCAATAGTACGACTTCATAATAGGTACATAATGCAAACGAAGAAACTTGTTTATAGTTTTTATCTATATAAGTCGTGTCTTGCGAAAAAGCAAACGCCGGAAACAAAATAGAAATGGCAATTATTATTTTAGTCATAGTGGTGCGGTTAAGAAATTATGGGAAAGGCTTTCATGATTTAATTGGAGCAAGTTATTTCAAATATTGGAATTGATTAAAAACACTTTTAAAATCAGGTTGCAGCCCTCTTTGTTGATCCCATGCTTTTGCTCTATGTGCTGCTCATTCAAAAATCTACCATTTTTATTATACCGCCTTTATTTATAGATGTTGTATTCATCAATAAAAAACGGGTTCTTATACTTATTGCTTATTGACTGCCCGTAATATTTCCTTGAGGTCTTTTTGCAAGGTAACAATTCAACTTGCGTACGACTTCACTATGCCGTCCTTCTAAATATATTGGACGTTTTATAAATCTATCTTCACCTTTCGAAAATCAAAACTTCGAAAACTGATAGCCTCCCTTCTTTAATTTAGTAATGAGTTCATCCAGGTGTAAATAAAATTTATCGGTTCTTTCCGGGCTGGTGCCAGGATGAATCAGCAAGTGAAAACCATTCATGCTGTTTGATGCCTGATAGCTGTCAATGCTTTTTAAAATATCATCGCTTGAAATATAGTTGGGCATACCAGGTGTTGTATAATCAGCATTGGAACGGGTTCCGCTGGAAAAATTAACGGTTACCTGGTTTAATTGTGCGGCTATTGCCACCACCCTTTTATTGTACCATTCATAAGGTGGTATAAAATATGTCGGACTAATTCCCAGCTTTTTCAACTCACGAAGGTTCTGTAAAATATCTTCTTTTATGCGGTCTTCTGAAAGTAAAAGACTGTCTCTCTTAGTCCAGTCGCAGTACAGCAGATGCTTATCAGAATGTGCTCCTACATAGTGTCCGCTTTTTGCAATGTCTTTTACCAAATCTGCATGACTCCTTACAAAATCACCGGTAAAAAAGAATGAGCCTTTCAGTTTTTGTTTATTTAGAACGGTTAATACATAGTCAAAACCTTCATCCTGGTCATGACCTGTAAAACATAAGTAGATATTTTTTTGCGACGTATCAGTCCTTACTATTGCTCCTTCCGTATCAACTATATTTTGTGCATAAAGCGATGTGTTGATTAGAAAAAACAGGCAGCTTAAATAGACTTTAATCATTGCTCAGTTTGGTTAAAATAAGCAATAATTCTGCCGAACCGTCCAGGGTTGGCTCATTCGTACTATAATCTGCCCAGTCATCCATGTACTTAATTTGCTTAGGTTGTAAATGAGCATATTCATCTGGTTCAGCCGGCGTAATCCCTATCATTTTATCGTGAA
The DNA here is from genome assembly GCA_046590675.1 of Ferruginibacter sp. GTDB lineage: Bacteria > Bacteroidota > Bacteroidia > Chitinophagales > Chitinophagaceae > Ferruginibacter. The sequence goes on along the minus strand of JBKJUP010000038.1, from coordinate 4,727 downwards.
TGGTGGACCAAATCGGACCATCCACCAGGCTTCCGTTGATGGGCTTTTTAAGAATCCTCCAAAAGGGCATGTGTACATCTTCCGGCGTGTCGGCGTCACCGGGAATTCCCGTGATCATACTCGAATTCCACGGGTTTAATCCCAATAACCAATTCACATGATCCTGCATTAGCACACGATATTTTTTTGAGCTTGTCATCTCTTCGTACAACATGGCTTGTGTAGCCACTGCGGCAGCCAGGTTATTAGAACACCATATAAACAGGTGGCCTGCACCATACGGATTTTCTTCACCCCTCTTTTTTATATTCTCTAAATTGTCTTCATAGTACCTGCTCATTTCTTCTTTATCTTTTGCATTACCTACCTGCCACAAAGCATAATGCCCCATGTTTACAAAAGGGTACATTTCGTAATGGCTGGCGGTATCACGCTCCATCCACGACCAGTTGCCAATAATTTTTGAATAAACCCTGGCATCCCTAAGAAATGTTTTCTTGTTGGAAATTTTGTACAAACAAGCCGCAGCCCATTCCATATCGTCTGCCCAGGTATTTTCCTCATAGCGATAAGGAGCTCCAAAGCTATTACCTTGCTGATACCCTTCCTGCTGCTTACCCATGTTGTAAAGTTCGTAGGCTGCCTTCAAACATGTTTGCGCAAATATTTCATACCCTTTAAACCGGCTAAACACCTGGTAGCCCAATGCCAGCGTAGCAGAAGAACGGCCCGCTAAATTAGCAATTCCTGTTGCCTGGCTTTTATATTTAGCCAACCCTTGTGGCTTGCCCGTAGCGTAATAAACAGGCCTGAAAATATTTGGGCCCCATCCATAATCGGCATTCTCTTCATGTGGCAATTTAAATCCCCGATGATCTCTGTCATCTGCCACCTGGTGGTACAATTCATCCGGAGCAGGGTGCAGTTTCAATATCCATTCCAGTCCCCATTTTGCTTCGTCAAGTACGTCGGGTAATTCATTTTTGCCTGGTAAACCCCTGGCATCAACTTCATCACGGAAACTACCCGGTTTCATTTGATACGCCATCAGCAATCTTGCAGTAGTGTTGCTGCCTGTAATAAGATATTTTAACTGGTCACCTGCATCGTGCCAGCCACCCGTAGCATCAATCCTGGTAGAATCCAATTTTTTACCGAAGAAACTTAACCCATCTTTTTGATGGCAAAACTCATGGGTATAAGGATTGAAACCGCAACGTTGTGTTCTTATAAAACCAACCACATCTTCCTGCCATTTAGGATAAGCGCCAATGGTAAAAACATGACTTACAGCCTTGCTTTCTTTTAGTTCAAAATAATATTTTCCTACATTTTTAAAATCTGAAAAGTCGGCAGTATAATAATGAGAAAATGGGTACCAGGCCTTTTCATGCAGTGCGCAATTGTACTCTTGTAGTGTTTCTCCTTTATCATTTTTTAATATCAGTATCGGGTTGTTCAATGCGCCTCTACTAAGAATAAGTGCTTTTTTGGGCACACCTACCGGGTAGCCTGCTAAGTTAACTCTGATCTCTACTGCAGGTTGTGCCTGGGCGCTTATGGCAAAAGCCCCCAATAACAATATGTATAATACATGGATATTAATCATAGTTCATTGCTTTTTTCTATTGAATCTCATTGCTTCGTTTTTTAACACTGCACCACGTTGCTTTAATTGCGAAAGCATGGAGTTCATTGATTGTGGAGCTTGGTTTAATGATGCTCAAATTAGAAAATAAAAGTTGATGATTGAATTGTTTACACTTACAGTTTGTTGCCATAACCAATTTGAGAACTAATTGCTAAACCGAATATGAAGGCCGCTTTTTTTGTGCCTGATTGTCGGAACCCTGATTTGTTTGATTAATGTAATTTTTTTGATTTGATTGTTTCATTTGTTGCTGGATTCAGTTTCCCAAAAAAAGTCTGAACTATGATTTGTATGATTAAAGTGATTTTTTTGATTTTTATTTTTTGATTTTTATTGCTTCCTGCATGCCAGGTATCACATCATTTCCATCTTCTATACTTAACCGTTGGTTTGTTTAAACCGGTTTAGCATAAAAGGCAATATCATTAATCCAATGGAAACTCCAAATAGCAAACCTCTTATTGAATCGTGCAGTTGATATCGTTGAGCAACAATCATTACACAGCACATTAAAAACAGTCCGGCTGGAATTAGGTAAAAATGTTTTCTAAATGTTCGCTTCATATTTTTTTATTTTAAAATGAATTTATTGGGCTGTATTCCTATTTTTAATTATTCCAGGCAACACCTGGCACTTACAACTGGTGCTGTAAATTAATCGTAAACTAAATCATAGCAATCAAAAAAATCACATAAATCACAGTTCAGACCATTTACCACACCGAACGTCCATGTTTCGTTTTTTTTCATCCAACCGGCAAATCAAATAATTTAGTTTTCGTTTATGCGGCAATGTACATTTTATATTCAAAAAAAATATATTTAACCGGTTATCCAATTTACCCTCATAACACATCTGAGTACACGAATTAACAAAGTACGTATTTCTTAATTCGTGTAATTCGTGAATCAAATTCGTGCTATTATATTGAGCAGTAAAATATTGTTGTTCCTCATTTGTGAATCAAATTCCTGCTATTATATTGAGTAGTAAAATATTGTTGTTCCTCGTTCGTCTTACAATTTGGATGGTGGCATAACAAACCGGACGTAGTGTGCAACCTACGCCGCAGCCAGCATTCCATTAAAAGAAACGCCATTTAATAACAAGTACCAAAGCTTAACTTTATCCCGAAATAAACATCACTATGGACAACCCCAAACAAAAAGTCACCCTTGCGCAGGCCTTTAAAGAATTCATTTGGCCAAGACGCAAAATTGTATTCATTGGTTTGTTGCTAATCGTTATAAGCAGGTTAGCAAGTTTAGTGTTGCCGGGTGCCAGTAAATTTCTGATGGATGATGTAATTGTAAAAAAAGACATCCACATGCTATGGATCTTGCTGGGTGTGGTTGGTGGCTCTATTGTGGTGCAGGCGGTTACCTCCTACCTGCTTACAAAATTACTAAGCGTAGAGGCCCAACACCTAATCTCCCTGTTAAGAATTAAAGTGCAAAAAAAGATCCTGTCCTTACCCGTAAGTTATTTCGACAACAATAAATCCGGCGCTTTGGTAAGCCGCATTATGAATGATGTGGAAGGTGTTCGTAATTTAGTGGGTACAGGCCTGGTGCAATTATTTGGCGGCTTGTTGACTTCCATCATTTCGCTGGTGCTGCTCATCAGGATAAGCCCCATGATGACTTTTTATGTATTGGTACCGGTAGCCATTTTTGCCGTGGTAGCCTTAAAGGCATTTACCTATATACGACCAATTTTTAAAATGCGTGGAGTCATCAATGCTGATGTTACCGGTCGATTAACGGAAAGTATCAACGGCGTACGGGTAATAAAAGGCTTTAATGCCGAAACGCAGGAAAACAAAACTTTTGAAAAAGGTGTGGAACAATTGTTTTTGAATGTAAAGAAAAGTCTCACCTCTACTGCCATCATCACCAGTTCCGCAACGCTGTTATTGGGCCTTGCATCGGCAGGCATTATGGGTATCGGCGGCTACATGATTATTAAGGGGCAACTCACTTTTGGCGAATTCCTTGCCTTTACACTTTACCTTGGTTTTATGATTGCACCCATTGTGCAAATGAGCAATATCGGCAGCCAGCTTACCGAGGCATTTGCCGGTCTCGACAGAACTGAAGAGATCATGATGATGGATCCCGAAGATGATAAATTGGTTCGGGTAATCCCTATGCCTGTGCTAAATGGCGACATACAATTTTACAACGTATCATTTGCTTATGAAGAAGGAAAAGAAGTAGTGCGTGGTATCAGCTTTGATGCGCCTGCAGGTTCCGTAACTGCATTGGTGGGTAGCTCCGGATCGGGCAAAACCACCATCGCCAGCCTGGCCGCCACATTCATTACACCAGATGCTGGTAAGATAACCATCGATGGAACCGACTTGAGTAAAGTGATATTGGCAGACTACCGGCAACACCTGGGTGTAGTACTGCAGGACGATTTTTTATTTGAAGGAACCATCCGTGAAAATATTTTATTTGCCCGGCCCAATGCCGGTGAAGATAAATTGGCCAATGCAGTAAAGTCGGCCTACGTGTACGAATTTACTGATCGTTTTGAAAAAGGGCTCGATACCGTGATTGGCGAAAGAGGCGTAAAACTTTCCGGCGGCCAACGGCAACGCATAGCCATTGCTAGGGCCATTCTTGCAGACCCTAAAATCATCATCCTGGATGAAGCCACCAGCAGCCTCGATACCGAAAGTGAATCCCTGATACAACAAAGTTTAAATGAGTTGATGAAAGGCAGAACCACTTTTGTAATTGCTCACCGGCTCAGCACCATCCGCAAAGCCGACCAGATATTGGTGATAGAATCAGGCGAAATAAAAGAACGCGGCAACCACGATGACCTGATTGCAAAGCAAGGCAGGTACTACGAATTATTTACTTACCAGGCAAGGATATAAATAAACCAAACTCATTTTTTTTACCAAACATTTGTTTATTAATTAAGCATCGTTGCGTCGCACACTTTTACCTACCGTGTGGACACATCTTTTGCCATCATCCAGCCATTGTAAGTATCATAAAATTTTTCTAATCCTATCCACAATGTTGTGATACCAGGTTTTCTTTCAGAGGCGTATCCCTT
>JBKJUP010000044.1:0-138628 GCA_046590675.1 Ferruginibacter sp. | reverse complement strand
AAGCGATATCCGCAAACTTTTTCCTGGACCCTCACTTTATTAATTATGGGATTGATAACTGGCAGTGTAATTGCGTGGTATTGGGTAGATAAGGAAGATAAAGAAATGCACCAGGATAAAGAAGAAGACAATGAATGAAACATTAACAATGATCTTAATTTTTATAGCAGGCCTTGCATTGGGAACCTTGTTCTTTGGTGGGCTATGGCTTACCGTTAGAAAGGCTGTTAGTTCCACAAAACCTGCATTGTTGATAATGGGGAGTTTTGTGTTTAGAATTGCGCTTGTGCTGGTTGGATTTTATTTAGTTGGTGCCGGCAATTGGCAACGACTTTTAATTGCATTGACGGGTTTTATAGTAGCACGTTTCCTGGTTATTTATTTTACCAAAGCAACAACGGCCGTTGCAGAAAAGGAGGCCAATAATGAAACTTAGTCCCGACGAAACCATCTTTTGGCAACACGGTTTTGTTACCATCAACCTCACCATTGTCACTACCTGGGCCATCATGCTGCTGCTGGTTATCGGGGCAAAATTAATCACCCGGAAATTGCAAACAGGCCTGCACATCTCACGCTGGCAATGCATTGTAGAAATGATCGTTATCACCATTAACGACCAAATAAAAGAAGTTGGTTTAGACAATCCGGGAAAATACATTGGGTTCATTGGTACTCTATTTCTTTTTATAGGTGTATCAAATCTCTGCATCATTTTTCCAGGCTACGAACCACCTACGGCTTCACTATCTACAACAACAGCGTTGGCAATATCGGTTTTTCTTGCGGTGCCATTTTTTGGTATAGCAGATGGCGGTATTGGCGGATATCTTAAAACTTATCTGCAACCAACGTGGATTATGCTGCCATTTAATCTAATTGGCGAAATAACAAGAACACTGGCTTTGGCAGTGCGGCTGTTTGGCAATATTATGAGTGGCGGACTGATTGTAGCAATCCTTTTAAGCATTTCACCTTTTATATTTCCTGTTATCATGAATGTGTTGGGCCTGTTAACCGGTATGGTACAGGCTTATATTTTCAGCATACTCGCAACGGTATATATCGCCGGTGCAGTGCAGGTAAAAAGAGCAAAGCAACATAAATTAATCACTAAAAAAAAAAAGGACAATCATCATGGATAGTACAACAACCATCGCCATTGCATCAATCATTACCGCAGGGTTTACAACAGGTATCGGCACAATGTTTCCGGCACTTAGCGAAGGAAAAGCAGTAGCATCAGCAATGAGTTCACTGGCGCAGCAGCCAGACGCATCATCTACCATTACACGAACATTGTTTGTTGGCCTGGCAATGATAGAATCCACCGCCATTTATTGTTTCGTGGTTTCTATGATCCTCATTTTCGCCAATCCATTCTGGAACCACGTCATTGCTAAATAATAGAAAATGAAAATCAATTGGTTTACGGTAATAGCCCAAATAATTAATTTCCTCATTTTAGTGTGGTTGTTAAAAAAGTTTTTATACAAGCCCGTGCTGGATGCCATTGATGCAAGGGAGAAGAAAATTGTGGCAAGGCTGGAAGATGCAAAAAACAAAAAGGCAGAAGCCAAAAAGGAGCAGGAAGATTTTGCTGAAAAAAATAAACAGTTTGATGCACAAAAGAAAGAGGTAATGGATAAAGCAATTGCTGAAACCAACGTAAAAAAAGATAAGTTACTGGAAGATGCAAGAAAAGAGGTGGATGCATTACATGCCAAACAACAGAAAGCAGTTGCATACATGCAGCAAAATTTGAAAAAGGACCTGGTACAAAAAACACAACTGGAAGTTTTTAATATCTCACGAAAAGTGTTAACAGACCTTGCATCCGTTGATTTAGAAGAGCAAACGGCCAAGCTTTTTATCAGCCGTTTAGAGGAATTGAAAGACGAAGAAGAGAAACAGTTTATCGAATCCTTTAAGTCGGATTCAAAGCCGGTATTAATACAAAGCGCTTTTGAATTGCATAAAAAGCAACAAACAGAAATTAAAAAAGCGGTAGATAAAATATTAGGTAAGGAAACTGAATTTGAATTTAACACGGCACCGGAAATAATCAGCGGTATTGAATTAAGTGCAAACGGGTATAAACTATCCTGGAGCATTTCAGCCTATCTCTCTTCGTTGCAAAACAATATTTCTGAAACCTTAGAAGGCAAAGCGGAATCTAAAACAGAAGTAAAAAAGACAAAGGATAAAAAGCAGGAGCCTGAAAAGGAATCAGCATAACAAGAAAAAATAAAATGGCAACAGATGAATTAGATAATATTATTGAAAAGAGTTTTGAGCAAATGGAAAAAGCAAGAGATAACTACATCTTTTCATTTGTACCCCGTGAAGTGGGTTATGTAACCAGTGTATCTGCAGGCGTTATAAAAGTGTCGGGTTTGCCCAATGTTGGGTTTGAAGAATTGCTGCAGTTTCCAAACGACTTATCAGGCATCGCTTATAATATTGATGAAAATGAAATTGGTGCCATCTTATTAGGCGAAGAATCTTTATTAAATGCAGGCGATGAAGTAACAAGAACAGGGCGTGTAATGGATGTGCCTGTTGGCGATGAACTTATCGGAAGAGTCATCAATCCTTTGGGCGAACCTGTTGATGGCAAAGGATCAATCAATACAAAACAGCGCTATCCAATTGAACGTTCTGCCCCTGCAATTATGGACCGTAAAGCAGTTACCGTTCCCATGCAAACCGGGTTGAAAGTGATTGATGCTTTAATACCGATAGGCCGTGGCCAGCGTGAATTAATTTTGGGCGACAGGCAAACAGGTAAGTCAGCCATTGCGATTGACACCATCATTAATCAACAGAATAAAAATGTTATTTGCGTTTATTGCGCCATTGGTCAGCGGGCATCTTCCATTGCGAAAGTGGTGGCGACGCTCAAAGAAAAAGGCGCCATGGAATATACCGTTGTTGTGGTAACAGAAGGCAACAACTCTCCCGGTTTAAAATACATTGCACCTTATGCAGCCACCAGCATTGCAGAATATTTTATGGAGCAAGGCCGTGATGTGCTGATCGTTTACGATGACCTTACACATCATGCAAGGGCTTACCGTGAATTGTCGTTGTTGTTGCGAAGGCCACCGGGTAGAGAAGCTTTTCCGGGTGATATATTTTACATTCATTCAAGATTACTCGAACGGTCAACGAGATTAAGCGATGAGCTGAAAGGCGGATCCCTAACAGCTTTGCCCATCATCGAAACAGAGGCGCAAAATATCTCCGCTTACATTCCTACCAATTTGATTTCAATTACAGATGGACAAATTTATTTATCTCCGAAACTATTTGAGCTGGGTATTTTACCTGCGGTTGATGTAGGTAAATCTGTTTCCCGTGTGGGCGGTAAAGCGCAGTTGCCTGCCTATCGTTCGGTAACGGGAAACCTGAAATTGGCGTATTCCCAATTTGAGGAACTTGAAAATTATGCAAGGTTTGGTACACGTCTTGATGAACATACCCGTACTACCATCGAACATGGAAAGCGCATCCGAAACTGGCTCAAACAAAATGAATTGCATCCTTTATCAGTTATTCAGCAATTGGTAGAATTGTTGGCATTGACAGCAAATTTATTCGATACCATACCAATAGAAAAAATGAAGGATGCAGAAGCTGCGTTGCTGCAAACCTGCAACACTTTTGGGGAGGATTTGCAACAACGTTTATTGTCGGATAAGAAATTAAATGATGAAGATAAAGCCGCTATTTTAAAATTAGCTGCTGATGCTTTGCTGCCTTTCCAGGATAAGAAAGAAGATGGAAATGAGAAAGCTGTTCCGTAATGTAAATCGGCAAAATGGAAGGAGGTGGTAATTAAATATATTAAACACATTAAAACAAATATTATGAAACGTCGCATTGAAAGTTTAACCGGTTTTGCCATTGGTGGTACAGATGGTGAAATGGGAAAAGTGAAAGAATTTTACTTTGATGATAAAACCTGGACAATCCGGTATTTAGTTGTTGAAACAGGAAGCTGGCTTTTTGGCCGGGAAGTATTGATTTCCCCAGAAGCGGTCCATACGCCTGACTGGGAAGGCAAAGTGTTTCCAGTAAATCTTACAAAAGATCAAATTAAAAATAGCCCGGATATTGATACGGAAAAATCAGTCTCCCGCCAACACGAAATAGAACTGCACGGTTATTACTCCTGGACAGGTTATTGGGGTGGTGGAATTTGGGCCGGGGGCATGGGTACTTCAGGAATGATGACTTCGCCTGCTATGCCTTTGGAAACTGCCATTCATGAAAGCGTCGGTGGCGACGAAGCAACCAATCCCCATTTACGCAGCACCGATAGAGTAACGGGTTACAATATCAAAGCCACAGATGGCGAAATAGGCGATGTGGAAGATTTTATAATAGACGACAATACCTGGAAAATTGACTTTATGTTAGTAGATACCGGTAACTGGTTTCCCGGCAAAAAAGTGCTCATATCACCAAGATGGATAAAAGAAGTAAACTGGGAAGATTCTACTGTTATCGTTAACGCCACAGAAGAGCAGGTAAAGAACAGTCCCGAGTATCAGCCAAGCCAGCAGTTAAGTGAATCTTATGAAAGCAATCTTCACAGTTATTATGGAAGAGTAATTTCTCACAAACAATAATGTCAAAAAATGAAACAATTTCCTCCATTAATGCTTGCACTGCTGTTTGCTATCAGTCAGGCGTTTTTTGTTAGTTGTATCAATAAAAAAAGTCCTGTTGACGCTAGTGAAGTGAAGAGCCCGGCAGAAACCGTTTCAAACGATACAATACATATTAGTCAGGCAGGTGCAATGGTAAACTTTGTAGCGGCTTCAAAAATTACAATGCCTGCAGTGGTGCATATAAAAATACACTTTAACGCATCAGCAGCTTATGGCGCCTCCGGCTCGGGTGTAATTATTAGCAAAGATGGATACATAGCAACAAATAATCATGTAGTGGAAAATGCTACCGAAATTGAGGTCATTTTACCTGATAAAAGAACATTCAAAGCAACACTAATTGGCCGGGATCCAAATACTGACCTGGCGCTAATAAAGATAAATGCTGACAGCCTTCCCGCTATGAAATTAGGAAATTCAGATATCGTCCAGGTGGGTGAGTGGGTTATAGCCGTCGGTTTTCCACTCTCTTTAAACACCACTGTTACGGCGGGAATTGTTAGCGCAAAAGCAAGAAGCATTGGAATAATTGACAGGCCTGATAGAAACAATATACAATCCAATGCAGAGCGAAATCCAACTGCGGCTGTAGAATCATTTATACAAACCGATGCCGCCATCAATCCCGGCAACAGTGGCGGGGCACTGGTAAATATAAGCGGCGAACTGATTGGTATTAATTCTGCCATCGCATCCCAAACCGGTAGTTATGCAGGTTATGCATTTGCCATTCCATCAAACCTTGCAAAAAAAATCCTGGATGATTTAAAGAATTATGGAACGGTAAAGCGTGGTGTACTCGGTGTTTCATTTCCTTCCCCATCTGCTGAAGATCAATACATGATTCAACAGGGACTTAACCCGGCCAATATAAAAGGCGTTTATATCACCGGTGTGCAAGCTGAAAGTGCTGCTGCAGCAGCAGGCCTGAAAGAAGGTGATATTATTCAAAATATAGATGGAATTCAATTGAATTCTTCAACAGAATTTTCTGAACGGATAGCAAGGCACAAACCAGGGGACACGATAAAACTAACCTATCTGCGTAACAATAAAACCACCACTGCATCGGTTACGTTAAAAGGAGAAGAACCGGCAAATGTGATAGCAAAAACCAATCAATCACTTCAGGATATCTACAATAAATTGGGCGCCACTTTTGCGCCACTTACAACTGAATTAAAACAACGGTTCAACATAAACGCTGGTGTAGTGGTAACCAATATTCGCAGAGGTGGTTTTTTTGATCAGATTGGAATTTCCCCTGGAACCATCATTGCTTTTATTAACGGCAGGCCTGTTAATAATCCCATCGATATTGATGCGGCACTATTATCTGCACAAAGCGGCATGATAAGAATTTTTGCCATTGCCCCGGATGGTTCAAAAGTGGTTTTTGATTTTTCCCTGGGCACCTAAAAGGAGTTGGTTTTTTATGATACCGGCGTTGGTTTTTCATCGCATCATCGTTGTGTCACTCACTTTTACTGAATACCATTGGGGAACTTTTATTGCAGCCTATAAAGAGTTTAAGCATTATGCATTCAATACAATGGTTAACAAATCAAAAAAGCCCCTGTAGGTTTTGGGGCGTCATATTACTATGGACACATTAGAAAGCTTAAGATCAAAACTGGAAAGTGCAGCGGATATCAACTCCGTAGTAAAAACCATGAAGGCCGTCGCAGCTTCTAATATTGGTCAGTACGAAAAATCAGTTGCAGCGTTGGATGATTACTATCGCACAATATCTTTAGGACTTACTGCATATTTTAAATCAGAAAAAGTAAATGACTATGAAAACGCAGCGCCATCAAAAGCAACAGACAATTTGATTGGTGTAATTGTTTTTGGCTCCGACCAGGGATTGGTAGGGCGTTTCAATGATTCACTGACAGACTTTGTTTCGCAATCATTAAATCCCTTGCCCAATAAAAAAGAAATATGGGCAGTGGGCGAACGGATTCAGTTACTACTGAAAGATGTTGGGTTTAACACCACCAAACTTTTCGTTGTACCCAATGAAGTGAATGCCATTACCACTTTAGTAGGTGACGTTTTAGTGAAGGCACAACAAAGCATGGAAGAACAGGGAATTGATACCCTCTATATTTTTCACAATCAGCCGAAAGAAGGCGTAGGTTATATTCCGGTAATGCAGCGGCTATTACCGTTGGACGAAAAATGGCAACAGGAGTTTGATAAAGTGAAATGGCCCACCAATAATTTACCACAGGTTGCAGGTGCCATTCAACCAACATTACTGGCACTTGTGAGCGAGTATCTTTTTGTCTCGTTATTTAAAGCCTGTGCAGAATCGCTGGCAAGTGAAAACGCCAGTCGCCTCAATGCCATGCAACGTGCAGAAAAAAATATTGATGAATTATTAGAAGACCTCAACAACACTTTTCATCGCTTGCGACAAAGTTCCATTGATGAAGAATTGTTTGATGTGGTAGCGGGTTTTGAGGCGTTAAAAAAATGATCAGATAAAAATTAATAATGAATAATAAAAATAGCAACATTGTTACCGGATATTGGCGGTATGCTACATTCAAATGGATGGCACGTCGATTAGGATATTTAGCGGCAAAAATTCAGCCTCTACATTCCTGAAATAGAAGCCTGCCACAAACATACTTTCAACACTTACGGGTTAGGTAAATTAACACTTGTCGAATATTTAAAACGCTTGGCGTTTTATAAAAAGAATGTGTTTCGGGCAGCATGTTGGCTTTGTTTAAATCACATAAAATAACATGAACAATGAAGCTGTTATTTCAACAAAAGAAAGTAAGGTAATACTTCGTGTTATTAAGACAAATGAAGAAGTTATGATAGCCGGATTGGTCAATGATATTTTGAATAAAAAAACCAGTTAAAAATAATGTAAGAAGAACAAAATTTAGCAATCAAAAAATGTGCGAATCATGTAACTAATATCAATAATTGTGTAATAAATGAGGGGATCAAAGTTGTACCTTATAATAGCTAACATTCATACTAAACTAAATAAAAAAATAATGAAAATTGTACAAACACTTATGTTGGCAATTGCTCTATTAACTCTATTCGCATCTTGCCAGTCCACGTCAACTCAATTGAAAGATCTCTCAAATACGGAAACAAGGAAGCAAATCATGCAGGCAATTGCTAATGATAGCAGCATGTCGCAAGAAATGATTGGGGCCATGATGAATAGCAAAAATAGTATGATGATGCAGGAGCATCAAATGATGATGGGAAATGAAAGTTCAATGATGAAAACACTGAAGAACAATCCAGGTATGATGCAAAACATGATGTCTGCCATGATGCACACAGCCAAAGGCGATACCAGCATGATGTCTGGAATGATAAGAACCATGATGGGAAACCAGCAGATGATGGGAATGATGCAAAATATGACTGGCAATAAGATGATGAATAATATGGGAGGAATGAATCATAATTCACATCGTTAAATAATAATTTAAAAAATTTAAATCTAAAAGCTATGATGCACAACAACGACGGTAACTATTACTGGGGAATGCATATGGGATGGTGGTTTTTCATCATTATAATTTTAATAGTAATTATGGGATTCGTTTTTAATTCTCGCAGAAGAAAATAACTATCAGCATTTTTTAAGCAACATTATTTTACTTAAACTATAAATGGTCATGGAATATTATTTCACAAAAATCACTAATGAAAAATTCGAATCAGTTGTTCAAAAAGTTACAGAAGCATTGAAATCTGCAGGCTTTGGCATATTAACAGAAATTGACATAAAAGCAACGCTAAAGCAAAAGCTTGATGTAGACTTTTACAATTATAAAATACTTGGTGCCTGTAATCCTCCATTTGCCTATAAAGCTTTGCTCGCTGAAGATAAAATCGGAACCATGTTGCCTTGCAATGTAATTGTTCAGGAAAAAGTTGCCGGCCAGGTAGAGGTTTCTGCTGTTGATCCGGTAGCATCTATGCTGGCCATAGAAAATAAGGAACTCGCTGGAATCGCCAATGAGATCAGAACAAGATTACAAAACGTAATTATATCCCTATGATATTTAGTTATAGAAATAAAACAAATAAAACGATATGACAATTCAATTAAACGCAGGTAAAAATCTCAACATTCATGAATCATTTGAGAAAGATTTGAAGGATTTACTTACTGAAGGATTAAGCAGATTTAGTGAACATATTACCCGGCTTGAAGTTCATCTTTCAGATGAGAACGGAAGTAAGGAAGGCCAAAATGATAGAAGGTGTATGCTTGAAGCCAGGCTTGAAGGCATGCAGCCCATTGCAGTTACAGCAGATGCGCACACACATGAACAATCAGTAGAGGCTGCTATTGATAAAATGAAAACTTCGCTGGATACGATACTTGGCCGTTTAAAAAATCATTAAAAGTGCAGAAAATGAAACATACATACCAGGTAAATGGAATGACTTGTAATGGGTGTAAAAACCATGTAGAGGAGGCGCTCAGCAAAGTGGAGGCTGTAACCAGGGTTTCAGTAGATCTGCAAAAAGCGGAAGCTATCATAGAAATGGAGTCACACATTCCTTTAGAAAGATTGCAGGAAGCATTAAAAAAAAGCGGGGGTAACTATAGCCTTTCTATGCCCGGTGAAGAAATGAATCATGATACACCAGGAAGCCATGTAGCAGGAAAAGAAACTGCGAAAGAAAATACAAAAGGCGCTGGCGTATTTTATTGTCCCATGCATTGCGAAGGCGATAAAACATATAACAAACCAGGCAATTGCCCCGTATGCGGAATGGACCTGGTAGAACAGGCATCGATAAAAAAAGCCACACAATATACCTGCCCCATGCATCCGGAAATTATCCGGGATGAACCGGGGGCTTGTCCTATTTGCGGAATGGACCTGGTTCCCATAGAAGCAGATGTGGAAGCAGAAGACGAGACCTATAAAAAGCTGTTGAATAAATTTAAAATAGCGGTCATTTTTACTGTACCCATTTTTATACTGGCAATGACGGAGATGATACCCAATAACCCAATATTTAACCTGATGGGTTTAAAGTATTGGAATTGGGTGGAGTTTGCACTCAGCATTCCCGTGGTTTTTTATGCCACATGGATGTTCTTTCAACGGGCATGGCGTTCTGTTATAACCTGGCAATTGAACATGTTTACCCTGATTGGTATTGGTTCCGGAGTGGCCTGGATTTTCAGCGTAATTGCTATGTTCTTTCCCGATATTTTTCCTGCACAATTTAAAACCGGCCACGGAACGGTCTATGTTTATTTTGAGGCGGCAACGGTTATTTTAACGCTGGTATTATTGGGACAGCTTTTAGAAGCCCGTGCACACGGCAGAACCAATAGTGCTATCAAAGAATTATTAAAACTGGCCCCCAATAAAGCCACAAAGATTGTTGGCGGAAAGGAGCAAATAGTAGCCATTGATGCAATTATAAAAGGTGATCTGTTGCGGGTAAAACCCGGTGAAAAAATTCCGGTGGATGGAACCATCAAAGAAGGTGAAGCTATCATTGATGAATCTATGATTTCAGGCGAGCCGGTTCCTGTGGAGAAGAAAACAGGTGATGCGGTAAGCTCCGGTACCATTAACGGAAATAAATCTTTTGTGATGACGGCTGAAAAAGTGGGAGCTGATACACTGCTGGCCAAGATCATAGAAATGGTAAATAATGCCAGCCGTTCCAAAGCCCCCATTCAAAAAATGGCAGATAAAATTTCGGGTTATTTTGTGCCGGTTGTAGTGGGTATCTCCATCATCACTTTTATTATTTGGGCCATCTTTGGTCCCGAACCTTCCTATGTATATGCGTTTGTAAATGCCATTGCCGTTTTGATCATTGCTTGTCCCTGTGCATTGGGGCTCGCTACACCCATGTCTGTAATGGTAGGTATTGGAAAGGGAGCTCAATCCGGCGTGCTTATTAAGAATGCTGAGTCACTTGAAAAAATGAATAAAATTGATATTATCATCATTGATAAAACAGGCACCGTTACAGAAGGAAAGCCATCAGTTGAAAAGATAGTTTCTGCAAATGCAGAATTCTCAGAAGATGAAATACTGCAAAGAATAATTTCAATAAACAGCAGCAGTGAACATCCATTGGCACAGGCTACCATGCGCTATGGGGAAGAAAAGAAAATTGAAGTGAAGCCTGTTTCAGATTTTGAAGCTGTTACCGGGAAAGGAGTAATTGCAAAATTTGAAGGCACATCCCTGGCATTGGGTAATGACAAGATGATGGAACAGGTGAAGGCAAAAATTTCATCCGGTTTAAATGAGCAGGTGAAAGCCGAACAGAAATTAGGTAAAACGGTATCTTATTTATCAGTAGGAAATGAAGCGATTGGCTTTGTGGTGATATCGGATAAAATAAAAGCCTCAAGTAAAGAAGCCATTCAAAAATTACAGGAAGAGGGTTTGAAAGTGATGATGTTTACAGGCGATAATGAAGACACCGCCAAAGCAGTCAGTGAAAAATTGCAACTGGATGGATACATGGCACAGATGCTTCCCGAAGATAAACTGAATGAAATAAAACGCCTGCAAGCCGAAGGAAAAAAAGTGGCGATGGCAGGTGATGGTATCAATGATGCGCCGGCTTTGTCGCAGGCAGATATTGGATTTGCCATGGGCACCGGTACAGATGTAGCCATTGAAAGTGCATCCATCACATTAGTAAAAGGCGACTTGAATGGAATTGCCAAGGCCAGGTTATTAAGCCATAAAGTAATGAATAATATAAAACAAAACTTATTCTTTGCCCTTGGTTACAATGTGTTGGGAATTCCCATTGCAGCCGGTGTGTTGTATCCTGTTTTCGGGCTGTTACTTTCACCAATGATCGCAGCATTGGCCATGAGTTTCAGTTCAGTTTCAGTGATTGCAAACGCACTCAGGTTAAAGAAAATAAATTTAAAAATTGATCAATAAAATGTAATAAAATGGAAACAGAAATTATGCGTGATGTTGAAACTTTATCACCATCATTAAAAATTAAAAATCATGATCACACTTATTAAAAATATTCCCGATGATATTATTGGCTTTAGCTATAAGGATGAAGTAACCGCAGCAGATTATGAAACAGTGGTTTTTCCTGCGGTTGAGGAAGCAGTGAAAAAAGGTAATAACCTAAAAGTACTTTTGCAGTTAGGCGAAAATTTTAAAGGCTTCAAACCTGGTGCCATGAAAGATGATATGGAAATAGGTTTCAAATATTTCAGAGACTGGAAGAAGATTGCCTTTGTATCTGATAAAGAATGGATGAACCACATCGTACAAGTATTTGGATTCCTGGTGCCGGCAAAAGTGAAAACATTTGAAGACAAAGAAATGGATACAGCGATAAAATGGTTATCTGAATAGGAAAGTAAGCGCTCTCTGTAATGCATCAGCGTTGATCAATAAAATAATTTTATCCGTAAAAATTGAACCCTTAATTCTACTTTGACATGTTTAGAAAACGTAGTTCAGGATTACAATAATCTTAATTATTGAATGGAAAAGTTGCCATAAAAAAATACAGTACAAGTCCCGATTCAAGTGTAACATCGGGATGCCGATAAGATCGGCAAGTGACACAACGATGTCGCCATGAAAAACCTCTGCTGATCAACAAAAAATTAAAACCGTTTGACTTGTCAAAGTAGAATTAAACAAACGGTAAAAGATTGGAAACTGAATTCAACAACATAAAAAATAAACAGTATGACTACTCAACAAATTATTTTGGTATCCAGGCCAAAAGGAATGCCCACGCTGGAAAATTTTAAAATGGAAGACGTGGAATTGGCGACAGTTAATGATGGTGAAATATTATTAGAAGGTATGTATTATTCGGTGGACCCTTATATGCGTGGCAGAATGAATGATGCAAAATCTTATACGCCTCCTTTTGAAACAGGGCAGCCCTTAAGTGGCGGCGTTGTGGCCAAAGTACTCGAAAGCAAATCCGCCAATTTTAAAACCGGCGATGCTATTACCGGGAACCTTCCCTGGCGAAAAAAAATGATCGCTGCCGAAAAAGATATCCACAAGATTGATACTACCATTGCTCCGGCAAGTAACTACCTCGGCATATTGGGCATGACGGGGCTTACAGCTTATTTTGGATTAATGCATATTGGCAAACCCAAAGCTGGCGAAACCGTTGTGGTATCAGGTGCTGCAGGTGCAGTGGGTACCGTGGTGGGACAAATTGCCGCCATTCAGGGCTGCCACGTAGTTGGCATTGCCGGCTCCGATGAAAAAATAAATCTGATAAAAGAGGGATTTGGTTATAACGAAGGCATCAATTATAAAACAACTGCCGACATGAAAAAGGCAATCGCCGAAGCTTGTCCAAAAGGAGTAGATGTTTATTTTGACAATGTAGGTGGAGAAATTTCAGATGCAGTTATCAGCAACATTAACTTTCATGCAAGGATACCTTTGTGTGGACAGATTTCATTGTACAACAGTACTGAAACGCCCATTGGGCCAAGGTTGCAACCCATGTTATTAACAAGAAGTGTTTTAATGCAGGGTTTTATCGTAAGCAATTTTCAAGCTCAATTTCCGGAAGGCATAAAGCAGTTGGCTACATGGGTGAAAGAAGGAAAAATAAAATCTACTGAAACGATTGAGCATGGATTTGAAAAATTACCCCAGGCATTACTGGGCTTATTTAAAGGAGATAATACTGGCAAGATGATTGTTGAAGCATAGCATGCAGCGTTTATAAAACCGGGCATTCGATGCTACATAAAAATAAGCGACAAGGACGATTACAAAATAATTAGTCACCTGGATGCATCGTGCAGACGAAGAGGTTAAATAATGCGAACCTGCTTTAACCAATAACCTGGTGTTTGAATAAATATATTGGGTAAAGGAAAAAGCCGTCTTAAAGGATGAAAATGTAACCTTAAGGACGCTTTTGTAAAATTGTATTTTTTAAAAAAGCTAATTATAATTTCTAAATAGGAGGCAGTTTAAAATATACCTAAATGGATAAACAACTATTAACTGATACCGTACATACGCTGCTTGCAGGCAGCAAAGGTTTGCTGGCAATGGATGAAAGCACCGGCACCTGCAACAAACGTTTTGCTGCACTCGGTATCCCTCAAACAGAAACGTTTCGCCGGGACTGGCGTGAGCTGATTGTAACCACACCAGGCCTAGGTAAATATATCAGTGGTGCCATCTTGTATGATGAAACCATCCACCAAAAAAAGAAAGATGGAACGCTCATCGTTAATGCCATCATCGATGACGGCATTATACCGGGCATTAAAGTGGATACCGGTGCAAAAGATATGGCTGGCTTTGCCGGGGAAAAAATAACAGAAGGATTGGATGGATTGCGTGAGCGGTTAACCGGGTATTATAAAATGGGTGCCCGCTTTGCAAAGTGGCGTGCAGTGATTGCCATTGGCAACGGTATCCCTACCAATGCATGTATTGAAGCCAATGCTAATGCGTTGGCCCGGTATGCCGCCCTTTGCCAGCAAGCCGGACTGGTGCCAATTGTGGAGCCCGAAGTGTTGATGGATGGCAATCATGATTTACAGCAATGCTTTGATGTTACAAAACATGTTTTAAAAATCGTATTCGATCAGCTTAACCTTCAGAAAGTGATGCTGGAAGGAATGCTTCTAAAACCCAATATGGTGATACCAGGATTGCAAAGTACCCAACAGGTAACGATAGACGAAGTGGCAGATGCTACGGTACAATGCCTTTTGCAATCCGTGCCTGCGGAGGTAGGGGGTGTTGCATTTCTATCAGGCGGACAATCCGGCGAAATGGCGTCAGCCCACCTGAATGCCATGCATGTACTACATGGGGCAACATTGCCGTGGCCGTTAACTTTCTCATTTGCCCGGGCCATTCAGCAACCGGCAATGAGTATATGGGGTGGGGAAGAAAAAAATAAACATGCTGCCCAGCAGGCACTCTACCATCGGGCTAAATGTGATGATGCGGCACGAAGGGGTGAATACAGTGCTGCGATGGAAGAGGCATGATATTCGCACTAAATAATTATCTGAAAAATAATATTAAATCAAGATTTATGACACAAGACACAACCATGGTGCTTCGAATATTCAATGATATGGTGGAAGCAACTATTGCCCGGGATAAACTGAAAGAAAATGGGATAGCTTCTTTTTTTGAAAATGAAAATCCCATCGGTTTAAATCCTTTGGGCGGAATAGAACTGAAAATATTTGACAAGGATAAAGAACAGGCGCAAAAAATTATTGCGGAATAATAAAATTACCGGCACGATTGGAACAATAAAACATTAGTAGATGTGGAGATAACGATTCCACATACCAGTCGCATACAAAAGCGTTTAATGAAGGCTAACAAAATACATCATACAAATCCCCAAAGGTCGGACGATGAAATGCTTGATGCCCTGCAACGGGAAACTTTTACGTATTTCATCAAAGAGGTGAGTAGTAAAACCGGGCTAATAGCAGATAAAACACAACCGGGATCTCCATCAAGTATTGCCGCAACAGGCATGGGGCTAAGTTCTTATATCGTTGGTGTTGAACGTGGATTGATGACACGTGCCCAGGCAGTAAAAAGAACACTTAAAGTTTTAAAATTCTTCCACAACAGTCACCAGGGAACCGAAGCGGATGCAACAGGATATAAAGGGTTTTATTATCATTTTTTGGATATGGAAACCGGCAAGCGGGCATGGAAAAGTGAACTGTCAACGGTAGATACTGCTATTTTATTGGCAGGAGTATTAACAGCGGGATATTATTACAACGGGCAAAATAAATCCGAAGTTGAAATACGCAGGATCGCTGATGAATTGTATGCAAGGGTAGATTGGCAATGGGCATTAAATGGGAAGGATTCTGTTTCGCATGGCTGGAAACCGGAATCGGGTTTTCTTCGTTCCCGCTGGAATAGGCAATATTCTGAGGCACACATTCTTTACATCCTGGCCCTTGGTTCGCCCACATTTCCAATCAGTCCTTCGATCTATAAAAAATGGATAGCTACTTTTGAATGGACGAAATTATATGAATTAGAATGCATTTACGCCGGTCCGCTCTTCATTCACCAGATGTCGCAAATATGGCTGGATTTCAGGGGCATCTCCGACGATTTGAATAAAAAAATCGGTATTGATTATTTTGAAAACAGTCGCCGTGCTACCCGGATCCAGCAACAATATGCAATTAAAAATCCATTGGGTTTTGCTCATTACAATGAAAACGGATGGGGATTTACTGCAAGCGATGGGCCCGGGCCAGCTACCCGAACAATCAACGGCATTAAAAGAAAATTTTATAATTATAAGGCAAGAGGCGCTCCATTCGGTCCCGATGATGGCACCATCTCACCATGGGCGGTGGTATCTTCTCTTCCTTTTTTGCCCGATATTGTGCTGAGCACAATGCGCCATGCAATTAAAAAGCTTAATCTTGAAAAGCATCACCCTGTGGGTTTTGATGCCAGCTATAATCCCACGTTTTTGGAAAAAAATACCGTGTTCAATAGCTGGATTTCTGAATGGCAATTTGGCTTAAACCAGGGGCCGGTAATTTTAATGATCGAAAATTATAAATCCGCATTGATATGGGATATCATAAAAAGATGCCCATACATTATCAAAGGCTTGCAGCGTGCAGGCTTTAGCGGTGGCTGGCTCAGTTTAGATTCAGCAGGTACTTAAAGTGATTTTGTTTTAAGGGTAGAAAATCGTGATGATTTTCTATCTATCAAATCATAAATCGGAATCTCAATGTTTACTCATTTTACGGAGGCAGAAAAAAAAGTACACTATCCCACAGACAGGCGTGCCTTTTTAGGAATAAAACCCTATATGCTTGTTGTAATGCTTGGGCTGCTTGTTGGCGTAACAGGTATTGCATGGCTGCAGTATATATTGGTTGGATTACCGGCAGATTCCCCGTTGCCTTTTGCACCTGTACAACCCCAGGCTCCATCCGGTTTTCCATTATGGGTAAACCTTAGCCATTGGGTTAATTTCTTTTTCCTCACATTAATTATCCGTAGCGGACTTTCTATTTTAGCTGATCATCCTCGTTTATACTGGAACAATAGTTGCAAGCCGGGTTCTTCCTGGATACGATTTACGCCGGTAAAAATACCTGCAAATAAAATCTATACCGCTAAAGAAGATGCCCGTTACCTAAACCCTATAGCAGGTTTGCCAGGCTACAAACATACGGTAGGCATTGCAAGAGTGTGGCATTTTCTCACTGTTCCTTTTTTTGTTTTGAACGGAGTGGTATTTATTGCACTGCTATTTTATACCAATCAATGGGAGAGGCTGGTGCCGGTGTCCTGGACAATAATACCTGGCGCATGGAATGTTTTTGTTCACTATATAACTTTTAATTTTCCTCCTGAACCCAATGGTTTTTATCATTATAACGCCTTGCAACAACTTGCCTATTTTGGAGTGGTTTTTATTTTAGCACCACTGGCAATGCTAACGGGTATGGCAATGTCGCCCGCTATAGAAAACCGCTTTCACTGGTATCCAAAATTATTCGGTAACAGGCAAAGCGCCCGTTCCATTCATTTCCTGGTAATGCTTGCTTATTGCGTATTCATCATTATCCATGTGGGTTTGATAGCGGCTACGGGTTTTGTGAAGAATATGAATCACATCGTTATGGGAACAGACGATGCCGTTAGTTATAAAGGCGTTTATATTGGCATTGCTATTATTTTAATAACAGTTGCTTTTGGTTTCCTGGCGCATTGGCTTTCGTGGAACAAGCCACGTTTTCTGCAGGGGCTTCAGGCTTCAATAAATGGCAACTTATGGCGCCTCACTATCAACCGGTTTAAAGCAAAAGGGAATTTTCAAAAAAAAGATATTACTTCTTATTTCTGGCTCAATGGAATAATGCCGGAATCATCAGAATGGAAAAAACTTTCAGACAGCAATTTTAGCAATTATAAATTGAAGATAGGAGGCATGGTAGAAAATCCGGTTGAGCTTTCACTGGAGGAATTAAAAAACTTAGGAAAAGAGCAAAACATCACCATGCATCATTGCATACAAGGATGGTCTGGTATTGCAGAATGGGGTGGAGTATCCCTTGGTAAAATTATTGAGCTGGTGAAACCACATCCTTCTGCAAAAATTGTTGTCTTTTATTCTTTTGGCGAAGGCTTGTATGGAGGTACTTATTACGACACTCACACGATTGATAATTGCCTGAAGCCTCAATCCATACTCGCCTGGGAAATGAATTATGAGCCGCTGTCACCTGGCCACGGTGCTCCGCTGCGGCTACGTGTTGAAAACCAGTTAGGCTTTAAAATGGTAAAATGGATTAGCTCTATTGAATTCGTGGAAACATTCGAACACATAGGAAAAGGTTTTGGTGGAAAAAATGAGGATGATGAATATTTCGATTTATTGGCAGATAGTTAGAAGAAATTAATTGTTGCTTTAAAGGAAACTGTCTCATAGCATTTAACCCCAAACTTTGGTATTGGCCGCCTCTTCCGCAGGAAAGTTTATCATTAAAAAAAATAAATAAAATGAACATATCACCCTTAGCAGGAAAGCCTGCACCACAAAGCATCCTCGTTGATATTCCAAAACTTGTTACAGCTTATTATACGGGCAAACCCAATTTAACTGTGGCAGCAGAAAAGGTTTCATTCGGCACATCGGGCCACCGCGGTATGCCGAAAGTTTTGTAGTTAAAAACCATTTAAAAAAGATGCTTAAAGAAGCACAGCTAATCGTTGACAGGGCTTTAAATGAATAGCAATTATTAAATCAAAATCTTTTTAAGTTGTAATTTCAGCGCAAAAGATAATATGGATTTTTCAAGTGTTAAGTTGATTGCTGTAGATATGGATGGTACTTTACTAAATTCCAGGCATGAATTGAGCGAAGATTTTTTCCCTGTGTTTGATGCAATCAAAGCAAAGGGCTTGTTGTTTTCTGCAGCAAGCGGAAGACAGTATTACAACCTGGTGAACCGGTTTGAGACCATTAAAGATGATGTGATATTTGTTGCTGAAAACGGTAGCTATGTTGCTTACAAAGGGGAGGAGTTATTGGTACAGGCAATGCATGCAGAAGTGGCCATGCAGCAACTAAAAGTGGCTATGGGAATTCCTGATGTTTATCCAATATTGTGTGGTAAAAAGCAAGCTTATGTACAGGATACAAACGAGCAGTTTATAAATAATGTGGAAATGTATTACGATAAATATGTGGTGGTAGATGATCTGAATAATGTAGCAGACGATGAATTTTTAAAAATAGCCTTGTGCGATCTTGCAGGTTCTGAAAGCAATAGCTATCGTTATTTTAAGGGAGAGCAAGGGCATTTACAGGTAAAAGTATCGGGCAGTATTTGGCTTGATATTTCGCACATCCTTGCAAACAAAGGCAGGGCAATTGAAGTGTTGCAAAAAAAATTTGGCATCGGCTTTAACGAAACGATGGTATTCGGAGATTTTCTGAATGATGTGGAAATGATGCGATCAGCAAAATATAGCTACGCAATGAAAAATGCACATCCGGATGTAAAAAAAGCAGCAAACTTTATTGCTGAAAGTAATGATGATAACGGGGTTATTAAGGTATTAAAGAAAATGTTGGAGTCAATAAATTAATTGAGGCGTTAGCTTTTTGATACTTCCTTTATGTAGAAAATATTCTATTGCTTTTGTGCGCTATATCTACGATAAATGGCATTAAATGAATGAATTTTGTTTTAGTTTATTTCAACTAATCCCTAACCTATGAACTTTCTGATCTTATCTTTTTATAAATTTTCTCAATCACCTTCTTCGAAGTATATGAATGCGGCACTAACTGACCATAGTTATCCTGGCTCATAACTACTCTCCGGATTTATTGAATGATTTTTTTATTTATTGCTGATAGTTTTATGCTGTTTGCGCTTCAAATATTTGTTTGAGTAGTTGTTTTTGATTGAATTCAAAAGCCGATAATTATTATTTTATGAAGATTGAAAATATTATTGAAGATATTATTCATGATACAGTTGATATTAAAAATGCCCTGGCTTTTCAACTGCATCAGGAAAGGCCTTTAATTGATTTTACAATTACATTGCCAGATCTTGAAAAACTATCACCTATAAAAGTAATTGAGTTGAGTTTTGAAGATCAACGAATAAGCTACACATTGCGTGCAGAAATACATACGCAAAATGGCAATCGTGTATTTGACATGGAAGGCTGGCAAATGGATGCTGGCACTAATGATACCACCCACGACCTTCTACAAAAGTGGTTTATCGATTCACTGCGGGGAGTTATTAAAAAAGTTAAACGTTTAAAAAGGTCAGGAAAGTTTGATCAAAGCATTCCTCTTACAAATAAATTTCAAAAAAACGCTGACCGGCATTATTAAAAGTTAATTACCGTTCTCTCTTAATTATAGCGCTACTACCAGAGCTTTGCTGGTGAACAGTTTATTTGACATAAATGAAGAGTGAAATTTTTATTTATAACAATGGAGTAAGTAAGGTCGAATATATTTACGGGCAAAACTCTTTTACTTTTTGATCATATATTTTTGAAGGCGCTATCCCTTAGAATTGATAATTTTGCAATACAAATTATTAAGATGCATTCTTTACATACTCATCATCGTAGTATAAAAAAAGCGAACACTATTATTGTTCGCTTTTTTTATACCTAAAATATTTTATATGGATACAGAAGTTTTAGCCCGGGTACAATTCGGATTTACAATTGCATTTCACTACATATACCCACCCATGAGCATCGGCCTAGGATTGATATTGGTGATCATGGAAGGGCTCTATCTTAAAACCGGGAAAAAAATATATGAAAAGATGACCCGGTTCTGGATCAGGATATTTGCCCTAATCTTCGGAATCGGCGTGGCTACCGGTATTATTATGGAATTTGAATTTGGAACTAACTGGGCCACGTACTCGAAATATGTTGGTGACATTTTTGGTAGCGCATTGGCTGCAGAAGGCATTTTTGCATTTGCATTGGAATCTGGGTTTTTAGGCATACTTCTTTTTGGGTGGAATAGGGTAAGCTCG
This sequence comes from Ferruginibacter sp., assembly GCA_046590675.1. Classification (GTDB taxonomy): domain Bacteria; phylum Bacteroidota; class Bacteroidia; order Chitinophagales; family Chitinophagaceae; genus Ferruginibacter. Next base: position 117,877 of record JBKJUP010000044.1, on the reverse strand, counting down.
GGCGTGCATTTTTTTTCTACGCTGATGGTTTTTTTGGGATCTGCCTTTTCAGCAGTGTGGATAGTAGTTGCAAATAGCTGGCAACAAACCCCGGCTGGTTTTCATATTGTTGGTGAAGGGTTGAAAGCCAGGGCAGAAGTGACTGATTTTTGGGCGATGGTATTTAATCCTTCAAGTGTAGAAAGGTTAACGCATGTATGGATAGGAGCCATACTTGCCGGAGCTTTTTTTGTACTTAGTGTAAATGCATATTATATTCTTAAAAAGAAGTTTATCGATGTGGCGATACCTGCGTTTAAAATTTCTTTAGTGGTAGCTACATTTTTTGCATTAGCGCAATTATTGGCGGGTAGTAAAAGTGCGGAAGGAGTGGCTGTAAACCAGCCCGCTAAGTTAGCCACATTAGAGGGCCATTATGATAGTAGCGCCCGGGCCGATATGTATATTTTTGGATGGGTAAATCAGCAGGAGCAAAAGGTGACTGGAATAAAAATACCTGGTGGGTTAAGTTTTTTATTGCACCAGGATTTTCAAAAACCGGTGAAAGGTTTAAATGCTTTTGCTGTTACAGAACGGCCCAGGCAGGTAAATGCAGTTTTTCAGTTTTATCATATAATGATAGCTGTTGGAATGTCGATGATAGCCCTTACTTTATTTGCTTCCTTTAAATGGTGGAGAGGCAAACTTTTTGAAAACAGGTGGTTGATGACAATATTTGTATGGTCTGTTTTACTACCACAAATTGGCAATGAATGCGGTTGGTTTGCAGCAGAAATGGGGCGGCAACCCTGGGTGGTTTATGGCTTACTTAAAACCTCGGATGCATTATCAAAATCAGTAACCGCAAATCAAATCATTTTTTCCCTGGTACTTTTTACACTTGTATATATTACGTTGTTTATATTATTTCTTTACTTACTTAACAGGAAGATAAAACATGGACCGGTTGATTATGACGATAAGGATCATATTGAAGAAGGTAAACGTAATGAAAACCCTTTGTTAGCAGGCTAAATTTGATTGATTATGGATACGTTATTAGGAATAGATTATAATATTTGGTGGTTCCTTGTATTTGGAGCTGTTATCAGCGGCTATGCCATCCTGGATGGTTTTGACCTGGGCGCCGGCGCATTGCACCTGTTTCTGAAAAAAGAAACCAGTCGCAGGATTGCTTTAAATGCAATTGGGCCGGTTTGGGATGGCAACGAAGTATGGCTGGTTATTGCCGGAGGTGTGCTGTTTGCTGGTTTTCCGGTTGCCTATGCTGCTATTTTTTCAGCATTTTATGTGCCCTTCATGATATTTCTGATTGGCCTTATATGGCGGGCAGTTGCAATAGAATTCAGAAGTAAAGAGCCGGGCTTAAAATGGCGGTGGACCTGGGATATTATTTATTCATTTTCCTCAATTGTTATTGCACTATCACTTGGCTTAATGTTGGGTAATGTTGCATTGGGGATACCATTAAATGACCAATTCGAATTCAGTGGTAACTGGCTATCATTTTTCAACCCATTTGCTATCATGATAGCAATCACTACATTGGCGTTGTTTATGATGCATGGGGCCATTTATCTTGCAATGAAAACGGAAGACCGCCTTTATATTAAACTGAATATCCTGGCTAAAAACTTTACTATATTTTTTGTGGTGGCGTTGGGGGTATCAACTTTATATACCTTACTTTATATACCTCATCTGAGCGACAGGATCCGTAGCAATCCCATTTATTTTATATTTCCACTGAGTACGTTTTTGGCAGTTGCTAATATTCCAAGATTATTAAAAAGATCTAAGTTTAGACTGGCATTTCTTAGCTCGGCCATTACAATTGCAACTTTGTTAGCCACTGTAGCATTAGAAGTTTTTCCAAACTTATTATATGCTACAAACAATGTGCACAATAGCATAACGGTTGATAATGGCGCATCTTCTCTTCAAACAATGAAAACGCTTTTATTAATTGCAGCAATTGGAACGCCACTGGTAGCTATGTACACCGGGTTTGTTTTCTGGACATTCAAGGGGAAAGTAAAATTGGATGAAATGAGTTACTAAAAGATGGCTACCACAGCCGTTGGGATTTTGATTTCAAAATCAACTGATCAACTATTTTTTTACAAATTCGTCAAGAAAAATAGTAATGCAAGAACAACTGTTGATCTTCCTAATAAAATGAACAATATACCCTCACTTTTTTCAGCATTAAAATAGTTTTCAATTTCTGTTTTAGTGAGCATTTGGTTATTAGCTTTTATACGCCGAATTGTAATAAGTGATGATTGAGGTGTTTCCAGGCAAGTCTGCCCCAATCCTTTTTGTTTAACTTACCGAAAAAAGGATGAGCCTCAAATGACGTTGCGCTGGTAAATTCCTGAAGCCTTATAATTAATAAATGTTTGTCACTTTCAAAGTCAGTAACAACCATTCCTTTTAAAGTTGCATCCATTTCTTTGGGCGTAATCTCTTTACCTTTTCTCCAGTCAACAACATACAATACCAAATACCTGGCAAATCTTGTACGGAATAAAAAAGGGCCTTGTGCTGCTGCTGTCATATTTCCAAGGGCAATATCTAACTGATCTTTAAGATGGATGATCATTTGATTCACTTCCATTTTCCCCCATAACTTTTCAGATGCAGGGGAAATTTTATTAATCCGATCAAGAATAGATTGATAATCGTTGTGGTTAAATATGTTTTGCATATATAATCATAAAACCTCCAGGTAAGGAAAGGCTTGATGTTTTCGCTTTTGTAATGTTAAGGATTAAAGTTTCATTTAAACAAAGAGTTGAGTACTGAAATTGCATTCTTATTACAATTGCCATTTTTGGTAGCCGTTTGATTAGGCATCTCATTTGACAATAGGTTATATAGAACGTTCAAATATATAAATTATTTGATTATGGCAGCTACCACCTCTTTACTACCTGGTTCAACAGATGCGGCAAAGAAATTTGTTAACTTACCTGTTTCATCAACCAGGTATTTGCAGAAATTCCAGGTAGGTGCCTGGCTGTTCCAACCATTTTTATCTTTATCAGTCAGCCATTTAAATACTTCGTTCTGTCCACTTTTTTTTATGACAATACTTTTTTGCATGAGTGGAAATGTAACACCGTAATTTAGTTTACAGAAGGATGCAATTTTTTCGTCACTTCCTTTTTCCTGGTCTGCAAAGTCGTTTGCTGGAAAAGCAAGTATGATCAGTTTGTCTTTATACTGTTTATATAACTTTTCAAGGTCGTCAAATTGGTTGGTGTATCCACAATCAGATGCGGTGTTCACCAATAGAATCTTTTTTCCTTTTACATCACCCAGGTTAAATTGACCGCCATTATTTAACACTGCAGTTAAAGAATAGAATGAAACAGGCGGTATGGCCGAATCATTTGATAACGACAGGGTGTTTTTGCCTGTTTTGTTGGTGGCCCAAATTAAGGCTGGATAAACGGCCTTTAATATTTTTTGTTTTACTGTCATGTCAGGGTTATTTCTATTGATGATAATTACCTAAGTAAAAAAAATTATCAACGGTGTAATTATTACAAATGCAAAGGCTTTTAAGTTCAATTTTTTTATTTGCATAGCAAGGTTTGAATGTTGCTTATTTAAGCAGCCATTTAAATAATTTAAGCTTCCCTTTAAACGGGGGATATTTAATAGCAGGGTCTAACCAGGTGGGTGTTTTCATGATGCCTTTTTTGTGACTGAATGTATCGAATGAAAATTTGCCATGATACTGGCCACTTCCGCTATTGCCACGTCCGCCAAATGGTAACTCGGGATTCAATAAATGCAGGGCAACATTGTTTACACATCCTCCACCGAATGGTACAGTATTTAGCCACTCTTTTTCTTTGCTTTTACTGGAAGTGAATATATAGAACGCAAGTGGGTTTTTATTCCGGGCAATAATATTTCGGGCTTCCTCTGTTGTATTAAAAGCAAGTACTGGTAAAATGGGACCAAAAACTTCTTCCTGCATTATAGGGGCGTCCATTAATACATTATCCAAAATTGTTGGTTCAATAAATAATTGATTTTTATCTGTTCGGCCTCCAACTATAATTGTTCCTTGTGTGAGGTAAGATGCAAGCCGGTCAAATTGTTTTTCGTTGATTATTTTGCCAAAATCATTGCTTTGCGAGGCGTCATCACCAAAAAAGTCGGCGATTGCAGACTTAAGCGCTTTCAGTAATACTTCCTTTTTTGACTGGTGTACCAATACGTAGTCTGGCGTTACACACATTTGGCCGGCATTCGAAAACTTAGCGAATGCAATCCGTTTAGCACTTACTGCAATATCTGCATCTGATTCCACAACACAGGGGCTTTTACCACCTAATTCAAGTGTAACAGGCACCAGGTTGTTTGCTGCCAACTGGTATATTATTTTCCCTACAGAAGTGCTGCCGGTATAAAATACATGATCAAAAATAAAGTTGTTCATCATTTCGGGTACCACTACAGATCCATCGCCTTCAACAAACCAGGTATATTTTTTTTCAAAGATTTCATTGATTATTTTTTTCATAACCTGCGCAGTTGCGGGTGCAAATTCTGAGGGTTTAAGTACCACACAATTGCCGGCTGCAATGGCGCCTGCCAGGGGAGCAAATAACAACTGAAACGGGTAATTCCATGGAGCTATGATCAACACAACACCAAGTGGTTCATTCAAAATATAGCTTTTTGAAGGGAAGTTGATCAGTGCAGAATTTACACGTTGAGGTGCCATCCATTCAGCCAGGTTTTTAAGGATATAACTTATTTCAGCTAATACAAAACCTATTTCAGCAACCCAACTATCTTCCGGGCTTTTTTTAAGATCAATCAATAATGCATCCTGTAATTCAAGTTGATATTTAATAATTGCAGCCTTTAATTTTTGCAGTTGATCTTTTCTGAATTGCAGAGATTTGGTTTCTCCTGTCTCGACATATTGTCTCATTGCTGAAAGATGCATTGTATCGGTCATAGAACTAAATTTGTAGCAAGTTAGCTAAACTGGTTATTATGTCGCATGAACAATATATGAAACAGGCATTGCAGGAAGCGAAGCGTGCCTTTGACGAAGATGAAGTGCCCGTAGGTGCTATCATTGTTATGAATGAAAGGATTATTGCAAGAGGATACAACCAGGTTGAAAAATTAACTGACAGCACAGCACATGCGGAAATTATAGCGCTGACGGCTGCCTTCAATTACCTGGGTAGTAAATACCTGCCGGAAGCTACTTTGTTTGTTACGGTACAACCTTGTCTTATGTGCAGTGGCGCTTTGTATTGGAGTAAAATTGGAGCGGTTGTTTACGGTGCAGAAGATGAGAAGAACGGATATAAAAAAGTAGCGGGGGCCAATTCTCCATTTCATCCTAAAACAATTGTTACCGGAGGAATTCTTCAGGACGAATGCGCAGGACTTATGAAAGACTTTTTTAAAAGTAAGCGCTGATATATTACAACATCACTAATTTCTTGCGGGTTATCTTGCCTTTTTCCGATACAATGATGAAATAAATACCCGGCGGCAGCATTAAAAACATTACAATTTCTTCTGTGCCGTTTGTTAGCAGGCGACTATCTTCCCGTATCATTTTTCCCTTTGTATCTAAAATTTTAACGAGCGCTGTGCCGGGCTCAAACCCTTTTACCTGTAATGTCACTTTGTTTTTTGCAGGGTTAGGAAAGATCGATAATTCCGGAATGGAACTGACTGCTTGTTGATTGCTGCGTTCTGATGAAACGGACTGTTTTAATGACTGACTGGTATCAGCGGTTGCGCCGGGAATTTGGGAAAAACAATGCCCAATCATAAAAAATAAGGCTAAAGAAAAAATCAGTTTTTGCATGTTATTTTTTTGGAAAGGTTTACTCTATAGCAATAACCATGTCAATATTTCATAATTATTTCCCAATATCCCAAACGGCATTGTATTTGTCTGCTTAACTTATGGCAGGTACATTTGTAAAATAATTTCATTCAATTTTTCAAACAATAAATACGAGACTATGGCATTTACATTACCAGCGCTCCCATTTGCACACGATGCATTGGAGCCTAATATTGACACAACTACCATGCAGATTCATCATGGAAAGCATCACCAGGCATACGTTGATAATCTGAATAAGGCTATTGCAGGAACAGACAACGAAAGCAAATCATTAGAGGAGCTAGTAGCAGCGGCGGGTTCTATAAGCCCGGCAGTACGTAACAACGGTGGCGGACATTGGAATCATTCTTTCTTTTGGGAAAGCCTTGCGCCCAATGCAGGCGGTGAACCTACAGGTGCACTAGCAGATGCTATTACAGCAGCATTTGGAAGCCTTGATGCATTTAAAGAAAAATTTTCTGCAGCAGGTATGACAAGATTTGGAAGCGGTTGGGCATGGCTGATAGTTAAAGATGGCAAACTGGAAGTTTCATCTACACCAAACCAGGATAACCCTTTGATGGATGTTGCGGAAGTAAAAGGAACGCCCATTTTAGGTTGTGATGTGTGGGAACATGCTTACTATCTGAAATACCAGAACAAGCGTGCAGATTATCTTGCTGCTTTTTGGAACGTAGTAAACTGGAGTAAAGTTGCAGAGCGTTTTGCTGCTGCATAATAGCTGATTACAATTTTGTTGTAATATTTTTTGCCGGTATCAATCTTATACGTAGGATGTTACCGGCATTTTTATGGAACCGGGTCATGTCCATGCCCTCCCCAGGGATTACAGCTTGCAATTCTTTTAATAGTTAACCAAAGGCCCTTTACCGGCCCATATTTTTTCAACGCCTCTATTCCATATTGAGAACAGGTTGGTGTATAACGGCATTGGCTACCCAGCCACGGGGAAATGATTATTTGGTATAATCTTATCAGTGCTATAAACGGCAGGCTTAGCAATTCCTTTATTTTTTGCAATATGGTTTTACCTGTTTGTAGCAAGCGCTAGTTGTTGAAGTTTATCAATGGCAAGTTTTAATTTTTCAAATATCACTGAATAGTCCGGCACCTCTTTTCCTACATAAATAAAAAAAGTATCCAGCTTAATTTCTTTCTCGATAAGTGTTTGTTGCAATTCGTTTTTTTGTAAACGGTAAGCTTCTTTCATCAATCGCCTGGTACGGTTACGATCTGTTGCTCTTTTAAAATGTTTCGAACTAACGGTAAAGCCCGCTTGTAAATTTGAACAGGGTTTACTCTTTGAATGAGCCGTTTTTTGGTAAATAACTCTCAGTGGAAAAAGGGATAGAGATTTGCCTTCTTTAAATAATTGTTCAATAGCCTTACGGCTTTTAAGCCGTTCATCTTTTCCAAGTGTGTATCGTATATTTTTCTCCACTGATACAAAATTAAAAAAGCCCTCCCAAAGGAGAGCTGCTATTATTTATACCACAGTTAAGGGTTATATTAATTATTTCTATTTTTTACCAAAACGCTCGTCAGATACAGTCAGTTTTGTACGACCTTTTTTACGACGACTGGCTAAAACCTTACGGCCATTAGCTGTTTGCATGCGTTGACGAAATCCATGTACGTGTTTTCTTCTACGGACATGCGGTTGGTATGTTCTTTTTTTACCTGGCATTGTATTAAGTTTTTCCTTTTACAAAAATTATTTATGAAACATTTTAATCTACACCCACCAGGGCACCATCCCTGCTGTTTGTGAAAGGACGGCGAAGGTAATAAATAAATGCGAATCTTTGGTGACGAAAACTCAAATAATTAAAAATTACAACGCTAGGTGTGTGGATTGAACGGGCTTTCCATAAAAAATAGCTGCTTTAGCGTCAAAATCGTCAGTAGCGTCGGTTGTAAAAAAGCGGAGATGACCATTCTGACTGCATTTGCCGGCAATTTGAGGATGTCGGTTCAAATAATTCTGCAAACTATTTGCTACAATAACTCCCTGGGATAATACAATTGTATCGGTTGGTAAGTATTGCTTTATCTTATTGATGAGTAATGGATAGTGGGTACATGCCAATAAAACGGTATCAATTTCAGGAGAGTTGATCAATAGTTTACTGATATGCTTTTCAATAAAATAGTCGGCGCCAATCGAATCGTGTTCGTTGTTCTCCACCAGCGGCACCCACATTGGGCATGCTTCCTGGTAAACAGTGATACCGGGGAAAAATTTCGCAATTTCAATCGGATAGGAATTGGATTGTACGGTACCGGTGGTGCCCAGTATGCCCACTTTGTTATGTTTTGTAAAATTCCCAATGATTTCGGTTGTAGGCCTTATCACCCCCAACACTCTTTTTTCCGGATCAATATCCGCAAGATCATTTTGTTGAATGGTGCGCAATGCTTTTGCGGATGCCGTATTACAGGCCAATATAACCAATGGGCAACCCTGGCTAAAAAACCATTTTACGCATTGCAGGGTGTAATGGTAAACGGTATCAAAACTTCTTGGCCCATAAGGTGCCCGGGCGTTGTCGCCTAAATAGATATAATCGTATTGCGGAAGTTGAGCGGTTATTTCTTTTAATACGGTAAGCCCACCGTAGCCGCTATCAAAAACACCAATTGGTCCTGTACCCATAATATCAAAATTACAAAAGCCATCCCGTTATTGAGATGGCTTCTGTTAATATTATGTGATTGAATAATTATTTTCCGGCTGCAGGCTTAGCTGCGGGAACCGGATCTTTAATACCCAACTTCTTTTTAACCAATGCTAACATATCATCAGCAGGTGGGGCAACCAATAAAGTGCCGGCTTCAAAAATATAAGCGTAGCCATTTTCTTTAGCTACAGTTTTAATATTATCCAATGCCTTTTTTTGAATCGGAGCCAATAATTCCTGTTGTTTTTCTCCAATTTTTTGTTGCATTGTTTGTTGCCATCCCTGAACTTTTTGATACAAAGCAATCATATCATTTCTTTTCAAGTCTTTAGTTGCTTTGCTCATTTTGGCAGAATCTCTTGCAAAAATGCTATCTAATTCATTCAACTCAGTATAATATGACGCACCTTGTTGTTGTAAGGCTGTCTGGTATTCCTGTAATTCTGAATTTGCCTTTTCAGCTTCTGGCATAGCGCCTATCAATTCTTCAGTGCTGATATATCCGATTTTGTTTTGCGCTAATGCTGTACCGGATAATCCAAAAATTGAAATTCCCAACACAAATGCTACGATTAAATTTCTCATTGTTACTTTTAAATGTTTACTTGTTATAGTTTGTTTTTTTTAAGAAATAGCTGCATACGAATAATCGATTGTGATTTATTTAACACCCAAATATTTTAGGACATCATCGCTCCTGTCAAGTTTTGGGTCGGCAAATATAACAGTAATTCCTTCACTTTTATCCAAAATAAAATCATAAGATCTTTCAACAGCCAGTTTTTGTATTGTAATATAAACCCTGTCCTGTATGGGTTTTATCAATTCCTGCCTTTTTCTAAACAGGTCGCCTTCAAATCCAAAGCGCCTTTTTTGCAGGTCCCTTACTTCTTTTTCACGATTGTATAATTCATCCTGTCTTTTCTTTTTTAAAACATCTGTAAGCATAACCTGCTCAGCATCATAATCTTTATACATCCTGTCCAAATCGGCCTGCTTTTTTTCTATTTCCTGCTGCCATTGGGTGCTAAACTGGTCTAATTTAGTTTGAGACTCTTTGTACTCTGGTAATTTTTCTAAAATATACCTTGAATCAATAATTGCATATCGTTGTGCAGTGGAGGTAAATGCAACCGACATAAATAAACAAAGGGCAAATAATAATTTTTTCATCTGGCAATTTTTAAAGTTTCACAATTAAAAATAATGTTACTCAAAACTATTCAGGTTCCTGGCCTAACATAAAGGTGAATTTGTATGCACTTTTAATGGGCTCGCCGGCTTTTATCCTGTCAAATCCAATACCATAATCAAATCCAAGTAATCCAAACATTGGTAAAAAGAAGCGCATTCCCACACCAGCAGAGCGACGCAGTTTAAATGGATTGTAATCTTTGAATTTGTACCATCCGTTGGCAGCTTCGAAAAATGCCAATCCATAAATGGTGCTGGACGGATTGGTGCTGAATGGATAGCGTAATTCCAACGTGTATTTATTAAAGATGGTGAAAAACTCTGTTGGTGTTACATCTTCCGGGTTTATCTTAGGATCACTATTTGAATAAACCGGGTATCCTCTGTGCGCTATGATATCATAACCAAGTATAGCGTAGCTGTTATTTAAACCAGCATCACCCAATTGAAAACGTTCAAATGGAGATATCTGTTTGTTTTTATCGTACTTACCAATAAAACCAAATTTAGCTGCCGCTTTTAAAATGAACTGTTTGTTATTGTCTGCGCCACGGGCCCTTCCGATTGGAACATAATATTCTCCATTAAAGCGCCATTTGTGAAACTCCGGTAGTTTATAAGGATTATCACCTGGCTTGGTAATTCCCAGTGCAGTATAAGGTAATGTAAACTGGCCGCTTAACAGGAAATTGGAACCACCCGTTGGGAAAACGGGGTTACCCTGCGTGGAGTTACGGGCAATTGCCAACCTTAAACTAATATTGGTAGAAGTACCGTCGCTGATACCTTTAAATATATTTGGGTAGTTCTTTAAACGATACTGTTGTATGTTGAAAGAATAAATCATTGAGAAATAATCATCCGGCCATTTCAATTGTTTTCCTAATGATATACCCAGGCCCAATGTGCGAATGTTGGAGGTGTCTCCGCAATATCTGCAATATTGGCCAAACTGGTTGTAAGCATTGGCCTGTTTGGTATTATAGAAACTAACTGTAAATGAATTTCTTTTTTTACCCCCCAACCATGGTTCAGTAAACGAGAAATTATACGTACGGAAGGCACGGCCATTGGATTGTATCCTGGCACTTAGTTTTTGACCACTTCCTGAAGGTAAAGGATCCCAGGTTTTTTTATTGAAAATATTATTAATACTGAAGTTATTAAAGGTTATACCCAATGTACCGGTTAGGCCAATTCCACCACCAAAACCCGCAGATAACTCCAATTGGTCATTAGATTTTTCTTCTACCTGCCAGGTTATATCCACTGTTCCATCTTCAGAATTTGGTACAACGTTAGGATTGGTTTTTTCAGGGTTAAAGAAGCCCAATTGGCCAAGTTCCCGTTGAGTACGTATTAAGTCTGCACGACTGAATTTTTCACCCGGAATGGTTCTTAATTCCCTGCGAATAACGTAATCTTTGGTTTTATCGTTACCGCTGATTTCAATTTTGCCGATAGTTGCCTGAGGCCCTTCCTGCATGCGGATTTCAAAATCGATGGTGTCATTATACACAGCAGTTTCTATCGGATCTACTCTAAAGAAAAGGTAACCATCATCCATGTACAAACTTTGGATATCACCACCTTCAGCAGAAGGTATTTTACCCAATCTTTTGTTTAAAATTTCCATGTTATAAATGTCACCTTTCTTAATGCCGAGTATAACATTTAAAATAGAATCCGTGTATTTTGTTGGGCCACGCCATAGGATATTGCCAAAATAATACTTTCTACCCTCATTCATTTTAATATGAAGATCAAGGTTACCCTTTGTATTTGTAACGGCTGTATCTGCTACAATTACCGCATCTCTAAATCCCTGTGAATTATAATAATCCAACAGGCTTTCTTTGTCTTCAGTATATTTTTGAGCATTGAACTTAGAAGAGCTAAATAATTTAAAGCGGAAGTAGGGGTCAATAAATTCTTTGGTTTTTGAGATAGAGAGATAATCCATATCCCGCAGGTATTGACCAAAATCTATTTGTCGGGCAGAATCTCCGTAAGGACTGGTGATAGGAGGGGGATAAAGTGTAAATCTGGAGGTTTCCTTAGTGCCCTTCATTTGCTTTTTCAATTTCAGATCACCAATATTATCATTATTGGCAAAATTGATAGAGTTTACCTTTACCTTATTACCTTTTGTAATATTGAATGTGAGTATTTCTGCATTTAATAAATTAGGTGCAGGTTGTTCTTTTACATCCACTTTTACATTGCCGAATCCCTTATCTGCGTAGAATTTATGAATGGCCTCAATGGCACTTATTTTCATATTATCGGTAATCACCCTGTCTTTCGATAATCCCATTTTTGTAACGAGGTCATCTTTCTCACCTTTTTTTATCCCGGTAAATTTAAAATCGGCTAAACGAGGTCTTTCAGTAATGGCCAATTCAACATAAAGATCTTTGCCAATAAGTTTGGTTAAATAGATCTCAATATTTACTACCAGGTTTTGTTTCCAAAGTTTGCTGATTGCTTTACTAAAAACATCAGAACCCGGGATGGTAATTTTATCGCCAACTGCCAATCCGGAAATGGAGATGATTAAATTTTGATCAAAGGCTTTCGTTCCTGTTACGGTTATACCCGCTATAGTATATTGCTTAGGAGTTTTGGCTTCGAAGATTCCCATTAACTCAGGGTTTACAGAAACTGGAAGGGTGTCGTTTTGGCTAAATGCGAATTGTGAAATGAGAACTGCTACAATTATCAATAACAAATTCGGGTAAATCCTCTGCATTAATTGGTTTTTTTTACGAATGGCAATTTACTTGCTATAATTAAAACTATTTGTTAAACAATCCATTCCCTTTAACAGGCCTGCTTTTCAGTACACATGCATGATAGAGCAGATAAATTGCGGTTTATTTTAAGCTCAATGCTTAAAATTTCCTTCTTTCTTTTTATATATAATGCGTGCAAAATTCCAGGTTTTACTTTCCTGGTAATAGGCTAGCCTTTTATCTCTTCATTAATCTGTTGACCGGTTTTTCCAAATCTTCTTTCCCTGTTTTGAAAATCTATAATTGCTTCATAAAGATTTTCTTTTCTGAAATCAGGCCATCTTGTGTTTGTAAAATATAGTTCAGAATAAGCCAATTGGTAAAGTAAAAAATTACTAATCCGGTATTCTCCACTGGTGCGTACCATCAATTCAGGGTCAGGAAAACCAGCCGTACACAAATAAGTTTGTATTGTTTCCTGGTTTATATTTTCACTTTCAAGCTTGCCTGCCTTTACATCAACAGCTATTTTCTTTACCGCATTCAAAATTTCCCAACGGCTACTATAGCTTAAAGCCATCACAAGGTGAAGGCCGGTATTTACAGATGTTTCTTTAAGTGCTTCATTCAGTTCGTGACGTGCTGATTCCGGCAACATTTCCATATCACCAATTACATGCAACCTGATGTTGTTTTTATTGAGTGTGGGAACCTCGTTACGGATTGTATCAACCAGTAATTCCATCAACCCCGTTACTTCATCAGCCGGCCTGTCCCAGTTTTCGGTGCTAAACGCATATAATGTCAGGTATTCAATCCCTAATTCTGCTGCTCCTTCTACGATGTTTCTTACACTTTCCACTCCGTGCAAATGGCCAAAAAGCCGATCTTCACCTCTTTCCTGGGCCCACCTTCCGTTACCATCCATAATAATGGCAATATGGCGTGGAAGCCTTTGCATGTTAATACTATCCTTTAAACTCATACTAAGTGAAAATTATTAGTCAGGGTGGACCTAACTTTGGGGGGCAAAAGTAATAAAAATTAGTTGGAATAAGCGTTTTGACAAAATGTTACTGCTTAACAAATCCCTGTAGCCAAAGGACTGCCCGAAGCCTGAAAATGGTTTGTTGTTCAAATGGCGCATGAGTAGCGGGAACTTAATTTTATGAGGAATGCTGAATGATGGTTTTTTGATAGCTAAAAAAGCTGCTGATGTGTCAACAGGATTTCAGTAAGATTATCAGCAGATATTTTATTAAATGGGTTGATTAATTAGCAGATGGGCATTTATAAGTACTGATGCTAAATGAAATGCCAACTTCAGCAATTATATATTGATCTTTCTGTTTGTTAAAACCACGTTGGCGGCCTTCCACACCGATTGGGGTACCTAATTCAAAACTACGATCCTGTAAAATACCGGCAGTTGAAGGCAGGCCATTCAACGGCGGAAATTTATCAATACCAACGTAAGTACTGCTTACATCATCCAGGTAATCCGTCATTGTAAGGCGGTGTGTTATCTGAAAGGAAAGATTTACATTATTTGAAAAATTGTATTTGATACCTGCTCCAATGGGAAAGCAAACAGCCATGCTGCTATAAGGTTTGCGTATTTTGCCCGTAGCCGGATCATTGTATTGAATGTTTTGACCTTCGGTACCAAGCGGCCTTAAGTAAACTTTTTTGCTATCAAGATAGGCATAAGGGTTGAAACTAAACAAGCCAACACCCAGGGTGACAAATGGAGTAAAATTATAATAAGGATCACCGGCAATAAACCTGAAAAAATTAAATTCACCCTGTGCAGCCACTTCAAAAATATCGGTATTAAAACTTAGGTTCCTGCTTTTCTGATAAGTGTTTTTGCTATAAATATCGCTGTATCCTAACTGGGCAAAATGAGCGCTTACACGCAAACCCAGGTAGTTATTAAATTGCTTTGTATAAAAAATGCCGATTGCAGGCTTTGGCCGGTTAAGACCCGCCCTGGTGTTAAGGTCACCAAAATAGTGGGCAGCCCCTACAGTAAATCCAAATTCACCTTGTTGTTCATAAACACCTTGTGCAAATACAGATGTGGTGAACATAGAAAATATAACAATAGCGGTAAGGAAGCATTTTTTCATAACTGCAAAATAAGAATTGTTTTTAAAATATCTGCCTGGTACGGTTTTCTTAATTTTTTATTGTGATAGGCTTATGTTATCTATACACATTATTCAAAGCTAATTATTACGTTTGTCAAGTCCCCAGGAAAGTTTATTTCTAAGTGTTTGAAGAAAGTTGCTTTCATTTAATCGGATGAGATTAAGTCCAAATTTTTCTTTTCTCAATGCAAGCTGGGCTTCTTTAGGAACCACCATGCGCCTGCTGTCTAATGTGCATATAAAAGAATCTGTTCTGCCTTCAACTTCAAAAGATATAATGTTGGTATCCGGTACCACTATTGGGCGGATATTCAGATTGTGGGGCGCAACGGGTGTTATCACAAAACTGCCACTATCCGGAAAAACGATTGGTCCGTTACAACTTAGCGAATACCCC
The DNA here is from genome assembly GCA_046590675.1 of Ferruginibacter sp. Lineage (GTDB taxonomy): Bacteria > Bacteroidota > Bacteroidia > Chitinophagales > Chitinophagaceae > Ferruginibacter. The sequence goes on along the minus strand of JBKJUP010000044.1, from coordinate 102,812 downwards.
GTTGATCCTGTTGGGGTGGCCACAATCAATCCATCTGCCCAATAAGTATTTAAAAATTCACCATTTAAATAAGTATGAATTTTTATCATAGATGATGAATCTTTTTTCTGTAGGGTAAATTCATTCAGGCCATAAGGCGTGTTATTAAATAAGGGGATATTGGCATCAAGATGAATTAATGTACGATTATCCGTAACATAAGTCCGTTGAGCAAGCGCTTTAATGGCAAAATGAAAATCTTCCTTACCAATCGTAGCCAAAAATCCTAACCGGCCATAATTTATCCCTAATACCGGTATGCCTTTATCTTGTACCAAAGTAACGGTGTCCAGCAATGTGCCGTCACCACCCAAACTTATCATACAGTCGATGGTATCATCAAGATCGTCTGCTGAATTGAAAGTTGAGTACTTTCCTTTCATCGTTACTGAAGAATAAAATTTGTTGAAAAAATCTTGGTAAAAAACAGGTTCCACTTTATAAAGATCCAATTCTTCTAAAAGTGATTCCATGTCCTTATGCTGATCATTTTCAATGCCCCTGCTATAAATAGCTATTTTCATTAGTTGGTTTATTATTTATTTGTACTAAAGTTAATAGGCTGCCATTGTTGTTTCTCACTCACGTCACCTCAGCCAGGTTAAAGTTGAATTTTATAGTTATCCAAAATGACTGTTAGTTTTTATTGAAGGTATTATAATCCACCGATGCTGCGTAAAAATAACCCGTTTTCACCTAACTGGTTAAAACTGTATTCAAACCGGATACTAACATCGTAAAAGGTTAACACATCTATTCCAAAGCCACCGGAGTACAAAAATTTGTTATTCAGATTTGTAAGATACTTTGTTTTGGTATAAACAAACCCTGCATCTGCGTATGTTTTGGCATAAAATGTAAAAGGGATGGCAGTAAATGTTTTTGATTTAAATGGGAATGGTATGGAAAAGGAAAATAATTTCTTTTTTAAGGTAGATTTTAATAACCCAAAAGCTACCCCATCCACTACATAATATTCAAGTCCACGCAGGTTGGTTTCATTATAGCCAAGTGCACGTTGGTTGATATACGGCTGATCAAAAGGCAGTTTTACATTGCCTGAAAACTGCAGGCTTGTGTACCAGTTTTTTTTATGAGCCCAATACTTGTTGTAGCCAAATTCCGTATTCAACAGGTTAATGCTACCGGTAAGCGCCAACCCTCGTTTTGTAAGTGTTGCGGATGCTGTAACTCCTTTTAATGGGTAAGCAATATTATCCACGTTGGTATAACGCCAGTTATAACTAAGATCAAAAATATTTTTTGATGTAGTATTTAGATTAAAATAAGATGGGTTGTATTTAGTGGTAATAATGGAATCATTCACTTGCAGGAAAGAATAATTAAAAGCAATGGTATGCCTTGTTAAATATCCTTTTTGTAACCGAAGACTTAAATTGAAATACCAGTTTTTCTTTACAAAATCATCTTGTTTAAAGAATAATGTTTGATTGTTGTAGGATGTTTTAAAATTCATTTCCCTGTTTTGTGAAAGCCCGCCGCCAATGCCAAAACCCTTTGTTAAGCCAGGGTTACTATATGGCTGCGAATAAGAAAATGAAATGTTACGGGTATATCCATTTATCAGGTAAATGCGCAAAGGATCACGCCGGCCGCTGAAATTATAATGAACAAATTTTACTCCATAATTAACCCGGTTCAGGTCACGGTTAAACCGCACCCACCATTCATTAAAATTGCGATCCACCAATTGAAACTGAGGCGCCGGGTAAAGGTACCAGCGTTCCTGCACCGTTACATTTACATCAATTTCAGATGCAGATAGCATCACCAGCTCCAGTTTTACTTCATTGAATAAACTGGTATTATAAATTTGCTGACGGGCAAGTTCAAACGCTTTGGTGATAGCAGTAATTTCAATGGAATCTCCGGGGCTAAATTGTATTTCCCGAAGTATCATATATGTTTTTGTGTGCCGGTTGCCTTGTACGTTTATTTTGCGAATGAAAAATTTCGCTGTAGAATCTTTTACAACATATTGTAAAGTATCAGCATTCTGAACGGGTTGTTCAACAGTTTGGGCGGATGCATTTATTGTAAGTAATAAATAAATGGTGGCCCAATATATCTTTTTAAAAATGCTCATTAATACGCTTTCCTTCACTTCCTGATCTGCGAAGTAATGATAAAATTTGCAAATGTACAGTGGAGATAATAAGGCTTAAATATCCAGGTAACTCATCAGGTGACGATAATTGCTATGAATTTCATTTTCAAATTTTTCGTCGCCGAAATAGTAAATGATATCATATTCATACCTTTCAAAAGCTGAAACGATTGCAGCTATTTCTTTTTTATTCAGGTGAACCGAAACGGTAAGCAGGCCTGTGGCTGGTTGTACGGTTGTATTCAGGTGAAGGATGGTTGCGTCATTGCTTTCTACAATGCGGCTGATTTCAGAAATGGCAAACTGTGTGCGTTCCATTTCCATAACGATTATGCCACCAATTTCGTTGGCGCCCGAAAAATCTCCCAATGCTTTTAATAAGTCTGTAACAGTAATTACTCCCACCAATTCTCTTTCTTCATTAATGACCGGCACTACAGTAGTTTCAAATTCATTGCTGAATTTAACTGCATTTAGAAAATGTTCATTTTCTTTTACACTGGCTGCAATAAAATGTATTTGTAAAAATTCAACCGTACCTTTTTCGTCCTCTACATCCAGCAAATCATCCTCACTTATTAATCCCAGGTATTTGTCTTCCGACACTACCGGTAAGTGGGTAACGCGGAAGTCGCTGATCAACTGCAGAGCCTTTGTAATGCTATCCTGTAGTTGAAGCCGGGGAATGTTGTTATTAATAAGTTCAGCTGTAAGCATCTAAAAGTGTTGAAATTGTTGTTCAATATTTAATAGCCTTACCGACGGTATTATAACGGATAATGACAAGTATAATTACGAAATAGTTGCAGCAGGAGTTTTTAATTTGGCTAAAAACGTGGCCAATATTTTATTAAACTCTTCCGGTACTTCCATCATTGGAGCATGACCGCATTTGTCAACAAAATGTAATTCACTGTTTGGGATCAACCTATGAAATTCTTTACCAACAAAGGGTGGAGTTATGGTATCATTGTTTCCCCAGATGAGGCAGGTCGGTTGCTTAATTTCATTCAGTTCTTCACCAAGATTATTACGGATGGCACTTTTTGCCAACGCAATAATTTTGATAACTTTTAAACGATTGTTGGTGATTTCGAAAACTTCATTTACAAGTTCTTCCGTAGCCATTGCCGGGTCGTAAAAGGTAAGTTCTGTTTTTTTGCGGATATATTCCCGATCGCCTCTTTTAGGATAAGTGTCGCCCATTCCATTTTCAAAAAGCCCCGAACTGCCCGTTAAAATCAAGGATTTAATTCGATCCGGATTTTTAAGAATATGAATCAGCGCTACATGCCCACCCAACGAATTACCCAATAAATTTATATTGGTATAGCCACGGTGTTCAATAAATTTCTGAACAAACTTTTGTAGCCCGCCAACCGAAGTATGTAATAAGTCAAGGTCAAGCAGTGGCAGTATTGGCACTATTACTTTGTTGGAAGATTTAAAATGTTCAATGAGCGGCATAAAATTGCTCAGAGCCCCAAATAATCCATGAAGTAACATAAGTGGTTCGCCCTCGCCTTCTTCTATGTATTTGAATTTTCCGTCTTGTTTGATTTCGTAACTCATTCTGCTGGAACTAATGATGTTTTCAGGTGCTATAACTGATTGCTAAAGTAAGCAATCAGTTTAAAATTACATTAAATAAAATAATGCCTCAAATTAATGCTGCATTTTGTTGGATACACTGTCAAAAAATTGTTCAAGTTGTGTAAACATATCTTTAAATATCGGTAACAGTTTTGCAAACCCATTGATCACTTCGGGGCCAATTGGCTTTATCAAAAAATATGTTTTTGATGTTGCTGTGGTTGCTTCTTCAAACAGGTGCATCTTATCTGCATAAAATAAAAATACACTAAAAATCAATGTATATAATACGGCATAAAGTAACACGCCAGCCATACGGTTTATCCATCCCAACAATACCAGATCGAAAGTTTTTTCAATCAATTTACCGCCAAGCTGCACTAAAACTACCACCGCTATAAACACAAGCGCAAAGGAAATGGCGGGTAGCCATTTTGTTGAAACAGTGGTGGAATTGCTTAAATAGTTTGCTACTACAGCAGATAATTTTAAGGCAGCAGCAAGACCCAATACAAAAGCAACGATTGAAAACAGGGCTATAATAAAACCTTTACGATAGCCTTTTATGATGGCGAATATGATTATGATGGCGTATATAATATCTATCATAATTCGCAATTTTAACTATACCATCTGCATAGATGTTAGTATGTCCGCAAAGTATTTCGTGCAGTAAAAAGATTATTTATTTAATAACTCCTTTACAATAATACTGATTGTTTTACCATCTGCAAGGCCCGCAAGTTGCTTGCTTGCCACACCCATAACCTTGCCCATATCTGCCGGAGAAGTTGCACCGGTTGATTCAATTATCTTAGATACCGCTTCTTTAATTTCTGATTCACTCATCTGTTTAGGAAGAAATCTTTCAATCACTTCCATCTCTTCTTTTTCTTTTGTTGCAAGATCTGCCCTTCCCTGGGTTTCAAAAATCTCCAGCGAATCTCTTCTTTGCTTCATCATCTTTTGTAAAAACTTTTGCTCCGTTGCCTCATCAATTTCACCGCCTGCTCCAGGTTCAGTTTTCGCTTTAATGATTTCTGCTTTAATGGCCCGGAGACTGCGTAAAACAGCTTCATTTTTGGCCTTCATTGCCTCTTTCATTTCTGTCATTATTTTTTGTTCAAGGCTCATGGTTGATTTTTTATAATGTATAAATGTATCTATATTTTATGTGCTATAAATTGTGGTAAACAATAAATGAAAATGCAGCATTGATTTATTGGGCTTTCTATTTTTGCTCTTTTAATTGAATGGCTCTGAATTTTTCAAAAAACACTTTCGCAAATTTTTTCATATCATCACCTAATTCTTCTTGCTGCGTAGCTCTTTTAAATGCATCGCCCATGGTCATAAACATCTGGTAATAGAAGTCTGCCATTTCATCCATCATCATATCCTTTGTCCAAAGATCAATTCTTAGCGCAGTTTTATCACCACCATCCCAAAATGCAAGGCACATGGCTTTTGCTTGTTGGGCCATATCGGCACTACTGTCCGAAGCCGTCCAGCTAATTTGTTCGGGTATTTTTTTAGGGTCTAATAATACGTCAATTTTTATGGTCGATTTGTTCATTATTTATTAAAATTTGCAGATAAAAGAATGCAAAGGTAACTGGTTTATTATAGAAACAAAAAGCCACCTGGAGCGTACTAATAAAGTATGAAGCCCGGCATTAGCTTGCGGTTATCAGCTTCCATAATAATGCAGAGGAATTGGTTGCCCGGTATTTGCCCGACATTGACCTGGCTTCTTTTATAAGGTTACTGCGGCCATTTTCATCTTTGAATACCAGCATCATTTTATCAGCCATATCATTAAAATGCTGATCGTCAAAATATAGGGCTGCTGCTCCACCCGCCTCTTTTATAGCAGCGGTGTTTGACAGAAGAAGTGGCACTTCGCATTGCTGGGCCTGTAATATAATTTTTAGAAAATTTTCTGTTTCAGCAGGGTATATGACGGCATAAGCTGCTGCGGTAATTTTTGCAATCTCAGTCTCCGGCAAATCATACAACAGCTTTACTTCATTACGGAATTTATAAGTTCTCAGGCTTTCTATAAATGGATCATTCTCCGCAACTGCACTTGCAGCTATTAATAACTGCATGTTACTTTTTTGTCTTTTTTTGAAAAAGGAAAATGCTTTTAAAAGATTAATTAAATGATTGTTTGGGTGAATGTTGCCATTGAAAAGAAAATATTCTTTGCCATCTGTATAACTGTCTTTTATTGTTTCTTTTTCTGCAAAATCAATCGGTTTAAAAAGCGAACTTATTTCCAACGGTATCACTTCAATTTTGCTTTCATTGATATGATAGTTTGTAATTAAGTTCTTTTTCTGAAACGCAGTACTTGTAAAAATGACTGTTGCTTTATTTAAAAATGAAACAGCATTTTTCTGTAAAAAGCCAAGTTGTTTTTTTGTAGAAAATATGGAGGGTTTTAAAAAATACCCATCATTGATAAATAAGTATTGCTTTGTTTTGGATCGTAAAGAACAGGCCCCGTCTGCGTGTATAAGTACATCAGCCTTATATTTTCGTATTAAAGCCGGCAGGGTATAATTGTACCAAAGTTTTAAAAGTAAAATGGTATTTCCCCGGGGACGGGAAATTACTTCAGTTATGTTTCTTGTAATATTTTTTTGATCCTGCTTTTTTTCTGTTGCAATAAAAATAAATTGGTGAGATGAATTGGCTGCAGCAATTTTAAGAAATTGAGCATTTATCAGATCTTTATTTGCTTCATTGATGAGGTAGGTGAGATTTACAGCAATGGTCATTGATTGGATTTCTATTGAAAATAAACTGGCTACCGTAAAGGAATCGATGCACTACTTAAGCACTTTCATTTTTACAGTTTCAATTCTTGTTTCACTTACATTTAAAATATCGAATTGGTAATTACCAACTGTAAAGGTTTCTTTTTGTTTGGGAATTTCATCACGGTTCTGGATTATAAATCCACTCAGGGTTTCTGTTTCCTCGCTATCTGCAAATGCCAGCTTATATTTTTCAGTGATGTAATCCAATTCCAGTCTGCCGCTAAAAATAAATTCATTGGCAGAAATTTGTTTGTCAACAAACTCTTCGGTATCATATTCGTCCTTGATGTCACCAAATATTTCTTCCAGTAAATCTTCCATGGTTACAATGCCTGCAGTGCCACCAAATTCATCCACTACCCAAGCAATGCTTTTTCTTTCTTTGGTAAATTTTGTCATCAAATCTGTAGCACTCATACTTTCGGGTATGGTTGGTATGGGTAATAAGATTGCATGAATATCTGCCGGGTTTTTAAAGAGATCGAGTTGGTGTACATAACCCAGTATGGAATCAATATTATCTTCATACACCACCAGCTTACTTAACTTTGTTTGTATAAATCTTTCTTTTACCGATTCGATGTTGGTTCTAATATCTACGGCATCAATTTCTTTTCTTGGAATCAGGCATTCCCTTATTTTTTTTTCGCTGAGCGATAAGGCATTCTCAAATAATTCTTTGTTGATTTCTGAGGTATCTTCTTCATCATGATTTTTGCTTTGCTGAATAAAATGCTCCAGGTCAATTTTGGTGAAGACTTCCTTTTTTTCGTTGAGTTTAACGTTGAAAATATACTTCAGTATCCACTCTGATATATTCACAAAAAAAGATGCTATACCCGAAAAAATAATGAAGAAGATCTGTATGATGTATGTGATAACACCACTACTTAAAATTGAATCATTTTTTGCCCTGAAATAAGCTTTAAATATGAATTCAAAAAACAACAGGAATATTGTGGAAACAACTGTTTCTATAATAAGGTGTATGTATTGGTTTGTAATGTCCCAGCTAAATTCTCCTATTTGATTATGCCATACATCTGTCATAAAATTGCTCCAAAGTAATCCATATACTACCAGGATTACATTAAAGCTAATGAGTGTTGTGCCTATAAACCGGGCAGGTTTATCCGCATAGTCGCCCCACACCCTGCCGCTATAGTGCCCTTGTTTTTTCCTCAGTTCAATAGATAATTTATTGGCTGAAACAAATGCTATCTCTACTCCCGAAAAAAAACCTATCAGGATCAGCGAGATCAAAATTGCAAAAAGTGTTGTCCAATCCATGAAGTAAAAATATGAAAGATGATTGATTTAATGAGTAAACCAATTATTGTTTAATAAAGTCAGCTATGATAGCCACGGCTTCGTTACAGGCTTTGTCGAGATCGTCATTTACGATCTGCTTGTCAAAATGATCCTTAAAGGAGATTTCGTAAGCAGCTTTATTGATCCTGGCCGCCAGTGATTCCGGTGATTCGGTTCCTCTGCCTTCGAGGCGTTTTTTAAGTTCGCCTACTGATGGAGGCTCTATAAACAATGTAATAGAGGAATCAGGATACTGTTGTTTTACATGTATGGCACCTTTAACATCTATATCCAGTACCGGTATTTTATTTTCATCCCAAATGCGCTGCAGTTCGCTTTTTAAAGTGCCATAATATTTGCCTTCATACACCATTTCCCACTCAGCAAATTCATTGTGTTGAATTTTTTGTTTGAATGCTTCCTCGCTCATAAAGTAGTAATCGACACCATTTTTTTCGATACCACGTGCCTGCCGGGTGGCGGCGGATATAGAAAAGGCTAGTTGTGGGTATTCCTGCATCAGGTACCTGGTAATGGAAGTTTTTCCGGAACCCGATGGCGCTGTAATGATGATTATTTTATTGGGAGTAGGCATTTGCAAAGAAAGGAAAGAAAAAGCAAACAGCGGAAGGCTATTCACTTTTCCTTGTTTAAGGTTATGAATTATCCAAGGGCAATTCACGGACTGGTTATTATTTGACCGTAAGTTGTACTATTCGAAAGTTGGCTGTTAGACGTTCTTTGTCACTTTCTTTCAAGTCGGGTGATAGCTTTTAAAATCTTGTCTCTGTTTTTTGCAACTTTAATAAAGTTGGGCAGTTTCCATGCTAAAGAATATTTTCCCCCACTTGCCGCTTCTCTAAGTTTAGCTCCAACGTAATTTTTTAAATATTGAAGATGTTCGAAATTATATGCCCATAAAATATTGTTTTCGAAAGGTACTTGCAACCAAAGTTGAATTCCAAAATATGGATCGGTAGCTTGTTTGTTGTCTGCAAATGTCAAGCTGTAGTGAACATCGTATTTTTTCTCTTGCTCACAGTTTGTGCATTTAACTTCAATCTTGTCTTGGAATTTGTTTACCGTTTTACTGAATGTTAACCTGCATCCGCAATACCCACAATTTGCATTTGCAGGCGAAATAACAATTGGTCCGTACCAATATTTTTCGTCAAGAGTTTTGTAGCAATTGTTACATCTAAATTTTGCTTTAAATCTCGATGAATAGGGAACTGCGTACTGGCCTTGGTCTGAAAAGATAACTGCTCGTTTTTTGCAATGCGGACATTCAACAAAAACTTGGTCTGCAAAAGATGCAAGGTTTTTAAAAGATTTGTCAGTACGTGAATTTGTATCCATGCCTTATTTGTGGTCAGATCTTTTCGATGGTAACTAGATTCTCGATACGGTAACAGCTAACAAAAAGCTTTTTACCAATTTGCCGGTTTATTTAATTCTTATTATTTCTGCTCCCAGGTTTTGCAAACGGGTATCTATATCCTGGTATCCACGATCAATTTGTTCTATGTTTTGAATAATGCTGGTTCCTTCTGCACTTAAAGCTGCAATTAGTAAGGCTACTCCCGCCCTGATATCCGGGCTCGACATAGTGATACCTCTTAATTTTTGTTCTCTTTCAAGGCCAATCACCACGGCACGATGTGGATCGCATAAAATAACCTGGGCACCCATATCAATCAGTTTATCTACAAAGAACAACCTGCTTTCAAACATTTTCTGATGTATTAGTACACTTCCTTTTGCCTGGATGGCTGTTACCAATACAATGCTTAACAAATCCGGCGTAAAGCCCGGCCATGGATGATCATAAATGGTGAGCACACCTCCATCCATATATTTTTGTATTTCATATAATTCCTGGGTAGGAATATGGATATCATCTTCTATAAAAGTCATTTGAATACCCAATTGCTGAAACCTTTCAGGTATTACACCCAGGTGTTCTAATCCTGCGCCTTTTATGGTAATATCGCTTTGTGTCATTGCCGCCATACCTATAAAACTACCCACTTCAATCATGTCTGGTAAAATACGATGTTCGGTTCCGCCGAGGTAATCTACACCCACGATGGTGAGCATATTACTGCCGATGCCACTGATTTTTGCACCCATTCTATTGAGCATCTTGCAGAGTTGCTGCAGGTAAGGTTCGCAGGCTGCATTGTATATGGTAGTAGTGCCGGTAGCCATTACTGCTGCCATTAAAATGTTTGCAGTACCGGTTACACTTGGCTCGTCCAGTAAAATGTTGGCAGCCTTTAGTTCTTTTGCCGCCAGGTAAAAATAGCCGTCCTGGTTATACTCAAATGAGGCACCCAGTTTTTCAAAACCCGTAATGTGTGTATCCAATCTTCTGCGGCCAATTTTGTCGCCACCCGGTTTAGGTATGTAGGCTTTTTTAAAACGTGATAACATAGGCCCGGCAAGCATTACAGAGCCCCTGAGTTTACCACTTTTTTTATGATATGCAGCACTACTGAGGTAATCAACGTCGATATCATCTGCCTGGAATGTGCAGCTTTGCCTGCTGGTTCTGTCAATTTTTACCTTCATTTCTTCCAGTAATTCAATCAACAGGTTTACATCTATAATGTCGGGAATATTGTTAATGGTTACTTTTTCGGGGGTAAGCAACACTGCAGAAATGATCTGCAAGGTTTCGTTTTTGGCGCCCTGTGGAATTATTTCGCCTGATAATCTTTTGCCGCCTATTACTTCAAATGAGCTCATCGTTGTAAAGAAATTTATGTGTTGAAACAAAATAAAAAGCCCTAACATGTGCTACCAGTCAGGGCTAATGCCATTTTAGTTAAGAATCTACAGGTAATTAAATTTCAGTTGATTAATTACCGGGCAAATTAATATCGTTTTTTAAAATTGCGGTTGTTGTTATTTCTGTTGTCGCTGCCGCCAGACCTGGTATCTCTTCCGCCGCCGGTGTTACCACGGTTATCTCTTTGACCACCGCCACCACTGTTGCCCCTGTTATCTCTTCCGCCACCGCCGCCGGTATTGCTTCTGCCACCAAAGTTTTTGCGATATCCACCCGAGTTACCACTGCGGTAATCGTCCCGGTCTGTACGGTTATCAGTTCTGTGTTTTACAAAAGGTTTATTATTGAATTCAAGCTGGCCCTCGGTAATCGTCTGCAATTCGCTTTGAATATTATCATCGTGTACCAACTCCTTGTGCCAGTTGCTGTAAGTAAGCTTCATGTAATAGGCAATTGCATTTGCAAATCCCTGGCGCTTCTCCGGATTTTCTTCCTTCAATGCTTTGTTAATAACCACTTCAATATTTTTACCAAGGTGGTTGAATTTTGGATACCGTTTAGGGTAAGGCAACACTTCCGGCTTTGCTTTTAGCGTTTCCCTGGTGGGTATGGGATAAGGGCTTTCAACATCCAGCTTAAAATCGCTGATTAAAAAAAGATGATCCCACAACTTGTGACGGAAATCCTCTACATTTTTTAGATGCGGATTTAAAAAGCCCATTAATTCAATTAGTGCCATCGCATTGCGCTGGCGTTTTTCTTTGTCCTCAATACTAAGAAGATACTCAACCATTTTTTGAATATGTCTGCCATACTCTCTCATGGTTAAATGATTTCTCGTTGTATTGTACTCCATATTCTCTACGTTCATCATATAGGCAAATGTACTAAAAAGCTTTACACCACAGCAATTTTGGAAAATATTCTGTAGAGTTTAACCTTGATTTTTATAAATATATTTCAGTGAATTATTATTGTTGATCAACCGGCAAAAGCCATTAAATGTATTTTTTTCGGCAAAATATTAAAGCTGCAAGGGCGCCAGCGCTATCTGCTGCCCAGTCCAGTAAATCAAAGCTTCGGCTTGTAACCAGGTACTTTTGAATAAATTCGGTGGTAAGTCCCCAAACAGAAACAGCAATTGCTATGCGGAGAAAGTATTGAAACTTCTCCTTTGTATCCATCGATGAAAAGGCAAACGGTAACATAAACAACAACGCCAACAGGCAAAAAATACCCGTATGCACCCATTTGTCAAAATAAATTTTATTGAGCCAGTTTACAGAGGGGATATCATTACCGGGTAAACACAGCAGTACCAATACAACAAAAAACCAGGCAATGCCTGGTATAAATTTTATAAATCCAATAGACTTCATCTATCTTATTTTTATTATTGACTTTCCAGTTGAGTTTACCTTCAACGAACGTATCTATTTAAAAATTGTTATCCTACCAGTGACCCATAAGCTTCGGAAGTCAATAAGGCAGCAACATCTTCAACATTATCAACAGTCATTTTTATCATCCAGCCTTCGCCATAAGGATCGCTGTTAACCAGTTCTGGTTGAGCTTCTAATCCTGGATTTACTTCATTGATGGTTCCTGCCACCGGCAAAAAAAGATCACTTACAGTTTTTACCGCTTCAACGGTTCCAAACACTTCTTCTGCGGTCATTGGTTTTCCTTTTGCAGGGATATCTATAAACACAATATCACCAAGTTCTCCCTGGGCAAAATCGGTAATGCCAATGGTTGCAATATTGCCTTCTAAAGAAATCCACTCATGATCTTTTGTATAACGGAGATTTGCGGGAACATTCATAATTGTAAGTTGATGGTTTAATTTTCTAATATCGTTTTATAGCTGGGGCGTCAATGATTTCAAATTTTAATTTTGAAATTTTACCGGGTGCAAAATAAATCATTTTAATCTTCCCTATTTCACATTTTTTATTTCCGGCATTACTTCCATTCGCATGTGTATATCTGTAATAGGCCGGTCGTAATTTCCTTTGGGTGCCATTGCAATCTGGTCCACTACTTCAAGCCCACTTTCAACTTCGCCAAAAACAGTATAACTCATATCCAGTTTTGGTGTGCCGCCCAGCATTTTATAAGTCATGCGCCTGGCCGAAGAAAATTCAATACCACTGTTCATTGAAATCATATCCAGTTCTTCATCGGAATATTTTTTTCCCTGAACGATGTAGAACTGGCATCCGCTGCTGGCCTTTTCAGGATTATTATTACGTGCCGCTGCCAAAACACCTTTTTTGTGATAAAGGGTTGAATCAAATTCTGCAGGAATCGTGTAGCCCACATCACCTTTACCCAGTTGAATACCGGGTGGGGCATTTTTACTTTCGGGATCGCCACCCTGTATCATAAATCCGTTGATGATCCGGTGAAAAAGGAGGCTGTCATAAAAATGTTCTTTAACCAGTTTAATAAAATTATCGCGGTGCAACGGTGTTTTATTATACAGCTTTACAATAATTTCCCCCATATCGGTTGTAATCTTAATCCTTGTTTCCGGCCTTGTTGAATCAACTTTAGGAACATCAACCTTTTTTGTAGTTTTTATTGCAGTGGTAGCTTTTGTCTTTTTTATGGCGGAACTGCTGCCTGATTTAACGGGGGTTTTCTTCTTTACCTGTGCCTGTACAGAAAGCACGCACAAAGCTGTCATCAGCGAAAGGATTATTTTTCCTGGAAATTTCATAGTTAGTGGTTAGTCGTTTTTAAAAAACTGTTCAAAGTAAAGCAATACATGATCTTTTAAAAAATTTTCCTGTTGAAATAGTTCAAATTCAGGCAAGGCTTTTAACTGGTTAAAATGAGGCCAACCCTCTTCGTCGTGGCCGGCAAGTGCATAGTATCCGCTTTGAGACAATACCGTACAAATGGCAATATGCATCAGGTCTTGTTTTTGTTCCTTTGTATAAACCTGCTTGGCAGTACCCAGTTCCTGCACGCCTATCAGGAACAATACGCCATTCATATCTGGCTTAATACCGTATTTTTCTTTTAGTTTTATCCGGAGCTTTAGCCACCTTACCTGTAAATCATCTTTCGCATGCTGCATCGTGCAAATATAAAGTGAAAAGCCTCAATCTGGTTCCCGAATAAACCTTAATTGAATGGTAATGTTGGCATGAAATAGTGATCATACTAGATGTATTTACATGAAGGGAAGAATTGCGGGCTCTTTTTCTGAAGATGCCAAACCATTACCTTTGCCAAAATTTTATAAGCGCAAATGTTACAGATTAATTATATCCGCCAACACATTGATTTGGTAAAAGAAAGATTGGAACTCAGGCATTTTTCTAATATTTCGTTGGTTGATACAATTGTGGAACTGGATGACCAGGTGCGTAAATTAAAAGTGGAAGCTGAAACGCTGCAGGCAACATTGAATGCAACCAGTAAGGAAATTGGTATGTTGATGGGCAAAGGGGAGAAGGAACTGGCTGAACAAAAAAGGCAGGAAGTAATCCAGGGTAAAGTGGTCATTCCGCAGTTGAATGACCAACTGGCCGTGTTGGAAAATACGTTGCAAAACGAATTGGTTCAATTGCCAAACCTGCCACATAGTTCTGTACCTGCTGGCAAAACACCGGAGGAAAACGTAACAGTAAAGGAAGCTGGCATCAAGCCAACGCTGCATGCAGGAGCTGTACCACACTGGGACCTTATAAAAAAATATGACCTGGTAAATTTTGAAACCGGCGCTAAAATAACCGGTAGTGGTTTTCCATTGTTTAAGGGAAAGGGCGCCAAATTACAAAGGGCATTGGTTCAATATTTTTTAGAATATAATATAGCCGCCGGGTATATAGAGTACATGCCACCGCTGATGGTAAATGAACGTTCTGCTTACGGTACCGGCCAGTTGCCGGATAAAGAAGGGCAGATGTATCATATTACGGAAGATGGATTTTATATGATTCCTACAGCAGAAGTGCCGGTTACAAATATTTACCGGGATGAGATCTTAAAGGATACAGAATTGCCGGTAAAAATGACTGCATACACGCCTTGTTTTAGAAGAGAGGCGGGGAGTTTTGGAAGTGATGTGCGTGGGTTAAACAGGGTTCACCAGTTTGATAAAGTAGAAATCATCCAGTTGGTACACCCCGATAAAAGTTATGAAGTACTGGAAGAAATGGTGGTTCACGTAGAAAAATTGTTGCAGTCTTTAGAACTGCCTTACCGCATACTTCGCCTTTGCGGTGGCGATATGGGATTTACAAGTGCACTCACCTACGACTTTGAAGTGTACAGCGCTGCCCAGGAAAAATGGCTGGAGGTAAGCTCAGTTTCCAACTTCGAAACTTTTCAAACCAACCGCATGAAGATCCGCTACAAAGATGCCGGTGGTAAAACACAGTTATTGCATTCCTTAAATGGTTCATCATTGGCCCTGCCAAGAATCCTGGCTTCAATCCTGGAAAATAATCAAACAGCAGATGGTATCAAATTGCCGGAGGTATTGCATAGCTTCTTCGGAGCTGCTGGTATATAATTACATGATATTTTTTATGCGGTTATGATGGGCAATCTAAGTTGTCTTTTCATAACCGTTTTTAGTTCTGCTGCATCTAAAACTCCTATTGTAGTGTGATTGGGCCTTATCTAAAATTCCTCCTCCAACTTAACTTTAGCAGGCGATTTTATATTTCATTTATTTGAAGCGAAACTTAATTCTGTAAAAAACTATTGTGGGAAATGATGCCATTAAAATATAAATTTGAATGGAGCGACGCCACTGGAGATGCCATGAATACCGATGCTGGTGAACCAAAAAAATCATTTCCTTAAATCATTTAATTTACTGCACAGCCTTAACTTTTTACCGGTATCCGTTAAACTTACCGGGAAAAGTTTTGTCTTAAGAACTGTTATGCCTGTTAACTATTTTAATATAACCATTGATGCCCGTTTCTAACCGTATAAAAAATCAGCACCTTTTGTGGAGGGCTGCATTTGGACCCATGGCAGAAAATGCTGCGGACCTTGAAAACCTTTCACAAAAACAGCTTTGGAAATTGTTGATCAAAACATCATCGAAAAAGCCTGACAAAATAGTGATTGCCAGCGGTATGTTTGATGGAATGATGAAGGGCGTGCAAGACCTGATGCAACTACAAAAATTAACAGCAGAACAAAAAAAGGCAATCCGCCAGCAATCGAGAGATGGACTTAAAAGCCTTAACCAGCGCTGGCTGCAGGAAATGATTAACAGCGAGGCACAGTTGAGGGAAAGAATGAGTTTATTCTGGCACGGACATTTTGCCTGCAGGGTTATCAATATTTATTTTCAACAGGAATTACTGGATATCATCCGCACCAATGCTACCGGCAATTTTGGTGAATTACTAAGAGCCGTCAGCAAGAGTTCGGCCATGTTGCAGTTTTTAAATAACCAGCAAAATCGTAAGCAAAAGCCCAATGAAAATTTTGCCCGTGAAGTCATGGAACTGTTTACAATGGGCCGTGGAAATTATACCGAACGGGATGTAAAAGAAGCGGCGAGGGCTTTTACCGGATGGGGATTTAATGTACAGGGCGAGTTTGTTTTCCGAAGAAATCAGCATGATGACGGCAGTAAAACATTTCTTGGCGAAACCGGTAATTTTGAAGGAGATGATATTATTGATATTATTTTGAAACAAAAAACTACGGCCGTTTTTATTACAAAGAAAATATACCGGTATTTTGTAAATGACAATGCCAACGAAGAAAAAATAGCCTTGCTCGCCGACCGGTTTTATAAAAGTGATTATAACCTGGCCACGTTGATGGAAGATATTTTTACCAGCGATTGGTTTTATGATGATAAAAATATCGGCACTAAAATAAAATCTCCGGTAGATTTACTGGCTGGAATAAGAAGGTTGTTGCCAATGGAACTGGAAGATGATAACATGCAATTATTATTTCAACGTGCATTGGGACAAATACTTTTTTATCCGCCCAATGTTGCAGGTTGGCCCGGTGGCAAAACCTGGATAGATAGTAGTACGCTTATGTTGCGGCTGCGCATTCCCCAAATATTAACGGCCAACGAAGCGGTTAATATTAATCCCAAAAGCGATGACGATGTGATGATGGGACAAATGAGTAAAGAAAAAAAATCAGCACAACTTAAAAAAGGTTTCGGTAAAATGACCGGCGCTACCGTTGATTGGGAAGCGGTTACAAAAGTGTTTTCCAAAGAGCCCCGTGAAAAGCTATTGGCCTTAATAACCGAAACTGTGTTGCAGGCGAACGGCCGTTCAAATAATGCATTGATGGCTAAATATACTAACAACGATTCCAGGGAAAATTATGTAAAAAGTGCCATCGTTCATTTAATGAGTACACCGGAATATCAATTATGCTAATGCGTTTTTATAAGTTAATACTGGTAGGAAAATAAGTTTAAATTTTTCAACATGCTGATAAAAAGAAAAGAGTTTCTTCAATTAGGTTCGCTGGCAACGGCATCTGTTTTTTTGCCAAAATTTTTAAAGGCATTTGAAAAACCAGCCATGGTGCCACCCGGTAATAAAGTAGTGGTAGTAATACAATTCAGCGGCGGCAATGACGGGCTTAATACCGTAATACCTATAACAAATGATATCTATTATAAATCGAGGCCCAGGTTGGCGATTACCAAAGAAAAAGCTTTGTCAATTACCGGTGATGTGGGCTTAAACCCGGCGCTGAAATCTTTTCGTGCGTTGTTTGATGATGGCAGTTTAGCCATCCTTAACAACGTGGGCTATCCTAACCCTGATCGCTCACATTTTCGTAGTATGGACATTTGGCAAACGGCCAGTAACAGCAACGAGTATGTAAACTCAGGATGGATTGGCAGGTACCTGGACGCACAATGTGCAGGATGTGATAAACCTACACAGGCACTGGAAATTGATGATATTTTAAGTCTTGCTTTAAAGGGTGAAAATAACAATGGCCTTGCTTTTAAGGATGCAACAAAACTATACCGTACCAGCAACGAACAATATTTTCGTGATCTTCAAAAGGCACACGTGCCGGGAGAAGAAACGGCTGACTATCTCTACAAAACAATGAGCGGTACATTGAGTAGTGCCGATTATATTTTTCAAAAAAGTAAGTTGCATCCAACCTCTGAAATTTACCCAACCACAAACCTTGGCAAAGATTTAAAAACAGTTGCCTCACTTATTTTATCCGACATCAATACCCGTGTTTACTATGTTTCGCTGGGAAGTTTTGACACCCATGTTAACCAGGGAAATCAGCAGAAACGACTGTTTACAGAATTGAATGATGCGGTAAAAGCATTTACGACAGATCTAAAAAAGAACCGCCGCTTTGAGGATGTTTTGATGATGACATTTAGCGAATTCGGAAGAAGAGTTACTCAAAATGCCAGCGGTGGCACCGACCATGGAACTGCTAACAACATGTTTTTTATTGGCGGCGGATTGAAGGAAAAAGGTGTATTAAACGCTATGCCCGATTTACAGGATCTGAATGAGGGAGACTTAAAACATACCGTGGATTTTAAGGACGTGTATGCCACAGTTTTAAACAAATGGCTGGGGGCAGATGATAAAATGATTTTAGGTAATAAATACGCCACACTGAATTTTATCTAAATCTATTTTACATTCCCCATCCATCTTTTTAAAAACGGCACAGTAAATAACAAGATGATACCTGTGATGGCTGCCAGGATGCTCACTTTCAGAATTACGTCAGCGTAATAAGGTAAGGAAAGAATTGGATCATTTGTAGCCAGGATATTTTCGGGTACGCTCATTAAAGCGCCAATTTTTCCTGCAAGAAATTCACCAATTGCAGTAGCAAAAAACCAGATGCCCATCATCAGTGAAACCATTTTGGGTGGCGATAATTTAGTAACCATCGACAGGCCGATAGGTGATAAACAAAGCTCTCCTAAAATGAAAAAGAAATAGCCCCACACAAACGGCCACAGGGGAACAATGCCCGTACTTTCATTGGACCAGCATCCCAAATAAAAAACAAAAAAGCCTGCGCCTAAAAATAGAAATGACAAGGCAAATTTTAACGGAGTACTAGGCTCTTTGCCTCGCTTATTCAACCATGGCCAAAGTGGTGCCACCAGCAATGTAAGCAACACTACCCATCCCGGCGGTAAAAAATTATTGATAGCCAGTGCAGGTAAATCAATGCCAAATAAAACCATCTTTGAATTTCGTTCGGCCAGTAAATTCATAGAGCCTGCATTTTGTTCATAGATGGCCCAAAACAAAATGGAGAAAACAATCATCATGAGTGCTGCAAACAGTTTGAACTTAACTGCCCGTTCCATTTTAATGCCAAGAGAAATAATGTAGATCAATGCAATGGCGCCCAGGCCAAACATGATGTAATCCATTAGGTAATATTGATTAAATAAGGTTACTACAAGTGGCACCACCAATAGTGTTCCGCCATAAATTAAATGGTCGGTTCTTATGGATGCAAAAACAGGTTTTTTTAAAGCATCTAAATCGGGTGGCATACCACGGTCCCCCAATGATTTTTTACTAAAAATAAAAACGATTAATCCAATCAGCATAAATATGCCGGCAAGGCCAAAGCCATAATGCCAGTTTATTTGCCTGCCAACATAAGCGCACAAAAACCCACCGATGGCTGCGCCGATATTGATGCCCATGTAAAAAATTGAAAACCCGCTGTCTCTTCTTGGATCATTTTCTCCATATAATGTGCCCACCAGGCTGGAGATGTTTGGCTTAAAAAATCCATTGCCACAAATGATAAACGCCATGCCATAAAAGAAGCTCCAGTCCTGGGGCAGTGCCAAAATAAAATGACCCAACGTCATCATTAATCCGCCAAACATTACGGAGCGTTGATAACCTATAAATTTATCCGCCAAAAAGCCACCAAACATTGGCATGGTGTAAACAAGTGCGGTATAAGAACCCAGTATGGCATACGCTTTTGGGTCATCATAGTTTAATTGGCTAACCATATAGGCAATCAGCAAAGCCTTCATACCATAGAAGGAAAACCGTTCCCACATCTCGGCAAAAAATAGCAGGTAAAGTTGTTTGGGTTGTTTGGAATTAGCTGAATTGTTTAATATGGTTGAGGTCATTTAAAGTTTATTTTGCTGAAGACTTATACTTTCAAGATAACATAAAAAAAGGCGACACAGTGTTGTGCCGCCTTTTTTAAAAATTAATAATATCTTATTCCACACCTACATGCATCATTTTCTGCAAATGTTTTGTAATTAAAAACAATATGAGCGAAGCAACGCCAGCCATACCTACAAACAACAGAAAGAATTCATGCAGGTTATGCATCTGGTAGCCAAGAAAAGAGGTTGTTTTATTATCAGGATATAATCCACTTAACACACCTGCCAGTTTATTTGCTGCTGCATTGGCCAAAAACCAAACCGCCATCAATAAAGAAGCAAATTTAAAAGGCGCCAGTTTATTAACCAGTGAAAGGCCAATGGGAGAAAGGCAAAGTTCACCACAGGTGTGGAAGAAATACATACCCACCAGCCAGATCATACTTACTTTGGCACCTGGTGCAACATTGTTTACGCCAAATGCAATCCACAAATACCCGATTGCCAACAGGAATAAACCAAGCGCCATTTTAGTAGGTGAAGCAGGTTCGTTTTTGCCAAGCTTCATCCAAAGCCATGCAAACATTGGCGCCAATATTACAATGAACAATGAATTGACAGATTGGAAAAAGCTTGCGGGTACCAGGAAAAAACCAAGATCTCTTTGTGTTTGTTCTTCGGCAAAAAATGTGAGTGATGCACCTGCCTGTTCAAAGGCACTCCAAAAGAAAACAACAAAAAAGGATACAATGAAAATAACGCCCACCCGCTGCTTATCTATTTTGTTGAGGGTTTTATCGCCAAATATTATAAATGCTATAAAAATTACGGCGGCTATTAAAAGGTAAGTAAGGTATCCCACCACTTTTGCATCGATGTACAACAATGCAATGGTAAGCCCTGAAAAAGCCATCAACGCAAGGATGATAAAGAATGGATTCAACATTCTTTTGGGCGTATTGGGCGGCGTAAGACCGAGCGTCTTTTTATCGGGCCCAACCACATATTTATCATGAAACAGTCTTTGTATTACTACACTTATCAACATACCAATTCCTCCGGCCATAAATGCCCATCTAAAATCTGCGGGGTTACCGGTATCGCCAACAAGGCCGCACACAAACGGGCCAATGGCGCCCCCTACGTTTATCCCCATGTAAAATATTGTATAGGCAGGGTCAGTTCTTCTATCTCCTTTAGCATATAACTGGCCAACCATCGAAGAAATATTTGGCTTAAAAAAGCCATTGCCGGCAATCATCAACCCCAGCCCCGTAAAAAAAAGTAAAGATGAAAGGTCCGTATTACTTGCGTAAAAAGTGCCGCAAAAGAATAGTACAAATTCTCCGAGTGCCATCACCAGTCCACCTACAATGATGGAGCGCTTATTGCCCCAATACCTGTCTGCAATATAACCGCCTACTAAAGGAGTGAGGTAAACAAGACTTGTATAACTACCATAAAGATTAGAGGCAAATACCTTATCAAACAACATTGCTTTGGTCATAAACAATACCAATATGGCACGCATGCCATAGTAGTTAAAGCGTTCCCACATTTCGGTTCCGAAAAGAACCCATAATCCTTTCGGATGGGGCTGCTGCACTACTTGTTCACTCATATAATTTTTTTTGCTGATAAGAATTGGGTTTAATCACTCAAAGTAGCAATTTTCTTTTTAGTAAATACAAAGCACCAGTTTTTTCTATTTAATTAAATAAGGATAAAATAAATATTACACCATTCATAAAAATTATATGGCTAACTCTTGTAGTAACTTTAATTTCGCTTATGCAACCCCATTCCATCAGAACACAACAATCCTAGTTTTTATATGAACATTCTTATTATAGGTGGCGGCGGCCGTGAACATACGTTGGCCTGGAAAATAAAACAAAGTGCCTTATGCGATCAGTTATTTATTGCCCCCGGAAATGCAGGAACTTCCCTGGTTGGAACGAATGTACCCCTCGCCGTTACTGACTTTAAAGGCATAGCAGACTTTTCAATTGAGCAGCAAATAGACATGCTGATTGTAGGCCCTGAAGAACCCCTGGTAAAGGGTATTTATGATTATTTTACAAGCAATCCTGTTACTGCACACATACATGTATTTGGCCCTTCAAAAGAAGCAGCCCGGTTAGAAGGAAGCAAAGCGTTTGCAAAGGCATTTATGGATCGCCACAATATTCCTACAGCAGGTTATCGTGAATTTGATGCCTCAACATTTGAGGATGGAATTAACTATATTCAAAATCACCCTTTACCGATTGTTTTAAAAGCAGATGGACTTGCTGCAGGTAAAGGCGTGGTAATATGCAACAACAAAATAGAAGCACTGGCTGAGTTTGAGCTGATGATACAGGATTCAAAGTATGGTGATGCCGGAAAACGTGTGGTGATTGAAGAATTTTTGAATGGCATTGAACTGAGCATGTTTGTTTTAACAGACGGCAAAAATTATGTGATACTGCCAGAGGCTAAAGATTATAAGCAAATCGGCAATGGCAATAAAGGGCCTAATACCGGCGGAATGGGAGCCGTAAGCCCCGTACCATTTGTGGATGATGCCTATGTTCAGTTAGTAAAAGAGACAATCATAGAGCCAACGGTGAATGGATTGATTTCAGAAAAACTCGATTACAAGGGGGTGATTTTTATTGGTTTGATCAATGTTGAAGACAAGCCTTATGTGATTGAATACAATTGCAGGTTTGGTGATCCGGAAACAGAGGTAATTATACCAAGAATTGAAAATGATCTTGTTGAGATTTTGTCAGCAGTTGGCAGGCAGCAGTTAAACGAAATAGTTATTAAAACCAGTCCATTTGCAGCCGTTACAGTGGTAGCAGTTAGTGGTGGTTATCCAAATGATTACGAATCAGGAAAGGAAATTCAGGGACTGGACGATGCGGTAATTGATGGCTCCATTATCTTTCACTCAGGCACCAAACAGGTAAATGATAAAGTGGTATCCAATGGAGGAAGAGTGTTGGCAATTACATCAATTGGCGATGATATTGATGGTGCCGCTGAGCAATCGAATTATATTTTGGAACAATTGTACTTTGATGGTATATACTTTAGAAATGATATTGGGTTCGAGTTCAGGTAGGCAATACTGATTTGAATGAATTTGAAGGTTGTTTGTTGGTGTGTGGATTCGCCCATTTTTCAACGAATGGGCTTTTCATCTTCGAAATGGCTAAAAGCCCCGAAATTAACAGGTAAACTTCCCGCAAAATGTTGAAAAATAAAGGGTTTGCGGTTGTTAATTCAAATAATTTACGTCAACTTTGCCCCAATTATTTACATACCTTTTTTCTCTACATAAACTATGGGTCTTTTTAATTTTTTTACGCAGGAAATTGCGATGGATTTGGGTACAGCAAACACCCTGATAATATTTAACGATGAAGTAGTTGTAAACGAGCCTTCTATTGTTGCCTTAGACAGAAATAATCCCAAAAATATTTTAGCAGTTGGAAAGAAAGCTTTGATGATGCATGAAAAAACGCATGAAAGCATTCGCACCGTTCGCCCACTTAAAGATGGCGTAATAGCTGATTTTAACGCGGCTGAATTAATGATAAGGGAGATGATCAAAATGATCTATCCTAAAAAACCTCTATTTGCTCCAAGCTGGAGGATGATGATTTGTATTCCAAGTAGCATTACCGAGGTAGAAAAACGTGCAGTAAGAGATAGTGCTGAACAGGCCGGTGCCAAAGAAGTTTACCTGATACATGAGCCAATGGCTGCAGCTTTAGGTATTGGAATTGATGTGGAAGAGCCGGTTGGTAATATGATCATTGATATTGGTGGTGGTACTACCGGTATTACTGTAATAGCATTGGCAGGTATTGTGTGCGACCAGAGCATACGTATTGCAGGCGATGAATTTACTGCTGACATTATGGAGGCACTTCGCCGTTACCATAGCTTACTGATTGGTGAGCGTACCGCAGAACAAATAAAAATCCAGGTTGGGTCTGCAATGAAAGATCTTGAAAATCCACCGGACGATATTCCTGTAAACGGACGTGACCTTGTAACCGGAATTCCCAAGCAGGTATTTGTTAGTTACCAGGAAGTAGCAGAAGCATTGGACAAAAGCATCTTCAAAATTGAAGAAGCCATTTTGAAAGCATTGGAAACTACGCCACCCGAACTGGCAGGTGATATTTACCGCAGAGGTTTATACCTTACCGGTGGTGGATCATTGTTAAGAGGACTTGATAAAAGAATAGCTGCTAAAATTAAATTACCTGTACACGTAGCAGACGATCCGCTAAAAAGTGTGGTAAGGGGAACAGGTATCGCATTGAAAAATTACGATAAGTATCCATTTGTAATGCGCTAATTATTAAATATCCGCCAATAACGGAAAAAGATAACGCCCTTTCTGGTATGAAGAGTATTCCACATTTTATCAGGCCAGATATTTACCCATTCATTGGGTTTGGAGGAGGAGCATTGTATGCATAATATTTTTTTATTCATCCGCAGGTATTTCAATTTTATTTTTTTACTGTTATTACAGGTATTTTGTATTTACCTGATTGTGCATTATAATACTTACCACAATGCAGTTGCTTCCGGCGTTATGAATGAAGTAACCGGCAGGGTAAATACGCAGTATAATAAAATCGATTATTATTTTCAGCTCAAAAAAACCAATGAGCAACTGGCCAAGGATAACGAACGGTTGCGAAACCTGCTGAAGGAAGATTTTGAAACACCCGACACCACTGCAAAGGTGATTACAGACTCCATCCCTTATGATACTTTAGGTCATATTCGCAAGTGGCAATACAGTGCCGCCAAAGTTGTTTCCAACTCAATTTCGGCCCAGAACAATTTTATTGTTTTAGGCAGAGGTGCCGGTCAGCATTTAAGAAAAGATATGGGGGTGGTTGATCCGAATAATGCGGTAGTAGGTATTATTACAGATGTGAGTAATAATTATGCAGTGGTGATGAGTCTTTTGCATAAAGACAGCAAAATAAGTGCAAAGCTTAAAAAGAGTGGCGAAGCCGGCCAGGTAATCTGGGATGGAAAGGATCCACATTTTTTATCGTTGACCGATATTAGAAAAAGTGTAAAACTTACAAAAGGCGATACGGTATTAACAAGTGGCTTTACGGCTACTTTCCCTTTTGGTCTTTTTCTGGGAACAATTGATAGTGTAATTCCGGATAAGGGCACCAACAACTTTGTAATTCGAATAAAAACGAGCGCCAGTTTTAATAACCTGCAATATGTTTATGCCATAGAAAATTATCAGAAAGATGAAATAAACACCTTGCTGAAGAATGCAAATAATAAAATAAATAATTAATTAATTCCGCCAGCGGATATCAATGAACAGCTTAATAAAAAATATTGTACGTTTTGCTATATTGATACTGGTACAGGTATTTATACTGGACAGGATACATGTTAATTATATGGTTACACCCTATATTTATTTCCTATTTATTTTATGGATGCCCTTTAAACTTAGCCGCAGTGCCCAAATGCTGATTGCATTTGCGTTGGGCTTTACATTGGATAGTTTCAGGCACAATCCCGGGTTCCACGCCGCGGCATGTGTATTGATAGCGTATTTCCGTCCTTTTCTTATTAATATAATGATACCTCAGGAAGGTGCTGACAGCAACTATGATGAACCTTCCGCCAGAAGCATGGGCGGGTTTTTACCATACATGGTTTACGCCGGGGTACTTACCTTTATCCATCATGGTTGGCTATTCTTTTTAGAAGCCTGGCAATTTGGAAACTTCTGGTATTTTCTTGTCAAAACATTGTTATCAACAGTTGTAAGCTTATTACTCATTATCATCGCAGAGTTATTGTTTTCAAGAAAACAGCAATTCAGAACAAATACGGTTTAATGGTATTGTTAAAATATCAACTGGTATTAGGTAGTAGTAATTGACAACCGCTAACAGGTAATACAATTGTGTACAGAATTCAATAAATTTAGGGAATTGGCGTTCAAAATAAGGATAACCTTCGCAGGTTAATGATAAATGCCAACAACATAAAATAACCATTGGTTTGAGCATGCTATTATTTCCCTAATGATAAATAATGCAGCTTTTAACCTGCAAACAAATAAATAGAAAACACTTGTCTGTCTTTAATCAATCACGAAAAAATGTAATCCGGCTTGTATTTGTCGGCATCTTTTTGGTCATCATTTTGCAGTTGGCCAACCTGCAATTGTTTTCCTCCAAGTATGCAATAATGGCCGATGACCAGGGAAAATTCAGGAAGGTAATTTACCCTGATCGTGGTATTGTGTATGATCGTAAAAGCCGCCCTATTCTTCAAAATATGACCATCTATGATTTGATGGTTGTTCCCAATAAAATAAAAGGAATTGATACAGCGGCCCTGTGCCGGATATTGCAAATTGACAGTGCCACTTTCGAAAAGAAATTATTGGAAGTTAGAATCAGGAATGGCCGTGCAAGGCCATCTACTTTTGATGCATTGCTAACGGATGAAAAAATGGCTATGCTCAATGAGGCCATGTATAAATTTGCTCCGGGATTTTATTTACAGGAACGCCCTGTAAGAAGTTACCCGGTTGATGCGGCGGGTAATATACTTGGGTACTTATCGGAAGTTGATAGCAACTTTTTAAGAAGGCATGTAGATGAAGGCTACCAGACTGGCGACTATGCAGGAAAAACCGGTCTTGAAAGAACGTACGAAAGAGCACTGATGGGACAAAGAGGCATCGAATATTGGAAACGGGATAATAAAAACCGCTTAACCGAGCGTCTGGAAAAAGGCAAGTTTGATACATCAGCAATTGCGGGAGATAACATGCACCTTGCGCTGGACATTGAATTACAGGCCCTGGGTGAGAAGTTAATGGAGAATAAGCTGGGTGCTATAGTAGCAGTAGATCCCAGAACCGGGGGAATATTGGCGATGGTGAGTAGCCCTACTTTCAAACCAAAATTATTAACCGGTGCTACCAGGCGCAAACACATTGCAGAATTATTGTTAGATCCTGCACTGCCACTATATAACCGAACTGTAAGTGGTATCTATTCTCCGGGTTCCACCTTTAAAACACTACAGGCATTAATTGGGTTGCATGAAGGTGTAATTGAAACCAGTACCAGGTTTACCTGCACAGGTGCATTTTATGGTTGCGGAAGTGCAAGGCCAATGAGGTGCCTCGATTTTGGAACCTTTGATTTGCGCAGTGCCATTACTGTTTCAGACAATACCTACTTTGCCAACGTAATGCAACGAGTAATAGACAATAAAAAATATCCCAGTGTAGATAGCAGTTTGGCGGTTTGGGATAATTACATGTATGCCTTTGGGTTGGGTCATAAATTAGGAGTTGATGTGCCTTATGAAAAGAGCGGCAACATTCCTACTCCGGCCCATTTCGATAAAATATATGGCAAAGGCCATTGGAACTATTGCACCTTCCGATCGGTAAGTATTGGCCAGGGTGAAGTGAATGTTACCCCCATACAGGTAGCCAATGAAATGGCTTTTATTGCCAACAAAGGCTGGTACAAAATTCCTCACCTGGTAGATTCTATTGAAGGTGGCGACCGGTTTGGGCTATTAGATAAATTCAAGGAAAGACACAATACAACCGATATTCCCGATAGTGTTTTTGATGCAGTACACGATGGTATGCAGGGCGTGGTAGAAAGAGGAACAGGTATGGGAGCAAAAGTTGAAGGTATCGACATCTGCGGAAAAACCGGTACCGTGGAAAATTACATCGGTTCGGTAAAGCAACCTAACCATGCTTTCTTTTGTGGGTTTGCTCCCAGGGATAATCCAAAAATTGCTATCATGTGCGTGGTTGAAAACAGTGGACGTTTTGGTGGTACCTACGCAGCGCCTATTTGTGGTTTGCTGATAGAAAAGTACCTGAAAGATTCAATTACTGATAAGGCACGTTTGGCAAGAGTAGAGCAACTTTCCAATCTAAACCTCATACCTCCAAGAATTTATACTGAAATACGTAAGCAGGATTCTATGCGTCACATCAGGGACTCTGCTTACCTTGT
This sequence comes from Ferruginibacter sp., assembly GCA_046590675.1. Lineage (GTDB taxonomy): Bacteria > Bacteroidota > Bacteroidia > Chitinophagales > Chitinophagaceae > Ferruginibacter. The sequence continues at coordinate 74,944 of JBKJUP010000044.1, read as the reverse complement.
GGCCAAAGGATATTTGAAAGCTATAAAAGATACCATGGGGCTTGATGAAGAGGATGAGCAGGAAGCCCTGGACAAAATAAAAACGGACAAATTAAGAAGAGATTCAGCGAAAAAAGAATTGCCTAAAAATGATAGTAGTGGCATTCCTGCAAAAAATAAAATTGAAGCAATCATTCCTAATGAAAGAAAGCAGGGCGAATTAAAAGACACTGTCAAAATTTAAAAGCTGAAAATAAAAAATGTATCAGAAGAACCCTACATTAGGAAAAGGTATTGATTGGTTGGTAGTATTATTGTATGTAGTACTTGTTGTGATTGGACTCATTTGTATTTTTTCAGTAGAGTATAGGGCCGGAGATGGCGTTGTACAGAGTTTCCTGGGATTCAAGAAAAATTATAGCAAACAGTTTTTCTTTTTTATAGCGAGTATTGTATTAGCCGCTTTTATACTTTTAACCGATAGTAAGTTGTTTACAGCAACCGCAAACATCAGTTACCTGATCGGCATTATGCTGGTGCTCTCCACCTTTGTAATTGGTAAAGAAATTAAAGGTTCAAAAAGCTGGATACCACTGGGGTTTATGAACCTGCAGCCGGTGGAATTGTGTAAAATATTTACTTCGCTTGCGTTGGCAAAATTTTTATCAATGACCGATCTCGATTTTCGAAAATCGAAATCGCAGTTAATCGCCGCCGCCATTTCATTTACGCCTGCGGCCTTATCTATTCTGCAGGGTGAAACAGGTTTGGCACTTGTATATTTTTCTTTCCTCATTCCCATGTACCGGGAGGGTTTACCACCGGGCTATCTTATCACCGGTGCGGCAATGGCTGTGTTGCTGGTAATATCCTTGTTATTTTCTACAACTACTTTATTAATTGCTTTTGCAGTTTTAGCCTTGCTATTTATAATGCTTAACCTTCGACAGGTAAAAAGGAACAATAGCTTGTTGTTGCTGGTAATTGGCATTTGGGCTTTTTGCTCCCTTTTTGTAGGCGTGTTGATACCGCTTACTTTTAAACACGTTTTTAAACAGTACCAGGCCGATAGAATTTTTAGTATGGTTGGTGTTGACAATCCTTTTGCAGATAAAAGTGCTGCTGATCTGATTAGCCCTGCAGAACTAAGGGCAAAGCAGCGCAAAAGTGAACAACAGAATTACAACGTAAAACAATCAAAAATTGCCATAGGTTCCGGTGGTGTATTAGGTAAAGGTTTCTTAAAAGGAACACAAACGCAAGGCGATTTTGTACCGGAGCAACATACCGATTTTATTTTTACATCCGTAGGTGAAAACTTTGGTTTTTGGGGAAGCTCACTGTTGATGGTAATTTACCTCACGCTTATATTACGAATTATAAATTTAGCCGAACGGCAACGAAGTACTTTTAGCAGGGTATATGCGTACTCGGTGGCCGCTATTTTATTCTTTCATGTGGTGGTTAATATTTGTGTAACCGTAGGATTGGCGCCTGTAATTGGCATCACGCTGCCCTTATTAAGTTATGGGGGTTCTTCACTGTTAACGTTCACTTTCCTGATCTTTATATTGGTAAGATTAGATGCCGACCGGCAAATGGTACTGCGCTAAAATGGAGAAAGAAAGAGTTTCTGTGTAATTTAGAAACTACCGGATTTACAGTTTTCCTTCAAATAATATTTCAACTCCTTTCAGGTAACTTTGTGCCAACATTTATTTAGAATATCACTCCTTAAAATTTAACGGAGTGTAAAATACCATCAGGGAGATGGACAAGGAGTATGAAGATAATTCCACTAAGCGAAGGTGCATTTACGATCGATAAAACAAAACAGTTCATTCCTTTTAATAAGCATGAAGATGATTTGCAACAGCGTACAACCGGCAGTTTGCTGGTAGAAATACAGCCGTTTTGCATAGTAACAGAAAATGATGTGCTCATCATTGATTCTGGTTTGGGCTTTAGTAACCCAAACGGTACCCTGCAGTTGCATCAGAACTTAATGGACAATAACATAAACCCAATGGAGGTAACCAAGGTTTTGATGAGTCATTTACATAAAGATCATTCCGGTGGTATTAGCAGGGAAGACAGTGTGTTGCATCAACGGTTTTTTAATTTTCCCAACGCTGTGCATTATGTAAACAAATCGGAACTTGATTTTGCATTGGCAAAAGAAAATGCATCTTATAAAACGGAAGATTTTGAAATACTTGCCAATTCAGATAAAGTAATTTTTACAGAAGGAAATGGTGTGATTGATGATTATATCAGTTATGAATTAACGAGTGCACATTCACCTTTTCACCAGGTATTTTGGATTGAAGAAGATAGACATAAAGTATTTTTTGGTGGCGACGATGCTCCCCAGTTGCAGCAGATGAAAAGCCGCTTTGTAGCCAAATATGATTTTGATGGAAAGAAGTGCATGGAATTACGCCAGCAATGGTGGGAACAGGGACAAAAAGAAAAATGGACATTCCTTTTTTATCATGATATTAAAACACCGGTTTTTTCTTTTGATTAAGGTAACGGTAAAAAAATAGTCAGCCTTCCAATGAGCTGACCATTTTTAAATCTAAAACAACTATCCAGTACTTTTATTATCTCATAACGTTAGCCTTTTCTTTGTAATGGCCTGTTAGTATTATTTCGCTGCAGGCGTTGATTTTTGATGGCTTTAATCAAAATTTGCCGGAACCTTCCTTCTGCATTATACAATCGATTCATCCGTTGCGGGCCCAGCACTCTCGTAAACTCATCCCTGTATTTTTTTCTCAGGTTCAATACTTTTTCATCCCGGTCAATAACGTTCTGATCGTCTTGCACCACGCCTTTCAATTCATTTGAATATTGGTTGTAAACAGGCCAGAATTTTTGTGCCTCATCTGGTGTAAGTTCCAGCTCCCTGCTTATAAATGCCACTTTCAGTGCCTCAATATCCTGTTGCTTTTTACTCGACTCACTATTTTCCTGCGCTTTGGCAAAAAATACAAAGCCTAAAAAAGCAGCCACCAGGTATAATTTTTTCATCGTTAGTTTTCTCCTTAGTTATCTAATGTTGGTAGGTTAATTTTGTTAAGGTAATTCTCCAGCGCTTTATCGTTTAATAAATAATCTTCTTCACTGGGCAATTGATTTTCATCCACATTATTTCTTAACGCGGCCATGTCTGTAATGTCTCCATGATTTTCAAGATATTTGGAAATATCTGTTGCTGACAGGTTTTCTAATGCTGCGGTGAATTGTTCATCATTCATTTTTCTACCTTGCTCTATCGATGGATCCAATACAACCGCTGCTGTTTCTATAATATTTACATTACCAGGTTTATCTGTGTATTTAATAACGCCAAAAGCAATTACGCCAATTAACATAGCCGCTACCGCAAATTTCATAAACAGGCTGCGGTTCCCCATTTTTACAACCTTACCAGTTGCGGGTGCAGGCTGCAATTTTGATACGATATCTTTTGAAAGTCCGTCGAAATAGCCGGATGGCACTTCAAATACATTTGTATGCTGAATGTCAAATAATAAAGGAGACAATTGTTTTACTTCTTCTCTTGCACCAACTGAGGTTGCCATCTTTTCAATTAAAATTCCAGGATTGTTTTCAAAATATCCGGATGGAACTTCAAACACATTTGTTTGCTGAAGATCAAACAACAAAGGAGACAATTGCTTTAGCTCTTCTTTCGCATCGATCGATGTTGCTATCCTTTCAATTATGATTCCGGGATTGTTTTCAAAATATCCAGCCGGTACTTCAAATACTTGCCTGCGGTTAATGCCGGCAAGTAACGGAGAAAGTTCATTTATTTCCGTTTGAACCGTTTGCTGACTTTTTATTTTAAGTAAAATTGAATCAGCAAGATTTTCAAAATAACCTTCGGGCACCGATAAGTTAGCCGGTTTTTGAACAACTCTAACCCCTTCAGCTTCATTCAAACAAACAATAACAGTATCGCTGATGGAATCAAAATAGCCTTCGGGCACACTGAACACGTTGACTTTAGCCAACCCTGCAAGCAAAGGGCTCAAAGTCATCAATTCATCCTGTATGTCTCTTATTGTTTCCATCTAATTAAAGACCTTTTGAAAGGCGTATAGTTTAATGATTTAAGATATAATCTTCAATTTTTTTTACTGCGTGATGATAACTTGCTTTTAGAGCACCCTCACTTGTTTCCAACACCCGGCTCATTTCCTCATAAGGCATCTCATCATAATACCGGAGGTTAAATACGGCCCGCTGCTTTTCAGGTAATTGCTGCATCGCCAGTTGAAGTTTCCATTCCACTTTACTGCTGTCGAAGTTTTTATCCGCTTTTAATTGATTAGCCAGGCCGTTCTCTTCATTACTCAGCGATACCGATGAGCGTTTCTTTTGCTGCTCTATAAAACTGAGGCACTCATTGGTTGCTATGCGATACATCCAGGTATAAAGCTGGCTATCTTCTCTAAAATTTGCCAGCCCCTTCCACACTTTAATAAACATGTTTTGCAACACATCATTGGCATCGTCGTGGTCCACCACCATTCTACGGATATGCCAGTACAATCTTTCCTGGTATTTTTTTATGATGGCAGTATAAGCCCGTTCCATTGTGGACGGTTCTTTAAATTGAGCCAACAATTCTTTGTCTTCTAAATTTTGTGCGGCCATAAGTATTAAGCAGGTATAAAAATAAAAAAACCAATCTTAAGATTGGTTTTTAGTATAAAAGTTTAAATAATCATTAAAATTAGCCTTTTTTTCGTGCAATAACTTTTTCAACTGCAGCAACAATATTGGGGGCATCCAAACCATATTTAGTTAATAATTCAGATGGTTTACCGCTTTCGCCAAATGTATCATTGGTTCCCACGTATTCAATTGGTATAGGTAAATTACGGCTTGCAACCTGTGCAATGCTATCTCCCAAACCACCGATGATATTGTGCTCTTCGCAGGTAACAGCGCATTTTGTTTTGGAAATGGAGGCAATCACCGCTTCTACATCCAATGGTTTAATGGTATGTATATTGATTACTTCTACACTTATGCCTTTTTCTTCCAAAATTCTTCCCGCTTCAATTGCTTTCCATACAAGGTGGCCGCAGGCAAAAATGCTTACATCAGTTCCTTCTGAAAGTTTAATGGCTTTACCAATAACAAACTCATTTACATCTGTAAAAATTGGCCAAACCGGGCGGCCAAAACGCAGGTAAACCGGGCCTTCATAATCGGCAATTGCCATAGTAGCAGCCTTGGTTTGATTATAATCTGCAGGCACAATAACCGTCATGCCTGGTAACATTTTCATCAATCCAATATCTTCCAATATCTGGTGGGTAGCACCATCTTCACCCAAAGTAAGTCCGGCATGGCTGGCACAAATTTTTACATTTTTACCGCTATAAGCCACCGACTGGCGTATTTGATCATACACTCTGCCGGTAGAAAAGTTAGCAAAAGTAGTAGTGTAAGGAATTTTTCCACCAATGGTAAGGCCCGCTGCCACACCAATCATATTGGCTTCAGCAATTCCACATTGTATAAATCTGTCTGGAAATTCTTTAATAAACCCCTGAAGTTTCATTGAACCTAAAAGATCGGCTGTTAGTGCAATGATATTTTCATTTTTTCTGGCTGCTTCTAAGATGCCATCACCAAAACCACTTCTTGTGTCTTTATTACCTGTAACCTGGATGTCTTTTAACATAAAAATTTTTTATTATCTGATCCGCAAGATATGCCATGCAATTAATTTTAATGGCTCTTTTATAGAAGAATTTTAAAGTTGTTCATTTTTTAGTTTCAGTTCCCACTGCCAGGCAGAAGTCATCATATCTGTCAGCGTATATTGTGGATTCCATCCCAATACTTCCTTTGCCTTATTATTATTGGCATAAATGGCTACCACATCACCGGGCCTGCGGGGGCTTTTTTCATAATTAAGCTTTACACCATTGGCATCTTCAAATGCCTGAATTACTTCCAGCACAGTATAGCCATCGCCGGTACCGAGATTAAATATTTCGCAATTGGTTTTATTTTTTTTCTCAACCAGGAAATTCAGCGCAAGCGTATGTGCATGAGCGATATCACATACATGAATATAATCCCGCACACAACTTCCATCCCTTGTTGGATAATCGGTACCCATTACATGCATTGCCGGTAATTTACCAATGGCTGTTTGTGTAATGGCAGGCACCAGGTTGGCTGGCCTTCCCAACGGTATTTCTCCAATCAGTATAGATGGATGTGCACCCACCGGGTTAAAGTATCTTAATAAGATCGATTGAATGGAATTGCTGTTAGCGGCATCTCTCACAATGGTTTCGCCCATTTGCTTGGTGGCGCCATAAGGTGATTCTGCCGGCTTTTGAGGTGTTTCCTCCGTAACAGGTATCACATCGGGACTTCCATATACCGTGCAGGATGAGGAGAAAACAAAATGAGGCACATTAAACTCTTCAGCACATTTTAGAATATTTACCAAAGATGTAAGGTTGTTTTCATAATACATCAATGGTTTTTGTACAGATTCACCAACAGCTTTGTATGCTGCAAAGTGAATGATTCCACCGATGTCTTTGTTTTCCTGGAAAATGGCCCGGGTAGTTTCCAGGTTGCAAAGGTCAACAGTGTAATTTTTGATTGGCCTGTTTGTTATTTTTTCGGCCCCTTTTATAATTGCCGGATTGCTTTTTGAATTATTATCCACCGAAATAACATCATATCCATTTTGAATAAGATCAACAATGGTGTGTACCCCAATGTATCCGCATCCTCCTGTAACTAATATTTTGTTCATGTGTTGGGTTAAAAGGTTAAAGATTTATATAGCTGATTTGTTCGTTGAAATACAAGGCGTAATTTTCAGAATGTGGGCAAATTTACAGTTTGTTTTATCCAAAAAAAAATCACCCGGTCAGCAGGGTGATTATTTGAATATATTGAAGTCATTTTTTATTTAAAGAAGAAAGAAATGATGAGATAAACCAATCCGGCAAGTATTGCACTAACAGGGATGGTTAATATCCAGGCCCATAAAAGATTAATGGTAACTCCCCAACGAACAGCACTCAATCTTTTGGTAGCGCCCACGCCTATAATTGAACCTGTAATGGTATGTGTGGTACTAACGGGAATGCCCATCTGTTCTGTCATAAATAAAGTGATGGCACCGGATGTTTCTGCTGCAACGCCCTCCAAAGGAGTTACTTTAGTAATTTTTGTACCCATTGTTTTCACAATCTTCCAGCCGCCACTCATGGTACCTAAACCTATAGCGGTGTAACAGGCAAAGGGCACCCAGGTTAACTCTTTTAAGGTAGAACCTACATCAGGATATCTTGTACTATTGTAGGCAACAAATGCGGCACCAATAATACCCATCACTTTTTGTGCATCATTGCCACCATGCCCGATACTGAATGCTCCTGAAGAAATTAACTGGAGTTTTTTAAACATATTAGCAGTACGATAAGCATTGGGCGATCTTACTTTTTCGGAATAAATGTAGGCACATATAAAAATGAATACCATTATCATGATGCCATTTACTATGATGGAATTATCTGCTTTGTGAAGCGTTTTGGAAAGCACTGCCGTATCCACATTGCTATCTACTTCGGCCTTTATTTTTTCAGCAAGTTTGTCAGCTCCTAAATATTTGTATTCGCTTAGCATGGGTCGGGCAGCCTCTGAGTAACCGAGTGCTGTATTGTAAGCAGCTACTTTTGAAGGATCAGTTGCAGACTCTTTTTTAAGTTCACTTATATTATAATAGCTTACAAGGTTATCTTCTAGTTTTGATTGCTCAAAATGTGCAAATAAAAACCAGGTTCCAATGGCAGTTAATATGATTAAACCAATTTTGGCCCAGGTATTACGCATGATCGTGATGATGGTAATAAAAATGGAAATAACCATGCCCAGTAACGGTGCCAGAAATATGAATAAAATGATTTGTGTAATCTTACCAATTTCAATAATAGACGCCATTCCGGTATAACCTTTGGTTAGGTAAGCATGCGAAATAGCAGCTCCTGCAAAGCCACCAATTAATGTATGCGAAGATGAAGAGGGGATACCATACCACCATGTCAACAAATTCCACATAATGGCCGCAATTAAACCAGCTAAAATTACTGGTAGTGTAATAAACTCCTGGTGAACAGTTTTACCAATTGTATTGGCAACAGCATGATCTTTAAAGATAAAAAAGGCAACAAAATTGAAGAAGGCTGCCCAGATTACCGCCTGGAAAGGGGTAAGTACTTTAGTGGAAACAATGGTAGCGATGGAATTGGCTGCATCATGAAAACCATTTATATAATCAAAAATGAGGGCTAAAATAATTATTACTATCAGCAGCGTCATACAATTAATTTAATATTTCGCCAATTTGCTAAACAAGCTAATATGCCAATGATAAGTTCAGAAAGTTTTGAAACCGGTTGTAAATTATCTCATCATCACATTTGCTTGTCAGCTAATGGGCCTATGCGTATTTTACAATGATTGATTCTATAACGTTGCCGGCATCTTCACATTTATCGGTCACAATTTCCATAACCTGGTAAATTTCTCTTTTTTTAATAACTTCTTTTGCATCCGGTTCAGTTGCAAAAAGGCGTTCAATACTCATATCAAAAATATCATCCGCCTGGTTTTCAATACTATTAATAGCAACCAATGCATCTGTAATCTGGCGCATATTTTTCATATTACGTAACTCAGTAACAGCTTTATGCACCTGCACACATCCTAGCGCAATAAGATCCGCCATTTTTTTGATGCCGATATCATTTGGATTAACGCGGTAAAAGTTGATTTTTTTTGCAGAAGCATAAATGTAATCTGCAATATCATCTAAGGCCGAAGCCAGGTAATGAATGTCTTCCCGATCGAAAGGAGTAATAAAGTTTTTACCCAGCTCAGTAAAAATGTTGTGGGTGTAATCGTCATTCACATGTTCCATATCCTCGATTTCCTGAATCATTTGGGCCCTTTTATCAAAATCAGGTTCATTTACTACCTCTTTTAATTTATCCCCCATCTTAACTAACTCTTCTGCTACACTCTCAAACAATTGAAAAAATACCCTGTCTTTTGGGAGAAATATTTTCAAAATAGAATTCAAACCAGCCATAGTAATTATTTTGGCGCAAAGGTGAACCAATCGTTCAAAAGAAAGACGGCATTTTTAAAAGGTAATGATTTGGTAATACAGAGTTCACATTAATTTATTATCTGGGATTAGATAATATTGGAATTATCATTTTTATTGGTAAAAGTTTTAGGTCTTAATTATTCAATTGGGTTGCTGAATTCATATAAACGTACTGATTATATCAGTAATTGATCCGATGAAGCTTTAACTGAATTTACAAATTTAATAATTAACTCATTTGATGTTTTATTAGTAGAGTGATAAAGAAAGCATATAAATTTGTTAACTTTTTTATTTAAATCTTAATAATTCTATAAACACCTGATAATAAATTGTTAATTTTTCGATACATTGTTACTATCACTAAATCTAACGACAGTTTATGAGATCAATTTATTTACTCACCACTATGTTGTGCCTATGCTTCAATGTAGTATCTGCACAAAAAAAGACCGTAACAGGTACAATTATTGATGCCCTTGATGGAACCCTGATGGACGGTGTTACCGTCGCAGCCAAAAACGGAACGGCCACCACACTTTCAAATGCTAAAGGGAGTTTCTCTCTTACGGTTCCCGACAAGGCCAATACCCTGGTAGTCAGCTATGTTGGGTACGCCAGTATTGAAGTGAAAATTTCAGCATCTCCGTTATCAATAAAGTTAGTCAGAAGCGATAATCAGTTATCGGAAGTTATCGTGGTAGGTTTTGGTACTAAAATAAAGCGTGATGTAACAGGGTCCATTGCTAAAGTGGGTGCAAAGGAATTAAATAATACACCGGTTACCAGCTTTGAAAGTGCCATTCAGGGTAGAGCTGCAGGTGTTTTTGTAAGTCAGAATAACGGAAAACTAGGTCAGGGGATCAATGTGCGAATCCGCGGCTCCGTTTCTGTAGCGGCCGGAAATGAGCCACTCTATGTTGTTGATGGAATTCCTTTACAAAATACCAACCTGTCAAGCAATGGATCAGCCACCAACTCGCTTGCTGATATTAATACCAATGATATCGAGTCAATCGAAATATTAAAAGATGCTTCTTCGGCAGCTATTTATGGTTCCAGGGGTTCAAAAGGAGTTGTATTGATTACAACCAAAAAAGGAAAGGCGGGTAAATCAAAAATTGAATTTGGTTACTACACCGGTACGCAAAAGCCTACCGGCAAAAGAGAATTTCTAAATGCAAAACAGTTTGTTGACTTAACCCTTGAAGCTGCAACCAGGGGAGGGATCTACGACTATAAGGAAGATATCAGTGGCTATGGCTCGGAGCAGGAAGCCATTGACGATTATGTATCTTATGCAGAAAGCAGGCTAACAAGATATTCGGCTGGTAACGATGACTGGCGTACACAAAAAGTAAATACCAACTGGCAGGACCAGGCTTTTCAGAAGGCCCCCATTTCGCAATACGATATCAATTTTTCTGGCGGTAATGACAAAACAACTTTTTATATGGGAGGTCAATACCTGGATCAGGCTGGTATAATAGTAAATAACAAGTTGAAAAGATATAACGGCAGGCTTAACCTTGATCACAAAGTAAGAGATTGGTTATCGCTGGGGGTAAATATGAATTTTGCCCGTTCTTTAAACAATCGTGTTTCTAATGATAACGCGTTTTCAACACCATTACAGATCGTTGCCTTGTCTCCTATTACTCCATTAATAGATCCTCGTACCGGGTTAACCAGTGGTGCTTTGGATAATAATACCGGAAGGCCAAATACCAATTTTCCGGTGTATTACAACCCGCTTTTAAATGTTGAAAACGGGCAGTATTTAACCACCGTTAACAGAACACTTGGAAATATATATGCCAATGCCACCATTGCAAAAGGATTGATTTTTAGAAGCGAGTTTGGTATGGATCAGCTAAATCAGAATGAAGACCAGTACCTCGGCCGCCTCACTGCCAGAAACTCAGGGTCACCTAATGGATATGGTTACAACTCCTCTGACCAGATTTTAAATATTAACACCAACAATTACTTTCAATACAATACCAGTTTCAAAGACAAACATGATTTAGATATATTGCTAGGTTCCAGTTATCAAAATTGGAACATCATTTCAAACAGTGCTACAGGTGAACAATTTCCAAGTGATGCCTTTAAGAAAATAACAAGTGCCGCATCAAAAACAGATGCAAAGTCATCATCTTCGGAATGGTCGCTGGTATCTTATTTTTTAAGAGCAGGGTATAAGTTTAAGAATAAATACCTGTTATCGGTAAGTGGCCGGTATGATGGCTCATCAAAGTTTGGAGTTAATAAAAGATATGGTTTCTTCCCGGCTGCATCAGTAGGTTGGATCATTTCTGATGAAAATTTTATGCAGGATGCTTCCTGGTTGAGTTTATTGAAACTTAAAGCCAGCTACGGTTTAACGGGCAACTCCGATATAGATGATTTTGCCGCAAGAGGTTTGTATGCAGGTGATGCCGGATATGGTGGCTCGGCAGGTACACGCCCAAGTCAGCTAGGTAATCCGGATCTTAAATGGGAAAGTACTGCCAGTACAGATATTGGCATTGAGGCAAGTGTGTTAAAAAACAGGATAACAGTTGAACTCGATTATTACAACAGGGACACCCGTGATTTATTATTAAATGTAAATGTGCCGGGAACCAGCGGTTTCACAACACAGCTTCGTAACACAGGTAAATTAAAAAACAGTGGGTTTGAATTTACGATCAATACAGAGAATATTATTACCCGTGATTTCAGGTGGTCAACCAGCATCAATTTCGGAGCCAATAAAAATAAAATTACCGACTTAAAAGGCCAGCAGATTGGTACCCTGAATGTAGCTAAAGAAGGTGAGGCATTGGGTGTGTTTTTCGCAAGAGAATTTGCAGGGGCGGATCCTGCCAATGGTGATGCACTCTATTACAAAAACACATTGGGTGCTGATGGAAAAAGAGATCGCTCTACTACAAACGATTATAATGGAGCCGAAAATATAATCATCGGTAATCCAAATCCTGATTTTATTTATGGTATTAGAAATACGGTTACTTACAAGGGGATTGACTTTGATGTTTTATTACAAGGCGTACAAGGCAATCAATTATTTAATGGTGGTGGCCAGTACATGTCGGTCAGCGCAGGTAACGGTTTCGACAACCAAACCATCGATCAGTTGAACGCATGGAAAAACCCGGGTGATATTACCCAGGTTCCTGAAGCAAGACAATTTTTTGCAAATGGAGCCAATAATTCAAGCAGGTATATTTCTGATGGTTCTTACCTAAGGGTTAAAGCAGTAACACTGGGATATAATGTCAATCCAAAACTATTAAGCAAATTACACATCGATAAGATCAGGATTTATGCAAGGGCGCAAAACCTTTTCACTTTTACCAAATACAAAGGATGGGATCCTGAAGTAAATGCCGATTACCAGGCCAGCAATATTAACCAGGGTGTTGATTTTTACTCAGCTCCCCAGCTAAAAACAATTGTATTTGGAATAAATATCGGGTTGTAATTTTCTATCATCAAAAAAAATAGTAATGAAAAATAATATATTATCTATAGCACTTTTATCCTTGCTGGTATGGGGTAACAGTTGCAAAAAACTGGATACCAAACCTACTCAAAGTATTGATGAATCAAGTGCATTAAATACCAGCGCAGACGTGCAGGTAGCATTGGTTGGTTCCTACCACGATTTGGGCAACAGCGACTTTTACGGCGCCACCATTTTTGTAGCAGCGGAATTGCTGGCGGATGTAAATGAAATTTCATGGTCGGGTACTTACCAGGGCCTTACACAAATCAACAACAAATCAATTCCTGTTGACAACGGTTTTGTTAGAGATACCTGGTTAAACGGTTATAAGGCAATCAATGATGTGAACAATGTTTTGAGTGCCATTGATGTAGTTGCAACCAATCAAAAAGACAGGGTAGAGGGTGAAGCCAAATTTATAAGAGGTGCTGCTTATTTTGACCTTGTGCGTACTTATGCTAAAGCATGGAATGATGGAGCACCAGCAACCAATGCCGGTGTGCCACTGATTTTAACACCTACAAGAGGCATCACCGATGCAGATCAAAAAGCAAGAAATACAGTTGAAGAAGTGTATAGCCAGGTAATAATGGATCTTACAACTGCAGAAGCAAAACTGCCTTCATCAAACGGCTTCTTTGCAACAAAAGGTTCTGCAGCGGCTATGCTTGCCCGTGTGTATCTTCAAAAAGGTGATTATGCCAATGCAGCTAATGCAGCTAATAGGGTAATTGCATCCGGCAATTATTCGCTAAAAACAAACTATGCAGATGCGTTTCCATATAGTCCCAATGGACCAACACCCATTCCAAATACAACAGAAGATGTTTTTGCCATCCAGGTGAATGCTACCCAGGGTATCAATAATTTTAATACTTTTTATTCAAGCAACAGCCGGGGAGATATTAATATCAATTCCTCACATCTTTCTTTATATGAGTCGGGTGATGACAGGTTAAACTTGTTTTACGTTGATGGCGGTTCTACTTATGCAGGCAAGTTTGAAAATACTTACGGCAATGTGCGGATAATTCGCCTGGCGGAAATGTACCTGGTAAGAGCTGAAGCCAACTTTAGGTTATCACCGGCAGCACCGGTGGGTGCCACTCCTTTAAGTGATGTAAATAGAATTCGTGCCAGGGCAAAATTAACTCCACTTACGGTGGTTACACTTGCGGCAATTTTAAAGGAAAGAAAACTGGAATTGGCATTTGAAGGTTTTACACTCCATGATGACCAACGTTTACAAATTAACGTTGGTACACTTCCCTGGAATTCGCCGAAACTTATTTACCCTATACCAGACAGGGAAATAAGAGTGAATTTAAATCTAACGCAAAACCAGGGCTATTAACAAGTATAATCGTATTTATACAAACACAACAATCCATCTTATCTCAATGGTAAGATGGATTGTTGTTTTATAAAAGTAAAGTAATTTAATACCTGTGATGATTGGGCAGTTTAAATCCTAAAGTAACTCCAGGAATTAATCCGGCATAAGCCATGTTTTTTGGATAGAGATAAACAGGTTGATTACTTGCAGACATTGCCAATGCCCTTAGCTTGTTCTTATGTGAAGACACTGCTGAAACAATACCAGCCACTAATGCCCCCGTTCCTACAACTGTAAGAACTGCTCCCAAACCCTCATTTTTGTGGGTTTGTTCACCCCCGAAAATGTTTGATAAGCTGTTATCTAATAAAATAATGACACCTGATGCCAGCATTACTCCGCCCGCAGGAAATAGGACAATCGCTCCTATTCGTTGCTGCCTGCTTGCCTTAAGGTAGTCTTCTTTAGTGGGCGCTTTTACAAAAGAAGAGTCCTGAGCAAAAACAGCGAATACAACTGACAGAAAACAAATAACCATCATAATCTTTTTCATAATTTTTATTTAAAAGGTTTAAAGGCAACTTTTTTCTTGTGTAGGTGTACGCCTATCACATCTCAGACTTTAGGTAAGAAACTTGTTTAAAAAAAGTTTAAGGAATAGGAAACGTGCTAAAGTTATTACAGCGGAATGAAGCTTTCCATTAGATAGGATTAAGGTTGAACTTAGGCCCATTTTGAAGTAGAAAAGTAATAATATATTTTTTATATTTTTTATTTATTTTTTGAATAAGTCGTCCGTTAACCCGGTGCTTCTTAAATTGATAAGGACATTAGTTATTAAAGACGGGCATTTCAATTATTGGCGATTAATATCAAACAATTGTAAATAAGTGTCATCTTTGCCAACCGGTAAATATTTTAGGTTGCCCGGCAGCTTAACAGAAAAATAAATTCGATCAAATTTTTAAACAAATACTAACCGGGTTCAATATTTTTTTATGGAAAAAACAATCGTATTAAAAAGGGTGGTGGTAACAGGCATAGGTGCCTTAACTCCGATCGGTAATAATGTAAATGAATTTTGGAATTCGTTGAAGAATGGCGTTAGTGGTGCGGCACCCATCACAAAATTTGATGCCAGCAAATTCAAGACAAAATTTGCATGCGAATTAAAAAATTTCGATCCACATAATTTTATAGAAAAAAGTGAAGCAAGGCGATACGATCCCTACACGCAATATGCATTGGTATCTGTGGAAGAAGCGTTAAAACATGCTGAGGTAAATTTTGATCAGCTCAATAAAAATCGTATCGGTGTTATTTGGGGCAGCGGCAATGGGGGTATTCAAACCTTCCAGGACCAGGTAATGGAATTTGCCAAAGGCGATGGCACGCCACACTTTAATCCATTCTTTATTCCAAAAATGATTGTTGACATTGCATCGGGTGTTATATCCATTAAATATGGATTGCGTGGTGTAAACTTTACAACCGTTTCAGCATGTGCCACTTCAAATACTGCCATCATTGAATCATTCAATCACATCAGGTGGGGCAAGGCCGATATGATCATTACCGGTGGCTCAGAAGCACCGGTTAATGAAACAGCCATGGGTGGTTTTAATGCTGCAAGGGCACTCTCTACCAGGAACGATTCGCCTGCCACGGCTTCCCGGCCTTTTGATATTAGCCGGGATGGTTTTGTAATGGCGGAAGGTGCAGGTGCATTGATATTGGAAAGTTATGAGCATGCCATCAAAAGAAACGCACCCATACTTGCCGAAATTGCAGGTGGTGGAATGACCGGGGATGCTTACCATTTAACCGGTACACATCCGCAGGGCGAGGGCGCTTATCTTGGTATGCTGGAAGCATTGGATGAAGCAGGCATACAACCATCGGATATTGATTACCTGAATGTACATGCTACGTCCACACACATGGGTGATATCAGTGAATTAAAGGCAGTGGAAAGAATTTTCGGAGAAAATAAAAGCCTCCACATAAGCGGTACAAAATCCATGACCGGGCATTTGTTGGGAGCTGCAGGAGCGGTGGAAGCCATTGCCTGCATCCAGGCCCTGCGTGAAAATATCGTACCGCCTACCATTAATACAACTGAAGTAGAGCCTGAATTTGCAGGCAAGTATAACTTAACACTGGGCACGGCAGTTAACAAAACGGTGAACTATGCCATGAGTAACACATTTGGTTTTGGTGGTCATATTGCTACGAGTATTTATAAAAAAGCAGATTTTTAATTTGCCTTGTAAACCGGCAATTTGCAATGTATCAACTAAGGTTGCAACTACACTTGTAAACTGACCTATACATACATCAAAAGTTATTATTTGTACAACAGTTGAGGTTACAAATCTGCGAACTTTGTAAAAAATCAGGAATTTATTCATCCCTGGTGTTACTGCTATTGTGCCTGGCATCATTAATCGGAAACGTATTTTCACATTTCGGAAAATTAATGTGGTTTTTGTTTGTATTTTACTTTTTCAATGGCAAACAGGCAGGCATTTAATCTTTGTTACAAATTATAACCGCATCATTCATGGACTACCATTCACTTTCAGAACAGGTTAAACAATATTCGCTTTCGTATTTTAAAAGCAGGCAAAATAGCCAACTGTTGTATCACGACATTGTGCATACAGAGGGCGTATTAAAAGCGGCCATACAAATCGGGAATCATTACCAGTTGAACGACCAGGATTTTTTTATCGTGTGTACTGCGGCTTGGTTTCACGACATGGGCTATTTTGGTAATGATCCATCGCATCATGAAATAAAAGGGGCCGACATGGCTGCAGCTTATTTATTGGAATTGGATGTTGATGCTGACACAATCGAAAAAGTGAGAGGATGCATTTTAGCAACCCGGGTTCCGCAAACACCGGCTACATTGCTGGAGCAAATTGTTTGTGATGCAGACCTGTTCCATTTTGGCACTGATGAGTTTTTTGAAAGAAGTAAACTAATGCGAAAGGAATGCGAGCAATGCAGCAACAAATCTATCAGCAAGGAAGAATGGCGGCAGGGAAGTATTGATCTTTTTCGGTCTCATCATTACCACACTGATTATACAAAGCTTCTACTAAACACCCAAAAGCAGGAAAATTTGGAGAAGCTCATAAAAAAACAGGAAAATCTTGAAACAAAAAAAGAGCAGCCTGTATCTACACCTGTTGCAGAAGTTGCAGAAATAGTTACGGAGAAAAAAAAGAAGAAAAAGGAAAAGGATATGGAGCGGCCGGATAAAGGGGTGGAAACCATGTTTAGGGTTGCATCTACCAATCACCAGCGATTGAGTGATATGTCGGATAATAAAGCCCACATTATGATCTCCGTAAACTCCATCATTATCTCTGTAATAATTGGCCTTGTGGTGAGGAGGATGGATGCAACACACAATATTATCATTCCAACATTGATCTTAATTTCCGGAAGTATGGCAGCCACCATATTTGCAGTGCTGGCAACCAGGCCAAAAATACCGGATGGAACATTTAGCAAAGCACAGGTTGATAATAAGTCGGCCAATCTTTTATTCTTTGGCAACTTTTATAAAATGGATTTTAGCGATTATTACGAAGGCATGCAAAAGGTAATGGCCGATCGGGAGTTTCTATACGGCAGCTTAATCAGGGACATACATTCGCAGGGAAAAGTGCTTGGACATAAGTATAAGCTGTTGCGCATTTCCTATACCATTTTTATGTACACACTTATTATATCGATTATAGCTTTTGCAATAGCTACCATTTTTTTTGCATAAAACAGGTTTATGGATGTTCAATTTTTCAACCGCGACTTAAGCTGGCTTTCCTTTAATGAAAGAGTATTACAAGAGGCTGGTAGTTCCGTTGTTCCATTGGTTGAACGCATCAGGTTTCTATCTATTTTTTCTTCTAACCTCGATGAGTTTTACCGGGTACGCATGCCTGCACTAATGGCAGGTAGTATCAGTAGCAATGCAGATGAAACCGCCTACAAAAATGCCCTAAAAGCAATAAGTGACCAGCAGGAATATTTTGGAAAAATATTGGGGGAAGAAATTTCACCTGCACTTTTATCCAATAATATTCATCTAATAAATAGCGAGGCAATTCCGGCCGTCATACAGGTTGAAATAGCCGATTATTTTTATTCATCCATAGCGGCATTTTTACAAATAATAAATCTATCAGGAAAACCGAAGGATTTTTTTTCTGAGAATAATAAATTGTACCAGGCAGTAATTACGGAGGATGTGGACGGTAATGAATCCGTAATACTGGTAACAGTTCCTTCGGATAAATTATCGAGGTTTTTTACCATTTTTAAAAACGACGTGCAGTACATTGTGTTTATCGAAGATATTATAAAGCAGTTCCTGCCTGCGATCTTTCCTGGTAAGAAAATAAAAGGTGTCTTCAATATAAAAATTACTAGGGATGCGGCACTGGATCTTGAAGATGAATTTGCCGGCGATTTAGCCGAAAAAATTGAATCAAAAGTGGCTTCCCGTGATAAAGGTTTTGCCAGTCGTTTTTTGTATGAACAGGGTATTCCTTTACGCACATTGTACTGGCTGATGAATGCGCTGCAATTATTCGATGCAAACATTGTAGCCGGCGGCAAACACCATAACCTCCGGGATTTTTCGGTCATCCCAATTCGTAATTCATTGTTTGAATACCCGTCATGGCCGGTTATACAAAATCACTTTGTAGAGGGCAATTCAGTTTTGGATGCAATTGCAAAAAAAGATTACATCGTTCATACACCCTATCAATCGTACAATGCTATTTTACGGTTTTTTAATGAGGCAGCGATAGATGCCAATGTGGAAGAAATATTTGTAACCTTATATCGCATAGCAGGCGATTCAAAAATTGCCAATGCATTAATTACTGCAGCCGTCAATGGAAAAAAGGTAGTAGTGTTTGTGGAATTAAAAGCCAGGTTTGATGAAGAAAATAATATTCGCTGGGCCAAGAAAATGAAGGCCGCCGGGGTAAAAATAATTTATAGTATTCCTAATTTAAAAGTGCATGCAAAAGTGGCACTTGTAAAAAGAAAACAACAGGGGCGAATGCATTACCTTGGTTTATTGTCGACCGGAAATTTAAATGAAGGCACGGCAAGATTTTATACAGATCATATCCTGTTAACAGCGCATCATGATATATTGTTGGAACTGGAAATGTTGTTCATTTTTCTTGAACAAAAAAGAAGGCCGGTAAGCAATGACGAAACAATATTTAATCATTTATTGATAGCACAGTTTAATCTGCAGCAAAAATTTTTAAATTTAATAGACCGGGAAATTGTGAATGCAGGCAAAGGACTTTCTGCAGGAATCACCATCAAGTTAAACAACCTCGAAGAAAAAAAACTCATCAGTAAATTGTATGAAGCATCGCAGGCTGGCGTGCAGGTAAAATTAATTGTTAGAAGTATTTGTTGTTTAAAACCTGGTCAGCCCGGTGTGAGTGAAAACATACAGGTAACAAGAATGGTGGATCGATACCTTGAGCATGGAAGGGTTTTCATTTTTAACAACAATAACAACGAACAGATTTTTTTAGGATCGGCAGACTGGATGAACAGAAATATTTATGGCAGAATAGAAGTATGTTTCCCGGTATATGATGAAGGCATAAAAAGGCAGCTTAATAAAATAATAGCATTGCAGTTGGCGGATAATGTACAGGCAGTATCAATTAGCCCCGACTTAAAAAATGCCCCCATTCAAAACGATCTTGAGAAAATAAGATCGCAGGAAAAAATTTACCAGTTGTTAAGCGAAGAGGCATAGAGATAAATAGATAAAGTGGACGAGGAATTTTTATTGATCAGGATTTAATTTAAGTTGAAAAAAATTATTACAATGTTGAAGTTTTTCCCAACCATATTTTTCCTTTTCTTAAGTACCTGCACGCAAAGCAAAAAAATGAATGGGCCAACTGCTTATGATTTGAATGCTCCGGAAGTAATGAAAATGCCGGCTGATTTAAATGAAATTTCAGGCATCGCATTTAATAATGGAAACCCCGATACGATTTACGCAGAACAGGATGAAGATGGCAGGCTGTTTTATTTTTCGCCTGCCAATATTGAAGTAAAAAATATCAAGTTTGGAAAAAGAGGCGATTATGAAGACATCGCAATTAATAAAGGCATCGTTTACATGTTAAGAAGTGATGGCAAAATATTTTCTTTTCCACTAAAAAACATTTACGCCAACGATGAAGAAAATGTGCAGGAGTTTAAAGACCTGTTACCCAAAGGCGAATATGAAACAATGTACGCAGATGGAGTAAACGACTACCTGTATATTTTATGTAAGGCCTGTAAAGATGACGATGCTACAAAAAGCATCAGTGGTTATATGTTAAAAACAGGGAGCGCTGAACTTGCTTCGGTAGAAAAAACTTTCCATATAAACACCGGGGACATTGCTGAATTATTGAATGAAAAGAAAATTGATTTCAAACCATCTGCGTTAGCATTTAATCAATTTACAAAAGAATGGTATTTGCTTTCTTCGGTGAATAAATTACTGGTAATAACAGATGAACAGTGGAAAATTAAGGAAGCCATTAAGCTCGATGCCAGGCTGTTTACACAACCGGAAGGCATTGCCTTTGACAAGGCGCATTCATTGTATATATCAAACGAAAGGGGAATACTGGAAAGTGCGACAATATTAAAATTTACTTTATCAAAAAATAAAAATTGACGAGATGATTTTAAAGAAGGTCCAATTTACCGCTTGCCTTATTTTATTTCAATTGTTGGTTTTCAACGTTAGTAGTCAGAACCTGGATATTGATATTTTAAAATCAATCAACCCGCAATACCCTCAATCCGGCTACTGGAAAACAGTTAGTAAATCTTATATCCTTGTTACCGGTACGGCCACCTTTGGAGAGCTTGCGTATGGCTTGCTTACGCATGACGAAAAAGTTCAAAAGAATGCAGTGGAAACATTGATGGGCATAGGAATAAATATCGTTGTTACTACAGGCATGAAGGCGGCCTTTAACCGAACAAGGCCCTCGGATAAATATCCCAATGATGTATTTGTTTTAACTACATCAAAGGGACAATCATTTCCATCGGGGCACACTTCACTTGCATTTGCAACAGCTACCTCTTTTGCAATACAATATAAAAAATGGTATGTGGTAGTGCCGGCATATCTCTGGGCCGGAAGTGTTGGATATTCAAGAATGTATTTGGGAAAACACTATCCTACCGATGTGCTTGCCGGGGCCGTTGTGGGTGCCGGTAGTAGTTTGCTTAGCCACTGGATAAGTAAAAAAATTTTTAAACCAAAAAAACAGGGATCGTGAAAACCAGGTACACGTTAATAACAATCATGTTATTTTGTTTTTGTTCGTTGGGCGCACAAGCACAGGACAGCATAAAATACAGCATACTATTAATTGGAGATGCCGGCGAAATAAATCCGGCGCAACAAAGTGTAATTGCTGCTGCTGTAAAAAATGCAAGTCCCGGCAAAAGTATCGTGGTGTACCTGGGCGATAATATTTATTCGAGCGGCATGGGATTAAATGCGGATGACGCAACCAAACATACCATCGACATTTTTCGCAGCCAATACCAGCCTTTCAGAACTGCGGGTATTCCCGTGTTTTTTGTACCGGGTAATCATGATTGGGATCACAGCGGTGTAAAGGGATATGAGAAAATAATGCGTGCAAATCAGTTTGTAATACAACAACAGGATTCCCTGTTGCAAATGATACCGAAAGATGCCTGCCCCGGCCCTTATGAAGTTAATATTTCAGATGATATTGTATTGGTTGCAATTGATTCGGAATGGTGGTTGTATCCTTTCAACAAGCACACAGAAACATCCGAATGTGAATGTAAGTCAAGGTCGGATGTATTGGAAAAACTGGCTGACATTGTTGAACGAAATAAAAATAAAATCCTGGTTTTTGCCAGTCATCATCCATTTGTAACTTATGGGTCACATGGTGGCTACTACTCATTAAAAGAACATATTTTCCCTTTCACCGATCTTAACAAAAATCTCTACATACCCATGCCTGTAATAGGTTCGCTGTATCCATTATTGCGTAAAACATTTCCCCCGGCCGAAGATGTAAAAAACATGTTGTACAAAGACATGAAAGAAAGCATTGAGCAGGTTCTGCAGCAACATCCCAATGTAATACATGTTGCCGGGCACGAGCATGCACTGCAATTGATTCAAGGCCCGTTGCTACAGGTGGTAAGCGGCTCCGGCAGTAAACACACACCGGTAAAAAAAGGCAAAGGAAGTTTGTTTGCACAAAGTGAAAATGGGTATGTAAAAGCGGATGTAATGTTAGACAATACGGTACGCATTACATTTTATAGTTACCACAACGATACCATGCAGCAAACATTTGTGTATTATAAAAAGTTTACACCTGCAGCTAACATAATTGAACCAACAGAAACAACATCAACCGGCGACAGTATCGTTACAACCTTGCCCGGTAACTACGACTCGGTAAGTAATGTACATCGTAAACTTTTTGGAGAAAATTATAGAAAGGTTTGGGCAACTGAAGTAAAACTGCCGGTGCTGCATATTTCATCTTTAGGACTAACAGCTACAGAAAGGGGTGGTGGTTTTCAAACAAGGTCATTGCGGTTGCAGGATGCAAATCAAAAAGAATGGGTGATAAGAAGTGTAGATAAATATCCCGATCTGCTGCTGCCTAAGCCGTTGGTAAAAACTTTTGCAGCACAAATTTTGAAGGATAATGTAACAGCAGCTTTTCCCTATGCCCCGATGGTTGTGCCGGTGTTTGCAGATATGCTGGATGTGTATCATACCAGCCCTTTAGTAGTGTATGTAGCGCCGGATAAAAAGTTAGGTAACTATAATAAAACATTTGCTAAAACAGTCAACTTGTTTGAACAGCGTGAGCCGGCTGGCAAGTCCATATCCACCTCAAAAATGATGGAAGAGTTAAGGGCGGATAATGACAACGCCATGGATCAGCACGCCTATTTAACCGCAAGAATGCTGGATATATTTATTGGTGATTGGGACAGGCATGGCGACCAGTGGCGATGGGTTGATGTAGATAAAAAGAAAAATAAATTATACAGGCCCGTGCCCCGGGATCGTGACCAGGTTTTCTATATTAACCGCGGGTTGTTTCCCGGTATTTTTGCATTGCCATGGCTGCAGCCAAAGTTGCAGGGCTTTGGAAGTAAAATCGTAAACATCAATACTTTTTCTTTCAATGCAAGATTTATTGATGGGCTTTTTACCAACCAGTTATCGGCCAGTGAATGGGACGATATCACCGGCAAGGTGGTAGATAAACTAACGGACACATTAATTGAAGAGGCACTCAAAAAAATTCCTTCGCCGGTTTACGAACAAACACATGCGCAATTAGCGCAGCAATTAAAAGACAGGAGAATGGAGTTGCTTCATAAATCATCCCGGTACTTTCGTTTTCTAAATAAAAACATCGATGTAACTATTTCAGATAAAAATGAACTGGTAATGATTGAGGATACCACCGATAAAAAATTAAGTGTAGCTATTTACAAATTAAATAAAGAGGGGGAAAAAGGAAAGTTGGTTTTTTACAGGTTACTGGACCCTGCAGTTACAAAAGAATTGCGTTTATATTTAAATGCCGGGGATGATAGTGTTGTAGTAAATAACAAGGCATCAAATATTAAACTCAGGATTGTTGGTGATGGTAGTTCCACTAAAAAATATTTGCTCAGCGGGCCACCGAAATATTTGCACAAAGTGCATATTTATGATGGGTTAACAAACGGCGAATTTTCGGGTGATTATAATAAAGCACATCTTCACTTGTCGGGCAAACAGGCAAACACAGCTTTCCTGGTTACAGATCGGTATAATAAAACCATACCGCTGTTTACAGCCGGGTACAATGTAGATGATGGATTTATATTGGGTGCCGGAGTAAAATTTATACAGCAGGGTTTTCGCAAAACACCTTATGCAAGTACGCAAAGAATTTTTGTAGCGCACTCATTTTTCACCAATGCATACCGGATAAATTATAATGCAGAATGGCTGAAAGCAATTGGCAATGCCGACTTTTTATTAAACGCAAATATTTATGCGCCGGACAATACACAAAACTTTTTTGGGCGGGGCAATGAAACGGTATTTAATAAAACAGGGAACTATAAAAGGTTTTACAAAGCAGCCTTTACCATACTGCAGGCAGAACCTGCATTTCGCTGGCAAAGCGGCATAAGAAATAGCGTAACGATTGGGCCAGCCATTCAATATTACCACTACGACCCCGCCGCGAATATGAACCGCTTTATGAATAGTACCACGCAATTGCATTCGTACGATAGTGCCACCCTTGCCGATGATAAAGCACATGCAGGTTTGTTGTTCGGCTATGTACACGATAGCAGAAATAGTTTAATATTACCAACAGCAGGCACCTTGTTTAATTTCCAGGTAAAGGGGTTTTCGGGGTTAAATAAATATTCAAAATCTTTTGTACAAACAACCGCCGAACTGGCACTATATAAACCCATTGATAGAAAAAGTAATTTTGTTATTGCCAACCGGTTGGGCGGCGGATATACATTTGGTAAAACAGCCTTTTATCAATCTTTATTTATTGGCGGACATGCCAATTTACTGGGCTATAGTCAATTTCGTTTTGCAGGCGAACATAGTATGTACAACAACTTTGAAGTGCGTATAAAGGTTGCCAATATCTCTTCCTATATTGCGCCTGGACAACTTGGATTAATTGGTTTTTATGATGTTGGTAAAGTTTGGGAAAAGGGATATAAAAGCACTACCTGGCACCAGGGAACAGGCGGCGGAATTTATTTTGCACCAGCCCAGCTTTTGATGTTGCAATTGGTTGCCGGAAAATCAAAAGAAGGCTGGTATCCATATTTTACAATGGGTTTTAGATTTTAATCATAATTGAAAATAAGTAATGGATCATTGCTTATTGTTAACATAAAACTTTTAAGGGTTTACATTTTATTGTACGATTATGCAAAACAATATACTCATAGTTGATCCTCATATTCGCAGGGAAGCCTGGCTGGAGTCGTATGTTTCGTTTAAGAAATTTACCAGTTTTCTCCAGGATAAAATTTCCATTTACAAAGGAGTACGCTTGCAGCAATATAAAGAAGTGTTGACTGCAATACTTAAATATCCTGAACTGCAAGGCAATGTTTTGATTGAAGAAATGCATAAGTATGATGCTGTAATGGAAGTAGTGTCTGGTTTGCTAATTCGGGGAATTGAAGATGAAAATGAATCTTTCTGGGGAATTTCAAATGCCATGACGCCTGAAATATTTTATGGCAGCAATGCACTCTATAACATGATGGAGCCCAACTCAAAGGTTTACGTTGGCGAATCGTTCATTAGCCCCGAAGAGTCATTGACCTTGCAAAAGGAATTGCTTTACCAGATGATACTGCAGCAAGTGTATGAGTACCGGGTAGATAAAAGTAAAGAATGGATTCATGGTTTTATAAATGATAAAACTGGTTTGTATCAATATTTTCGGGTTAATATTGATAAACGTTTTGTGGAGATAAAGCCACGCAGGTCTGCATTGGATATGGGTAAAACGGAAATAGATAACTGCCTTTCCTGTAGCGATGGTTATAAAAAACTAGAACAAAAAATACCTGTGTGCGATTTCGTAGCTACTGGTTTTTCAATTGTTACATTAACGGAGGTTACGCCTCATCATGCCATTGAGCAAATTGGAATATCTGTTTCGGGTATCAATAAAACGAACGGTTATGATGTTTTCAATCACATTAAAATTCTATTAAAAACAATCATTCAAAATAATACGTACGATTTTGGTATTACACCCATTTTCACCATCAATAACAGGCCGGGTTTATTGTACGAAAATTTTTCATTGAGCATTTTGGTTACAACCTGTTTTGAGCAGGGCGTTCCAAAAAATGTATTCAATCATTTTATCAGTGATTATTTACCGGATCCCAGGCCCGTTGTCTTTCTACCGGGAGTTGCCAATCCTGTGCTGCCCGATATTATCAGCAATGCATTAACCACTGCAGGTATTCAATTTTATTGTTTTATTCCGGTTTATAACCAGCAGCAGTTGGTAGGACTTTTTGAGCTAAGCACTTTGGGTACTGAAATATTAAGCGAACAGTTTTTACGCAACCGCTTAGGGCCCGTATTGCCTTCCATCTCACAGTTATTACAACATTCTATTGAAAAAGTAAACCATACCATTGAAGAAATTATCAAAGATAAGTTTACCACATTGCAACCTTCTGTAGAGTGGAAATTTAATGAAGTGGCCTGGCATTATTTCAGGAATAATTTTATTGAAAAGAAAATGATGCCTGTTGAAAATATTTCATTCACTAATGTGTATCCTTTGTACGGGGCCATTGATATCCGCAATTCAACCATTGAAAGAAACAAGGCTTTGAGAAAAGATTTGCTGGTGCAGTTAAATGGATTGAGAGAAATATTTTTGTCCATCGAAAATCATTTTGAAGATGCCATTCAAAGTTTTTTAACCAGTTGCGATTATTGGCTATACCAGTTGTCTGATTTCATCACGATAGAACAGGAATTGATATTGAATGATTTCTTACAATTTGAAGTGAATAATTACCTGAAAAAATACGAGCAAAATGAAAACGGGAATGTGGATATATTGATACGTGAATACAGCAAGGCAATCGATGAAGAACAGGGCCTTGCTTTCCTTGAAAGACGCAGGCTGGAGTCTTCCATACAAATGATCAACAACGCCATCGGTCATTATTTTGATTTGTTTAAGGTGGAGTTGCAAAATATTTATCCCTGTTATTTTGAAAAAATTAGAACGGATGGAGTAGAGTATGATATTTATATCGGGCAGTCCATCGCTCCAAAGATTCCTTTTAATATTTCTTTCGTTAAAAACCTGCGGCTGATGCAGGTACAATCAATGGCTGCCATCAGCAAGTTGACCCATGCTTTATTGCCACAACTTGAATATGAACTGCATACCACACAATTAATGTTTGCACATTCCCGATCGATCGATATTAGTTTTAGAAATGATGAACGCCGCTTTGATGTGGAGGGTGCCTACAATATCCGCTACCACATTATTAAAAAAAGAATTGATAAAGTTCACTTGCGCAACAGTGATGAACGATTAACACAGGTAGGAAAAATTGCATTGGTTTATTACAATGAAAAAGATGCCATTGAGTACGAAGGATACTTTCGCAAGCTGAGAGAAAATAATATTTTAACCGGTGAAATTGAACACCTCGACCTGAAAGAATTGCAAGGCGTAAGCGGGTTAAAAGCATTAAGGGTAACTGTAAATTTTGAATAGATATTTGAGAGGCAGTTTAAAAGTAATTCTGTAGGAAATTATGGTAGAAAATGATGCCATGAAAATCTGAATAAGAACAGTGCGACGCCAATGAAGATGCTATGAAATACCAATGTTGGGGAACAAAAAATGATTTCTAAAAGTCTCCAGGTAATAAAAAAGAATTACGCCAACAGTATGCAGTGCATTTAAGCCCCTTCAGGGCAATGTCATTTAGTTAACACAACCATGTCGCATTTGAACATTTGGTGAGTAGGAAAATATGTAATGAGAACGACAAACGTTCCTTAGGAACGGCTGGTGTAACGCAAATTATCATCATGCGTACCTACGGCACGCAAATACAATCCGACTTTATCCCTACTACCCACCAAATGTTCCTATGGAACATAAAACACTTAACTAAATGACATTGCCCTTCAGGGGTTTGGGGCTACTTTACTCATGCCGCATGCCCTCTGCCACTTTAAAAATATGTAGCAAATAAGGGAACAAAGCATCCATCGTTTCTTCCACACCACGGGTAGATCCCGGCAAGGTTAGCACCAATGTATTTTTAATAAAACCTGCAACCCCTCTCGATAGCATGGCATAAGGCATTCTTTGCTGGCCATAACTTCGGGCCGCTTCCATGATGCCAGGAATTTCCCTGTCAAGCAATGGCGTAATGGCTTCGGGTGTAGTGTCACGTGGTGAAAGGCCAGTGCCGCCGGTAAATAAAATAAGGTTAAAACCATCGGCGCTTAATGTGGTGGCCCGTTCCTGTATGGTTGCAAAATCGTCCGGAATAATTTCATACACTTCTGCAGAAAGATGAATGGCTTCCAGTTTTTCAATGATTTTTTTTCCCGAACTGTCAGATTTGGTACCGGCGGAAACGCTATCCGAACAAACAATTACTGCACACCGCAGGCTTTCTTTGCCGGCATTTCTATAATCTGTTTTACCACCTTTTTTTGATTCCAGTTTTATGCTGGATATTTCAACGCCTTTGTCAAGTGGCTTCAGCATATCGTACATGGTTAATGCCGTAATTGCCGCGCCATGCATGGCTTCTACCTCTACGCCTGTTTTATAAATGGTATGTACTTCTACACTTATTTTGATGGTTAATCCATCTATAGCATGCGTAATAGCTGTGTACTCAACCGGCAGGGGATGGCAGTCTGGAATTACATCACTGGTTTTTTTTACAGCCAGCAAACCTGCAGCTCTTGAAAATTCAAACACATCTCCTTTTGGTACTTTCCTGTTTTGAATGGCTTCAATGGTGGCGGGTAATGATACCGTAACGATGGCCGTAGCAATAGCCTGGCGAAGACTATTTGATTTATTTGTGATGTTAACCATGCTTATTTATTCTCCTTCCATTGATAGGTTTCGTTGTCAAATATTTCTTTTCCCCAAACCGGCAATTCGGCTTTTAACCTTTCAACCGTTTCCTCACAGGCATCAATAGCCGCTTTTCTGTGGGGTGCTGATGTAAACACAAACAGGCAAATATCGCCTGCAGTAATTTTGCCAAGACTATGATAAACATGCATACAGGTTAGCGGATATTTTTCAAAAATTGCTTCCCGTATTTCATGCATTTTTTGCAATGCCATTTCTTCGAAACAAGTGTATTCTATGGCGGTAACATTTTTACCATCAATCACATCGGCACGTACCTGGCCAAGAAAAATACTGTGTCCGCCTATTTCGATTTTGGTGCCGTGTTTTTGAATGCTGTCACCAATAAATGATGAAGCAATCGGGCCCTGTACAAAAATATTTTTTATTTTTCGCTCACTCATTTTTGTAGTTGTTGTTTGTTTCTTATCCAGTTTACAATGCCACCTTGCAAACTATAAATTTTCTTTGATGTACCAAATGCATTAAAAAGCAATTGGGCAGCCTGGGCACTCCTTTTGCCTGTCTGGCAAAATACTACAATATTTTCTGTATCAATGACAGGAATATTTTTGTTGACAATTTCACCCAGCGGAACATTTAAATAGTTGAACTCATTTGGACGCGGTAATTCAGTTGGTTCTCTCACATCAATGATGGTTACATTTTTTTCTGCACACAACCTATCAAAATCGTGAGTGGTTATTTCCGGTTGATTGAAGGTAGCAGCACAAAGCCATTCATAGTCCATTTGCAAAAATGCGGTTTCATCCGCAGGGATTAATGCACGGGTTCCCTCATGCGCCTTAATAGCCAATTGATAAAACTGGTTGTTGAGTGCATTAAAAGTTAGCAGGGAATTGATCAATGGATTACCAATTCCGGTAATGAGCTTGATGGTTTCACTGGCCTGCATAGTGCCGATGATACCTGGTAAAACGCCCAGCACGCCTGCTTCTGCGCAACTCAATACTTCATCGTCTTTCGGAGGCTGTGGAAACAGGTCACGGTAATTCGCAGTTTGTAGCGTGCCTTTGTGTTGGCAGTTAAACACAGCAACCTGTCCTTCAAATTGCGATACTGCTCCATACACCAAAGTTTTGCCCAGTAGCACACAGGCATCATTTACCAGGTAACGGGTGGCAAAATTATCAGTGCCATCTACAATGATATCGTATGCAGAAAAAATTGAAAGGGCGTTTGTAGTTGTAAGTCTTTCGTTGTAGGCCATTACAGTTATGCCATCATTTAATTGTTCTAAAACTGCTTTTGCTTTTAATGCTTTTGATGCACCAATATCGGCAGTCATGTACAACACCTGGCGATGCAGGTTACTTAATGAAACAATATCATGATCTACAATACCAATGGTGCCCACACCAGCCGCTGCAAGATATTGCAATGCAGGACATCCAAGTCCGCCGGCACCAATCACCAGCACTTTTGCAGCTAGTAATTTAAGCTGGCCGGTTTCGCCAAAATTGTTTAAAATAAGCTGGCGCTGGTATCTTTCGTATAAATGATTTGTATCCATTTTTTATCCACCCGAAAAAGGAGGTAATAAGGCAACTGTACAATTATCTGTAAGCAAGGTAGTTGCTTCCGCAACTGCCGAGTCAACCGCAATCAGGTATTTCTTTGTTATCAATGCAGGGTAGGTAGTGTGCAATTGTTGAATCAACATAGCAGTATCATTGATGTCTTCCAGCACAAGATTGTTCGTACCGGTTGCATCTGTCAATTGTCCAAAAAATAAAATAGTTACTTTCATTTCTTTTTAGGCATGGGTGAATAATAATTTAAAAGCTGCCATTAACAATACGACTGCCAAGACATTTTTTAGAATGGTTTGTTTAAAACGCAATGCACCAAAGTAGGCGCCCAGCAATCCACCAACAAATGCAATCACCACGTACCAAACCATGTTATCGGTGAAATGAATGCCATTTTTAAACTGCCCGGCAAGGCCTGCTGCTGAGTTCACAAAAATAAACAATGCACTGATAGCGGCCGTTTGCTTTTGATCGGTCCATTTTAATAATAAAATAATAGGCGATAAAATAATGCCACCACCAATACCTATTAAACCTGATACAAAACCAATAAGCCCACCAATTAATAATGAAACATAAAGATTCGATTTCTTTAATTGGTCTGATGGTGTATTGGCAAAAAATAAAAATCTTGCAACAGCAAAAAGTAAAAAGATACCCAATACTTTTTTATAAATATCTCCATCCAGTTTAATCATGCCGCCAATAAAAGCCATCGGCATGGAAGCAATGGCCAGCGGTAAAAATATCTTCCACAAAAAATGTTTACCCCTGTAAAATTGTATAAAAGATGTAAGTGATACAAACAGGTTCAGCATGAGTGCAGTCGGCTTCATCACATCTGGCGAAACGGCAAACAATGCCATCAATGCAAGGTACCCGCTGGCGCCACCGTGACCAACAGAAGCGTATAAAAATGCAACAATAAATAACAGGATGTAGAAAATGTAAATGCTTTCCGGCATAGTGTGTATTAAATAGTTATTAAATGAACTTCCACCATTTCACCAACATTCCATTCGCTAATATTTTCGTCGATCATAATCAGGCAGTTTGCCAGGGCAAAAGAGCTAAGCCGGTAACTTTCCTGTGCATCCAATGGGGTTGCCTTTTCTCCATCGAACCAACCTTTTAAAAAATGTGTGAGGCCCGCCGTTTTTTTAATGGCTTTGCTCAAAGGCGCCTTAAGGATTTTAGTAGATGCTGGCTTGCTGCTTAATTGTTGTAAAGCAGGCGTAACGTATTCGTAAAAACAGGTAAGCACCGAAGACGGGTTTCCAGGCAAACCAAACACCAGTTTGTTTTCTGTAGTTCCAAAGTACATGGGCTTACCCGGCCGTTGCTTTATTTTATGAAACTGTTGTTGCACATCGCAATTGGCTGCGGCCTGTAACACAAAATCATAATCACCAACACTAACGCCGCCGGTTAACAATACTACGTCAGACTGGTTCAATGCCGTGGATAAAATATCGGTTAATAATCCAGGTTCATCATCAGCCCAAAACAATTGTACTTCCGTAATATTGAGTTGTTGCAGGGAAGCAATCAGTGTATATGAATTGGATTCATACACCTGGCCATAGTTCAATGGCTGGCCGGGTTGCTGTAACTCCTTACCGGTTACAATAATACTAACAGCAGGTTTTTTAAAAACATCTGCATGGGTAATTCCGATACCTGCTAAAAATCCCAACGCTGCAGGAGATAACACAGTGCCTTTTGCAAGGGCCAGTTCACCGGCTTTTATTTCCGATCCTTTGGGGCGAACATTGCTACCAGCCACTATTTTTTCATCTTCAATTAGTAATGCTTCGTTTTCAATTATTACCTTTTCCTGCATCACCACGGTATCTGCACCTTCGGGTACCGCCGCCCCGGTAAAAATGCGGATGGCTTGTCCGGGTAAGCATGATATCATTGCATCTGCGCCGGCCTGCATTTCACCGTTTATTTTTAAGGCATTTCCCGGTTGATAATTGTTGTACAAAAATGCATAACCATCCATTGAAGATTGCGGATAGGCAGGTATGTCAAGATCAGCAAAAATATCAGCAGAAAGCACCATCCCCAATGCTTGTAGCAAAGGCAAATTGATGGAGCCAAGTGGAATGGTATTTTCCTGAATTATTTTTTTTGCTGTTGCTACTGGTATCATATTAAATCAAACCGCTTTGATTAACCACCAATGGTGATCATGCTTCTGTTGTGAATGTCCTCCGGGTGAATGTGTTCAAAATCGGTGGTGAACTGGCCACCTAATTCTTTTGCTTTGTTACCAATACTTTTTTGAATGAGCGGCATAATATCTTCTCCCTTTCTGAAAGCGGTCAGCAGGTCTGTTTCTTCTTTGGAGAAAAGACAGTTTTTCATTTTTCCATCTGCTGTTAAACGCATGCGGTTGCATCCGCTGCAAAAAGGGGAAGTCATTGTGCTAATGACTGCAAAAGTTCCTGCATGTCCGTCAACGGTATATTTTTTTGCCGTGTCGTGCTTTTCATCCTCCAACCGGGTAACAGTATATTTTTCTTCGATTACTTCCAGTATTTGTTGCCATGTAAATAATTTATTGCTGGTCCAGCGGTTGCCGCTGAATGGCATAAATTCTATAAACCGAACATGTACCGGTGTATCTTTTGTCCATGCTATAAAATCATTGATCTCCATTTCATTGAGGCCTTTCATGGTCACCACATTTATCTTAACATGAAACCCATTGTTCACCATCAGGTGAATATTATCCATCACCTGTTGAAACTGGTTGCGCCGGGTAAGCAGGTTAAATTTATCTGCCTGCAAAGTATCCAGGCTAATATTGAGCGAATGTATCTTAGCCGCCTTCAGCACATCTACAAATTCGTGCAGGCGTGTAGCGTTTGTAGTTAGTGTGAGTGCAACGGGCAATTCTGCTAAGCCGGCTATTATTTTATCAACGTCTTTTCTCACCAATGGTTCACCCCCGGTAAGCCTTATTTTATTCACGCCTTCGTTTACAAATATTTTAGCGATGGATATTATTTCATCTACCTGCATCAACCTGGATGCTGGGGTAAACTCATAATCTTCTTCGGGCATACAATAAAAACAGCGCAGGTTACAGTTGTCTGTAAGCGATATGCGCAGGTAATTGTGTACGCGTTGAAATGGATCTACAATCATTGATTCAATTTATTTAAACGGATATTTTATTATCCTTTTCTTTCAAATTTTATTCCTTACCCTTTTGCTGGCTTTACCAGTTGTTCATAATCTGAAAGGGTATCTATATCATTATTTCCAAGTGGAAACTCAATTGAATACACAAGGTCCGGGTGTTGATTGATAATTTTTTTTGCTCCCTTATCCCCGGTTAGTTTCATTAACGCTGCAAAGATAGTTTTATCAAACAAAGCCGGTATGCCTGCACTATTTCCATAACTGCTGGCAATAATTGGTTTTTGTGTTTGTACATAACTATCTATCAATTTATTTAACAAGTCAGCAGTTACAAAAGGTTGATCACAAGCCATAAATATGACCGATTCAATGCCTGGTTTTTCCGTCAATATTTTTTGCAAACCGGTTTTTATAGAAGTTGCCATTCCCTGCTCCCAGGATTTATTTTGTACAATGGTAATTCTAGGAGCAACTACCGACTGAACAATTGCATCTTCATTTGCACCTATCACCAACACAATACTTTTTGCCTTACTGTTTTTAGCTGAACTTATTGCATGATCCAGTAAAGTTTTTCCCTGGTACATCAGCAACTGCTTAGGCCTTCCCATTCTGCTGGATGCCCCTGCTGCCAGTAAAACTATCCCACATTCCATGCCTGTATTTTTAACTTCAGCAATAAACAAATTTTTATGCTTCGAAGTTACTCTTAGTTCCTCAAATGCGCTTGCTCCAGCCGCATAATTAACAGGTAAACATTTTGCATAGCAACCAACGCCATAACCTGATTTCTTCATAAACAGGAGAAAGTCAATTTAGTTTTCCTGGTTTTTTTTATATCAAAGAGACTTTAGAAAAAATTTTTGGTTACCAGCATTGTCGTTTCATGGCATCGATCGTTGCGGCGCTCCGTTCAAATTCATATTTTCATGGCATCATTTTCCACCATATTTATTAAAAAATTATATTGAAGAGCTTTTATAAATAGGGTAAATGACCTGTTTTTTCCCGGATAGGCCAATGCAAGCCATTCAACTATTTTTCTTTATTCGTATTCGTGTATTTGTGTATCTTGATCATCATAAAATTTTTGCGTATGGCTTCCTATAATCTAACAGTAAATAATAAAAAATATACCATTGATGCCGACCCTAAAATGCCTCTGTTATGGGCAATCAGGGAACTGGTAAATCTTACGGGTACAAAATTTGGCTGTGGTATTGCCCAATGCGGCGCCTGTACCGTTCATCTGAATGGTAGTCCTGTGCGATCCTGTTCCTTACCTGTTTCGGTGGCTGCCAATCAAAAAATTACTACCATCGAAGGATTATCCGATGATAATACGCATGCAGTTCAAATGGCATGGATCAAAGAGCAGGTGCCACAATGCGGCTATTGCCAGAGCGGACAAATGATGGCTGCTGCGGCTTTACTGAAAAAGAATGCCAATCCTTCCGATAAGGATATAGATGCCGCCATGCAGGGGCATATATGTAGATGCGGTACCTATTTACGCATAAGAAAGGCCATTAAAACTGCGGCTGAAATGATGAACCAAACCCCCAAACTTTAAACTGACTTATTATGAACCAGGTAAATAAAAATATTTCCAGAAGAAAATTCATTACGGTTTCTTCCTTATCGGGGGCGGCTTTTACGTTGGGCTTTTATTATCCGGCTGCTGCAAAAGAGGCCGGCAAAATACTTACCAAACAGGATGCAGATGAGCATGGCATTGAACTAACCACATGGATATCGATCAATAAAGCCGGTATAGTTACCTTATTAAATCACCGGTCCGAAATGGGGCAGGGGTCATTTCAATCGGTGCCGCAGATTATAGCGGAAGAACTGGAAGTGGATTTGGACAAGGTGAGCATCGTATTTGCACCCGGCGACCAAAAAAAATACGGCAGCCAGATTACAGGTGGAAGTTCAACAGTGAGAGGCTCCTATAAAACCTTACTAACTACGGGTGCCACGGCCAGAGAAATGCTGATTGCTGCCGCGGCTAAAAAATTGAACCTGCCTGTATTGGAATGCTATGCTGAAAAAGGAAAAGTAATACATCGCCCAACGGGCAAAACAATTGGTTACGGAGATTTGATAGAAGAAGCAGCCAAATTACCTGTTCCGCAAAATGTAGTGCTGAAAGAAAGAAAAAATTACAAGGTTATTGGTAAGCCAATGCCCCGGCAGGATACACCGCTTAAAACCAATGGCAGTGCAGCATTTGGCCTTGATAAAAAATTACCCGGAATGATGTATGCGCTGGTAGAACGCAACCCAAGGTTTATGGGTAAAGTGGCCAGTTTTGACGATTCCGGGGCTAAAGCTATTGCGGGTGTTAAGCATGTTTTTAAAGTAGAAATGCCGGTTTTTGGATTTACAAGAGAAGGCGTGGCGGTAGTTGCCGATAGTATGTGGGCAGCCATGCAGGGAAGAAAAGCATTAAAAGTGACCTGGAATGATGAAGGGTTTGACCACCTGGGTACAAAAGAATTATACGAACGCATGCATGCAGATTTAAAAAAGCCCGGCCTGTCGCAACGCACCGGCGGCAATTTTGAAGGTGCCTTTAATAAGGCAGATAAAAAGCTGGAAGTAATTTATGAAACGCCTTATGAGTCGCATAGTTGCATGGAGCCATTGAATTGCATTGCGCATGTATCCGGCGATAAATGCGAAGTGTGGGGACCTATACAGGCGCCAGACTGGATACAAAGTGATATCAGCGAAAGGTTGAAAATACCTGTTGAAAATGTAAGCGTGAACATGACCTTTTTGGGTGGTGGATTTGGAAGAAAGGCATTTACAGATTATACTTATGAAGCGGTATTAATTTCAAAGGAAATAAATGCTCCCGTTCAGGTTGTATGGACCCGGGAAGATGATATGACGCAGGGTCCGTTTAGGCCGGGAGGTGTTTATGAATGTAAAGGGGTTATTAAAAATGACCGGATCAACGCGTTCCAGGTAAGGATGGCATCTCAAAATATGGATCAGCAATCGCCGCAGGCAGATAAAACAATTTTTAATGCCAGCGATACAGAAGGATTGGCAGAGCCTTATTTTGAATCAATACCCAACTACAGTTTTGCAGATATACCTACTGAAGCACCTATCCCGGTTATGTGGTGGCGCTCGGTTTATTCTTCTACCAACGGTTTTGCTTTTGAAAGTTTTGTAGATGAATTAGCGATTGAAGCAGGCAAAGATCCGTTGGAATTCAGAAAACAGCATTTGGGGAACGAGCGTCACCAGGCAATACTGGCCATGATCGAAGAAAAATCGGGTTGGAAATCAAAGCAAAAAAATGCCGGATGGGGCGTTGCCATTACTGAATGTTTTAAAACAATTGTAGGTGAGGCGGTCAAAGTTTCAAGGAATGCTGATGGTAAACTATCCATTGATAAAGTAATTGCAGTGATGGATTGTGGCTGGTATGTAAATCCGGATATTATTAAGGCACAGATAGAAGGAAGTATTGTGATGGCTTTGGGAGCAGCGATCACACACGAAACTCATTTTGAGGATGGTAAAGCTGTTGAGAAAAATTTTGATAGCTATCACATGCCTCGCATTACAGACATTCCTGAGATTGAAATATACATTATAGACAATGATGAAAAGCCGGGCGGTGCCGGTGAACCAGCATTACCACCTTTTGCACCAGCATTGTGCAATGCAATTTTTGATTTAACAGGAAAAAGAATTAGAAAACTACCGTTTAAACTGGAAGAAGTGTAGGGGTAGCAATAAATCAAAAATCAAAAGGCAAAAGTCAAAACATTCAACATAGAAAAAGGCTCCACATAATAATACCATGCGTTTTCTACCCTTTGGGGCCGGCGGCCATTTTTTCATTTCAGAGAAACCTCATTCAAAAACTAAAAACTAAAAAATTCAAAACTCAACACTAAGTATTTCATTCATCATTTAACATTCAACATTCAACATAAACCTTCTATTTTCGTGCAGCCTTCACTTGCAACGGTTTAATCATTGGGTTTTTATTTCCCCAGCTATTTCCTACATAATTTAAAACATCGGCGATTTCTTTGTCAGATAGCTGGTCACCAAGTGGTGCCATTGGAACAGCACTATATTTTTGGCCATTCACAGTTATTTCTCCATCAAGTCCGTTTATCACGATTCCGATGGCTCTTTTTTGATTTTTCAAATAGTCTGTTTTGGCAAGAGGGGGAAATGCGCTCTCTACGCCTTCACCCTGGGCCATGTGACAACTGGCGCAATTTGCTGAATACACAGTCTCACCTCTTTTCATACTTTGTTTAAGGGTGTCTTCCTGTGCAAAAGCCAGCCAGAAAAAACCGGAAATCATCAAAAAACTTAAAACAATTTTCTTTAACATAGTTGCTGTTGATTTTTTATAAGCACTGCTTAATGCATGATTTGAAACATTTTTTTTTAAAGCTGGCCCTGGTAAGCCTTAATTGCCTTCTTAACACTGCGATGTTTTTTGATCAGGGTTAATGCCAATTCATTGGAAACACCTAATTCCTGGGTAAGCATAATGGTTGCCCTGTTCCACAATTTGTTATTGGATAGTTGCATCTCAATCATTTTATTGCCCTTTACTTTCCCAAGTTGAATCATTAGGGTAGTAGAGATCATGTTGAGCGCCATTTTTTGAGCGGTTCCGGCCTTCATACGTGTGCTGCCTGTTACAAATTCAGGGCCTGTTTCCAGTTCAACCGGAAATTGAGAAGCCTTAGCGATACTGCTACCCATGTTACATACGATGCAGCCGGTTAAAATTCCTCTTTCTTTTGCAGCCATTATTCCGCCAAGTACATAAGGTGTTTCACCTGATGCAGCAATACCTACAAGAAAATCATTTTCTGAAATATGGTGTGCCGTCAAAGCT
Source organism: Ferruginibacter sp. (assembly GCA_046590675.1). Taxonomy (GTDB): domain Bacteria; phylum Bacteroidota; class Bacteroidia; order Chitinophagales; family Chitinophagaceae; genus Ferruginibacter. The sequence goes on along the minus strand of JBKJUP010000044.1, from coordinate 36,560 downwards.
TCCCAGGCCTTCAATTTATCATCTTCAGCATTTTCAACGGCGTTTCTGAGCGCATGATCTCCCCCCGCTATAATGCCGATTACTATTTGCTGGCTAACGCCATAGGTTGGTGGAATTTCAGACGCATCCAAAACACCCAATCGTCCGCTTGTGCCGGCACCTATATAAAACAATCTTCCATCTGCCTTCATTTTCGAAGCAGCCGTAGTAATCAGTTTTTCAATTTGGGGTAGTGCATCCTTTACAACCTGCGCTGCCTTATGATCTTCTTTGTTGATATCTCTGATAAGCTGCTTAACTGATTTAGATTCTAAATCATCGTAATGAGAAGGAGATTCAGTTGTTTTTTTTGGTGTCATAATGCACAATTTTTAATCATTGGGATCGAGAGGAATGTATGATACAAAATTCACGAGACAGTTTATAACGTTCAGCATGGATTTATATTTTTAAGGATTATCTTACCTTTTTTATTAGTGATCTTCAAATATAATCACTGATAGCTGAAATTTATGTTGGAAAACTTATTTTACCCATACTGGTAAATGGAACTCCCTGTTTAGGATCTCCAATATGCACAGCACCACCAGCCACACATTCATTAGCAAGTAAAGCAAACAACAATGCTTCTTTCGCATCAGGATTGATACCCAGGCTTTCTGTAGTTTTAAAACTGTATCCTGGTAGTTGTTCCTGAATATTCTTCATAAGCAGTGGATTATGCATTCCACCACCACTGGTATAAACAACAACATCTGCCAATGATCCGGAGCATTTCCTGATCGCATCTGAAATGGTATCTGCAGAAAATCGGTTGAGCGTGGCCATTACATTTTCGTGTACAACCGGCCCGGTTCCACATTTTATTACTGCCTTCTCAAGGTATTGGTAGTTAAATAATTCGGGCCCCGTTGTTTTGGGAAATCCCTGCCTAAAAAAGTCGTTTTCTTTTAAACTCGTAAGCAAGGATTCATTGATGGTTCCCTTACTTGCAATTGTGGCTTGTTCATCAAAATATTTTCCCGGATAATGCGCCTGTATGTATGCATCCATTAAAGTATTGCCTGTGCCAGTATCGGTGCTAAAAACTTTGGAAGCATCCATATCAGCAGGAAGGAAACTGAAATTTGCAATGCCCCCAATATTCAGCATGATACGGTTTTCACCCTTTTTACTGAAAATGAGGAAGTCACCGTAAATAGCCAGTGGTGCTCCCTCGCCTCCCTGCGCTATATGTTTCTGGCGAAAATCGCTGATGGTAATAATACCTGTTTTAACGGCAAGATGATCACCGTCTCCTATCTGCAAGGTTGCATTTGAGAATTTTTCCAGGTTATGCAAAAATTTGGGCGCATGGTAAATGGTTTGGCCATGACTGGCAATAAGATCTACCGTATCATGATCCACTTTCCATCTTACTAAACAATCATTAATGATGGCTGCATGTTGTTCCGCTATCCAGCCATTCAGTAAGCAAACTTTTTCAAGATCTACTTCATGTTTTGAAAACACAGATTTTATTTCGTTTTTGAAATCACTGTTATACGGAATGGTTTCAAAATTTATAAGATCAACTGAAGTTGTATTGCCGGCACCAGTACATTTACAAAGTGCCACATCCAGGCCGTCAACCGAAGTCCCGCTCATTAGTCCGATAATTATTCGTGACGCCCCAAGAGATAATTTATATAGTTTTTCAATATTTGGGTTCATAATTGCAGGTTTATGCAGTATTATTAATTATAATGCACAAATATGCAGAAATTATTTTAATTTTTAATTTTTATTGCGTATTTATGCAATATAAATCTCCAAAATAATATGCTTAAAAAGGAAAGACATGCTTATATCATGCATGAAATTGATATACACAACAAAGTGTTATCCTCCGACCTTTCTCAACAATTGAATGTATCCGAGGATACCATTCGCAGGGATCTGCAGGAACTCCATGAAAACGAAATCCTTACAAAAGTACATGGGGGTGCCCTATCCAAATCTTTTCATTTTACATTAAAGAACAATGAGGTTTATTCCCAAACAGAAAAAAGAATCATTGCACATAAAGCAAGAGAATTGATCAGGGATGGCATGTATGTTTTATTGTCTGGTGGAACAACCATTATTGAATTGATAAAATCTTTACCGCCCGATTTAAATGCAACATTTATTACAGTTAGCATACCTACAGCGTTGGAATTGTTGGATCACCCGGCTGCCGAAGTTATTTTTATTGGAAATAGATTATTGAAGAATGCACAAATGTCGGTAGGGGCAGAAGTGGTACAGCGGCTGAGTGAAATAAAATGCGATTTATGTTTTTTAGGTACCAATAGTATTGATGCAGAGCAGGGCATTACTGATCTTGAATTGGAAGTGATTGAAGTGAAAAGAGCTATGATTGCAAGTGCTGCCAAAGTGGTTTGTTTATCAATTTCAAAAAAATTAAATACTGTACAGCGTATGCTGGTTTGTGAAATAGAGGAGATAGATATGCTTATTACCGAACTAGATCCGACCGACGAATTCCTACAGCCTTATGCAACCAAAGGATTAACTATTCTCTAAATATTCACCATTAAAAACTGCATTATGAAAATGAAGCATTTTTGCTTTCAGCGCAAATTCAATTTTTTTTTGTTGGTTGCTTTTAACTAGAAGATATGCGCAGGTTTAACCGCCCAAATTCGAAACGTAAGAGAAACCTGTTTCCTTACCCTTTTCGTGAAAGAGATAACAATCCCAATACACCGGCTGATCCTCCATTTTAATTGATCCTCCATATTTGATTATAAAAGTAAAGGGCCGCATATACAACGACCCTTTACTTTTAGATTCGATTTCTGATATAAAATAAATATTCTGTGATTTTAAATCTAAATTAGCATAGCCGGTAACAAAGTGCCGGTTAAAGGTTTCATGCTTCTTAAAACGACTACATTTTATGGTATTAGAAGCAGGTAATATATTATTAATAGGCTCCTTATTATTGTTGCTAAGCATCATTGCAGGTAAAACAACCAGCAGGTTGGGGGTACCTACGCTTATCTTTTTTTTAATTGTTGGAATTCTTGCCGGATCTGAAGGCATTGGTGGTATTCATTTTGAAAATACAGGTCTGGCTCAGTTAATTGGTATAATAGCGTTGAATTTTATTTTGTTTTCAGGTGGGTTGGATACAAATTGGAAAATCATAAAGCCTGTATTGGGAAAAGGTGTTATGCTTAGTACGATAGGGGTTCTGTTAACTGCCTTTTCAGTGGGCATATTTGTTCATTTTGTATTTGGGTTTTCTTTAGCAGAAGGGATATTGCTTGGTGGCATAGTATCGGCAACTGATGCCGCAGCAGTCTTTTCTATACTTCGAAATAAGGGCATTGGTTTAAAGGGTTATTTACGACCTGTATTAGAACTTGAAAGCGGTAGTAATGATCCCATGGCTTATTTTCTGACAATTTCATTAACAACGATTGTGGCTTCGGGGCATGTGGATTTTATTCACCTGGTATTGGATTTTTTAAAAGAATTTATCATCGGCGGAGCACTAGGGCTTTTAATGGGAAAAGCAAGTGTATGGCTTATTAATAATATTAAACTGGAGACAGACGGTCTCTATCCTGTGCTAACCATTGCACTTGCAATGCTCACATATTCAGCAACACACTTCGTTGGCGGAAACGGTTTTTTGGCAATTTATATTTCAGGCACAATTTTAGGCAATAGTAATTTTATTCATAAGAAAAGCCTTATGCAATTTTATGACGGACAGGCCTGGTTAATGCAAATCATCTTGTTTTTAACCCTGGGGTTACTTGTTTTTCCTTCGCATATTGTTCCTATTATTGGGATGGGGCTACTCATTTCCCTTTTTCTTATTTTAATTGCAAGGCCAATTGGTGTTTTTGTAAGCCTGGCATTTTTTAAATCTAATTTCAGAAGTAAGTTATTTATTTCATGGGTAGGCTTAAGAGGCGGTGTACCCATTGTATTTGCTACTTATCCTTTAATAGCAGGAATAGACAAGGCCGATATAATTTTTAACCTGGTGTTTTTTATTTCTGTCACTTCGGTTTTATTACAGGGAACTACTTTAGCTTATGTTGCTAAAAAGCTTCACCTTGATATCCCTTCAAAAGCAAAGCGTCGGACCGAACTTGAAATCGCCGTAAATGCAAAACGGGAAAAAGTTCAAATACAAATAAATGCAGACAATCCAGCTGTAGGCCGCATGGTTGTTCAACTGGAATTTCCAAAGGCCGCACAAATTATGACGATTAAAAGAGACGATAAATATATTATACCAGGGGGAGCAACAGTTCTAATGGAGAACGATAAACTATTTATACTTGCGGAAGATAAAAATACAGTTGAAATGGTTTACGACAGTTTGCATTTAAATAATATTGAATTATAATGTTGAAATTAAATCAGACGAGAATAAACCTTAAATCATTATTACTACAATCCGCTTTTTGCTTTTCTTCGTATCTTCATTTTAATATTTAAAGAGTAGAAAATTGAATAGTATATTAAATATGGCTGATCAAAATATTATTTCGTGAAAAAAATAAGTAGGAAGGTCACATTTTTAGTCAAAACTTAAGTTTTAATTTTTGGATTTCTAAATAACAGTTATATATTTGTTACACAAACGGTATTTAATATTTTAAGAACCCGGAATTAATAAAAACGGTCTACCTCTTTAAGTGCCATTATCTTAGACAAGAAACCAGCAAATTCATTATCCTCTAGCTGATTACCTCAATAACGAGTTGTCCTCCATTTTCCTTTGCTATAAACAATTGTGTATTGTGACTAACAATAGTTGGTTTTTGAGTAATAATTATTTACTTAAAAGATCAATTTGGATACTTGCATGTACGCAATCCTGATTATAGTCTAATGTCAATGTTGCTATATTAAAAGCAATCTTTCAGCTAGTGCGCTGAAGTTTATTTTGATTGATAAAACTATTATTGGTTTAGCTAAAAAGATAATTTTAAAAAACGAAAGTTATGGTAAGTACAACACAGAATTGGTACATTTTGTACACGAAAGGTGGGGCGGAAAAGCGGATATCAAACTTATTAACCAGGAAAAATATTGAAAATTATTTGCCGCTGAAGCGTGAGTATAACAACTGGAAAAAATTGATGACGGAGCCTTTATTTAACTCATATGTATTTGTAAATGTGGATGAACATAGTCTTAAAAATGTGCGGAATATAGATGGCATTATAAATTTTGCATACTGGTTAGGAAAGCCTGCAATTGTTAAAAGCGAAGAAATTGAATTAATGAAACGTTTTTTAAATGAGTATTCAACTGTTAAATTAGAGAAAATACCTTTTGACACCAATGGTAGTTCAAGATCCGTTGGTAATTCATTGATGGAACAAAAAGGGCAAATGATCTCAGTTAATAACAATACGGTTAAGATGGTATTACCTTCAATTGGATTTTATATGATAGCTGAATTAACGAAATCTAATTTCGAAATTATCAGTAGCAAAAAACAAACCTTTGGAATTTTAGAAAAATTTCAGCTGGCAATTTGATCTAAACCATAAATTAAATCGCAAGAAAATATCTCTTTATTATCTCTCTATTTACGCTTAGATGTTAACTTTGCATCTAAAATGTATCCCTTTATAGAAGCGTAGATTTTTACTTTCTCAATAAGATTTTTAATTACATGTGTTGCTACTTTAGGTGTAAACTTTTTTTTCATTTAAGCAATCTTAACAAACATATTTTCGTTTAGCCTTTCTATGTAAGTCTTTTATAAGCTAATGTGGTTTAAATTAAATGCATTGAGTTTAAAAAAAATAATTTTACTTGCATAGTTATTAATTCATTGATTTTATCTTAATAAAGAGCTATTATATGCCATATCAAAACTATTGTAAAAAAATTATTGGATTCTGTGGAGTTTTAATTTGTACTTCCCTTTTGTTTTCTTGTAAAATTACCCGTTCTATTTCCGAGAAAGATTTTCTGTACTTTCAAAATGGTATGGATAGTATTAAAAATGTAAAAGAGAGTGCACCTGTTATTCACGAAAATGATTTGTTAAGCATCCAGATAAGTAGTTCGAGCTTAAATCAGGATCAAACAGTTCCTTTTAACCCCCCAGGAAACGCTGGTTACCTGGTAAGAACTGATGGTAATATTGAAATGCCGGTAATAGGTATGGTAAAGGCTGCAGGGCTGACGCAAATTCAACTTCAAAACCTACTGATAGAGAAATTATCCAGCTACGTTAAAGATCCTAATGCAATTATTCACTTTTTACAGTTTAAAGTAAATGTTTTAGGAGAAGTCAAATCACCTGGTGTTCAGAAATTTGATGTAGACAGGGTTACAATACTGGATGCCATAGGTGCTGCAGGAGATCTTGCAGAAACTGGTAAAAGAGAAGATGTAACAGTTATTCGTGAGGAGAATAACAAAAGAAGACTTTATAAAGTAGATTTAAGAAGTGGATCATTATTTCAGTCACCTGTATATAATTTACAATCTAACGACATTGTTTATGTAGGTGCAAATTTTCAGAAATTTAAATCTTTAAAGAGTAATAATAACTCTACTACTTTAAGGGGACTTCAAATTTTCAGTGCCGTACTTGGTTTATTTACATCAGTACTTTATACAATTAATTACCTCAATAAGTAACATATATGGAAGACATGGATAATGATATTTTTGGTGAAACCTCAGCTAAAAATAGCAGCCCTGGCATTAAGGATTATGCAAAAAAGTATCTTTCATACTGGCCATTGTTTTTGGTTTCACTAATTATATTTATAGGTGGTGCAGTTTTATACCTTCGTAAGGCTACGCCGAAATATTGGGCGGGTGCGCTTATATTAGTAAAAGGTGAAAAGCCAACTATGAAATCGGAAGACCTTATTACTACGGCACTCACCGCAAGTAGAAGCAGCAATATGGAAAATGAACTTCAGCTAATGAAGTCTAATGATTTAATGAAACGAATAGTTTTAGAGAACCAGTTCAACGTTTCTTATTACTTACTCGGAAGAATTAAAACTACCGATGTATACTTAGATGCACCTTTTAGGCTAGTAATGCAAAAAGTTGCAGATAGTTCTAAAGGTCTTACAATTATAGTTAAAAACTTAACAGGAACAGGTGCTACAATCGAGTATGGTCCCAAGGCCACCAAATTAGTTAAGAGTCTTAATTGGAACACTCCTTATACATTAAATGGTAAACAATTTGTATTAGCGCCACGTAGCACAGAGATGGCAGGAGATGGAGATTACATGGCTATCTGGTCTCCTATTGCCCAAAGTGCTGGTGAGATATCTGGCAAACTATCTATCGACTGGTTAGATAAAAAGACTTCTATTATACAACTGGGGCTTATTATTGAAAATCTTCAAAGAGGAAAAGACATTCTTAATGCGCTTGCAACAGAATACGACAGAGCCGATCTTGAGGATAAAAATATAGCTTCCAGAAACACTATACGTTTTATCGATGACCGGTTAGATATTGTATCCAGGGAACTTAGTGGTGTTGAAGGAAACCTGGAAAGCTACCAGGGGCAAAATCAGATTGTAAATGTAGAAAGTCAATCAGGAGAGGCATTTAATAATTCAAATGCAGCGTCTCAAGATATAAGGAATATTGGCGTTCAAAAAAGCGTAGTACAGCAGATACAGAGTTATTTTAATAGTCCTAATGACCAGGGAAAGCTTGTTCCTTCCAGTTTGGGAATAGATGATCCCACCCTGGGGTCACTTATTGCAAAATACAATGACCTTACGTCTAAAAAAGAGACAGAAAAACCAAGACTTGCTACCAATAGTTTAATACTCAAAGACCTGGATAATCAGATCAATGACGTGAGGGGCAGTGTTTTGGAAAACCTCCAGAATATCAACAAAAATTTGAATCTGCAACAAAATAGTCTCCAACAAAAAAATAATCAATACAAATCATTTTTATCGTCGTTGCCTCGAAAAGAAAGGGTAATGCAGGAAATTAAGCGAAAGCAAAGTATTACAGAGGGGCTTTATCTTTACTTGCTGCAAAAACGAGAGGAAGCATCAATTTCTGCAGGTTCGGCAAATGTTTCTGTGTATAGACAAATTGATAGAGCTGGTGGTTTTGGTCCCGTGGAGCCAAATTCCAAAAATATAATGCTAATGTCAGCATTTATTGGGTTATTTCTTCCAATCGGCCTCATATTGCTGAGCGATAAACTTAATGATAAAATTACAACCAGGGAAGAAGTAACCAACAGGCTTACAATACCAATATTTGGTGAACTGGGTCATATTCTCAAGAAGAAGACCCGCGGTATTTTAATACTAAATCGTGATTTGATAGGAGAGCAGTTCCGATTAATAAGAACCAATCTCGCTTTAATAGAGAAAACCAGGCAAAAGCAGGTAATATTGATTACATCCTCAGGCATTCATGAAGGCAAATCAATGATAAGTGTCAATCTTGCTGCAGTGCTGGCGGTTCCAGGCAAAAAAGTTGCCCTTATTGAATTTGATCTGCGAAAACCAGGCGTATCATTTAATCTTGGTTTCAGTAATGTAAAAGGTATTACAGATTATTTATCAGGAAGCACAATAGACCTTTCGGAAATTTACCAGGTATCACCGGAAGTTGAAACATTGCACATTTATCCGGCAGGCGAATTACCAGCTAATCCGGCTGATTTGTTGCTAAGTGAAAATGTTGCACCTCTTTTTGAAGTATTGAAAAAGCGCTACGATTATATTATAGTTGATACACCGCCGGTAGGGCTGGTGAGTGATGCTTTTATACTCAACAAATTTTGCGATACTTCACTGTATGTTATACGGCAGCGGCATACCCCCAAAAAGCAGCTTGATTTCCTGAATGATATTGCCGAAAATAATAGATTGAACCACATGGGCTTAATTATAAATGATATGAAAACTGGTGGCAAGTATGGCAATGCCTATGGTTCCACCCAGAATTATAATTATAGCTACGGACAAGAAGAAAAGAAAAATTTATGGAAGCGTGTATTTCCGTTTTTCAATAGAGCGTAATAAAAATACCTCCATTGCAATTTTATTAATTTAAGTGCGTTCTAAATTTACATTTTAGGTACTCAATCAATCAATTCGTTCCTATATTCTCAGTGGTTAACAAAATCATTGGAAATATAATTTTAATAAACTGATTTTGGGTAGAAATGTAACATAATTGCCTCGTTTTGAATGTGACTGAGGAGGGCGAAGCTATTTAGTGACCTGACTATAAGGCTTTAATTATTAACTTATCATTAGTACAATTTATTAATTTTCCTTTAGTGTTGAATAAAATAAGTGTCGATTTAACGTGAGAGATCTGGTACAGAATATCCGTTCCACATCTAAAACTGAAAAAGCGGTAACATGGCTAAAGTTGATCTCTATTACGGGAGGAGGTCAAATTATTGTGCAAGTTGTAGCACTTTTGAGTGGCATACTGGTAATAAGGTTACTGCCTACGGAAGAATATGGTTTATATACGCTTGCTAACACAATGTTGGGCACAATGGTGATTTTGGCTGATGGAGGAATCTCATCAGGTGTAATGTCCGAGGGTGGAAAAGTTTGGAAGAATAAAGAGCAATTGGGTATCGTCTTGGCTACAGGGCTGGATTTAAGGAAGAAATTTGCAGTTGGTAGTTTATTAGTTGCTATACCAGTTCTTTTATATTTGTTGCGACATCACGGAGCCAGTTGGTTTGTTTCTATTCTTTTATTGCTATGTTTAATTCCGGCATTCTTTACAGCGCTATCGGGCACTATACTACAAATAGCGCCTAAATTAAATCAGGATATTCTACCCCTTCAAAAAAATGGGGTAATATCCAACATCATTAGGTTTGTTTTAATACTCTTTTTATTTATTTTTCCTTGGGCATTTGTTGCAATATTAGCTGCGGGTGTTGCCCAAATTTGGACAAATACTAATTTAAGAAAAATTTCTGCAGGATTTGCAAATGTTAAACAAAAACCAGATTTAAAAATAAGGAATGAAATACTAAAGCTCGTAAAAAGGGTTTTGCCAGGGTCAATATTCTATTGCCTTACAGGTCAAATCACAATTTGGTTGATTTCCATTTTTGGAAATACAAATTCCGTTGCCCAAGTTGGGGCGCTCGGCCGTTTAGGAATGACACTTACAGTATTTTCAGCCATATTTTCAACACTTGTTATACCACGGTTTGCAAGGCTTCCGGATAATAAAAACATATTAATTAAAAAATTGTTACTTATCCAGTTTGCACTTTTTGGTTTAGGCATTGTTATTGTCGGAATCACCTATCTATTTCCGAGCGAAATTTTATGGGTTTTGGGGAAGGGGTACAATAATTTAGAAAAAGAGCTGGTTTTAAGTATGGCTGGAAACTGTCTCGGCTTGGTAGCCGGAGCGTCATTTGGAATTGCAACTATTAGAGGCTGGGCTATAAATCCATTAATCCAGATTCCGGTTATATGTTTAGCAATTGTTGGGGGTGTTTTGCTGATTGATATTTCAAATTTAATTGGGATACTCAAATTTAATTTGTTTGTTTACATTGTAGAAATAATTTTAGCTTATGCAAACATTTCAGTGAAAATCAGCAAAATAAAGGAAATAACACGGTTTAAATAGTATAAATGAAAGTTTATTTTTTTAGATAACGCTTTTTTGGCTTAAAATAAGTTGGTTATCTTCATTTATAATAAAAGAATTTCATGACAATAAATTTATTCAAACCGTTCTTAAGATATTTATTCAATAAGTAAATTTTAGACTTTTAACACATAACCCGGTTTATATTTTTTTCAAAATTATTAATAGATATATCCTTCTAAAAAATGAGTTTAATTATTTGTACGGTATTTGAAGGTCACTATCACCTGGGACTATTAGCTTTAACAAACTCACTCTACCATCAGGGATATCGTGGTGTAATATATGCAGGTTATAGAGGAAGTCTTCCAAAGTGGTCAGAAAAAGCGGAAAATACAGAAGATGATAGCTGGCCGGGATTGAAGGTATTAAATGCTGCCGATGGATTAAAGATTCACTTTTTGCCTTTAGATACTAAAAACGAATTAACCAATTACAAGCCGGATTTTATGCTCCGGCTTATTGATAGTCCTGATATCGATGCAAGCGGAGTTTTTTATTTTGATCCTGATATTGTTTTATGCGCCCCATGGTCATTCTATGTTGACTGGATAAATTCAGGTATTGCATTATGCGAAGATGTTAATTCACCATTACCGGCAAATCATCCCAGAAGAATTGCCTGGCGACAATATTTTTCCAAAAATGGAATTGAGTTGAGTTTTAAAGACAGCATTTACGTAAATGGTGGATTTATCGGTGTATTAAAAAACGAATATGGTTTCATTGAAAAATGGAAAGAGATTCAGGAACTTATGGGAAAACAAATAGGCGGACTTACAAAGTCAATTTTTTCTAAAGTTCCACTACCTGATGACGCACGAGGTCCGTTTGCGCCATTTAGCAAGACCGATCAGGATGCCTTAAATGCTGCAATCGAGGCCTGGGATGGCTGTTATAGCTTAATTGGGCAAGAGGGGATGGCTTTCAAACCAGGAGCGCCACAGATGTCTCATGCATTAGGAGTTCCAAAACCATGGCGAATGAAACATATCCTGTACGCCTTAGGCGGAAGAGCACCGAGGCGGGTGGATCGGGATTATTGGGATATGGTTGATGGGCCCATTAAACACTTTCCAAAGCGGTTCATCATCTATCAAAAGGTAACTATGCAAATAGCAATATTTATTTGCAGGTTTTATAAAAGGAACTAATTTTTTTAAAATTAGAAACCAGATCTTACTTAAAATGCACAGTTATCAAAAAGGTTGGTAAAATTATTTTCCTTTGTGGTTCTCTTGAACCTGGGTGTGATGGTGTTGGAGATTATACCCGCAGACTTAGCGCAGAATTAATTAACAATGGATACGAAACAGGAATCGTTTCGTTAAATGATAAGTTTATACATGAAACCTTCGATGGGTTCCAAACATCCAACGGGTCCAAAATTCCCGTACTTCGGATACCGGTAAATTTTCCATTCAAACAAAAATTTAGACTTGCCAAAACATGGGTTGATGATTTTAATCCGCAATGGCTCAGTCTCCAGTTTGTTCCTTTTTCTTTTCATCCTAAAGGGCTGGCCTTCGGCTTAAGCAAGGGATTATTACAAATCGGCAAAAAGCACAATTGGCACATCATGGTTCATGAGTTGTGGGTTGGGATGGATAAAGAAGCGTCATGTAAATTTGTTTTTTGGGGATGGCTTCAACAGCAATTGATCAGGTCTTTATTTAAAAAACTGAATCCTTCGGTAATACACACACATACAGATTTGTACGTAAAAATGTTACAAACAATTGGGATAAAAGCTCAATACCTTCCATTGTTTGGAAACATACCTATTATTTCGGATAATTCAAAAATTGAACAAGGAGAAGGAATAAAAACTTTGGAAACAGAGATTTCTATTGTGCTTTTCGGTGGTGTTCACAGAGGCGTTGAACTTGAAGATTTGCTACACGATTTAAGAATTTACAGTGAAAAAAACAAGCTTTCCATAGTGCTTAAAATGGTTGGAAGAAATGGAGGGGATCAATCAAGATGGAAAAGCGATTGGGAAGCAGCAGGTTTGAAAGTAGAAATTTTGGGCGAACAATCAGAAGCAGCTGTATCACAAATATTAAGTTCAAGCTCCTTTGGAATATCAACTACACCTGCTTCATTAATTGAAAAAAGTGGTTCAGTTGCAGCGATGAGAGAACATGGCTTGAAAGTATTGTGTATTTCCAGAACTTGGAATCCAATAGGATATACCCAAACTAATTTACCAAAAGGGATAACAAATTATCGCAAAGGGATCATTAAAGATTTTATTACAAATAAAAATAATTCGCATTCCCTGAATAGCATATCAGATGTGGCGAATAAATTCGTTCAGCATCTTGCAAACTCATAATCAAAATGGCAAGGTTTAATTATCTCTGGGTCAACAGGGCAAAGTTTTCTATTACAACAATAGCTTTCTACAGAGCCTGGGGTAAACGACTTTTTTCTTTCCCGGAATTACTTAGACGAAACAGACGAAGATCAAAACTAACATCCAAAGGAGCCGCCATTCACGAAACCGCTGAGATAGGCGAAGCAAGTATTGAAGGACGCTGTAAATTATTTTCAATGGGAAAAGAATCCTTTTTAGGAAGAGTTAAAATAGCCCTTCATGATGAAGTAATCATTGGCGAAAGAGTTTGTATAAATGATGGTGTTGAAATTTTAACCGCTTCACATGATGTAATGGATCCGGAATGGAAACATGTAAAAGCAAAAGTCGTAATTGAAGATTACGTTTGGATTGGAACCGGAGCTTTAATTCTTCCTGGTGTAACATTAGGTAAAGGTGCAGTAGTAGGTGCTAGGGCAGTTGTAACAAAATCGGTACTTGCAGGTAATATTGTTGTTGGTAACCCAGCCAGGCCAATTTCAAAAAAAAGAGAAACTGCGCTTAATTATAATCCTTGCGAGTTTTTAGCAGCTAACCGTGCCTGGATATTAGGATAGCTTATTGATTTAATAAATTATGAAATTAATTTCTCACCACCTTACCGGCAATGCCAATGTTAAAGCTGCTTTAATGGGCTTTAAAAAGGCGGGGTTGCTTGAAAGTTTTTATGTTACAATAGCGTCAACTCCTGGCAGCATACTTGACAAGTTGGGAAGATTAAAATTATTTGCTGAAATCAGCAGAAGGAGTTTTGACCCTTCATTAAAAGACAATATTAAAATTTGGCCCTGGTTAGAGATTGGCAGGATTTTTTCAAAAAAATTTGCATTTCATAAATTAACTAAAGCAGGTTCTGGGCCTTTTCATGTTGATAAGGTCGTTCAGAGCATAGACAGGCACGTAGCAGGTAAATTGAAAAAAGCCGCAGAAAACGGAATTGACGCTGTTTACGGATATGAGGATACTACAATATTTACTTTCAGAGAAGCAAAGCGTTTGGGGCTTCAATGCTTATATGACCTGCCAATAGGCTACTGGCGAACTGCTCATCGTCTTTTAGAGTTAGAAAGAATCCGTTGGCCTGAGTGGGCCTCAACTATGCCTGGATTAAATGACTGGGATGAGAAACTCTCAAGAAAGGATGAAGAGTTATATTTGGCAGACAAGATATTTGTAGCAAGTACTTTTACAGCGAATTCTCTTAAAGACTATCCTGGCGTATTGCCTCCAATAAAAGTTATTCCTTACGGATTTCCCCCGGTAAGCAATAAAATAAAAGACTATCCAGGTTTTGAAAATAGCCGTCCGTTGAAATTACTTTTTGTTGGAAGCCTTTCCCAACGAAAGGGCATTGCTGATCTTTTTTCAGTTGTAAACGAATTGGACGATAAAGTGACCCTGACATTGGTTGGTAGTAAAACCACAAATGCATGTGAGGCCTTAGAAAATGAACTTCAAAAGCATGTGTATATTCCTAGTTTGCCGCATAGCGAAATTTTAAAATTAATGAGGGAGCACGATGTATTTGTTTTTCCTTCTTTATTTGAAGGGTTTGGTTTGGTAATAACTGAGGCTATGTCTCAGGGAACACCAGTTATAACAACAGATAGAACGGCCGGGCCGGATATAATTGAGCATGCCAAAAATGGTTGGCTTATTGAAGCAGGAAGTACCATCGCACTAAAAAATGCTATTATTGACATTTTAGAAAATCCAGGCGTTGTAGCTGAGGTTGGCCAGGCAGCATTGAAAACCGCAAAGTTGAGGCCTTGGGATGTATATAGCTCTGAATTGGCAGAAGCCGTCAGGAATTTAAAGTAGCTGACCGGATATGCTACAATTTTTGAAAATGCTGAAACGAAACAATAATAATAATAATAATATTTATTATTAATTAAAGTATTTAATGAAAGATGTAATATTTGTCAATTCGCACCCCATACAATACTTTGCTCCATTGTATAAATATATGAATGAAAATGGAGTAAAGACTAAAGCATGGTATAGTTCAAACGAATCGATTAAGGGTGGTTTTGATAAACAATTTGGCGTTGAAGTGAAATGGGATATTCCTTTACTCGAGGGTTATGAGTATAAGTTTTTTAAAAATTATTCCTGGAAACCTTCTCATTTTAATGGTTTTTTTGGATTAATAAACTTTGGAATGATTCGTGAACTTTTTAAGATTGAAAAATCTGTTATTGTTGTTCATGGTTGGCATTACTGTACGCACTTGTTGGTGCTTATTTTAGGTAAATTAAAGGGACATACTATATGCATAAGAAATGATATGCCGCTTAGTCACGAAGCGTCAAAAAAAGGATTCAAACAGGTTATCAAAAATTTCGGGTTAAAATATCTCCTGTTTCCAAGGGTGTCTTATTTTTTATATATTGGTAAACAAAACAAATTATTTTATCAAAAATATAATGTTCGTGAAGCACAATTAATCCATTGCCCTTATGCTGTAGATAACCTAAGATTTGTTACAGATGCAAATAATTTAAAACCCAGTGTTACATTACTCAAGAATAACCTGGGCATAGCAGGCGGAGAAAAGGTGATTTTATATTCGGGAAAATATATTGTTAAGAAGAGGCCCTTAGATCTTTTAAATGCCTTTATAAAATTGAATTACGATAACTGTTGGCTAATTATGTTGGGTGAAGGTGAGTTAAGAGGTGAAATGGAAGCATTGATAAAAAAGCATCAATTAAAAAAGGTTATTCTTACTGGCTTTATAAATCAATCAAAAGTGTCAGATTATTATATCATTAGTGATGTAATTGTAATGTGTTCATCTTACGGAGAAAACTGGGGGTTATCTATCAATGAGGCTATGAATTTTAACCTGGCTTTAATACTTTCCGATTTAACAGGTTGTGCAGATGATTTAGTGATTGAAGGAGATAATGGTTATATCTTCAACACAGGAAACATTAACGAACTGGCAGATAAGTTGAAACAATTTCTAGTTGAAAATAAATTAGCCTGGAAAACACCATCAGCATCAATTATTAAAAACTACAGTTACGATAGTGTTACAGAAAGTATCAAAAAATTAATCTAACTTTTATAATTTAGTTTCAATATTTCCTCACTCTCCTTTTTTCATGGAAGCAACTCAAAAAATATTAAATAGACAAGCCAAAAGGCCGGGTAATTTAATGATGAATGCAAAATTGCAATCCAAAAAAGAAACGCATGAATTAATCAAGAAGGGTATTTGGGTATATTTTCTTCTTTTATTATTTGAAGGTGCTTTAAGAAAATGGATTGTTCCGGCATTGGCCAATCCTCTTTTGTTGGTAAGGGATCCTATTGCTGTATGGATAATTTTTATGGCTTATAAAAACAACCTGATGCCCGACAATAAGCACCTAACCGGTATGCTTATTTTAGGTTTTATTTCCTTTATTACTACAATGACTATGGGGCATCAAAATATATATGTAGCGCTATATGGGGTGCGGATATTGGTGGTTCATTTCCCGTTAATTTTTATCATCGGCAGGGTTTTTACAAGAAATGATGTGATTAAGATGGGCAAATTTATTTTATTAATAACTTTTCCAATGGCCTTATTAATTGCTGTGCAGTTTTATAGCCCGCAATCAGCATGGGTAAACAGGGGTGTAGGAGGAAATTTGGAAGGAGCTGGTTTCAGTGGAGCTTTAGGTTTTTTCAGGCCACCCGCCACATTTTCATTTACTAATGGTACCACTTTATTTTTTGGACTTACCGGTCCATTTATATTATACTTTTGGTTAAACCAAAAGGGCATCAATAAGATAGTTTTATTGGCTGCAACCCTTGGCTTAATGATGGCAATTCCATTATCCATCAGCAGGGCGCTATTTTTCCAGGTAATTATCACTTTTGTATTTGCTGTGATTGCAATTTCCAGGAAGCCCGAGAATATGAGCAAGTTAATAATTGCTGTTATTGGAGGCACTGTTGTATTAGGCGTTATGAGCCAGCTGAGTTTTTTTCAAAAAGCCACTGAAGTATTTACCTCCAGGCTTGATGGAGCAAACGAATCAGAAGGGGGATTAAAGGGCGTACTTGGAGATCGTTATTTGGGTGGAATGTTGAAGTCTATAATGGGCTCATCGGAGCAGCCTTTTTTTGGATACGGAATTGGCACGGGTACCAGTGTAGGTGGAAGTTTGCTTTCCGGAACGGGTGACAGGACTTTGATAATATATTCTGAAGATGAGTGGGCAAGGTTAACCGGCGAAATGGGTGCTATTATGGGTTTAGGCGTAATTTTTATTCGTGTTGGTTTAAGCATAAGCACTGCCCTTAAAAGCTATCGGAAACTGGGCAGTGGAGACCTGCTTCCATGGGTGTTGTTAAGTTTTTTCTTTTTAACAATACCTCAAGGCCAATGGGGGCAACCTACTTCCCTTGGGTTTAGTATTATAATTGGAGGGCTTACACTTGGTTCATTTAATTCAATGAAAAAAAGAAAAGTGTACCCCAATCCCAAAACAATGAAACTAAAAACATCCGATAATTCAGCAACGGATTAATTTCTTATTAACTTTTTTCATTGAACATAGTATTCTTTACTCACCCATCTTTTCTTGATTCTCAAAGCATGCCAAAGTTTGCAATGATGCTATCTGAAGGAATGAGAAAGCGAGGCCATAATGTAAGTGTATGGACTCCTGCTCCATACTTTTATAAGCTACCAATCCCCAAAAAATTTGGTAAATGGATGGGCTACATTGACCAATACCTGGTATTTCCAATTATTGTAAAATACAGATTGCGAAATACAAAAGACAACACACTTTTTGTATTTTCAGATCAGGCACTAGGGCCCTGGGTACCATTGGTTGCAAAATTTCCGCACGTTATCCATTGTCATGATTTTTTAGCACAACAATCTGCCTTAAATAATATTCACGAAAACAGGATTAGCTGGACCGGCAAAAAATATCAATCTTATATTAGAAACGGATTTAGCAAAGGAAGAAACTTCATTTCTGTATCAAACAATACCCAAAAAGAACTTGAAAAATTCCTTTTGAATACACCAATTAAATCAGAAGTAGTTTATAACGGAATTAATCAATCTTTTACAGTTGGGGATATTTCACAAGCCCGTGCTTTTTTAAGTAGCCAATTTAATATACCTGCTCACGAAGGCTATATTCTGCATGTGGGGGGTAATCAATGGTATAAAAACAGGGCCGGGGTGATTGAAATATACGATAGCTGTTGCACTCAATTCAATAAACAAATACCACTGGTATTAATCGGGAAAAAACCTGTCGGTAAACTATTAGAAGCCTACGGTAAATCACCTTTTAAAAAAAGTATTTATTTCCTTTCTAATTTAAGCGATGATGCTGTGCAAACTGCATACCGTGGAGCTTCAGTATTTTTGTTCCCTTCTTTAGCGGAAGGATTTGGCTGGCCAATAGCAGAAGCAATGGCTTCAGGTTGTATTGTTATTACAACTAATGAAGCCCCAATGACTGAGGTTGCAGGAAATGATGGCTTTTTAATTAACAGGCGGCCTTCGAATGACGATACAAAAATAAAATGCTGGGCAAATGAATCAGCGATGGTTTTGAATGCGGTACTTGAACTTACCGAAGTTAAAAGAAAAATTGCTGTTGAAAAAGGGATTGAAAATGCAAAAAGGTTTGATTCAGAAACTGCATTGAGTAAAATCGAGGCAATTTATAACGCAATATTACAGTCTTCAAAATAAGTAGTTGAAATGAAATTATTGCGTATTATTCCAAGTATGAATCCTGCTTCAGGAGGTCCTTGCCAGGGAATTCGTAATATTATTCCGGCATTAAAAAAATTAGGGATACAAAACGAAGTGGTTTGCCTCGATCCGCCCGATGCTGAATTTGTGGGAAAGGATTCTTTTACGATTCATTGTCTTGGACCAACTAAAACACCATGGCAATATAGTAATCAACTATATCCCTGGCTTTTAAAAAACTTGCAACGATTCGACATTGTTATACTGCATGGACTATGGCTTTACCATGGCTTCGCATTACGCAAGGCAATTAAAAAATTAAGAGACTTAAATATTCCATTAGGAAAAAAGGTTCCCGATTATTATGTGATGCCACATGGCATGCTTGACCCATATTTTCAAAAAGCCGGTGAAAGAAAGATAAAGGCACTACGAAATTTATTTTATTGGAAACTGATAGAGCAGAAATTAATTGATAACGCAAAGGGTGTTCTTTTCACCTGTGAGGCAGAAAAGATATTGGCGAGAGAAACTTTTAATAGCTATAATCCTAAAAAAGAAATTGATATAGGATATGGAATTCAAAATCCTCCAATTGTTGATAATGGTATGAAAAGGGCATTTGATGATAAATGTCCGCAATTAAAAAATCAACCATTCATTCTTTTTCTAAGTAGGGTACACGAAAAAAAAGGGATAGATCAGCTATTTGATGCAATTGAAAATTTGTATCGAGGAAAAAATCCTGATTCAACATTCACAACCGCTGCTAAAATTAAATACGTGATAGCCGGTCCGGGACTTGAGGATGATTACGGAAAGAAGCTACTACTAAGGGTCTCAGCATCTTCATGTCTGAAAGAACGCATTTATTTTACCGGAATGTTATCCGGAAATTCGAAATGGGGAGCATTTTATGGATGTGAAGCATTTATATTACCGAGCCACCAGGAAAATTTTGGCATCGCGATTGTAGAAGCTCTATCCTGTGGCAAACCCGTGTTAATAAGTGATAAAGTTAATATTTGTAATGAAATACAGCGTTTTGAGGCTGGATTTGTAGCTGCAGATACAACTAAAGGAGCAGAAAATTTATTAACCTCATGGAATGAATTGAATAACCAAGAAAAGGTTCAGAGGAGTGAAAATGCAAAAGTGTGTTTCGAAAATCAATTTACAATACAAAAAGCTGCTGATCGCTTTGATCAGTTAATTATCAAAAATTCAGGGTAGGAAATATTTACTGTTGTCAAATAATATTTTTGTTTAACTGTATTCAAAATCCATTCCTACAATTAATATAAATAGTGAGTGTGTTCAACCAACCTTTAATGTCGGTTATACTACCGGTTTACAATCAGCAAAACTATATTGAAGAAACAATACAAAGTGTGCTTGGGCAAAGTCTTACCAACTTTGAATTTATAATATTAGATGATGGTTCTACCGATAAATCACCAGAAATAATAAGAGAGTACGCAAAAAAAGACATCAGAATAAAAGCATATTTTGAGAAAAATGCGGGAAAAAGTAATGCAACGAATAATATGATTGAAAAAGCTACAACGGAGTTATTTGCTTTTTTAGATGCAGACGATGTGATGATGCCTGACAGGTTGGAAAAGCAATTAGCATTTCATGTAGAAAATCCAAAAGCTGATGCATCGAGTGGACATTGCAATTATATAAATGAAAATGGAAACTTATATGGATTACAACGCTACGATGGCTTACGGACGATAGAAGATAATCAAATGGCAAGAAATTCCAGGGAGTTTGTTACTTGCTCATTTACTGCTTTAATGGTCACGAAGGAAGCGTACGTGAATACAGGTGGATTAAATAGTCGATTCGAACCTTGTGAAGATTTTGAATTCATTAACCGCCTTATTAATAAAGGATACAATGTTTTAATTAACCCGGTTGTGTTGATGAAATATAGAATTCATCCTACTTCTATAACCGTAAAGAAGCCAATATTAATATACGATACAATCAGCTATGTAAAATATTGTTTTGCGCTTCGATGGAATAATCAACCAGAAATTTCATTTGATGAATTTCAGAATATTCAAAAAACTTACACATGGTGGACCAAATTTAATCGCCTGAGATTTAATTATTCACGTATCGCTTTTCGCAAAGCAGGCTTTGCCATGTTATCAAGGCGCTACCTAAGCTTTGCATGGCAAATAGCCACTTCCCTGGTACTTTCTCCTAATTACGTGTTTAAGAAAATGACGAACTTTTCAAAAAAAATGGATTAATGGATAATTCCGAGACCTACGTAGGCACTAATTTTTCTTTGGGAAATCGGATTGGTCGTGTGGTGTGGACAATTGTAGCTGCATTATTTTTTCGTATTTCCCCAAAGCCATTTCATGCATGGCGTTCATTTCTTTTAAAATTATTCGGAGCTAAAGTTGGTAAAAAAGTCCATGTATATCCCGGGGCTAAAATATGGGCCCCCTGGAACCTCGAAATTGGAGACGAATCTGCGGTTGCTAATGGGGCAATATTATATACCCAGGGCAAAATACTGATTGGTAAATATGTAATAATATCTCAGGGTGCCCACTTATGTGCAGGCACACACGATTATAATTTACCCGATTTTCCGCTTATAACAAAACCCATTATCATTGAAGATTACGCCTGGGTTGCTGCCGAAGCTTTTATACATCCCGGAATTACTATAGGAACCGGTAGTGTAGTTGGTGCAAGGTCGGTAGTTACTAAAAACACGTCAGCATGGATGGTTTGTGCCGGGCATCCGTGCAAATCAATTGCGCCCAGAAACGATATCTCTAAACCAAAGTAAAGGAAAAGCGCAGGAGATAATCCAGGTCATGAAAATTTTATTTTTTCAACAAAAACGTGAACTGTATTATAGTGTTCACATTGTGTTTAATATAGTACGGGACAAGCTATCATCAGTGATAGAGCATAAGGTATTAAGTTACTCTCTTGACGGCTTGTCGCTCTTCCAAAAAATCAAGCAACTATTTTCAGTTTCAAGGCAGGAAATAGGCGATATTAACCATGTAGTAGAAGAAATTAACTATGCGGTATTTTTTATGAAGAAGAGAAAAACAATTCTCACCATTCATGATGTCATGCGACTTTACACATCAAAAGGACTGAAGCATTTTATTTTTAAATGGTTTTGGTTACGATTGCCAATTTCAAGATCCACTATAATAACAGCAGTTTCACAAACAAGCCGAAACGAAATATTGAAGTATGCAAATTGTTCGCCTTCAAAAGTGAGGGTAATTTACAATTGCATTGCACCGGGATTTTTACCATCACCAAAGCCTTTCAATAAAAAAAAGCCTGTATTGTTGCAAATTGGAATTAAGCCAAGTAAGAATTTAAACAGGGTCATAAAGGCCATAGAAGGTATAGAATGCACATTTAAAATTGTTGGAAAACCTTCAGATGAAGCATTGACATTACTTCAACTTTATAAAATAGATTTTAGTTGGAGTACAGAGTTAACACAACAAGAGGTAATTAAGGCCTACGTTGATTGCGACATGGTAATTTTCGCTTCATTATACGAAGGGTTTGGAGTACCGATTATTGAAGCAAATAATATTGAGCGTGCCGTAGTTACAAGCAATTGTTCTGCAATGGCAGAAGTGGCTGGTACCGCAGCTTGCCTTGTTGATCCGTTAAACACTGAATCAATTAGAAATGGAATAAAAAAAGTAATTGCTGATGATGATTACCGCGAAGAATTAATAAAAGAGGGAAGAAAAAACAGAACAAGATTTGATGCGCAGGTAATTGCAGATCAATATTTATCATTGTATAATGAAGTGTTTTTACGCAACAAAGGCAATATACTTACTACAATGAATGTTTAAGTAAGTGTTAAACAAGTTGCAGTAAAAGAGTAAATAATAAATAGCCCAATAAATGTTTCAACCGCTTGATTTAACTATAGCGCTGCCAGTGAGGAATGAGGAAAGAAATCTTCCGGGTTGTCTTTCAGCGATCGGGAAAGACCTGGCAAGCAAGATTGTAATAATAGATTCGGGAAGTACGGACAGAACACCGGAAATTGCGAAAGAGTTTGGTGTAGAAGTAATAAATTTTAACTGGGATGGCAAATTTCCAAAAAAGCGTAACTGGTTTTTGAGGAATCATTCCATCACAACCAAATGGATTTTATTTTTAGATGCCGATGAATACCTGACTGAAAGTTTTAAAACTGAGTTAAGGGAAACCTTACAGAAAGATGATAAAGTTGGATACTGGTTGAGTTATACAATTTACTTTTTGGGTAAGCAATTAAAAGGCGGGTATCCGCTTAGAAAATTGGCACTTTTTAAAGTTGGAGCAGGTGAGTATGAAAAAATTGATGAAGATCAGTGGAGTAAGCTCGATATGGAAGTGCATGAGCATCCCATACTTACCGGCGATGTTGGGGTAATTAAAGGCAAAATTGATCACCAGGATTATCGGGGCGTTTCACATTATGTAATAAAGCACAATGAATACGCTTCATGGGAGGCAGGTCGTTTTTTAAAAACTGCAGGTAATGAAGAAATTGCCAAAACCTGGACGTGGAAACAACGACTAAAATACAGGTTAATGAAATCGGTGTTAATTGGGCCGGCTTATTTTCTTGGCAGCTTTTTTTTATTGGGAGGTTTTAGGGATGGTGCCCGGGGATGGGCATTTGCAGTATTAAAAATGTCTTATTTCACACAGGTTTATTGTAAGATCCGTGAAAGTAGTATCAAATAATTGAACGATGGCTCAGCATATACAAACAGATTAATTTAAAATGAGTTGTCATTTATGAGTAAAAGAGTGCTTTTAATTGGAGGTAATTTTTCTCCTGAGTTAACCGGAATTGGTAAGTATAACGGAGAGATGATCAGCTATATAGCCAGCCAGGGTTATAAATGTTCGGTTGTAACAACTTTCCCTTATTATCCACACTGGAAAGTTCAGGTGCCTTATATCAAGTCTTCAGCATGGTTCAAGAAAGAGATAATAATAGCTCCTGGTCCCAAGGCAAGTCCGATTGAAGTATATAGATGTCCGCATTATATCCCGGCGGCTCCAAGTGGCCTAAAAAGGGTACTCTCAGATTTCTCCTTTTTTATTTCTGCCTTTTTTAAAATTTTCCAACTTCTATTTCAACCCCGGTTCGATTTTATCCTGGTAGTAGCGCCACCGTTTCAACTTGGTTTACTGGGTTTGATGTATAGGAAGATAAAAGGTGGAAAAGTACTTTACCACATACAAGACCTTCAGATTGATGCAGCACGTGATTTTAATTTGATCAAATCGAAATTTATCATCAATTCTTTACTAAAAGTTGAAAAGTATATTTTGAAACATGCAGATGTGGTGAGCAGCATTTCGGCAGGAATGATAAAAAAGATTGAGCATAAATATAACCGTGAAGTGGTATTCTTTCCAAACTGGGTAGATACCAATTTGTTTTATCCGCTTGAGGAAAAGAAAGGACTAAAGCGCTTATTTAATTTTGATGAAACGGATACCATTATACTGTACTCAGGTGCGATAGGTGAAAAGCAAGGGCTGGAAACCATTTTGGATTCAGCCGAAGAACTTAAAAGTAATACGAGTGTAAAATTTGTGATTTGCGGTTCTGGCCCTTATAAAGAGAAGTTGAAAGAGTTGAAAGCTAGCCGCAATCTGGACAATGTATATTTTCTTCCATTGCAGCCGTTTGATAAACTAAATAGCTTTTTGAATATGGCCGATATTCACCTGGTGATTCAAAAAGCAAATGCAGCCGATCTGGTTATGCCTTCAAAGCTTACCGCAATTTTATCAGTAGGTGGAGTAGCTATTATTACTGCCAGTGAAGGGTCAAGTTTGTTTGATGTGGTGGCGATGCATAAAATGGGTGTGTTGGTAGAACCAGAAAATTCAAAAGCTTTCACTGTGGCATTAGATAGTACTTTGAAATCTAATCATCAAATAATTAACCAAAATGCTCGTTTGTATGCTGAGCAATATCTTTCAATTAATGAAATATTTCGTTCTTTTCAGGCGCACATGTAATGCATTTAAAAAGGTAATTTAAAAATAAGATTAACTGTGTTCACTATAGAAATATGTTAGACTTGTATCAAATGGATTTGTGATTCATATTTCCAGTATTTAATCTTCAAAAAACAAATACAATAACTTATTAAGTCGTAATTAACTGCATATTTACAAATGAACTTTTCATATACAAACGTTTTTCGGTTCTTCTTCGCATTGGTGGATTTGTTGCTCATCAACATCATTCACCTTACACTCATGCTTAAACTCGAAAGAGTACAAGGTGCAAGCGGCCAAAACTATACAATCCTTTTTATTGTAAGTAATGTTGCATGGCTGGCATCTGCTTATTTAACCGGACTGTACATCAACGACCAGATATTTAACTACGAGCGTTTTGCAAAGCGCACCATACAGGCATTTGCGTTATTTTTAATTGCATTGCTTTCTTTCCTTTTTTTATATCATTTCAATTATAGCCGTGTATTTGTTTCATTAAATTTTGTTGGTATCGGTGCTGCATTATTTATCTCAAGAATATTATTTATATGGGGTGGTGAGTATTTTCGTAAAAAAGGACGATACAATAAAAAGATAATTGTACTGGGTTATAATGATGTTTCCAAACAACTGGTAAAGCATTTTGCAACCTTTAATAAAACCATTACTGTAGAAGGATATTTTGAGGATTATGAGAATGTAAATGAGCTAACTTTTTTTCCGGTATTAGGTATGCGCAAAGAGTGCATTGCTTACGCAATAGAAAACAAGGTGGTAGAAATATATTCTACTATTTCACCGGAAAAACATGCTTACGTTTATGAGATGGCGCAAGCTGCCGAAAAAAATATGATCAGGTTTAAATTTGTTCCTGATTTCAGAATGTTTGTAAACAGGAATATTCATGTGGATATTGTAGATAGTATTCCAATTCTTTCTTTAAGATCAGAACCGCTTGAAGATATTGCAGCAAGTACCAAGAAACGCTTTTTCGATATTGTTTTCAGTCTTTTTGTGATTCTTACAATTCTCTGGTGGCTGGTTCCATTATTGGCCATTTTGATAAAGGTAAATTCCAGGGGGCCTGTGTTCTTTATACAGTTGCGTTCTGGTAAAAATAATAATTCATTTAAGTGCATAAAGTTCCGTACACTAAAAGTCAATAAAGACGCCGATTCAAAACAGGTTAGCCGGGATGATCACCGCATTACTAAATTGGGTAAGTTTCTTCGTAAATCAAGCCTGGATGAACTGCCGCAATTTTTCAATGTTTTAATGGGCGATATGTCGGTAGTTGGCCCACGCCCACACATGTTGAAACATACAGAAGATTACTCACGCCTGTTGAATGAATATATGATACGTCACTATGTAAAGCCAGGTGTTACCGGTTGGGCGCAGGTGAGTGGTTTTAGAGGTGAAATTAAAGAGCCTGAGCATTTACGTAAAAGAATAGAACACGATATCTGGTATCTCGAAAACTGGAGTTTATGGTTGGATATCCGAATCATTTTTTTAACGCTTTATGTAACAGTGAAAGGCGATAAGAACGCATTCTAGTTGTCTTGATGTTTTATTTTTTGTCTAAAAATTCAGCGTAGGATGCTTTGCTTGCATACACAAATAAGTTGACCGCCGATAAAAAGAGTCACAAATTTTTCCGCCATCATTCCATCTCTTTTTTTAGCTAATTGAATCGTTTTTTCACCATTAAATTTCCACGATAGTATATGCGTTGCTCATGTTTTCACAAATAAATATGCAATACAATTATCATTTTATAGATTACTTTTTAGCGTCGTAAAACTTACATAAAAATACCTGTTCATAAAAATTTGAAACCCTGCAATCGCAGGGTTTTTTCGTTAATAGCATTTATATTATTTGCCAATAAATTTTTTATTTATTTCTTTTCCACAATTGAATGATCATTTAATTGTGGAAATTTATTACCTCTGTAAAGAATACATAGTAAAACTCCCGAATGGTCAGAAAACATATCCTCTCATTATGGTTGCCAGGCTAAGTGCATTTACCCAGTGCATTTACTTGTTTTTTTAGGCGCTACTTTTTTCCGCATATAAGATTTTGAGCTAACTGTTTCATAACCATACAGGTTATAGATACGAAGCTTTTAAATAGATCCAGGCCCACTTTTCTCTCTGCACCGGGCAATCAAATTCCTCCTTTTCTACATCAACAATTCACCCGGAATCATAGCAGTAAATATTCATTTTTTTTCGTTTATACTACCTTCTTTTAGATATTCATCCACAAAATAAAAGCCTATGGGGATCGTTTACTAACTAAGTGCATCTTTCTGAAAAGACCAGATGCACTTATCCAAATCCTATTTAAACCAATCTGAATACCCTTGAAAAAACTTTTCCCTAAGGAATTAATATTCCTGTTGCTTATATCTATATCATTTACCGTATGCGCTCAGGATGGTAAATTTTCTTTTACACTGGCTTCGAATGTCAATACAAGTGCAGGGGTTTATGAAAGCGATAGCATACTTGTTCGAACACTTTGGAACAATGTTAAGTATTCTGCCGGAACTTATACAAAATACTGGGACGGTAAAGACGATCAGGGAAATCCACTAACATCTCCGGCGGCTAACTATACTATCAAAGTATTAAGAAATAATGTTAGTTACAAATGGCAGGGAACAATAGGTAATACTTCTGATTCCATGACCGGAGAGACAAAACATCGCGGCTATTATAACTGTATGAAAGGATTGGCGTTTGGGCCAAACTATGGTTATTTCTGTACAGGATATAGTGAAGGGTCTCCAAGTGTTGGTAAATTTTCTCCCGCTGCTCCAAATACAAAAATAAATTTTCTACCATCAAAAACAATGACAGCAAATACTGACTATGTTGCTACCGATGGTGTATATGTATATTGGGGTGCGTATGATGCTAATGCAAACTCCAACACATTTGTTTATGGTACCAGGGTTTCTGATGATTTAGAACCTGCATTTTCTTCTGGAGTATCTTATACTGTAATGTATGGTAAAACTTATGCAAAAGCGATTTCAATACTAACTCAAAGTAATTCTTATATTTCAGGTTTGGCGGTGCAAAAAAATGGCAATTTCTTATTTGTGGCGCGCAGTGGATTAAACCAGTTACAGGTACTTAATAAAACGACCGGGGCATTGCTGCAAACACTTATATACATTAGTCCAAGAGGGTTAAGTGTAGATGCGAATGGCAATCTCTGGATGGCTTCAGGAACAAATACGGTAGCAAAATATACTGTTAATTCAAATGGTATATTAAGTACTGCTATAATTACGTTACCCGGTTTTATTGATCCCCTGGCTACTCAAGTTTCAGCAGATGGCACATTAATTTCTGTAGCAGATGGAGGAAATAGTCAGCAAGTTAAATTTTTCAATAATAATACCGGTGCTTCCACCAGCACATTAGGAGTTGCCGGAGGGTATTTTACAGATGCCAGTGTAAATGATAATAAATTTTATTTTAATGATGCGAGAGGTAATCAATTACCATTCATAGCTTACCAACCTGATGGTAGTTTTTGGGTAAATGATCCGGGTAATTTCAGGGTGCAACATTATAGTAGCAGCAGAAATTTTATTAACAGGGTTATGTCAATGGGTGCAACTTATGCAGCTACTGTTGATAGAAATAATATAAAACGCACGTTTGCAAATTTTTTAGAATTTAGTATTGATTATAGCATTCAAAATTTGTCAGGAAAACAGGGATGGACATTGGTTAAAAATTGGGGAGCAAATGTAACAAGTGCCTTTGATAAATCTTACTCTATACGTCAACAGATAACATTAAGTAATGGCAGAACTTATGGTGTTATTCGCTTGGGAATTGAATTAGAAATTGTTGAGTTTCCTACTACCGGTCCGATGAGATTTACAGGAGTGATGTTTAGTCTCTCCAAAATTTTATGTACAGACGGGTCTTTGCAAGACTACGAATTATCGGGTGGAGTTGCTACTTATAAGCGCTATCCACTTGCAGGATTTGATGTGTCCGGCAATCCATCCTGGAATACAACTCCCGAAATATTAGCTGTTGAAAAGACAGATATTGTAGTAGGAAGCCCCATAAATTTTCCGAATAGCCAGATATTCAATACAACCAATAAAGTTGTTTTTTATAACCATAAGGCATATGCAAATAATGTTGGTCCGGTATATTCAACGGGGTATCATTTGGGGCTGGCAGCAAGAGGAACTACGGATAAATTTTTGTTTAAGACTGAGAAGTCAACACACAGAAATTACGCAGGAGAATTTCCCCAACCAGGTTGGTTTGATGAAGGAAACCTTGTAAATGATTTTGCTGGTGGAAATGTGAATATTGTAGATAGAAATATAATAACTTCCTATCACGGAGAGTTTTGGAAAAACTCTCAAACAAACTATTATAATCACTACTACGATAATGGCCTTGCAATAGGACAATTTGGAACCGACAGGATAAAAGTTGGTGTGGGCGTTCATGCAGCAGCGATGATGGCTGGTAACGCATTAACTCCTGTGGTTGCAAAAGATAGCAATGGGGACCTTTATTTATACCATGGAGATGAAAGTGATCATTCAGGTGTTCATCGTTGGAAAATTTCAGGGTTGAATACCATTGCTGAAGATAAAATTGTTATTCCTTACCCTGCCGCATATATAGCCCCAATTTCAAAGGGCAATGATTTGATGACAGGTTTGCCATTTTCGTACACATTGGTAAATAACACTGCAGGTTGGACAAGAACTCCTGCTAATGAAATATTGACTAACAAGTTTAGTGATTATTGGAACATCAATACAGGTGTTTTGAAATTCAATCCATTGCTATCAACAGATATACATGTTTTATTTGCTCAACCATCAGCAACAGAGTATTATTTAAACAGGGATTTGGGAAATAATAACGTTACAAAAGACTGGTCAATAACCGGTAAAATAAATTTTAAAGGCAGACTTAACGGAGGGAACAATAATTACTATATAGAAGTATTAGATGACGCAGCTAAGGTGTTAACTTCATTTTACGGAATTACTACTTTAATAAATTATCCTGTTCAGTCGCAAAAATTATTTGTGAACACTACCGTGGTTCTTAGTAAAGTAGATAGTATAAATAATGGACCCTCACTTACGGAAGATTTTAATAAAATAACTGATTTTAATATTTCAGTAGCTGGGGGTAAAGTAACATTTACTTACGGGAACTATGCGCCTGTTACCACAAATCTTGCAGATGTTACTGCTAACTGGACTAAGCCCAAAACAGTAAGAATTCGTTTTAGAAGTAATGGAACGAGTCCAAATAATAATATATCAGTTGATATTAGTGATTTTATTTTTGCTAAGGATACTGCTACATTACAGTCTTCCAACCAGGCACCAATTGCCAATGCAGGAACTGACCAGGTGATAACTTTACCGGTTTCTCAGATAAAATTAAGTGGTAGCGGAATTGACAATGATGGAACTGTGGTAAGTTACAATTGGACAAAGATATCAGGCCCTGCTTTAGGATCAATATTAACGGCCAATAAAGATACCACTACAATCATCGGATTTGTTCAAGGCATTTATCAATATGCACTTACTGTAACCGACAATAATGGTGCAGTGGGAACTGATACCGTAAAGGTAACTGTTAATGCTGCAGGTAACCAGGCTCCTACAGCCAACGCAGGAAATGATCAGGTACTTACTTTGCCCACTGCGCTTACTACACTTAATGGTAGCGGAACAGATACTGATGGAACAATTTCAAGTTATGCATGGACAAAAATTTCCGGTCCTTCATCAGTATTAATATTATCTCCTGATAAAGCTTCGACCATCGTTAATAACTGGCTGAAAGGTGTATATCAATATGAGCTTGTAGTAACAGATAACAATGGTGCTACCGGTAAAGATACCGTGCAGGTAACAGTACTGGCTGCCCCTAACGTGTTGCCGGTTGCAGATGCGGGTATTGACCAGTTTATTACATTGCCACAAAGTAATACCACGTTAAGTGGAGCAGGAGCAGACAGCGATGGAACCATTACAAATTATTCATGGACTCAAATCAGTGGACCAACTACTGCTTCGATAAGTTCACCAGGTTCCGCATCATCAGCCGTTGGTAATTTATCAGCAGGTATTTATCTGTTTGAATTAAGTGTAACTGATAATGCAGGAGCTATATCAAAAGATACCGTTAGCATTAAAATAAATCCCGCAGGCAACCAGGCGCCAACTTCTTATGCAGGGGTTGACCAGGTTATTACTTTGCCAACTGATAGTACAACATTATCAGGTAGTGGCACCGATGCAGATGGAGTGGTATCAGGCTATAGCTGGCAGCAGATTGGTGGCCCATCATTAAGCACTATTGTATCACCTGCTTCGGCAATTACTGCCATTAAAAATCTGGTGCAAGGTGTTTATATCTTTGAAATAAAAGTTATTGATAATGACGGTGCTTCTTCTACAGACAGCATTACGGTTATTGTAAATAATTCTCTTAACCAGGCGCCGGTTGCTGATGCCGGAACAGATCAGGTAATAGTGTTGCCAATCAATAGCGTTACACTTTCTGGAAACGGATTTGACGCCGATGGGACGATAACATCTTATGGATGGGTAAAAATATCAGGGCCGGCAGCAGGAGTAATTACTGCACCTGGTTTTGCAACAACACAGGTAAATAATTTAGTAAAAGGTGTTTACGAATTTGAATTAACAGTATTAGATAATAAAGGTGCAACAGCTACAGATACAGTACGGGTAACCGTAAATGATCCGGTTAACCAGGCTCCCGTTGCGAATGCCGGCACCGACCAGGTAATTAATTTGCCTGCAAATAGTACAACCATTTCCGGTAGCGCCACCGATATAGATGGAACAATAGCTGGCTATGCCTGGGTTAAAATAGCGGGTCCGGCTGGAGGAACAATTTCTTCACCTGCTTCGGCAACAACTGCTATCGATAATTTGATAGCAGGAATATATCAATTCAAATTAACTGTTACAGACGATGATGGCGCAATGTCTTCAGATACGATCATGATTACTGTTGTTAAAGCGCCTAACCAGGCGCCGGTTGCTGATGCAGGAGGAGATCAATTAATAACCTTGCCAGTTAATAGTACAACCTTAACCGGTAGTGGAATAGATTTCGATGGTACAATAGCAAGCTATAGCTGGAATAATATTGCGGGCCCTGTTGCAGGAACAATTTCTTCATCAAATTCTGCGGTTACGTCAATCAGCGGCCTTTCTGAAGGCACTTATCAATTTGAGTTAACTGTTACAGACAATGATGGCGCATCATCAACTGATACCTTAACCGTTATCGTAAATCCCGCTCCAAACCAGGCACCCGTGGCCAATGCCGGCAATATTAAAGTAATAACTTTGCCTGTAGATAGCACAATACTTTCAGGAACAGGTACGGATGCAGACGGAACCATCGTAAATTATTCATGGTCTCAATTGTCTGGTCCGGCAGCTTGTACAATTTCAAGTCCGGCTAGTGCCGTAACCTCCATTAAAAATCTTGTTCAGGGATTATACGAATTAGAATTATCAGTTACAGACAATGATGGAGCTATCTCAAAAGATAAAGTACAAATAACCGTAAATGATGCGCTTAATGTTGCACCCGTTGCCTTTGCTGGTAATAATCAGGTAATTACTTTACCTGTAAATACTACGATGCTTACCGGTATAGGAACTGACATTGACGGAGTGATTGTAAGTTATTCCTGGACAAAAATTTCAGGTCCGGCTTCAGGATCAATTGCAACTGCAAATGCAGCAACTACCCCTGTAGATAACCTGGTACAAGGTATTTATAAATTTGAACTAACAGTAACAGATGATGATGGCGCTATTGCCAAAAATATTGTACAGGTTACAGTAAATGCAGCATCAAATCAACCACCAGTTGCTAATGCTGGAGTTGACCAGGTTATTATCTGGCCGCTTAACAGCGCAATATTAATAGGTAGCGGTACAGATGCTGACGGAACAATCACTAGTTATAAGTGGAGTAAAATAGCCGGTTCCGGCGGAAATATCAGCGCTCCAAATTCTGCAACAGTTACTGCTAAGAATTTAACGCAGGGTGTTTATTTATTTAAATTAACAGTAAAAGATAATAGTGGTGCCTCAGCCTCAGACACCATCCAGGTTACAGTGACCACTGTACCTAATAAGGCACCGGTTACTAATGCAGGAGCAGATATAATAATTACACTTCCTACCAATTATACAACATTAAATGGAAGTGCAACTGATGCTGATGGAACCATTTCGAGTTATACATGGACAAAAATTTCCGGTTCAGGTGGTAGTATTTCAACACCAAAATCTGGTGTTACTTCTATAACCAACCTCACAAGTGGTATTTATTATTTCGAATTGAAAGCAATAGATAATAACGGTGCTTACTCAACGGATACGGTAATGGTAACGGTGAACAATGCACCTAACCAGGCACCAACGACGAATGCTGGAATTGACCAGGTAATTACTTTGCCTTTAAATAATACAGTATTAAACGGAGTTGGTTTTGATGCTGATGGAACAATAGTTAGTTATAGTTGGTCGCAGTTATCAGGACCTGCAGTTTCAGTTATTGGTTCATCAAACAGCGCAAATACAACAGCTAATAACCTGGTGCAGGGCGTTTACCTGTATCAGTTAACAGTAACAGATAATGATGGTGCTATTGCATCTGATACAATTTCAATATTGGTAAATGCATCACCTAACCAGGCTCCTGTAGTAGATGCAGGTAGCGACCAGGTAATTACATTACCAGTTAACAGCACCACGCTTTCCGGAAATGCAACTGATGCTGATGGTACCATTGTTGATTATATATGGACAAAAATTTCCGGCCCTGTTGCTGGTAGTATCACAACGCCAACCAGTGCCGCAAGTTCAGTAAACAACCTTGTTCAGGGATTTTATCAATTTGAACTAACAGTAACAGACAATGATGGAGCTGTTTCAAAAGATACCCTGCAGGTAACTGTAAACGATGCACTTAACCAGGCGCCTGTCGCAATAGCTGGAACAAACCAGGTAATTACTTTGCCAATAAATTCAGTAACCTTAACCGGCTCCGGCACCGATGCAGACGGAACCATTGTTTCTTATTCATGGATTAAAATTTCAGGTCCTGCTGCAGGAAGTATTGCTTCAGCGAATACAGCCGGCACTTCAGTTGATAATTTGGCACAAGGCATATATAAATATGAATTAACAGTAACTGATGATGATGGCGCCATATCAAAGGATGTAGTACAGGTAACTGTAAACAAGGCACTAAACCAGGCGCCTGTTGCAATAGCAGGAATTAATCAGGTAATTACTTTGCCAACCAATAGTGCAATATTGACCGGCTCCGGCACCGATGCAGACGGAACCATTGTCTCTTATAGCTGGATGAAAATTTCAGGACCGGCTTTCGGAGTAATTGTTTCACCAAAAGGTGCTGTAACCCAAATCAGTAACCTGGTGCAAGGGGTTTATCTTTTTCAGCTAACGGTAACAGATAACGATGGTGCAAGTTCAATAGCCTTGGTTCAGGTAACAGTAAATGCTGCGCCTAACCAGGCTCCGGTTGCAAACGCCGGCTCCGACATACTAATTACTTTACCACTGAATTATACATCTCTTAATGGTACAGCGGTGGATCCTGATGGCACGATAGCAAGTTATGCATGGGTTAAAATTTCAGGGCCGGCTAATGTCACTATTTCCTCTCCAAATTCAGGAAGTTCGGCTGTAATAGGATTGGTACAGGGAGTATATTTATTTGAATTAACGGCAAAAGATAATGTTGGCGCAATTGCAAAAGATACGGTAATGGTTACAGTCAATACAGCTCCTAATCAACCACCTTCAGCGGATGCAGGAATGGATCAAACTATAACTTTACCTGTTAATAGCACAACATTAAATGGAATTGGAACAGATGCCGACGGTACAATTTCAAACGTTCAATGGATTAAAATTTCCGGTCCTGCTGCAGGAAGTATTGCGTTGCCAAATGCTGCAATTACTAATATAAATAGCCTTGCCCAAGGTGTTTACAAATTTGAATTTACTGCCACGGATAACAATGGAGCAACAGCTAAAGATACCGTAACAGTTACAGTAAATGCTACTCCAAACCTGGCTCCGGTTGCAAATGCCGGAACCGACATAGTAATAACCTTACCCGTTAACACAACATCATTAGCTGGTAACGGAACAGATGCAGACGGATTTATTATTAACTATAGTTGGGTAAAAGTTTCGGGACCAACAGGGGGTAACATTGTTTCACCAAATGGTTCAACAACCGCCGTCAATAATTTAATACAGGGCATTTATCAATTTGAATTAACCGTAACAGATGACGACGGGGCTATTTCAAGAGATATTGTACAGGTAATTGTAAATAAGGCGCCAAACCAGGCTCCGGTTGCAAATGCTGGTGCAGATCAAGCTGTCACATTACCTGTTAACAGCGTTATATTGGCGGGCACGGCAACAGATGCCGATGGTACCATCACTAATTATAAATGGATCAAAATTTCCGGACCTGCATCAGCCACTATTATTAGTGTAAATGCTGCAGGTACAGTTGTTAACAACCTGATTCAGGGTATATATCAATTTCAATTAACTGTAACCGATAATGATGGAGCAAGTTCATCAGATATAGCTCAAATAACTGTAAATGCCGCAATTAATAAACTACCGGTTGCCAATGCCGGAGTTGACCAGGTAATTACTTTGCCTGTAAACAGTACAACATTAACAGGTAGCGGAACAGATGCCGATGGAACGATAATAAACTATGCCTGGGTAAAAATTTCAGGTCCTGCTACCGGAACTATTTCAACTCCGAGTTCAGCATCAACATCCATAAATAATTTAGTGCAGGGTGTATATCAGTACCGGTTAATTGTTACCGATAATTCGGGAGCAATAGCAGCCGGTACAATAAAAATTACTGTGAATGCTGCAATCAATCTACCGCCGGTTGCCAATGCCGGTGCAGACAAGGTAATTACATTGCCAACAAACAGCGTAACAGTTACAGGGTCGGGAACAGATGCGGATGGAACAATCAGTAGTTATCTTTGGATGAAGATTTCCGGACCAGCAGCGGGTAGCATTTCCTCGCTAAATTCGGCAACAACTGCCATTAATAATTTAATAGAAGGAGTATATTATTACCAGTTTACAGTAACAGATAATAGTGGAGCAAAATCTAACGATACTATAAAAGTAACTGTAATAAAGGCTCCAAACCAGGCACCTTTGGCAAATGCAGGATTAGATAAAATAATCACCTTGCCTGTTAATACAACTACTTTGTCAGGAGTTGGAACAGATGTGGACGGTATAGTTGTAAGTTTTGCCTGGGTTAAAATAACAGGACCGGCAATTGGTTTAATAGTGTCACCAACGGCCGCCATTACTACACTTAACAACCTGGTTCAGGGAGTTTATCAATACCAGTTAACAGTAACAGATAATGACGGTGCTATCTCAAGAGATACAGTAACAGTGACTATAAATCCGGCTGCAAATAAACCGCCTGTTGCAAAAGTGGGCGCTGACCAGGTGATTACTTTGCCAGTGAATACTGCAACCTTATCAGGAAGCGGAACTGATTCAGACGGAACTATTATTGGTTATCATTGGACTAAAGTGAGTGGGCCTGTTTC
>JBKJUP010000036.1:0-96465 GCA_046590675.1 Ferruginibacter sp. | reverse complement strand
AAGGGATACGCCTCTGAAAGAAAACCTGGTATCACAACATTGTGGATAGGATTAGAAAAATTTTATGATACTTACAATGGCTGGATGATGGCAAAAGATGTGTCCACACGGTAGGTATAAGAGGGCGATGCAACAATGCTGATAATGATAAAATGCCCGGACAAATAACATTTAATATAATTTGACCGGATAACCGGATTGAATATTTATGAAGGAGCCGGTTTTAAATAGTTGTTGCAGGGGAATTGAAGGTTCTGCCAAATGCAGCCTTCGTAGCTGACTAATTTTCACGATCATCCATATTTACATGAATTTTTGCGCCAAAATGTGACAACTATGCTTTTATCCATTTTTGGTATAGAATTGGCATAGCATCGCATGCCCGGCAAATGTGCAGGGTTTACAATTCATTTAATCAAAAATCAATACAATTATGGCGAAGAAGTTAAACATTACACCCCTACACGACAGGGTGATTGTGCAACCGGCTGCTGCAGAGGAAAAAACTGCAGGGGGCATTATTATTCCAGACACGGCAAAAGAAAAACCACAGCGTGGTGTAGTACTTGCGGCTGGTCCGGGTAAAAAAGACGAACCTGTTACTGTAAAAGCGGGTGATACCGTTTTGTATGGCAAATATGCCGGCACAGAAATTACTGTGGAAGGGCTTGAATATTTGATCATGAGGGAGAGTGATATTTTAGCAATCGTTTAATTAATGTGAAAATGGCTTAACGGGATTACCCCGTGATTGCTTACATTTTCAGATTTTCAAATTTTTAAATTTTCAAACTAAGTACTATGGCAAAAATGATATATTTTGATATCGAGGCCCGCAACAAAATGAAGAAGGGTGTTGATACATTAGCAAACGCAGTGAAAGTAACGCTAGGACCAAAAGGTCGTAACGTGGTTATTGAGAAAAAATTTGGTGCACCACAGGTAACTAAAGATGGTGTTACTGTAGCCAAAGAAATTGAACTGGAAGACCCGATTGAAAATATGGGTGCTCAGATGGTGAAAGAAGTAGCTTCTAAAACTGCAGATATTGCAGGTGACGGTACTACTACTGCAACTGTATTAGCACAGGCTATCATTTCTGAAGGTTTAAAGAATGTTGCAGCCGGCGCAAATCCAATGGATTTGAAGCGTGGTATTGACAAAGCAGTTTCTGCTGTTGTTGCACATTTACAATCTCAATCATTGTCTGTTGGTAACAGCGGCAAGCAAATTGAGCAGGTTGCTTCTATTTCTGCAAACAACGATCCTACCATTGGAAAATTGATTGCTGAAGCAATGTCAAAAGTTGGTAAAGAAGGTGTTATCACTGTTGAAGAAGCAAAGGGTACTGATACTACTGTTGAAGTGGTTGAAGGTATGCAGTTTGACAGAGGTTATATCTCTCCATACTTCGTTACAAACAGCGAAAAAATGCAGGCTGAACTGGAAAATCCATACATCCTGATTTATGATAAAAAGATTTCTGCAATGAAAGACATTCTTCACATTTTGGAGAAAGTTGCTCAAAGTGGTCGTCCTTTAGTAATTATTGCTGAAGATCTTGATGGAGAAGCATTGGCAACTTTGGTTGTTAATAAATTACGTGGTACTATCAAAGTTGCTGCAGTAAAAGCTCCGGGATTTGGTGACAGAAGAAAAGAAATGTTGCAGGACATCGCCATCCTTACCGCAGGTACAGTGATCAGCGAAGAAATGGGACACAAATTAGAAGGTGCTGATATTACGTCATTAGGACAGGCTTCTTCTATTACTATTGATAAAGACAACACCACAATTGTTGGTGGTAAAGGTAAAAAATCCGATATCGTATCAAGGGTAAACCAAATTAAAGCGCAGGTAGAAGTTACCACTTCTGACTACGATAAAGAAAAATTACAAGAGCGTTTAGCTAAATTAAGCGGTGGTGTTGCAGTATTGTACGTAGGTGCAGCAACTGAAGTTGAAATGAAAGAGAAGAAAGACCGTGTTGATGATGCTTTACATGCTACAAGAGCAGCAGTTGAAGAAGGCATTGTACCAGGTGGTGGTGTTGCTTATATCCGTGCTATTCAATCTTTAGAGAAACTGAAAGGAATCAACGAAGATGAAACGACAGGTATGCAAATCGTTAAGCGTGCTATTGAAGAGCCATTGCGCCAGATTGTGGTAAACAGTGGTATTGAAGGTAGTATCGTGGTACAAAAAATCAAAGAAGGCGAAGCTGATTTTGGTTTTAATGCCCGTACTGAAGTGTACGAAAAAATGTTTAAGGCTGGTGTAATTGATCCAACTAAAGTAACACGTATTGCATTGGAAAATGCAGCATCTATTGCAGGTATGTTGTTAACTACAGAATGCGTAATTGCAGACCGTCCTAAAGAAGATGCCGGCCATAACCATGGTGGTTCTCCTGATATGGGTGGAATGGGTGGATACTAATATCAACCATATTTTAATATATAAAAGTCCCCTTCATTTATGGAGGGGATTTTTTTATGCGAACATTAATGAGCTATATAATTTGAGGGTTGAATTACTTGTTATACTTTAGTTGAAAATTATTTTTATGAAAATTGTATTGTTATTGTTGTGTGTTGCATTTGTTGGATGTGGGCCAAAATCGAAAGAAGAAATTGCAAGAGATTTGATAACCGCAAAAATGAAGGCGACGCTTGCAGATTTTAGTGCTTATGAACCACTTAATTATGGGCAGCTCGGTTCGGCATCTTTGCCTTATGAAGAAACAGAAGAATACAAAACCAATTCAGCGCAATTGAAAGGATATAGAGACTCCGCAGCAGTGTTGGAACAAATGATTGCGGAAAATAAAGCTGTTGCTGATGCAAAAGAAAAACTGCAGGTGTTACAGGATAGTATAAGTGCCATGGGTATAAGAAATAGTAGCACTAAGCAATCTTATCTACCGAAGAAATTATTCAAAATGTCGCATGCATACAATTTAAAAGATAAATCAGGCATGGATAAAAAGACAGAGGATGAGTTTTATTTTAATGAAGAGCTGACTGAAGTGGTTAAATCGAAAAATGTATATTAATCGATCGGTTCTTTAAAAATATATTTGGGGTCATATTCAATTTCAAAAGCGTCCAGCAAATCAGTGTATTCTTTTAAAAAAGTTTTTTGTGCATGATGTTGTTCCTGGTTTTGGATATAAGCAATTACATTTTTTACATGGCTTCTTGAATAAGAAAAAGCACCAAAGCCTTCCTGCCAGGAGAAATGTATGGGTGTTAGTTTTTTTTCATTGATAAATTTTGTGCTCTCTACTTTTACCACCTGTATCAATTTTGACATGTTATCATCTGGCCGAAAGCCCACAAGCATGTGCAGGTGATCGGGCATGGTATTTATCTGCAACATTTTATGTGATTTGTTTTGTACGATTCCAGTGATGTATTGGTGTAATTCCTGCTTCCAGGCTTTTGCGATTAATGCCTGGCGATATTTTACAGCAAATACAAATTGTATGTGAATTTGGGAGTACGTATTGGGCATGTGTAATGATACAAAAATGCGATGTTGTTTACAATGGATATTTTTTGAATGTTGATCAATAGGAGATTTAACAATAGAAATGCATATTATTGTTAGTTAGATTTCGCCCACCTTCCAACATATCGTTCCTATGGAACGCAAATCAAATTTTATATTTCTTCTTCGACCAACATATCGTTCCTATGCAACGAACTTCCCACTCAAATCTGTTCGACCCATCTATCGTTCTTATGGAACGAAAATCAATTTTATATTTCTTCAACCCAGATATGGCTCGGGTGGAACCATATTAATTTCCCATTATCTAACCAAGATATCGTTCCTACGGAACGGAAATCATTTTTATAATCCTTCAACCCACATGGCGTTCCTCTGGAACGAAAATCGGTCGCCTATTTTTTATCCCACATATTGTTCCTATGGAACGGAAATGCCATTTTATGTTTCTTCAACCGACATAGCGCTTCTATGGAGCAAGGAGACCCACCTTCCTAATGTTCCATAGGAACAAAATGTGGGTAGCACCGAATGGTGGAAGATGGTGTTACGTTCCGGAGGAACGATATTTGACAATAGTGTATTTGAAATGGGCGTATGTGCCTAAAGTAGGTGTCACAAAAATTAGCGAGGGAAGCGGTTGTGTAAAATCATGTTTAAATAAACGAGCAAGTATAGCGTAATGTAAAAGAAAAGGGAACGAAATTTTATTCATCTACTAAACCACCGTAATCAACCAATAATTCTTCGCCGGTTTTTATATCCCTGGTGGCTTCAAAAAATTCCCCCTCGTTGATAGAAATGATATTTGAATCATCTGAATGATTCAGGAAATTAACAAGGTCCATCATCTTAAATCCATTTTCAGGAACAAAATATTCATTGGCATCATACAGACAATAAGTTTCAATTAAATTTCGGGAATGTGCTGGTAAACATTCAACTTCCTGTTTAGTAATGGAAACGTATTCATCGTTGCCGCTCGTAGAAATTGAGAACATAGAACGACATCCTTTGGGTATGTCACGGATGGCAAAAACTCCAATACCTTCAATGGGTGAAGGTTTAATCATCACATAAGTATTACCGGAAAGCTCTGCCAATAATGCCTCTTTGTTCATGGGCGGCTTTAATCATCATTTATTCCAGTAGCACGCTTTGTTTATAAAGCATCTACAGGTGCGGCTTTGTTGACATTTACAAGGTCAACATCAGGTTTTGATTCGTCAGTGAGTTTTACTTTACCTCTGTCGTTGCGGATTACCCTGGAAAAAAGCGAAATCTCTTTGTCGAATAAAAAGCGGAAGAATAATTTTGTCCAGGATTTGTGGTAGAAAAGTGAATTGTAAAATGTTGGTGCACCGCTCCTTATTTGTGGTAACCTGTTCCATGGAACAGAAGGAAAATCATGATGCTCGTTGTGGAAGCCAACATTAAAGGCTACATTATTTAACGGGCCATAATAACTGTAAGTTTCCTGTTCGCCGTGGGTTAAATAATGTTCCTGTATCCACCTTGCACCCAACGGATGCAGGCCAACGGAAAAGAAAAAACTTAATAGTAAAAAACTGATGGCTTTTGGCCCCCAGAAGAAAGTTACCAGGAATATGAAAGCAATCTGCACACCCCAGTTTAAAGCAACCCATTTATCGAATGGTTTAATTTCTTTAAGCCTGCTGATACGGAACACCTGGAAAACAGGATAAAATAATAACCACAATACTTTACCAATAAAGTAATTATTGATCAGCTTTGCTTCCCATTTGTTCGGAAGATCTGCATCAAGTTCATGAACACCCTGGAAAGAATGATGTTTAATATGATAGCGTTCAAATGAGACTGAACTTGGAAATAGTTGCGGAATGTTTGCAAAAATACCTGCCAACCTGTTGGCCTCAGGTTTCTTAAATAGTAAGCGGTGAGCACATTCATGAATCATTACAAATAATGCATGATCAGCAAAAGCTCCTATAACGTAGGCTGCAATAAATACGATCCACCAGGATTGCTCCTTCAACAAAAATGAAAGACCAATTTGCAATGTAACAAGGCCAATAATTGCAAAAATAGTCATTGGGTTTTTACCAATTAACTTCCTGATTTGGGGGTGGCTTTTCAGTATTTCCTTGGTCCTGATTCGATGCGGTTCGGAGGAATCAGAGAAAACGAAGGCAGCTTTTTTATTCATAAACGGAAATATATAAATTATTTAGACAAATCTGCATAATTGTGGCCTGATTTTACCAACTTTCACATATTTTCTTTTACAACAGCTTAATTTGATCGAATTCTTTTAATAAAAAAAATAATATGAAAAAGCCACCGGAAAACCGGTGGCCCCCGGCTGCATAGGCCGGCAGATTATTTTTTGGACAAGTGGTTATCCGGTAATTACCGGAGCTGCCCATGACTGATCTGTAGATAGCATGAATACCTCCTTTTTATTTGATGAATACTAAAGTTAATCAATACTAAAATACGATCCGCAGTTTTCAATAAATTTGTGCTGCCATTAATAGAATCTTCATACATTAATATGCTCTACCCGGGATGTATAATTTAACGGTTATTTTTTACTGCAGCATTAAATCTCAAGTCGCTCTAAAACCAATAAAGTTTCCATTAATTTATTCCAGGCAACCTGCCATTCATCTTTTGCACTTGCAAGTTTTTCATGATGATCATCTTTTAGCTGGCCCTTTTCCTGCATATATTTTTCCAGGTTTTCTAATGCTTCTTTATTGAGTTCGTTCAATTTTATTTTATGGTCCATGGTTGTATTATTTATAGTTTAAGGTACAAAAAAATAAGGCGTTTACCAATGATTAACATGGCTAAAGTTTAGGTAATTACACTTATTCAGATTCAGTAAATTCAATATGATGTTCCCTTAGAAATGCTTTTATTTTTTCAACATGAACGCACAGGCCCACATGTAAAAAGGGATGATTTGAAACGGTTGATTTTTTGCCGCCATTCATGATTTCTTTATTGTGCAAATCGAATCCTAAATGTAAATGGTTGGTTGCAAACTGCATTCCATATACTTTGCCGGTCACATCAAAAAGGGGCGCTCCACTTTGACCTTTCAAGCCTGGCGTACTCATTTCAATGCCATTTATTTCCTGTGCGGTATCGCCGGTAAAGCGGGTTATAATGCCATCAATGGGGAAGCTGGGCGAATTTGGATTGCCTGTATTGGTCCATTCAATATCATCGATTTCCGCATTGTGGCGAAAATTATTGAATTCAGGAAAAGGGAAACCGAGCCTGCATAAATATTGTCCCTGCTTAATACTGCTGCTGTCTTTAATAAATGTTGCATTTGAATTATAGAGGATTTTATTAAAGCCTTTAAACTCAATAATAGCAAGATCAAGGGTAGGGTGAACATGGGTTGTAATCTCATCTATTTTATCGAAGCAGTTAAGGAAATTGTTTTTTAACTGAACAGTAATTTCTTTACCGTATTTATATTTTATTTCGAGCCCACTTAAATTTTTATGATACTTTCCATCCCTTACAATTTTATCCCGTTCTGCCTTAAAATTTATGAAATTTAAATTTATATTTTCTGCTGTAGGTATCATGTTGGCCACGTGTTTACAGGTAATGGCCACGCCTTTGTTATTTACAAAAAAGATGGTTGCGCTACCGGGTATTACAAGTCCGCCATAAGTGCGTGAAATGGTGTGGAGTGGCCGGGTAAACTGTGCTATTTTTTCTATTGCTGATACAAACATGCATGAAATTTACAGCTAAATAAAACAACTATAATTAATTATTTTGTGCCTGCAACTTTAGATTGGTAATTGCTAAAGAATAATTTTTTTCGATTCTATAAAGTGGGATAACAAAACTTATTGATTCACATAAACATAATAAGTAGTATTAATTTAACCGCTATTTATCCGCACTCACCCTCCATATTATATTGGCTCCGTCATCCGAAACCAGCATCGATCCATCATCTAACAATGCAATGCCCACGGGCCTTCCCCTCACTTCACTATCGTTCGATGCTGTTACCAGGAAATTGGTTAAAAAGTCTTCGGCTGCTCCTGATGGTTTGTTGTCTTTAAATGGAATAAATATCACCTTGTATCCTGCAAGTTCTTTCCTGTTCCAGGATCCATGTTGTGTGATAAAAGCACCATTGCTATATTTGGACGGAAATGTTTTTTTATCATAAAATAACAGGCCAAGCGAAGCAGTATGTGATCCCAGCGGATAATCGGGCACAATGGTTTTACTAACCAGGTCTGGCCTTGGATTGTCTTTCATTCTTGGCTCCGGATGTTGCCCGTAATATGCATAAGGCCAGCCATAAAATCCTCCTTGTTCAACATGTGTCAGGTAATCAGGAACTAACTCATCACCCAATTCATCCCTTTCGTTCACTGCTGTCCACAATGTATTGCTGCCAGGTGCCCAATCCATTCCCACGGGGTTGCGTAATCCACTTGCATAAACTTGTTCTCCGCTGCCATCCGGATTTATTTCAAGTATGTT
The DNA here is from genome assembly GCA_046590675.1 of Ferruginibacter sp. Lineage (GTDB taxonomy): Bacteria > Bacteroidota > Bacteroidia > Chitinophagales > Chitinophagaceae > Ferruginibacter. The sequence goes on along the minus strand of JBKJUP010000036.1, from coordinate 88,440 downwards.
TGCTCTTCTTATTTCGTTATCAATTCCCTCTTCTGCAACGTTGGAGGAGGAGCCAACTGCTACATAAATTTTATCACCCGCTTTATTGGCGATGATATTTCTTGTCCAATGCCGGTTGGGTTTTGTTGTTGGCAAAGACAGTATCTTTTTTCCAGCACCTTTTAATATTGTATCGCCTAATTTGTAGTCAAACATCAAAAGGCCATCCGTATTGGCAATATAGAAATGGTCATTTAAAATAAGCATTCCAAAAGGCTGATTTAAATTTTCAGCAAATACATAACAACATTCTGCAATGCCGTCTTTATTGGCATCCCTGTATAACCTGATACGGTTAATGCTGGTGCCATAATGATGGGTACTGATTTTACGGGAAAGTTTTGCCCCAATTTTTAAAATACCTTTTAAAACAGTATTAGATTCAGCAACAAAAATATCTCCGTTTTTTGCCACATACATCCATCTGGGCTGCTCTACATCGGCAAATTTTGTTACTGTAAATCCCTGCGGGGCAATCGGTAATTGCCCGTCTTTCCAGCCAATGATTTTACTGAAATTTTTGGTTGATTTGGTGGCAAAAGGCGCTGGTAGCTGCGGGATGGTGTCTAAACGCTGCACGTTTGAATCTGAATTTTCGAGATTGCTTTTGTTGATAAATGAAAAGCAAAGGAAGGCGCATGCACACAATATGCCGCCAAACAAATAGTTTTTTTTCATGGCTATTAATATATTATTCAGTATAATATTGCTAAAATGATGCCATTGCGTTATAAGAAAGCAGTCAGTATTTTATAAACGGCGCCTGGCACCTGCAAATGAAAAATATGCCCACTAAAACTTTCTTTGAAAAAACATTTTCTAACAGGGAAACAAAAAATATACTTTTAAAAACTTGTTGTTTATTTTGCATTGGTTCAATTAAATTCATTTCAATTAAAATTAATAAAGTGGCTACTTCTTCGAAATTATTTATGGTATTGCTTGGTTGTAAACCTACCGGACGTAATACAGAACAGCATGATGTTTATTTTGGGATCGGCGAAAATATAAAGGAGCTGGTTCCTGAAATTGTAGAAAGCTGGCCCGAAGCAAATGGCAAGATTCATTTAGATGCATGGCGGCGAATAGCTCAATGTGATGGGTACGATATTGAAGTAATACTGAAAGACGAAATGAAAGTACCAAAGCCGGAAACCAAACTTTTTTTCATTAACCTGGGTGGCTACAAACCAGATGAGTTTGAAGAGTTTCATTATAAAATGATTATAGCAGCAACGGATAAAGGTTTAGCTATTCAACAGGCTAAGCTCACAGCATTTTACCGTCATACCGGCTATGCAGGCGCTACTTCGCATGTTGATGATAAATATGGAATTGATGTGGATGATATTTACGACATCACAGATATATTGCCGCTGCGGGTAAAGGATAAATATACCATTCTACTGAAGCCTGCCAATGTTATAAAAGCAGATAGCATTCAGTTGGGTTATATGAAACTGGATAAACTATAACTGCCAAAGTATGATCAATTAGCGGATCATCTCAAATGCTTCTATCGCCATGCGTTGGTTGTATTCAAAAGTAAGTTGCTTGTGATTTACAATGTCCACAATGGTCCCAATAAGGCAAAGACCTCCGGTAAATAAATACAGAATGCCCATGCCTATATGCCCCAGCACAAAACGCTGAATACCCGCAGCAGCTACAAAACCAAGCAAACAGCAGATTAAAATTGTTTCTGTTTTTCTCCGCTTCCCATTATACACAGAAATAAATAATTTCAACCTGTCTTCAGGCAAATCCCGGGTAAATGCCTGCAGGTAGGCTAGCTCATCTGGTTCTACTGCTGGGATAAGTAACATCAATTCAGGTTTCATGCGTAGTAATTTTTTTTGAGATGGATAATTGTACAATTCTATATAAAATGATCAATACTGCCGGTATGCCAAATAAGTGTGCATGCAGGGATTGTAAAAATTGTAAATGCATTGCAAAATGGATGGCATGACCAATGCCGCAGCCGGGGCAACTTGTAAATCCAATGAAACGGAATGCACAAAGAGAGGTTTCGCTATTTCCCGGATGAATGAAAAATAGCAAGATGAGTGCCATTGACCAAATCATTAACTCTGCATGATGTTTTAGCCGTTGGTATAAAGCAATGCTATGTGTTGGCGAGGGTATCAATCTTCCTGGGCGTTTGGCTTTTTATCAGCTTCTTTTAAACCTTCCTTTGGTTCCACCAGTTTGCCGCGTTTGTATATGATTAAGCCATTTAAAAAATTGCGTAAAATCTGGTCACCCGCTTCTACATAACCTTCGTGATCTTCATTTCTAAAAAGATCACCCAGTGCACCTTTCGTGATCTTAAAATCCACCAATGCCAGTATCTCCAAAATATCATCATTGCGCAATGAAAGTGCTACCCGTAATTTTTTAAGAATATCATTGTTACTTAACATGACTGCATTTTAAAATGTTATTAAAGCACTAAATATAGTGTAATATGAACTGATAATTTTATTGGCCGCTTAGTTACTAATAATTATAAAATATCAATGAAACCAAAAATATAATCGCCGGCTCCTGTTTGAAAATACGACCTAAAAATCTACCTGTTTTTCTGAATAAAAATTAATCATGCTTCAATCCCAAATTGGTTGGAAGGCCATCCAAACTTACCAGGTTATTTTCCGCTATGTATGCCTGCAGCCCGGCCTCTCCTTTATTATTTGCCCAGTCAAAATGAATCGATCTTTCACCTTCATATTGATAAAGCGGTACACCAAAACCACAGGAAGTTTGCACCAGGTCAATATCTGCAGCAATCAGTTGCCGCGTACTTGGGTGAATTTCAAATTGTGGCACAAGTTCCTCCCATTCATCGCTGCCGGGGAGAATGGTTGTTCCTTTGCCATAGAGTCGTAATATATTCGGTGCTCCTTCAAAAGAACAAAACATAAAAGTGATGCGACCATTCTCAAGGGTATGCGCCGAAGTTTCGTTACCGCTGCTAATGAGGTCCATATAAGCAACCCGTGTAGGCGAAATTACTTTGAAACAATTGAGCCCCTTTGGCGAAAGATTGATATGTCCTTCGGCCGATAGTGGCGCTGTACTTACAAAAAATATATGTTGCTTTTCAATAAAGCTTTGGTGTGCAGGTAAAATACTGGATTGAAACTTTCCCATGGAAAAATTGATTGGATGAAAAAATATACAGAAAGTTAAATAAATTTTGCCGCACCGGTATAGTTTTTTAGCTTTCGAAACAGTTCAGATTTGAAGTGTTTTATATAAATAAAAATGATCATTAAAATGATTGAAAAAATAACCATTGACAATGCAGAAAATTATAAGTGGGGGGATAACTGTGATGGGTGGCATTTTCTAAAGAACGATGCGTTGAGTGTGATCAGGGAAAATATGAACCCGGGTACAGCCGAACAAATGCATCTTCATCAATTGGCGCAACAACTGTTTTATATTCTTTCTGGCGTGGCCAGTTTCGAAATTGCCGGGGAAGCCCTCGAATTAAAAGAAGGAGAATCGGTTCATATCCCTGCAGGTACAATTCATAGAATAGCCAATAAATCGAATGAAGTATTGCATTTCCTGGTGATCTCCCAACCAAAGTCGCATGGCGATCGCATTAATTTTGGATAACATTGAACGGCTCATTTATAAAACAATAAACATGGCAATTATAAAACCAATTTTCAGAATCTTTGATGAAAAGAAAGCCCTTGAATTCTATATTGATTGGCTGGGATTTACACTCGATTGGGAACATCGGTTTGGAGATAATTTTCCCATCTATATGCAGGTATCGCTGGGTGATATTGTGCTGCATTTATCGGAGCATCATGGCGATTGTACACCAGGTGCCCGCATTCACATAGGAAATTTTCCTGAACTGCAGACTTACCATAAACTGTTAATCGGGAAGGATTATAAGTACAACAAGCCCGGTATTTCAAAAGCTTTCTGGAACAAGGATGTTTACACAATGGAAGTAATTGACCCATTCGGAAACAAGCTTACTTTTAATGGAGAATAATTATAAGACATGATTATTAAACCAATTGATCACTACTTTTTATCGAAAGAAGAACCCGTAAAAAGTTGCCTGCTTGCATTGAGGGCATTCATCTTGCAATATGACGAAAATATAAACGAAGCATTTAAATATGGGATGCCCTTTTATTGTTACCACAAAAAAATGTGTTGTTACCTATGGGTTCAAAAAAAATCCGGTATCCCATACATCGGGTTTGTAGAAGGCGGCCGCTTACAGCATCCAAAGTTAATTGCTGAAAAGCGAGCCAGGATGAAAATATTATTAACGGATGCAAATAAAGATCTGCCAATAAAAACAATTGCAGCAATTATGAAAGACATGGTTGCCCTCTACAAAAAATAGCATCGTACATACTGGCTTATCAAATAAATTCATAACTGCATTTTGCGAAAGCTTTAATTTATACATGTTTACTTATTTTCGGGAAATGAAAAATTACATTCGTTGTTTTGTGTTAATATTATTATTGGCCGGATGTGCCGGCAAAGATGTAAAAATTAAACCGGGCACCTGGCGTGCAACATTAACCCGGGAAGATGGCAGACTCATTCCTTTTACTTTTGAATTAAAAGACAGTGCAGGTAAATACCTGTGTTATTTTCAAAATGCATCAGAGCGTATACTGGCAGACAGTATTGTTGTTGCTGATGATTCCGTTTGGATACAAATGCCTTTTTTTGATTCAAAAATAATTGCAAAGATATCCGGTGGTAAAATGGAAGGAAGCTGGGTAAGACGATTGCAGGATTCTACCCAGTCTATTCCATTCAACGCCGTATCAAATACAGTTGAAAGGTTTGTCAATAGCAGTAAAAACAATCATCATTCAATAAGTGGGAGATGGGCAGTTGACTTTGTAAATACCAGTTCTAATGACACCACTTTTTCGGTAGGAGAGTTTAGGCAAAATGGTGAAACTGTAACCGGAACATTTTTGACTCCTACGGGTGATTATCGTTTTCTCTCGGGAGTTATTGATGGAGATACATTAAAACTAAGTTGCTTTGATGGCGGACATGCGTACTTGTTTACAGCATATTTAAACGATGATAAAAGCATGTCGGATGGATATTTTTATTCGGGTATAAAATATGTTGAAAAATGGACCGCTCAAAAAAATGATTCAGCAAAACTCGCAGATGAATATGCATTAACCAGGCTTAGCAAGAATGCCGGAAAAATCAATTTTAAATTCGCCAGCATTGACGGCGACTCCGTTTCTATCAATGACGAAAGATTTAAAAACAAAGTGGTGTTGCTGCAATTAATGGGATCCTGGTGCCCAAACTGTATGGATGAAACTGCATTTTTGAGCGACTACTATAGCCAGCATCAGAATGACGGTGTTGAAATAATTGCGCTGGCTTATGAGCGTTCCACAGATTTTGAACGATCAAAAAATACCATCCGCCCGTTTCAAAAAAGGTTTGATGTGCAATACCCGATGTTGGTTACGGGGGTAACAATTTCAGATACAATGCGGACAGAAAAAACTTTGCCTCAGCTTGAAAAGATCATTGCTTTTCCAACACTTATCTTCCTTGACAAAAAAGGCATAATAAGAAAAATTCACACTGGCTTTACCGGCCCGGGAACAAGCATCCATTATGAGCAATTTAAAAATGATTTCAATAAAATAGTGGGTGCTTTGTTGGCGGAACAATAAATACTATGTTGGGTGGTTTTGAAAATCAGGTAATTGATTTTTTTTAACAACAAACGCCCGGGTTCTCATGCAAAACTGCAGCATCTAATTCTACTTTGACAAGTCAAACGGTTTTAATTTTTTGTTGACCAGCAGAGGTTTTTCATGGCGGCATCGTTGTGTCACTCTCTTGTACTGTATTTTTTATGGCAACTTTTCCGTTCAATAATTAAGGTTATTATAATCCTTAACTACGTTCTTTAAACATGTCAAAGTAGAACTAATATTGAAGTATTTAACCGCTCCCTGGCTATGGAAGGTATTGGTATGCAGGTAATGAGTAACAGTAAATATTCTTCCAATAATTTACTTGATTGTATTCACTAATGTGGTAAACAAATGTTAACTTGGTTTGTCAAAAATTAACCTATGCCTAATAAAATCTTCATTCCCATTTTGATCTTTGCATATTTCTTATCTGGCTGCAGCACTGAAACTGGAGCGCCAAAAGAAATTAAGCAGTACACAGTTGAACAGTTATACAACAACACCGCCATCGGTGGTGCCGGTTACAATAAGGATGAATCCGGTATTCTGATCAATTCAAATGCGTCGGGTATTTATAATTTGTATGAATTGAATATTGCTGATACAAGTCAGCATCCGCTTACGCATTCCATAAAAGAATCTTTTTTTGCAATTGACTATTTGCCGGGCACCAGTAATTTTCTATATAGTGCAGATCGGGGCGGTGATGAAAACAGTCATATTTATTTACAGGTAGCCGGTGATACGGCTGCAAAAGATCTTACGCCATGGGCCGGTAGTACCAATTCAATGTATGGCTGGAGCCAGGACAAGCACTCAATGTACGTCAGCAGTAACCGTCGTACTTCTAAATATTTTGATCTCTGGAAAGGGGATACCACTTCCTGGAAATTCGAATTATTTTATCAAAATGACTCAGGCTACAATCCCGGGGCCATCAGTAGTTCAGAAAAGTATCTTGCCCTTACAAAAGATATAACGGCCGATAAAAATGAATTGTATCTCTATGATCGTACCAATAAGACAATGAAAAAAATCAGCAACGATGCTGAAGCCAACTGGAATGCAGTGGCCTTCGAAAAAAATGATAGCATCATGTATTATATCACCAATGACGGTGATGAATTTTCGTACCTGGTAAAATATAATATCAACAGCGGGGTAACAAGTAAAATTTATAGCAGCAAGTGGGATGTGGTAAATATGAACCTGAGCGAAAATGAAAAGTACCATACTATTTTTATCAATGAAGATGGAAAAAATAAAGTGTTGTTATTTGATCATACTACCGGCAAAGAAGTTGATTTTCCTGTAATAAAAGATGGGGATATTAAAGGCGTTGTTATTTCACCCACCGAAAATAATATGATGCTAACGGTGGGTAGTAGCCGTAGTCCCAATAATTTATATACCTACAATTTTGAAAGTAAAAAACTAAAGCAACTTACTCAAACTTTAAACAGCGAAGTTGATGTAAATAGCCTTGTAAGTGCGGAAGTAGTCCGTTTTAAATCTTTTGATGGCAGAGAAATACCTGCCATTTATTATAAGCCACTAACAGCTTCAAAAGACAATAAAGTACCGGCAATGCTGAGCATTCACGGGGGCCCCGGCGGACAATCAAGAATTGGTTTCTCCAACGATATTCAGTATTATGTAAACCACGGTTATGCTGTACTTGCAGTTAATAACCGCGGTAGTAGCGGTTATGGTAAAACATTTTATAAGCTCGACAATAAAGATCATAGCAATGGAGATTTAAAAGATTGCATTTGGGCAAAAAGATGGCTTCAGCAACAAGACTATATTGATACTTCTAATATTGCTATCCAGGGTGGTAGTTATGGCGGATGTATGGTGTTAGGCGCATTGGCATTTTATCCGGATGAGTTTAAAGCCGGTGTTGATTTATTTGGCGTTGCCAACTGGATACGTACATTGCGCAGTATTCCCCCTTATTGGGAATCGTTTAAGAAAGCGTTGTATGATGAATTGGGAGATCCATATACAGCAGACTCTGTGAGGCTTAAAAATATTTCTCCCTTATTTAACTACGAAAAAATTAATAAACCCCTGATCGTTTTCCAGGGCATGAATGATGTACGTGTATTGCCCATTGAAAGTGAAGAAATTGTTGCTGGCGTAAAAAAGAACAATGTGCCGGTTGAGTATGTTACTTATGCAAACGAAGGGCACGGTTTTGCAAAAAAAGAAAACCAGGTTACTACCGCAAAAAAAACGCTTGAGTTCCTCGATAAATACCTGAAGGTTAAAACAGAAGTTGAGAAAAAGAAATTGTAAAAAAGATGTGTAAATGAGTGATATGCCGGGGCCTTATCCCCGGCATATTTAGTATAACATATTTTTGTGAGCAACCGGTAATATAGCGCTGTAAAGTGAGGAAAACATTATTGCCACCCTATTTGCCCGCATATCCACTAAGAACTATTCGCTAACTTTACTTGTTACTATAGATGCCCGTTAATAAAGATTTGCCATAAGTTTCCATTTCCTGTATCCGCAGGCCCATTTAAAATTTATAAAAAAACATGAAAGAAGTATATATCATAAGTGCCGTTCGTACTCCAATAGGGAGTTTTGGTGGATCATTAAAAAGCTTTACAGCTACGCAACTGGGTGCTATTGCAATTAAAGGTGCACTTGAAAAAGCCGGGGTTGATTCATCACTTGTAAATGATGTTTTAATGGGTGCTGTTATTCAGGCAAACCTAGGACAGGCACCCGCAAGACAGGCTGCTAAATTTGCAGGTTTACCCAATGAAGTAAATTGTACAACAGTCAATAAGGTTTGCGCCAGCGGTATGAAATCTATTGCGCTGGCTGCTCAAAGCATTATGCTGGGTGATGCTGATGTTGTTATTGCAGGTGGCATGGAAAGCATGAGCAATGTTCCTTTTTATGTTGACAGTATGCGCTGGGGAAATAAGTATGGTAATACGCAGTTGATTGATGGTCTTGCCAAGGATGGCCTGACGGATGTGTATGATGGCATGGCCATGGGGAATGCGGCCGAGCTTTGTGCCGGCACCTGCGGTATAAGCCGTGAGGAGCAGGATAGCTTTGCTGTTGAAAGTTACCAACGTTCCCAGGCTGCAATTAATGAAGGGAGATTTGATAACGAGATTGTACCCGTAGCAATTCCGCAACGTAAAGGCGACCCGGTTTTATTTGCAAAAGATGAAGAACCGTTTAATGTGAAGTTTGATAAGATAACTACCCTGAAAGGAGCATTTCAAAAAGAAGGTACGGTCACTGCCGCCAATGCATCTACCATGAATGATGGTGCTGCAGCTTTGCTGTTAATGAGCAAAGAAAAGGCGAATGTATTAGGGCTTGTGCCTATTGCACGCATACTTAGTTTTGCAGATGCCGAACAAGCACCGGAATGGTTTACAACAACGCCTTCACTGGCAGTGCCAAAGGCAGTTGCCAAAGCTGGTTTGAATATGGAGGACATAGACTTCTGGGAGTTAAATGAAGCATTTGCAGTGGTAGGTATTGAAAACAGCAGGCGCATGCATTTGGATCCTGCTAAAGTAAATGTGAATGGTGGTGCGGTTTCTATTGGTCATCCGTTGGGATGTAGTGGTGCAAGAATTATTGTAACACTCATCAATGTATTAAAGCAAAACAAGGGCCGCTATGGTGCCGCAGGTATTTGTAATGGAGGCGGCGGTGCATCTGCAATGGTAATTGAGAATTTGTAATCGAAATTACAACCATTTTAATTGTACGTTATTTTTACTTTTCTGACGAATTATTTTTCTTATTAAGAAGCCGGTTCATAGTTAAATGAGCCGGCTCTTTTAATTTTGCTCAATGATTATACGTTAAATCTAAAATGCATTACATCGCCATCATTGACCACATATTCTTTTCCTTCAATTCTTAATCGGCCGTTGTCTCTGCAGGCTGCCTCAGATTTGTACGTAATAAAATCCTGGTAAGAAATTACTTCTGCCTTGATAAACCCTTTTTCAAAATCTGTATGAATTACACTTGCTGCCTGCGGCGCTTTCCATCCATGGTGAATGGTCCATGCCCTTACCTCCTGCACACCTGCGGTAAAGTATGTTGAAAGATTTAATAGTTTGTATGCTGAGTGAATTAGACGATCCAATGCAGGCTCGGTCATTTTATATTCTTCCATAAACATGGCCTTGTCATCCGGGTTGTCAAATTCTGCAATCTGGGCTTCAATGGCGTTTGTCATAATGATCACCTCGGCGCCTTCATTCTTAACGGCTTCTATCAATGCATCAGAATATTTATTACCTGTATGCATAGACGCTTCATCTACATTGGCCACATACAAAACCGGTTTGTCGCTTAGCAGAAAACTATCTTCTATAGCTGCTTTTTCTTCTTTAGATAATCCCAATGCAAAAATACCTTTGCCCTGGTTCAATTGTTCTTTGCATCTAAGCAATACAGCATGCTCCAGTTTTAATTTGGCATCACCTGTTTTCAGCATTTTTTCTGTACGGGCCAGTTTCCTTTCTACACTGTCCAGATCTTTTAACTGTAATTCTGTTTCAATAATTTCTTTATCGCTTACCGGGTTGATGGGGCCCTCATCTCTCAAAATGTTTTCATCTTCAAAGCACCGGATCACATGAATGATGGCATCTACCTCACGGATATTTGCCAAAAATTTATTGCCTAATCCTTCACCTTTGCTGGCACCACGAACAAGGCCTGCAATGTCCACAATTTCTATCTGCGTTGGTACAGTACGGTTTGGCTGAACCAGTTCTGCCAGTTTATCCAACCTTGGATCCGGCACGTTTACGAGGCCTGTATTTGGCTCAATGGTGCAGAAACGGTAGTTGCTGGCCTGCGCTTTGGCACTGCTGCTCACTGCATTAAATAAGGTTGATTTTCCCACGTTTGGTAATCCCACGATGCCTGCTTGTAAAGCCATAATTTGTTACTTTTTTAAAATTTCAATAGTGCGGAAAGAATCAAATTCAAAAGTCGAAAATCAAAAAAATTAAAATCTTTCCGGGCTGCAAAGGTAAGGTTTGCATTGAAATATCATATTCCGGTATAAAACAGTAATTTCAAAGCTTTAAAAACCGGGCGTTTTATTACATACATTATCTGCACTTAATTGATGCATTATTATAGTTTGCAATCATTCGAACAATTAGAAAAAACATAACACTTCTTTAATATATGGCACTAAGCAGAATCTGGTCGGCATTTATCCTCATTGCAATTATAGTTGCGGGAATCAAATGCTTTTTTTTCGGTGAAACACACATCTTTACCTGGATGGTAAGTGGTAAGGCATCGGACCCGGCCAACCCGCTTAAATTAGATGGCATCATAGAAACCTGTTGGGTAGCAGTAGAAATCTGCTTAAAACTGATTGGCATCTTAGCACTCTTCATAGGATTTATGAACATCGCTGAAAAGGCTGGTGGCATCAGGTTATTATCCCGTATTGTGGGCCCGTTCTTTTCAAAACTCTTTCCTGAAATACCCAAGGGGCATCCGTCGATGGGGCACATGATCATGAATTTTTCGGCAAACCTGCTTGGGCTCGACAATGCAGCAACGCCTTTTGGATTAAAGGCAATGGATAGTCTGCAGGAACTAAACGTAAACAAAGATGTGGCTTCCAATTCGCAGATCATGTTTCTTTGTTTACACGCTGCCGGTTTAAATTTAATACCCGTAAGTGTGATAGCAGTTCGGGCCGCACAAAATGCATCCGATCCAACAGATGTGTTTATTCCCTGTATGATTGTAACATTTGCGGGAACGATGGCGGCAATGATTATTGTTTCTTTTAAACAAAAAATAAATCTTTTTCAACCCGTTGTATTGTTATGGATAGGTGGCATTTCGGCTATCATTGGTTTATTGGTTTTATACATCACCCGTTTGGATGCAGCAGGGCTTCAGTCATTTTCCGGCATTTTAAGTAACGGATTAATTTTACTGGTATTCCTGTTAATCATCCTGGGCGGCCTTTATAAAAAAATTGATTTGTTTTCAACTTTTGTTGAAGGTGCCAAAAATGGATTTGACACAGCGATAAGAATTATACCCTACATTTTGGGCATATTGGTAGCCGTGAGTATGCTTCGAACCAGTGGTACGTTTGATGCGGTGATTGGCGGCATGAAACATTTTTTTGCATGGTTTGGCGCAGACACCCGTTTTGTGGATGGGCTGCCAACAGCATTGATCAGGCCTTTGAGCGGAGGTGCTGCAAGAGGAATGATGGTGAGTACGATGACAACCTTTGGCCCCGATTCGTTTGCAAGCAAATTGTCGGGTGTTTTCCAGGGAGCGTCTGATACCACCTTTTATGTAGTGGCGGTTTATTTCGGATCTGTCAATATCAAGAATACCCGTTATTCAATTGCAGCTATGTTATTGGCCGACCTCGTTGGAGTGTTAACAGCTATTGGCTTGGCTTATATGTTTTTTGGGTAAGATGAAACATTTACTATTTTTTGTTTACATAAAAACGCCGGCTCAAAACCATGAGCCGGCATTTTTAATTTAATAGCTGTATGTGATCAATAAGTGGCAACAAATGCGATGGCCTTTGTGCCCGTATAACTTCCGCTGGCGGCGGCAGTATAACTTCTTGTTTGAACAAGACTGGCACCAATGCCTTGGCTAAAATGGGCGATGTAGTTCTGGTTGCGTAAACATACAAGGAATCTGTTAACCCTGCTGCGTAAGGGATAAAGTCAGTTACTGTGTTTGCTGAAACATTGGAAAATATGGCTGCTCCGCCTCTCTTCACTGAGTAAACATCAACATTGGGTATTGTAGTTGCATTGTAAATAAAATTTGCAAAGCGAAGCCTGCTGGTAGTATCCGAAGGAAACTACTATGTTGTTTGTAACAGTTGCTTGTTTTACACTGGTGATGGTATCGTAGGTAAAAATGGTGTAGCTTTTACCGGCGGCCATATCCTGCGAAAAGGTGATGGGAACCTGGAGAGTTGCCGGCGTAGTGTCTTGTATTAAAAAAGACCTCATTCCTGCTTTTACATTAAATGCAATCGCAGTTGCCGGAAATATAGCTCCATAATTTAATACAGCTCCCGAAACCGAAACGCCATCTACATAAATATAATTACGGGTAGACTTTACGGTGGCATTAAAAACCTGCACTGTTGCGCCGCTGCTTAATCCCGGATCAAGAACACCAACATTCGGTACGTCTTTGGTACACGAAAGGTAAACAGACGATAGGGCGACTGCTGCCAGGCCTGGTATGATTATTTTTATACGGTTCATTATAAGTTGTTTTCGTGTTAGTGGAATCTGTTAGATGTGTACGAGCGGTCGGGCAGTTAGTGAAGTAAAACCTGCACTGCGTGTTAAAAGGAAAACGATCAAACCAGCATGGAAAGTTTCATGCAGGTTTGATCGTTCAATAAAGTATTATTAAGCAGAAATTAAGCTCCGGGTGCTATTTGGCGTGTTTCAGTAATGCCTTCTTTTTCGGAGTTGCCGTTGTAGTTTCTATCACTTGTTTCTCATTGTTTTCCGGTTCTTCATCTTCCTTGCTACCGAGATAGTTGCCAAAAATATCGGCTAACCTGTTTGCATGATAGATACTTCTGTCGTATCGGTTACCAAGCACAATAATAGTGGCAGAATCCTGCACAAGCCGGATAAATGAAGCATTGTTACCATGCCACCAACCATTGTGGTAGATCATTTTTTTGCCGGTAGGATAGTTGTTCATGCGCCAGCCAAGTCCATAGTTGCGGACCCCCGGCTTTTCATTGCTATATGGAGCATAAGCTTCGGCCAATGTTTTTTGGCTAAATAAAACGCCATGCGTAAGTGCCTGGTCCCATGTAAGCAGGTCTCTTGGTGTGCTGTACACATTTTTATCTCCATATACATGATCCAAAAAATTCATGGGAATAACTCTTCCCCTGTAATCGTAACTTGGAATTGCGGTAGCTGAATCTTTCTGGCTGTAAACAAATGTATGTTTCATTTGAAGTGGGCCGAAAAAATTGTCGTGGAGATAGTCACCAAATTTTTTGCCGCTTATTTTTTCAACCAATAGTGCCAGCAAAGCATAATTGGTGTTGCAATAGGCAAAATGCGTACCCGGAGAACTGATATTGGTTAGTTCGCTTTTGCGGTTAACTAAATAATCAAGTACATCCTGGTTGGTGATAAATGTTTTTTTATCCCATCCCAAATCCTCCATAAAATACAGGTAGTTTGGCAAGCCGCTTCTATGGCTTAAAAGGTTGCGTATGGTAATACCCGGGTAATTAAACTGTGGAAAAATTTTACTGTATTCATCATCGATGCTAAACTTGCCTTCCTGCCAGAGTTTAAGCACAGCCATTGCTGTAAATGTTTTAGATACGGATGCAATGTGAAAAGATGTACTGTCGGTGATGGCATCACTACCGCCTATATGAGCATTGCCATTGTACACTTCAAAAATTATCTGACCGTTTTTTGCAACAACCATTCCTCCATTAAAAGATTTTGACCGAAGAGCAGAATCATACCAGCCTTCTACTTCATCGTGCAATCGTTGAAATGTTTGCTTTGGTAATATGCCCGGTACCGGCAAATACATTTTGGTAGTATCAGTTTTGGCAGCATCACTGTTGCTCTTAGTGGTAAAATTACATGAAGTGAAAACTATTACGAGAGACAGTGCTGCATAGCGATACAACGTACAAGTGTGCGACGCAACGATGCTCATCGGGGAACAAAATGTTTGGTTCATAAAAATATTAAGACTTAGATAGAATATATTTGTGCAAAATAAGGCGTAATAATGATGGCAGACAAAAAATTAACAAGTTATCCTAAAGAGAAAATAAATATTCTTTTCCTTGAAAACATAAGTGACGTAGCTGTTAAATATTTTAACAATGCTGGTTACTCAAATGTGCGTAAACTAAATGGCGCTTTAAGTGAGGAACAACTGATTAAAGAAATAAAGAATGTACACATGGTTGGGATAAGAAGTAAAACCCAACTTACGGCTAAAGTAATTGCTGCTGCAGAAAAATTACAGGCCATTGGTTGTTTTTGCATTGGTACCAACCAGGTAAACCTGCAGGCTGCCAAAGACCATGGTATTGCTGTATTTAATGCCCCGTACAGTAATACAAGAAGTGTTGCTGAATTGGTAATTGGTGCGTCTATCATTTTAATAAGAAAGATACTTGATAAAAATAAGGCGGCTCACGAAGGTGTATGGTTAAAAGATGCCGCAGGAAGTTACGAGCTGAGGGGAAAGACACTTGGCATTATTGGCTATGGCAATATTGGCAGCCAGTTGAGTGTGCTGGCAGAAGGCCTGGGTATGAAAGTGATTTATTATGACGCCGAGACTAAACTTCCACTGGGTAATGCGGTTGATGCAAAAACATTGAAAGATCTTGTAGGCAATTCAGATATTATTTCCTTACATGTGCCTGAGATACCTGCCACAAAAAACATGATCAATAAAGCTTTATTAAAGAGTTTTAAAAAAGGCAGCATACTTATAAACTATGCAAGGGGACACGTTGTAGATATTGATGCATTGGCAAAAGCCTTGACTGAAGGGCATTTGGGCGGAGCCGCTATTGATGTGTTTCCATGGGAACCAGAAAAAAACGGCGATAAATTTACTACACCATTACAGGGCTTAAGCAATGTATTGCTGACGCCGCATATTGGAGGAAGCACACAGGAAGCGCAACACAATATTGGTGACGATGTAAGTGGTAAATTATTTAATTACCTGGAAAAAGGGATCAGCTTTGGATCGCATACCATTCCTGCATTGAGCTTGCCACCGCAGGAAGGCACCCATCGAATTTTGCACATACATAATAATGTGCCGGGTGTATTGAGTGAAATCAATACCACCTTATCTAAAAACAAGATCAACATTTTGGGACAATACCTAAAAACCAATGACGCCATTGGTTATGTGGTGTTGGACGTGGATAAAGGACTTAGTAAAAATGCATTGGCATTGCTTAGGAAGGTAAAAGAAACCATTAAAGTAAGAATGCTTTATTAATGAATAGGGAGGTTAATTTTATTGGATTAGACACATGCTTTGAAAAGAATTTACTCGATTGTTTAAGACTCTATTTTCTTTTTTTTCTTGATAAAAAAAAGAAACAAAAAAAATCAAGGCTGCGAATAAAAAGGCTGAAATTTTCAACATCAGCCTAAAATCAAGGAACTCGCCAGTATAGTAAAATACTTTATAGTTTATGCTGGCTCAAACAGCCTTGATTTCTTAACGGCGTATGTTGAAAATTTCTAGCACTTTTTATTCGAGGCCGGAGCCAGCATGCATTTTCAAGTAAATGCTAAAATCTATAATTTGTAAAATGAGTGGCATAGCGTCCACTCATTTTTTTGGAGGATATTGATAGATGTGAAGATTAAATTCGAACATATAGTTTACCGATTTGTTTATTAAGTATGAAATCTCCTTTTTTAACTGCTGAGTGGAAACACCTTATAATGGCCAACTATGTGGTAGATGCAAAACTGTTGCAACCCTATCTTCCCTACAAAACTGAGCTGGATGTGTATGATGATAAAGTGTTGGTAAGCCTGGTTGGTTTTATGTTTTTAAATACAAGGATGCTCGGTATGAAAATTCCTTTTCATGTAAATTTTGAAGAGGTAAACCTGCGTTTTTATGTTCGCTATAATGAGGACGGCAACTGGAAAAGAGGCACTGTATTTATTAAAGAAATTGTACCGAAAGCCGCCATTGGTTTTGTTGCCAACAACTTATATAATGAGAAGTACAGTACCATGCCCATGAAAAATTTCTTCACCAAAAAAGAAGACGAAATACACCTTGGATATGGCTGGAAGTACCGACAAAAATGGAACAGGCTTGAAGCAACCATTGAGCATACACCCATACCAATGATTAGCGGAAGTGAGGAAGCATTTATTGCCGAACACTATTGGGGCTATTCAAAATATAAAGAGCAGGTTACTTTTGAATACGAAGTAAGGCATCCGCAATGGAATATATTTCCTGTAAAAGATTGGCTGATAGATTGTGATTTTGGTGCTTTGTATGGCAACGATTTTTTGAACCTGAATACGGCCCAGCCAAATTCCGTGTTGGTTGCTGAAGGTTCGCCCATTAGTATCATGCACAAAAGGAATTTATGATATGCCGGCTTCTTTTAGCAATCGTTTGGCCCGGCTTTTAAATGCGGTCGTTTCGTGTGGTAGTTGCTCTTCAATTACCAGTTTTATTTCAGCTAAAATTTCAGGATATAATTTTGCAAGGTTGCCCAATATGGTTAGCGAAAATGCTTTGATGGCAACTGCTTCAGTAGGTGATTGTGTATAGTTGAAACAAATGTCCATTACTTTGCCCTGGTATTTTTCGGGAATGTCAATATCTTGCAAAATGCGTACAGTATTGCGTTTGACGGCATCATGTAAGCCGGGCTTTTGCAGGTTGTCAATAAGCAGTCCTAGTTTATTTTTTAGAAATGATGGATATGCTGCTGCACAATAACTCAATGCCCATGATGCCCGCTGGGTAACCCGGTATTCATCATTTAAAAAAAGCCGGAGTAGTTGGTTGAAACGTTTTTGATCGGTACCAATCCACTGCACAATTTTATCCCGCTGGGTTTTTGAATGTTCTTTTAATATTTCTTCACGCAGGTTAAAATAAATGGACATGAGCAAATGTAAATGGTGCTTTATTAATATGTTCCTATGGCATTTTTGATAATAAAGTGTGGATCTTTTTTATCTCTGCTTCATCAACCCCTACCAGTTCCAGCTTTTCTTTCATGGCTTTGTTCTGGTAGTTCATGGCTGATCTTTTAAGTGTTCTTGCAGAAGTGTGAAATTCAGTTGCTCCGGTTTGCTCTGCCAGAGCTTTTATGTTACCCGATCTTACGCCACTGCCCGGCATAATGATGATGCGATCTGCTGCAGCTTCTACAAGTTTTGCAAGCATCTTCTGTCCTTCAGGTGCGGTAGGTTTTAGCCCGCTGGTTAATATTCTTTCACAACCAATTTCTATTACATCTTCCAATGCTTTCATTGCATCACTGGTTCTGTCAAATGCCCGGTGAAAAGTTACACTCATGGGGTAGGCCAGTTGAACCAATTGCCAGCAACGTTCTTTATCAATATTTCCATCACTTAAGAGCATACCGATTACTACACCATCGCATCCCAGTTCTTTGCACATTTGTACATCTGTCTTCATGATTTCAAACTCATGGGCTGAGTATAAAAAATCGCCCCCTCTTGGCCGGATGATGGGAAATAAATCAATGCTTAATATTCTCCTGGCATTTTTAATAAAACCATAAGATGCAGTGGTACCGCCATCAAATGGATTATCACACAACTCAATCCTGTTAGCCCCGGCAGCTTGGGCAAGCTCGCAGCTTTCAATGTTAAATCCGATTACTTCCAGTTTAAAATCCATGGCTTTATTAAGTCAAAAGTTTAAATTCAAAATTCAAAAATGTTGGTATGGTAAATTACTTTGATTAAAGAAGAGGTTGTATTTAAAATCCCGGCCGTCGGATGTCATTCTCTACATTAGAGGGGTTACCTTTAAATGAACAGCATTTAAATAGAACCCCGTAAAAAAGGTGACACCTCTTACGAGATTTTTAAATGCGCCCAAAGTAGATGTATCATGCTTTTTATGCAACGAATTACAACAGATATTTTGAAGCGAAAATTTTATTTTCCTTGTTTGATTTTACTGAATATACAAATCCTTTTTGAATAGCATAGGCACCATGTTCTCCTTTTTTGTTGATGGCTAAAAACCCTACCTGCAGCGTTTTTGCTTTTGCCGGATTTCTGTTTACAATGCGTTCCACTGCTTTTTTACAGGCCATTTCCGGGCTGCTTCCCTGCCGCATAAATTCAACCACCAGGTGAGTTCCACAAATGCGGATCACTTCTTCACCAACGCCGCTGCTAGTGGCAGCACCTACTTCATTGTCAACAAATAATCCTGCACCAATGATTGCAGAATCACCCACACGACCGTGCAGTTTAAACGCCATACCGCTGGTAGTTACACCGCCGGAAATGTCGCCATTTGCATCCATCGCCACCAATCCCATTGTATCATGATTGGGTGTACCATCCGGGAAAAAACTGGGCGCAAACGGGCCATGTTCTTTTTTATTTTCAATGTTCATAATGGGTTTGTATTCGCTTTTTATGAGCCATTCTTTATACTGTTTTTCTGCCGATGGCGAAAGTGCCGCCGACTCTTTTGGGAAGCCATTTTCCAAAGCAAATTGCTGGGCACCGTCTCCTACAAGTAATACATGTGGTGTTAGTTCCATTACTTTACGTGCCACTGATATCGGGTGTTTGATTTGCTCTATGCCCGCCACTGCACCACAGTTGGATTGTTCGTCCATGATACAGGCGTCTAATGTAACAATGCCATCGCGGTCGGGGTTACCACCCAGGCCTACGCAACAGTCAATGGTATCTTCCATAAACCTTGCACCGGTTTCTATGGCATCAACAGATTTGCCTCCGGCAGATAGTACTTCCCATGCGGCAGCATTTACTGCCATGCCACTATCCCATGTGGAAACTACAATTGGTTTTTGAGGTTCATTTAAATCGCCGGCAAAACTATTTTTTGTGATCAGCAAGGGAGAAGATAATGCGGAGAGTTGTAAAAATTTTCGTCTGTCCATGGTTAATTAACGTTTTAGATTTTGCAATTGTACGGATTAAAATAATCAAAAAAAGAAGTGTTTTTAAATTTATATCGCATGTGTTCGGCGCATACTCAGATAGTCAAATAGCTGATCAAGAACAAACTCTACCTTTTGACATTAAGTTCTATTGCTTTCTTTTTAAATATGAAAATGTTCGAGTATCAAGATTCACTATAATACTGTCTCCGCATTTAGGGAAAATTTTGTCAAGAACTATGTGTGTCTTCCAACAATCTAAAATAATTTCAAAAGATGTATCTATGGGGCATTTGAAACTCCAAAAATCATTTGTCGGCACGTAGACATTATGAGCTATTACACCGTTCTTTAGATGTGAAAAATAAACATCACAGTTTCTTTTCGCTACGGTAGAATCCGATTTAAAAAAAATATAGACACTTTGGGAATAAGCAGCGGGATTAAAAAAAACGACGGAGAATAAAACAAATAACTTCAAAAGTGTTTTCATAACTAATTAAGATTTCGATTTAGAGTTGCGCCCTACTATTTTATTTATGCATGGCCAGTTTTTGAATCATATCAAAACTAAGTCCATCAGCATAAGCTCCGTAAGCACTTGTCATGCTGCCTTTCAGGTTGCCATCAATCGATTCAATGGCGTAAACGATGTCCTCATCTGCAGGATTGGTAGCACCCTCAAAGCGGTAAACGGCGGTGATTTCAAATTGCGATGGGTTAAGGCAAATGTCATTATCCCGGCACATAATATTGTCGAATGCAAGATTAAAATCAAGTGTATAACCTTTGGCTTTTAACCCTTCTAATGCACCCACTACGGTATCATAATTTTCCATGATAAAAGTTTTAATAAAGTTAAGTAATCTATGCTTGAAAGCGAATACAGCGGGACGCACCAATGTTAATTAAGTTGGTGCGGCTTCCTGTACTTTAAAGTCACCAGGTAAGCAGCTACTAACAAACTCGTAACTGAAGTAATAAGGAACGTTAGCTGTGGTCCCAGTTTTAGCCATAAAAATCCGGTGAGCGTACTGGCTACTAATGCTGCGATGCTCTGAAAACCAGAAAATGTTCCAATGGCTGTGGCCGTATCTTTTTTATTAACCATGTTGCTGATCCACGCTTTAGAAATGCCTTCTGTAGCAGCAGCGTACATTGCATACAAGGTAAACAGTACGCCATAAATTACCATTGTTTGATTAAAGGCAAATCCGCTATAAACAATACAAAAAATAACGATGCCCGTTATAAATATTTTCTTTAATCCAATCTTATCTGCAATAATGCCAATGGGATAAGCAATCATTGCATAGACCAAATTGTAAAAGATATAAATACCAATTACCGAAGTATCGTTCAGTCCACTTTCTTTCATTTTCAATAGAAGAAATACATCCGAGCTATTAAATAATGCAAACACAAGTAAGCCTGCAACCAATCGTTTATAATCAGCCGGGCTATTTTTCCAATAACTGGCAAAAGCAAAAAAGCTAACCTTGGTTACTTTCTCTTTGATGGAAAAAGTTTCAGCAGGTGCGTTGTATTTTTTTTCTTTGATAAGCAGAGTGGCAATGATAGCCAGTAATCCCGGCGCAAATGCAATTAAAAAAAGTGTGGTATATGATTCGGGATTGTAATATAAATAAGCCAGGGCAATGGCTGGCCCAAACACGGCACCCATGGTGTCCATACTTCTGTGAAACCCAAATACTCTTCCTTTTGTTTGCGGAGTAGCTTCGTCACTTAGCATCGCATCCCTTGCCCCGGTTCTTACACCTTTGCCAATGCGGTCCATGGTTCTTGACAGGAATATCCAGGCAGGATAGATAAAAAGGGCCATCATTGGTTTGCTAATGGCACTCAGCGCATAGCCCAATTGTACAAAGGGTAAACGCTTTCCAAGGCTGTCGCTCATTTTACCAAAATAGCTTTTACTAAGTCCGGCAACAGCTTCGGCCAGTCCTTCAAGTGTACCGATCAGCAGCACTGAAAAACCAATATGTTTTAAAAATACCGGCATTACAGGGTACAGCATTTCACTGGCCATATCTGTAAAAAGGCTTACCAGCGAAAGCATCCAGATCGTTTTAGTGATGACTCTTTGTGGAGAATTTGTGGGAGTATGCAATGTGGGGCGTTTTATCGAATGTAGGAATAAGTTGGTACATTGCACCGGAGAACCGTTTCGGGCTATTTGTATGAATGGCAATAACCATCTGCAGAGTGCTGGTACAATGAAAGCTAAAGCCAATGGCGAGACAAATGAATAAAAAATTATGAATAAAGAAAGAAAATCAACCGCAGGAAAATCATCTCATTCAGCTACAGTTAAAGGAAGATTAGATATTTCACGCAATGGAATGGGCTTCGTGATAGTGGAGGACCGTGAGCAGGATATTATTGTGAGACCCAACGATTTTAACCATGCTTTTCACGGCGATACGGTTAAAGTGCAAATCAGTAACGATTCCGGAAGAGGACGGCGCACAGAGGGGAAAATTGTAGATGTGGTTGAAAGGGCCAGAACTACTTTTATTGGCAACATCCAATTAAATAAAAACACGGCCTTTTTTATCGCGGCAACTGACAAACCGATCCCGGATTTTTTTATACCTACGGAGAAACTAAATGGTGCGGTAAATGGAGAGAGGGTAGTGGCAAGATTGGTAAAATGGGCTAAGTCTGATAAAAAGCCGGAAGGCGAAGTGGTAAGTATCTTGAAGGCCGAAGATATCAATGATATGGCCATGAAGGAAATTCTTATTGAATCAGGGTTTCCGCTTGTTTTTGATAAACTTGTTTTGGCGGAAGCCATGGGACTATCGGACAAGATTAGCCGCGAAGAACAAAAGAAAAGAAAGGATTGCAGGGATATATTAACCTTCACCATTGACCCGGTTGATGCAAAAGATTTTGATGATGCCATCTCTATCCGTAACCTCGATAATGGTAATTATGAAGTGGGGGTACACATTGCAGATGTCAGCCATTTTGTAAAGCCCGATAGCATACTTGATAAGGCTGCTTATGAAAGAGCTACCAGTGTTTACCTGCCAGACAGGGTGAATCCAATGCTGCCGGAAAGAATCAGTAATGAGCTTTGCTCATTGCGTCCGCATGAAGATAAATATACCTTCTCCGCAATTTTCCAGGTAACCAACCGTGGTGAAATAAAACACAAATGGATTGGCCGTACAATTATACACAGCGACCACCGTTTTTCCTACGATGAAGTACAGGAGATCATTGAAACAAAAGACGGAACGCATTACAAAGCCATCCTGCTGTTGAATGAACTGGCACAAATTTTCCGCAAGGAAAGATTCGATAACGGAGCCATTAATTTTTCATCGCAGGAAGTACGTTTTACCCTGGATGAAAATGGTAAACCAACCGGCATTGTAGTAAAGGAAAGTAAGGATGCCCATAAACTGATTGAGGAATTTATGCTGCTTGCAAACAGAACCATTGCTGAGTATGTTTCAAAAATAAAGATCAACAAGGAACCGGTT
This sequence comes from Ferruginibacter sp., assembly GCA_046590675.1. Lineage (GTDB taxonomy): Bacteria > Bacteroidota > Bacteroidia > Chitinophagales > Chitinophagaceae > Ferruginibacter. Next base: position 65,431 of record JBKJUP010000036.1, on the reverse strand, counting down.
CCCTTTCCCTATCGCATACACGATACACCAGATGATGAGAAACTAAAGCCGTTTGCGGCATTCGCCAAAAAATTTGGTTACACGTTCGATATTCACGACGAAGCCGCTGTTGCAGCTTCATTCAACAAGCTGTTGAAAGATGTAAATGGCAAACCAGAGCAACATGTGCTGGAGCAATTAGGCATCCGCACCATGGCGAAGGCAATCTATACATCTAAAAATATTGGCCACTACGGCCTGGGCTTTGAACATTATTGTCATTTTACTTCGCCGATACGTAGGTATCCCGATATTTTAGTACACCGTATTTTACAGCAATGTCTTGATAAGGATTTGAAGATTGATAAAAAGATGGAAGAGAAATGCAAGCATTGCAGCGACCGGGAACGTAAGGCCATGGAAGCAGAAAGAGCTGGTAATAAATACAAACAAGTTGAGTTTATGCAGGATTTCCTGGGTGATGAATTTGATGGTATTATCAGCGGTGTAGCCGGTTTCGGGTTTTTTGTTGAAACGGTATTACATAAATGCGAAGGCATGGTAACTGTGAGAGACCTGAGTGAGTACGATGAATTTAAACTGGATGAAGCTGACTATGCATTGGTTGGCGTACGTACCGGAATTAAATTCAGAATGGGCGATGCAGTTCGCATAAAAGTTGTAGCCGCCAATCTTGAAAAAAGACAATTGGATTATCATTGGGTAGTACCAGAAGGTAAGGGCACAACAAAGGCTGCACCAGGAAAACCACTTACTAAAACCGGGAAGCCAGAAAAGCCGGGAACGCCGGGGAAACCTGGAAAAACAACCAAAACAAATAAAGCAAAAAAGTAACGGCAACGGGAAGGTTGCACAATTGAAGTCTTCCATTTTAGTAGTATATAGCTATGCATTCATTCATTGAACTTTCCGGATTATTTGAAGAAAAATTTAATGCCAGGCATTTTCCGGTACATACACCTACTTTGTACGATCCCGCTCAGTATATTTTACAATTAGGCGGCAAAAGAGTGAGGCCCGTTTGTGTACTAATGGGCAATGAATTGTTTGATGAAATAAATCCTGATGCCTGGCATGTGGCAACCGCCATTGAGCTTTTTCACAATTTTAGTTTGATACATGATGACATTATGGACAAAGCGCCGCTTCGTCGTGGTATGGAAACCGTACATACAAAATATGGCGAATCAACGGCCTTACTTGCAGGTGATGTAATGCTGGTGCAGGCTTATGAATACCTCAATAAAATAAAACGGGATTACCTGCAGAAAATAATTGCGCTTTTTAATGAAACTGCCAGATCGGTTTGTGAAGGCCAGCAACTTGATATGGATTTTGAAAAAAGAGAAAATGTAAGCCTGGATGATTATCTCCACATGATCACTTTAAAAACATCGGTATTACTGGCGGCAAGCATACAACTCGGCGCCATATTGGGTGGCTCGGGACAAGGCAATCAACAACATTTATTTGAATTTGGAAAGAGCCTTGGTATTGCCTTCCAGGTACAGGACGATTACCTGGATGCTTTTGGTAATCCCGATAAATTTGGAAAACAGGTTGGGGGCGATATCATAGCTAATAAAAAAACCTTCCTGATGATTCATGCATTGGAAGTGGCTACAGCCAGTCAAAAAGCTGAATTGCAATTGCTGATGAATGATAGCATGATTGATAATGCAGCTAAAATAAATAAGGTGCTACAATTGTACCGGGATTGTAAAGTAGATGACTGGGCCCGGAGTTTAAAAGAAAAATATATGCAAACTGCTTTGCAGCACCTGGAAGATACAGCGGTGCTAACAGTTCGCAAAAAGCCTTTGATTGAATTAGCTGATTACCTGCTACAGAGAGAACATTAATTGTTAGCATCAGCCTAAATACATTCAGGCATTGACTTTACACATTTGAATTTTTCATCGCTTTATTGTAAAATATTTTTCGTTACTCCACTTTCAATTACTATTTTACGAACTAACTAACTGTGTAATCTATGGCAAGCTCATTGTTCAGAAAAAAATCAATTAGTAAAATTTTAAAAGATGCAGAAGAAGGACTTTCTGATGCGTCGCATGGAGGAAGCCTGAAAAAAGTGTTGGGTGTAAAAGACCTTACTTTTTTTGGCGTGGCAGCAGTTATTGGCGCCGGTGTTTTCAGCAGTATTGGAAAAGCAAGTTATGATGGTGGGCCGGGTGTAATTTATCTTTACATGTTTACTGCGTTAGCCTGCGGTTTTGCTGCATTGTGTTATGCTGAGTTTGCAAGTACCGTTCCCGTTAGTGGAAGTGCCTATACCTACTCTTATGTTGCCTTCGGAGAAATTTTTGCCTGGATAATTGGTTGGGATCTGTTGATGGAATATGCCATTGGTAACATAGCGGTTGCTATTAGCTGGAGCGATTATTTTACCAACCTGATGAATAAAGCCGGTATTCACATATACGACTGGTTAACGATGGATTACAGTACAGCGCATCATGGATTTAATGAGGTTACAGAGCTGTTATCAAAAGGTGCAAGTTTATCATCCATTGATCCGGCAATGATGGAAAGGTACAATGCATGGCTGACCGCCCCGGTGCTCGGCGGTTTGCATTTAATTATGGATCTGCCGGCATTTTGTATTGTGGCTTTAATTACCGCCGTAGTTTTTGTGGGCATTAAAGAAAGCAGGTCGCTTAGTAATATAATGGTGATGATAAAACTTGCCGTAATATTCCTGGTGATTGTGGTTGGTTCTGCTTATATAAATACAGACAACTGGACACCCTTTTCACCCAACGGTGTAGGCGGTATATTAAAGGGCGTTTCCGCTGTATTCTTTGCCTATATTGGTTTTGATGCCATCTCTACCACTGCGGAAGAATGTAAGGATCCACAAAGGGATCTGCCCAGGGGAATGATTTACTCATTAATTATCTGCACCATTTTATATGTGATGCTGGGATTGGTGCTAACAGGAATGGTTAGCTATAAAACGCTGAATGTGGGCGATCCACTGGCGTTGGTTTTTGATCAGCGTGGATTAAAATGGATTGGCGCCATCGTAGCATTTAGTGCCATCATTGCTACTGCAAGTGTATTGCTTGTATTTCAAATGGGCCAGCCACGTATATGGATGAGCATGAGCAGAGATGGATTGTTGCCAAAGATATTTTCCCGCATTCATCCTAAATATCACACACCATCTTTTTCTACAATCCTTACCGGTTTTGTGGTAGCCATTCCTGCCTTATTTCTAAATCTTGAGGTGGTGTTGGCACTAACAAGTATTGGAACCCTGTTTGCATTTATTTTGGTTTGTGGTGGTATCCTTGTTTTGCAGCAGCGAAAAGATAAAGCTGAAAGCAAATTCAAAGTACCATATATCAATGGCAAATTTGTATTGCCTGTATTGTTTGTGTTGGCAATATTTCTTGGGTTGAAATACAACAACGATACCATGAAAGAATTTTTCAGTAACAAAACACTGGTGTCAAAAGATGAGCTGTATGCCCGGTTGGGAAACGATAGTACGGCTTTAATAACTACCCTGTTAAGAATGGATAATGCAGAATTTTCTCAATATGATGGAAATCTAAAATCTTACCTGGAGAATATTTTTACCAATAAATACCGGCCCATGATAAGAAAAGCCGGGCTGCCTGAAAACGTAGTATTTTATACAGGCTCCGACTCATTTATGCTGAACTTTCCGCAATGGTTATTTGTCATTGTTGCATTGGTGTTTACCGTGCTCACTTTTATGCGAAATTATTCATTGATTCCGGTACTTGGCCTTGTCAGTTGTTTTTACCTGATGGCCCAGGAAAGCCATACCAATTGGTTAAGGTTCCTAATCTGGCTGATCATTGGTTTGTGTGTTTATTTCCTTTACAGCTATAAAAACAGTAAGCTTCATACCAACATTGAATAGATTTCTTTTTAATTTTATAGACTGTTAAGAATAATTTTTTGTTAACCAGCATGGGTATTTCATTGGATCGACATTGGCAGAGTTTACACTGAGGAACGAAGTGCTCCGTTCAAGTTTATATTTTTATGGCATCATTTCCCACCATAATCTTTTTGCAGAATTAAATTTAAAAGAGTTTTTTAGAAACGGCTTTTGTGCCATGTTTAGTTCAAAACCGTTTGCAACACCTGTTAAATCGGTAAAGTCCGGCATCCATCCATGTAATATTTCAACGCTGGCTCTTAAACTAATAATGAAATAAAGATGGTATTATCACGCTAAAGCCACAGCTTCCTTAATTTTGCAGTATGAAATACCAGGAAGGTGATAAAATATTAGTGCTGCTTACCAATGAGATGGGCAAAGTTGTGGAAGTGATGAATGACAAAATGGTGATGATTGAAGTAAAAGGCGTACGGTTTCCTGCCTATATGGATCAGATCGATTTCCCCTATTTCAAAATGTTTTCTGAAAAGAAAATCGTTGAAAAAAAGAAGGTATTTATAGACAACGTAAAACAGGAAAAAGCTAAGGTGAAGGTAAAAGTTGACAATGGTGTTTTTCTTGCTTTTATGCCAATATTTGATAAGGATATTTTTGATGATGATGTGGTAGAAAAATTAAAAATTTACCTCATCAATCAAACAGAAACGGCCTTTAATTTCAACTACAAATTATTCTTTAACGGCGAAAATAATTTTGAATTAAAGAATAACATCGGCCCTTTAGGCGACTTTTATTTGCACAATGTAAATTTTGAAGACCTTAGTGATAACCCTCGTTTTGATGTGGAGTTTTCATTGGCAATTCCTGATAAAAGAAAAGCACCTTACTTTGAAACTTCACTAAAAATTAAGGCGAAACAACTATTTAAAAAAATAGAAGAAATACAGTTAAAAAATGAACCTACTTTTTCTTATTCCTTGTTTGAAGATTATCCCGATAAGGTTGAAGACGAAAAAGTTGATCTGAGTAGTTTGGGAAATGCCGGATTCAGAATTTATGATGCAAGTAAGGTAAGAGAGCATTTACCACCTGCACGTACAGTGGTTGATCTGCACATAGAAAAGTTAACCGATAGCTGGAAACATCTCAGCAATTTTGAAATATTAACCATCCAGCTAAAAGAATTTGAAAAGTTTTATGAGCTTGCAGTGGCCCATCGTCAGCCTGAATTGATTGTGATACATGGAGTAGGTGTGGGTAAATTAAGAGATGAGATTCATGATATTTTACGAACCAAAAAAGACGTGAAGTCCTTTGTAAACCAGTACACGGCTGCTTATGGCTACGGTGCAACAGAAATTTATTTTTCTTTTTAAGTGCCAGGCTGTTTGATTTGCAAGACCGTTAGCGTCTTTTAATTTTCGCTTTTAATTTAAACGAGATAGTTCATCTGGTGTCATAGTTAAAATTTTTAATTCTATGCTACTTCAATCTAGTTCAGTTGATCAGGCAGTCTTTGTGCTTATACTTAGCATTGTACGTTACGTAGTTTTTGGAGGGCTTGCATTCTTATTTTTTTATGTGCTTTTTAAAAATCAAACTCGCTTTTATAAAATTCAACAGCGTTGGCCAACGAATAAAGATTATCGCAGGGAAATATTTTATTCGTTCATTACTTTCTTAATTTTTGCGCTGGTACCCTTTGTTTTGAATCATCCCCTTATCAAGCCTCATACTACCATTTATAAAAATATTTCCGAATACCCGGGCTGGTATTTTATTGCAGTATTTCCACTCATGTTATTGGTACATGATGCTTATTTCTATTTCATGCACCGGTTGATGCATCATCCAAAATTGTTTAAATTTTTTCATGTAATCCATCACAAAAGTACCAACCCTTCTCCCTGGGCAGCGTTTGCATTTAACCCCGCCGAAGCCGTTGTTGAGTCAGGTATCATTTATGTGTTTGCGTTTACCTTCCCCATACACATCATACACATTTTAAGCTTCCTTGTATTTATGACTTTGTACAATGTATATGGCCATCTTGGTTTTGAAATTTATCCATCAAAGTTTAATAAACATTGGTTAGGAAAATGGTTCAATACTTCGGTAAACCACAATATGCACCATCAGTATTTTAAGGGGAATTATGGGCTGTATTTTACTTTTTGGGACAGGCTATTTAAAACAACCCAAAAGGATTATGATGAGCAATTTGAAAAAGTTACTTCATTCAATAAAGGCTTTAGAAAGATAAAAGCTATCAACTGATGGCCGGTGTATAGAGTTCTTTTTTAGCGGCATAAAAAGTTCCGAATGGAAGCAACGAGGCAATAACTGCAAGGAATATTTTTTTTGCTGACCATTTATATTCGTACGCTACATTTATCAATAAAAGGATATAGGAAATGAATAAAACGCCGTGTGCCATGCCCACCACCAAGTTAGGTTTTGGATAATCCATCATATATTTCAGTGGCATTGTTATTGCAAACAGCAAAAAGGAACAACCTTCCAAAATAGCCACCAGCCTGAATCTCGATAAAGTATTTGCCAGTATTTCTTTCATTGTATTTTATTGAAAATTAAATTAGTTGATGTCATTTTTATCAGCGCTGTATTTCCGCCATTTCCCGATAACTGCTGTCATGTCATCGGGCATATTGCTTTCAAAAAGTATGGGCTGTTTGGTAGTTGGATGAATAAAGCCAAGTTCTTTTGCGTGTAAGGCTTGCCGCTTGCAAAGCGCAAAACAGTTATCTACAAATTGTTTGTAACGCGTAAAAATGGTGCCCTTTACAATTTTATCTCCACCATAAAAATCATCGTTGAATAAAGGATGGCCAATGTACTGCATGTGTACCCGTATCTGGTGCGTACGCCCGGTTTCTAGCCGGCACTCTACCAATGTTACATAGTTGAATCTTTCTAATACTTTATAGTGCGTAACCGCTTCTTTACCATATTCACCATCGGGATAGGTGGTAAACAATTTCCTGAATCGCTGGTGCCTGCCTACATGGCCACGGATGGTGCCTTCATTGGCTTCCACATCGCCCCAAACCAACGCAATGTACCTGCGATGTACCGTATGGTTAAAAAACTGTTTGGCAAGATCTGTCATGGCTTTAGGCGTTTTAGCCAGCACCAGTAAACCACTGGTATTTTTATCTATCCTATGTACCATTCCAAAACGGGCCAACCCGCTTTCTTCAATAGTTGGATTTTGTTGTTTTAGATAATAAGCAACGCCATTAATCAACGTGCCATTTGGGTTGCCGCTTCCGGGGTGGACAACTAAGCCGGCTGGCTTATTCACGATCAAAACATCTTCATCTTCAAAAGCAATATTGAGTGGAATATTTTCCGGAACGATATCATTTGATTCCGGGTGCCGGTTGTCAAAAACAACAATCTTATCATAAGGCTTTACCTTGTAATTGGTTTTAACAGGTTTGTCATTTACCAGCACCATTTCATTTTCTATTCCCTGCTGAATTTTATTTCTTGTAGCACCTTCTATCCGCTGCATCAAAAATTTATCGATCCGCAGTGGCTCTTGTCCCTTACTGATTTCAATTACCAGTCTTTCGTACAGTTCTTCACTATCCTGTAAATCTTCTTCAACAATAGTGGTTATTTCATTCGTCATGCCCGTGTTTTTTAGTCTGCATTTTTGGCTTTGAGAAAGAACGCCGCAAGGTATCCTTTGCTTTTAGCACTGGCGATGCTTAAGCCATTTCAATTATCTTTGCAAAATAAACCAATTACATTGGATAAGCAGTTAGTAAACTATAAAGATTTAGGCCTCATCGATTATAAAACAGCCTGGGAATACCAGGAAATGTTGCTGCAGGAGAACGTGAAAATTAAATCCGTCGTTGCTAAACAAATGGCTCAAACAGCAGAAAAGGAATTATTAACCAATTGCTCCATTTCCGCCGGCGATTTATTGGATGAAAATTTACAAAATCGGGAGGTTAATTTGCAGGAAGACAATTTGACTGGGATTTCAGGCACTGACAAGGAAATTACTACCACCCATTACTTATTGCTTTGCGAACATCCACCGGTTTACACATTAGGGAAAAGCGGTCACGAAGAAAATATCTTAATCAGCGCCGATGAAATGCAGCGGCAAGGCATACAATATTTTAAAACCAACAGGGGAGGAGATATTACTTTTCACGGGCCCCAACAAATAGTAGGCTATCCGATTATTGATTTGGAAAAATTTTATACAGATATTGGAAGATACCTGAGAGACCTGGAAGAAATAATCATTTTAACACTGGCTGAATATGGCATAACCGGCGAACGCAGTAAAGGTGAAACGGGGGTTTGGATTGAGCCTGGCATTGAAGGAAAAGCAAGGAAAATTTGTGCAATGGGAGTAAGGTGTAGCCGTTGGATAACGATGCATGGCTTTGCACTGAATGTAAATACCGATTTAAATTATTTTAATAATATAATACCATGTGGTATTGAGAATAAGCAAGTAACCTCTATTGAACATGAATTGCAACGCGACGTAGATGTGCAGGAAGTAAAAGAAAAATTACAACACAATTTTGAAAAAGTATTTAAAGTAACATTGGTTAGCACCGTGTAAAACACTGTTTGATTTGGAGGCTTTAAAATTTTCGGGAGATTTGAAATAGGAAGGTATCTACTTTCGGAGCTCTTTTCCATTAGGCCCCGATCTGCCATCTTTAGGGATATAAAATTTAAATTTTTCCAACAAAATATCATTGTCAAAGAGTTGGTATCTAAACCAACCTGAATGCAGGAAATTTACTTTATCCAAAATCAGGTAAGGTTCTTTTATACTATTCAGGTTAAAAATAGCACTGTCATTTTCGTCAAAAAATTTGATTGAAAATTTCCTGCCCTCTGCACCTGGTAAATTTAATATCACGTTATTATCCTTCCCGGTAAAAACAAATTTACTTGGTACAAAGCCTGAGGGTGCCATTGGTTTTATTTCCTTTTTTTCTTCAGTTATCTCCATTTCTGCCAGTGTTTCAGCGGGTTTGGATGTATCCAGTACCGGCCGGTAAGATTTTGAAAAAACATAATCGCCACCTTCAAAAGCTACAAATACCCTATAAAAAATTCTTCCCAGCGGCGATTTGGTATCCACGTAACCATTCTCTTTATTCATCGGATTCAACACTGTTCCAATGGTATAAAATCTTTTAATGCTATCGGTAGAACGTTGAATATTTATGTTTGTGATAGCGGCCCCGTAATTGTTTTGCCAACTAATAATTATTTTTCCACTTTGGTTTATAACCGAAATGCGTGGAAGTGTATCCTGTGAGAAAAGATTGCCCGAAAAGGCCAATGAACATGATATTGTGATAAAAATAAATTTCAGCATAATGCAAATAAACGGCGGATTGAATAAAACCTGGTGGCTGCAAAGATAATAACATGTTAATTCAATTATACGACAGCGTAGCAGCAGGCAAAGATAAATTTCCCTGCAAGCCTCCGGTGTGCAGGCAAATAATATTACTTCCCTTTTTAAAATGCCCTTTGCTAATAAGATCAAAAACACCAAACATCATTTTTGCTGTATAAACGAAATCGGTAGGAATTGCGTGCTGTTTATAAAGCTCGTTCATAAAGTCAATAAGCAAAGGCGTCTTTTTTGCATAACCTCCAAAATGATAGCCAGGCAAAATTTCCAACTGGTTTTTATCAAACTGGTTGTTTGTTAAATAAGCTATTCTTTCAGGTAAATCAATCATACCTTTTAAAACAGGGATGCCAATGATTTGCTGTTTGTTGCTGGCACCCATTAATAATCCTGCAACAGTGGTTGCCGTACCTGCTGCGGTACAAATATGTGTAGCGTTATTGGGTACAAACTGCATGATAAGTGCAGCTCCGTTGGCGCCTGTTGGATGATAACCGCCTTCAGGAATTATTAATGCATGTTGATAATCTTTATTAAGTGAATGGAGGAAACCGGATTCATCTTTACGATCATATAATTCTCTTGAAATAAAATGAAGCTGCATGCCATATTCAAGACAGTTGGATAAAGTATCTGATAGTTTTTTTGGTTGTTCACCTCTTACAATCCCGATTGTATTAAGGCCTATTTGCATGCCCGAAAATGCAGTGGCAACCAGGTGGTTTGACCATGGTCCACCAAAAGTGATAATATCTTTATATGAGTCCTGAATGGCTTTTTCCAGGAAATAATGAAGCTTAAAAAGCTTATTGCCTGAAACCACCGGATGTACCGTATCAAGCCTTAATACGGTAACGCTTACCTGCATTCTGTCAAATAATATATCTGACAGTGGTTCGTTCCTGATATGATCCGTGGGGAAAAGCATTTTGTTATTAATAAAACGATTATATTATTTTCGTACCCGAAATTGCAATTTTATCATCAATAATATATTAAAAAATTATGCAACCAACTCTTTTAATTTTAGCAGCAGGCATGGCTAGTCGCTATGGAAGTATGAAGCAAATACAATCTTTTGGTCCGGGAGGCGAAACGATCATGGATTATTCAATATATGATGCCATTCGTGCGGGTTTTGGTAAAGTTGTATTTATTATTCGTGAAGATTTTGCTGAAGATTTTAAAGCCATATTCGAACCTAAGTTAAAGGGTAAAATTGCTACTGAATATGTATATCAGCAAAAGGATGCATACTTACCAGATGTTCCGGTACCTGCAGATCGTACAAAACCCTGGGGAACTGGTCACGCAGTATTATGTGCAAAAGATGTGGTAAAGGAGCCATTTGCGATCATAAATGCGGATGATTTTTATGGTAAAGATTCTTTTGAAAAAGCAGCCGGTTTTTTAAACAATGATTGCAATGAAAAAACAGCATCTATTATTGGTTATGAACTGGCTAAAACTTTAAGCGAACATGGCACTGTAAGCAGGGGGGTATGCGAAGTGAATGATGCAGGTGAGTTGGTGAGCATCAATGAAAGAACAAAAATTTATCGTGAAGGTGATATAATTGTTTATGAAGATGATGATAAGAAACTGGAAGTCCCTTTCAATTCGAGCGTATCAATGAATTTCTGGTGTTTTGATACTTCCATTTTTGGTACAATTGAAAAGCTTTTTCAAGACTTTGTAAAAGAAAATTATACCAATATTAAATCTGAATTTTTCATTCCTATTATTGGAGATGATTTTGTAAAAAACAGGGGAGGCGTAATTAAAGTGATTCCAACTTCTTCACAATGGTTTGGAGTTACTTACAAAGAAGATGCACCGGTTGTAAAAGCAAGCGTTGATAAACTGGTAGCAGATAAAGAATATCCTGCTTCACTTTGGGCTTAAAAAATATTTAATTGTATTTAAATTAAAACGGGCTGCTGAATAATCAGCGGCCCGTTTTTTATTTTCACTTAGGGGTTTCAAAAAAATAATTGTAATACAGCTATCCTAAACAGCGCTACAATCCCTTAGTTTCCTACTACCATAAATACAAACTCTTCCATTTTCTTAACCTGCTGTACCCTGTCAAGCCCTTTCAGGTCTGAATTTAAAGGAGTTTTTACAGATGAATACTGATCATCCATTTTCTTCATCTTATCTAATAAAGTAAAGATGAATTTAGATTTAGCTGCATATACAACGCCATCTGCTTTGCTATCTTTTGCAGTGATAATTCCAATCACTTCACCATTGCGGTTAATAACTGGTCCGCCACTGTTTCCCGGGTTAGCCGATACCGTAAGTTGGTATGCAGATGAATCGCCATCATTACCCGACTTCGCACTTAAGTATCCTTCTCCATAAACAATTTCATTGCGGGGAAATCCAAGCGTGAATAATTGTTCGCCAAGGTCGGAGTTGCCTTTTTTAATGCTATAAGGAAGGTTGCTGATAGATTTAAATGAGGTGTCGGTAATTTTCAAAATTGCAAGATCCACGGTGTTGTCTGTGTAAACTGCTTCTGCTTTGTAATAATTACCTTTTTTATTTTCAACATAAATATTTTTCATCCTGTTAATCACATGTGCATTTGTAACCAGGTAACCTTTTCCATCAATTAAAAAACCTGTAGCCCTATAATCAACTTTTGGTGCAATTGGCACAGCAATATTATGTTCACTGTTTTTGTTAAACTCCTTTGATTTTAAGATGCCAATTTCACGATTCGTTTCATTCAGTTTTTTTACAAGAAACTCAATGTTTTCATTGCCCACTTTTTTAGTGTAAGTTACCATCACACCTGCTGTCAGTAAAGATATAAATCCGGCAATAGATGCTGCAACAGCCACACTACGTTGATATTTTTTCCAAAGGTGTACCACCTTTGCTTTGCCCTTTAACCCTACATTGCTGATAAAGCCTTCATCAATCAATTGATTTTCTACTTCCTGTAAAGTGTGCTTAAAGGATTTTGTTTCACCAAATTTCCCCAGCCCATTCAAAAAATAGGCGTGTTCAACAACCATCTGATCTACTTCAGCATCTTTTTTACGAAGCTCTTCAAAAAAAGACCGTTCAGAATCAGACATTTCTCCGTTCATGTAACGCTCAACAGCCTCCAAAAGTAAAATGTCGTCCATTTTCTTAAACGTTTTTATATTGTGCAAAAAATAATTTCTTCAATCTCACCAGGCATTTATATTTCTGCGTTTTCGCATTGTCCGAATTTGTGTAACCAAATTCAACCGCTATATCCTGCATGGTTTTCTTTTGAATATAATAGGCATCCAATAAACTTTTACAAGGCTCCCCAATTTTTGCCATCGCATTTTCCATCAAAATAAAATCCTCATTCTTCTTTTCATGATCCTCAATCTCCTCCTCAATTGGTATCGTTTCCTCCATACTTTCCACCTGCGAACTGTACTTATTTAACTGCAAAAGTCTCTTTAGCCACAAACGTCTGCATACGGAATACAAATACGTTTTTATTTGGCAGTTCAGTTCAAAAGATGGTGATTTGGATTTTTCATACAGTACAATCATTGCTTCCTGGAAAATATCTCTGGCTTCATCTACCGAGCCATTGTTATTTAAAATGAAAGACTGAATGGCTGTATAATTGTCCCGATAAAGTGCTTCAACAGCAGTTTTATCGTTTTCAGCAAGTCCTTTAAGTAATGATTGTTCTTTTTCGGTTGTATTCACCAGTCTGATATTAATACGATTTTATGTGTAATAGTAACCCAAAACAACGAAAAAAAAATTTTAAAAAAAAGTTGGGTTACCTTTTTAAACTTCTTGTATTAATCCTTAAATAACAAATTAAAACACAAAAAAATGAAAAAATTATTAGCATTCGCATTAGTAGCAACATCTTTTGTAGCATGTAACGACGCTACACAAAAAACTGAAACAACTAGTTCAGACACAACAACTGTAGTTACTCCAGTTGCTGCTGATACAGCTATGGTAGTTACAGATACTACGGTTAAAACAACTGTTACTACAGATACAATTAAGAAATAATTCTAATCCAGTCAGATTGCTTGTAAATGCGCTGGATTTATATAAAGATTTTTCATATGGCAAGCAATCGTTAAAGTCGCCCCTATTCTTAGGGGCGTCTACTTTTATAGAATATCCCGGGAAACGAGGAGTTTGGTTGATTATTTTTAAAGTTTTTTCCAGATTGTTAAAGAATTATTTGGAGAAACGGAATTCTGTCCTAATTTTGCGAAGCATTATGACAACAAATACAACATACACCCGATTTTATTTTAGTTTCTATTTTAGAAATAGAGCGGGAGTCTATTGTTAGTCATTTAAAAAAAAATTAAACACATTAACATAAAAAGAATCCCGGCTTAATAGTCGGGATTTTTTTGTAGGTGTACCTGATTAAGTAAGATTGCCACATCATAAAAAAATAAAAATTAATAATGAGTTCCATTATAAGCCAGGTGGCTTTAGCTGCAAATAATCAGACCGGGGCCGGTGCTGCGATAAGGGTTGCCATACAGGGTTTTGAAGGGAGTTTTCACCAGGAAGCTGCCAGGCAATTTTATGGAAAAGAGGTGGAAGTTATTTGTTGTTCAACTTTTAGAGAGGTGGTAAAAACTGCCGGAATAAAAAAGGACAGTGACGGTGGCATTATGGCAATTGAAAATTCAATAGCCGGAAGCATCCTGCCCAATTACAATTTATTACAAAAAAGTAATCTTTCTATCAAAGGAGAAGTTTACCTGCACATAAAGCAAAACCTGCTGGTAAATCCCGGTGTAAAGTTGGAAGATATCCGTGAAGTGCATTCGCATCCAATGGCAATATTACAATGTTTTGGATTTTTAGATAAGTACAACTGGAAACTGGTGGAAACAGAAGATACTGCCTTAAGCGCTAAGCACATTCGTCAGCATCACAGCAAACACATTGCTGCCATTGCAAGTAAACTTGCGGCGGATATATACCAGCTAAATGTAATTGAACCAAACATCCACACCCTGAAAAATAATTACACACGTTTCCTCGTATTGGAAAGACTGGAAACCGCAAAGGAAATTGAAGGGGCCAACAAGGCGTCTATTAATTTTCATACAGATCATTCAAAAGGCAGCCTGGCAAAGGTTTTGACAAAAATTGCAGATGCAGGAATAAACCTGAGTAAATTGCAATCTTTTCCGATACCCGGCAGCGATTGGCGTTATTCTTTTCATGCTGATATGGAATTTGAATCAAGGGCACAATTTGATAAAATGCTTACGTTGATAAACCCATTAACCGAGGAATTAAAAGTGTATGGGATTTATAAAAAAGGGATACCCGTTTTATAGAACCTGACTTGAATTTGAGTTGATTTTTGAACTTGTTATATTAATCATTTAATGATCGTTTGTATGAGTAATGCAAATATTTTGAAAGCATCAGAACCAGCAGTTGGCACGCCGAAGCCAATAACACCGGTTACTTCAAAGCGGTTGGAAGGCATCGGTGAATATTATTTCTCTCAAAAATTAAGAGAGATAGATGACTTGAACAAAGCGGGTAAAAATGTTATCAACCTTGGTATTGGAAGTCCGGATTTACCTCCGCATCCGGATGTAATTAAAGTATTGCAGGATGAAGCCATGAAGCCTAACCAACATGCCTACCAGAGTTATAAAGGAAGTCCTGTATTGCGAAATGCAATTGCTGCATGGTATAAGAAATGGTATGATGTGGCATTGGATCCCACATCAGAAATATTACCACTGATTGGCAGCAAGGAAGGTATCATGCATATTTGCATGACCTATATTAATGAAGGTGATGTGGTGCTGATTCCTAATCCGGGTTATCCAACTTATAGAAGTGCGGCAAAAATTGCCGGCGCAACTTTATTGGAATATACCCTAAGCAAAGAAAATAATTGGTTTCCCGATTTTGACGCAATTGAAAAAAATGATTTACAACATGTAAAGATCATGTTTGTAAATTATCCACAGATGCCCACGGGCCAGTTGCCTACACAGGCTATGTTTGAGGCACTTGTGGCGTTCGCAAAAAAGCACCAGGTACTCCTGGTTCACGATAACCCATACAGCTTCATTTTAAATGATGAGCCGTTTAGTTTGTTAAAAATAAAAGGCGCCAAAGATGTAGCCATTGAATTGAATTCTTTAAGCAAATCGCATAATATGGCGGGTTGGAGAATTGGCATGTTGGTGGGAGCTGCGGATAGAATCAATGAAGTACTTAGGTTTAAGAGTAATATGGATAGTGGTATGTTTTTGCCACTGCAACTTGCAGCAGCCAAGGCTTTGGAAATGGAAAAAGATTTTCATGACGAGGTGAATAATATTTACAAATCAAGGAGAAAGAAAGTATTTGAGTTGCTCGATTTATTGAGTTGTGAATATGATGACCGGCAGGCAGGCATGTTTGTGTGGGCGGCCATTCCCGGAACGGAGAAAGATGGATTTGCAATAAGTGATCGTGTGTTGTATAATTCAAATGTATTCATCACTCCAGGTGGAATCTTTGGAAGTGCCGGCAATAATTATATAAGAGTGAGCCTGTGCTGCACGGCTGAAAAAATTGACGAAGCAATAGGAAGGATTAAAGCAACGATGGAATCTTAATTAAATTGAAACAAGCATATATAAAACCAGCATGGAATTCAGGGAGTCAAAAAACATTGTAGGAGATTTAAAAGGTTCTCCGGCTTCAACTACTTCACCGTTTACAAATGGAGAAAACGCAGGTATGCAAGGGGCTGTACTCACCATTGTGGGTGTTGGCCTTATAAGTGGATCATTTGCGCTTGCCATGCGTGACAAAGGATTTGCAAAAAGAATTATTGGAGTGGGCAGATCGGAAAAGGGATTGCAAAAAGCAATAGAGCTAGGCATTATAGATGAAGCATTGCCCCTGGAAGAAGCTGTAAAGCAAAGTGATTTTATTTATGTTGCCATACCTGTTGATGTAACGGTGACCGTTATGGAACAGATTATGGACATCATCACCGATAAACAAATTGTAGTGGATGCCGGATCTACAAAATATGTGTTGTGTGATGCGCTGGCAAAGCATCCGATGCGTAAACAATTTGTTGCTTCACATCCTATGTGGGGTACTGAATACAGTGGGCCGGAAGCAGCCGTAAGAGGAGCGTTTGCAGACAGGGCCTGTGTGATTTGTGAAAAAGCAAGCAGTGATGCTGATGCAGTAAAAATTGTTGAAAATATTTATAGGTCATTGGGTATGCACATCATTTATATGGATGGCTACAGTCATGATATTCATGCTGCATACATCAGCCATATATCACACATCACTTCATTTGCTTTGGCAAATACAGTCTTGGAAAAAGAAAGGGAAGAAGATACCATTTTTGAATTGGCAGGAGGTGGTTTTGAAAGTACGGTCAGGCTGGCTAAAAGTAGCCCTGCCATGTGGGCGCCCATTTTTATGCAGAACAGGGAAAATATATTGGACGTATTAAACGAGCATATTTCACAGTTACGTAAGTTTAAAGCAAGCCTCGAAAAAGAGAACCTTCCTTATCTTACTGAGCTAATTGAAAATGCCAATAAAATAAGGAGAATTATTAAGTAGCTGATCATGATTTTAAGGGAAGCAACTATTCATGATATACCAGGAATACAACGTGTAAGAAATGTTGTAAAGGAAAATCAATTATCAGATCCTGCATTGGTAACAGATCAGGATTGCGAAAATTTTTTAACAGTTCGGGGAAAAGGCTGGGTATGCGAATTGGATAATTTAATTGTAGGTTTTTCCATTGCGGACTTAAAGGAAAATAATATCTGGGCACTATTTGTAGATCCGGATCATGAGGGTAAAGGGATCGGTAAAAAACTACACGACATCATGCTCAACTGGTATTTTAACCAAACAAATTCAACCGTGTGGTTAGGTACGGCACCAGGAACAAGAGCCGCCGCTTTTTATTTAAAAGCAGGTTGGCAAAATACGGGAATGCATGGACGAAATGAATTGAAATTTGAAATGACTTACAATAATTGGAAGGGAAAAACATCAATAAATTAATAGCTAAATAAAGCGCTTTTTTAGAAAAACAATAAAACAACTATTTTTACAATGCAAACACAAAATAAGACCATGGAAAATATAGTACAGGAAAAATGGAATAAGCGTCCATTAATAATCAGTGGCCCATGTAGTGCCGAAACAGAGGAGCAGGTATTGGAGACTTGCACACGCCTTGCAAAAACAGGGAAAGTAGATATGCTGCGTGCAGGGATATGGAAGCCACGTACAAAGCCAGGCCTGTTTGAAGGTATTGGTACCAAAGGTTTGCCCTGGTTATTGCAGGCAAAAAAGATTACCGGTTTACCAACCACCGTTGAAGTTGCTACCGCTAAACATGTACAGGATGCATTGCAATTTGATGTTGATATGTTATGGATCGGCGCAAGAACAACCGTAAACCCTTTTAGTGTACAGGAAGTGGCAGATGCTTTAAAAGGTGTGGATATTCCGGTATTGATTAAGAACCCGATTAATCCTGATTTGGAATTGTGGACTGGTGCTATTGAGAGAATTCAAAAGGCAGGAATCAAACAGGTAGGAATGATCCATCGTGGATTTTCCAATTATGGAAATACCGAATTTAGAAATGCGCCGATGTGGCATTTGCCCATTGAAATGAAACGCAGGTTTCCTGAAATGAAATTGATTTGCGACCCTTCACATATTTGTGGTAATCGCCACATGCTGCAGACCATCGCACAAAAAAGTATCGATCTTGATTTTGATGGTGTGATGATTGAAAGTCACATCGACCCGGATAATGCCTGGAGCGATGCTAAGCAACAAATTACTCCGGAGCGTTTAGCTGAGTTATTAGATGGCTTAATCTGGCGTTCTGAAAATACCGACAAGCAAGAGTTTATTAATGCGTTGGCAACACTGAGGGAACAGATTAATCATGTTGATGATGAATTGTTAACACTGATTAGTCAACGCATGAAAATTGCTGATAAAATTGGTGAATATAAGCGTGCAAATAATATTACCATTTTGCAAACAAACCGTTGGAATGATATTTTGCAAAAAGCATTTAAAAAGGGAGAAGCACTTGGCTTAAGCCAGGATTTTATCACTAAGTATTTTGATGCGGTACATCTTGAAAGTATCAATCATCAAAATAAAGTGATGAATAGTTAATTGAGCCAATTCCTTTTTTTAATTAAAACTGATGCCAATATCTCATTGGGAATAATAAATAATGAAAGTAGCAGAACACCTTTTCCCGGGAAAAAAAGTTTCTTATTATTTTGATACAGACTTTAGTTACCTGGAACAAATTGTAGCGAAGGAGCATACAATATTAATTACAGACGAAAATATTTACAAAGCTTACCAGCAGAAATTTGATGGTTGGAAATTAATTGTGATAGAGGCTGGTGAGGAATTTAAGCAACAGGCTGCAGTTGATAAAATTATTGCCGACCTGATTTCAAAAGAAGCCGATCGCAATACAACATTGGTTGGTATAGGCGGTGGAGTAGTTACAGATATTACCGGTTATGCGGCAAGTGTGTACATGCGTGGGCTCAGTTTTGGATTTGTACCTACCACCATTTTATCAATGGTAGATGCATCCATCGGAGGAAAAAATGGCGTTGATGTTGGCATTTATAAAAACCTTGTAGGATGCATCAATCAACCAGATTTTTTATTGTTTGATTACAGTTTTCTTGAAGCATTACCGCAGGCACAATGGGTAAATGGTTTTGCGGAAATCATTAAGCATGCCTGTATAAAAGATGCCAATCTATTTGATATGCTCGAAAAAGAATCATTGGAGAATTTTAGAACCGACCGAACAAAACTGGCTGCGCTGGTCGAAAAAAATGTTTCCTTAAAAACGACGGTGGTAATAGAAGATGAATTTGAAAAGGGCGATAGAAAGTTGTTGAATTTTGGACATACACTTGGCCATGCAATAGAAAATGTTTACCAGTTACCTCATGGACATGCAGTAAGCATTGGTATTGCGGCTGCCTGCACCATCTCCGAAGAAATCAACGATTTCCCATCGGTTGAAAAGGCCCGGGTTATCAACTTACTAAAGCAATATCATTTACCTGTTAGTATTCAATTTGACCGGCAGAAAGTATTTGAATTATTAAAACTGGATAAAAAAAGAGTGAGCAATGAAATAAGTTTTATCCTGCTCAATCACATTGGCGATTCAGTAATGAAATCCATACCAATCGGCCAGTTAGAGGATCTTATCAATCAAAGTTTATAAGCGATTAACAGCATTTTAGTAATAGATATGACAGTCAGTGTACATCCATCAACAATTTCGGGAACCATTGTTTCACCCACTTCAAAAAGCTCTATGCAGCGTGCCTGTGCAGCCGCTTTACTGTTTGATGGTGCTACCACAATTTTGAACCCGGGAAAAAGTAACGATGACCTTGCAGCCTTAGCTGTAATTCAAAGTCTTGGCGCAACTATAATTGAAAGAACTGCTGATAGCATTGTAATCAAAGGCAGCCAATTGGATGTTGCTCAAAATGACGATGGAGAAAAAGGAGCAATCAATTGCGGCGAAAGTGGTTTAGGCATTCGGATGTTTGCACCCATTGCAGCATTGAGCACGAAGGAAATTACCATTGATGGAACTGGAAGTTTGTTAACTAGGCCTATGAATTTCTTTGATGAAATTTTTCCGGCTTTGGGTATTAAAATCCATTCGAATAATGGTAAACTGCCCATTAAAATTCAGGGGCCTTTGCAGCCAAAAAATATTACAATCGATGGATCGCTTAGTTCCCAGTTTTTAACCGGTATGCTGATGGCATTTGGTAAGGCTGCAACCGATCCTGTAACCATCACTGTTACCAATTTGAAAAGTAAACCTTACATAGACCTTACGCTACAGGTGATGAAACATTTTGGTTGGGATGTTGAAAATGACCAGCACGAACGTTTCACTATAAAGCCGACTAATTCCGGCGTTACAAAATCAATTAATAAGAAAATTACTTACACAGTAGAAGGTGATTGGAGTGGGGGAGCTTTTTTATTAGTGGCTGGTGCCATTGCAGGTAATATTACTGTACAGGGGCTGGATGTTTTTTCTACGCAGGCTGATAAGGCAATTTTACAGGCAATTATTGACAGCGGTTGTAACATATCAATCGAAGAAAAGCAAATTCATATTGCTGCTTCCTCATTGGGTGAAATGGGAAAGGCATTTCATTTTGATGCAACAGATTGCCCCGATCTTTTTCCGCCACTTGTTGCGTTGGCTGCATATTGTGATGGCACTACCGTAATTGAAGGCGTAAGTCGCCTGGCGCATAAAGAAAGTAACAGGGGATTAACCTTGCAGGAAGAATTTGGTAAGATGGGTATTGAAATTACTTTACAGGATGACCTGATGTTGGTGAAAGGTGGCGGGGGTTTAAGAGGTGCAAATGTACATTCACATCACGACCATCGTATAGCAATGGCATGTGCTGTTGCTGCTTTAAAAGCCGAAGGTGTTACAACAATAGAAGAGGCAGATGCCATCAATAAATCCTACCCGGATTTTTATGAGCATCTTAAAAAATTGGGAGCACAGGTCAACTAATCTGAGCCATATTCTATTTAGTGAAGAAAGACATTTTAATCATTGTAAATAAAACTTCCCTTTTGGGGATGGGAGCATATTATGAATAGTTTTGGTCGCATATTCAGGGTGAGTATTTTTGGTGAGTCACACGGACATTGTGTGGGAATAAATATAGATGGCTGCCCGGCCGGACTTGCATTATCTGTAGAGGATTTCAATACCGATATTGAGAGAAGAAAAGCAGGTGCTAAAGGTACCACTCCCCGTAAAGAAGATGATATTCCCCGTATCATGAACGGTGTGTTTAATGGAAAAACAACCGGGGCACCTATCACTATTTTATTTGACAATAACAATACCCGAAGTACCGATTACGAAAAACAACGTGCGGTACCAAGGCCGGGACATGCCGACTTTGTAGCAACGAAAAAATTTGGAGGCTTTGAGGATTTTAGAGGTGGCGGGCATTTTAGCGGAAGGCTTACCGTATGCCTTGTAGCAGCGGGGGTAGTTGCCAAAAAATTATTGAATCAAATTGAAGTGGCAGCAACCATCCTTGAAATTGGTGGCGAAACTAATACAGAGAAAGGGTTGCAAAAAGCAATTGATGCTAAAGACACCATCGGAGGAATTGTGGAGTGTATTGTAAAAGGTTTGCCAACAGGTATCGGCGAACCATTTTTTGATTCTGTTGAATCTGCCATCAGTCATGCTGTATTTGCCATACCTGCGGTAAGGGGAATTGAATTTGGAACCGGCTTCGCTGCAGCAAGAATGTTTGGAAGTGACCACAACGATGCCATCGAAAACATGGATGGAAAAACTACCACCAATCATGGTGGCGGTGTTGTGGGTGGTATCACAAACAGCAACGAGTTGGTTTTTCGCATTGCAATAAAGCCAACATCTTCTACACCTAAAATTCAAAAAACATTAAATGTTGAAACCGGTGCGGTAGAAGATTTTTCGGTAAAGGGAAGGCATGATCTATGCATTGCTTTAAGGGTTCCGGTAGTTTTAGAAGCAGTTACTGCCTTTGTATTAGCCGACCTGATGATGCTTGAACAACAAATAAAAAGAGTAATCATTTAATTGATAAAAAATGCATCAACACATCGTAAATGCGTCATTACAAATTGTGCCCGTAGTTCAGGACAGGCATCCTTATGAGTGGGTTGATGAAGCCATTGCAATTATACAATCATCTTCAGTAAAATATGAAGTAGGTGCTTTTGATACAGTACTGGAAGGCACTTATGAAGAAGTGATGAAAGTGTTACATGACGTTAATAACTACCTGCAGGAAAAAGGTTGTGCAGAGTGGATTGTAAACTTTCAACTACAGATAAGAAGCCAGGGCGATATCACCGGCGATGAAAAAACAGCCAAATTTAAGCAGTGATTTTTATCGGGTAATTTTTTTTTAGCTCATTAAGTGGAAGGTCCATCAGTTGGTATGCTGCTGCATTCGGAAGCGCATAATGCCACCACTCAGTTTCCAGTGCTTTAAACCCATATTTTTCCATCACCAACTTTAGTAGCAGTCTATTTTCCAATATCTCTTTTGAAAGGTTTTTGAAAGCATGATGTGCAGTATCACTAAAGTTATCAAAGTCGGTACCCATGTCGAGCGGTACTTTTGTTTTTAGATCAATAATCGTAACATCTACTGCGATACCGCGATTGTGACCGCTTCCATATTTTGGATTGGCAGCATAACGATCATCTTTAACAAGTTCCCACATTTTTTCAGTAATCGAATAAGGCCGGTAGGCATCAAATATCTTGATACCGAACCCGTTTTTTTGCAAGTCGCTTTGTACAGAACCAAGTGCCAATGCTGCGGTATTGCGCAAGTAAGTTGTGTTGGTGGCCGGATATAATTTAATCCCCATAAAATTATTGTTAGTTGCGTATCTGAAATCGAATGCAAGGCCGGCAATGCTTTTTTTGAGATCAATCATTTCATTTCCGGGCTTATTCCTGATCGAGTTATTATAATCTTTTTTATTACGTATGATATCTAATCCATATTGATTTAACCCAATTGCCTGAGCCTTAAGCCCGGCGCCTCCAGGTAAAAAAAATAATATGCATATTCCGTATATGTAAAAGCTATTTGCTATCTTGGTCATGGTATTTACCCTTGATAATTACCACTAAAAAAAATCCAACGCAGGAAGTTACAAATTTTTCTACCTCATTATGTACCAGCAAAAAATCACTTCATATTTATTTCTATCATTTTTTTTATGCCTGTTTATTATCTCATGTAGTAATAATAGTGACAATGCTATAAAAGAGAAAGTGATTGATCCTGATGAAATGGACAAGCATACCGGCGAAAACATTGAAAAAACATTGGGATTTGCTGTGCTAAATAAAGGCAAGATAAATGATAGTGTGCGGCTACAATTTTCAATGCTGGTTAAAAATTTTTACAACAGCAATCAATACATGCCTGTGTGGAGCCATAAAGAAAAATGGGAACCACAGGTAGATACAATTATCAGTTTTATTGAAGGCGCAGAGAAGTATGGTTTATTTCCTAAGGACTATCAATTAAAAAATATTAAGTTAATTAAGAATGAACTGGATGGAGATTCTATAAAGAGAATGGACGCTCAAAACTGGACAAGTGCTGATCTTTTATTAACGGATGGATTTATGCACATCATCAAGGATCTTAAAAAGGGGAGGATAGGATTAGACTCGACTTTTTTGAAAAAAACAAATCCGCCATTAACGGAGGCTTTCTATTTTTCAACACTTCAAACATTTGTTCAAAAGAATAATTTTACAGCATTGCTGGATTCACTGGAACCGCCTCACAAAGGGTACAGGGAATTAAAAATGAGTTTGTCAAATTTCCTGGATAGCATGGACAGGCAGGTATATACTTATTTAAAATATCCAGTCAAATTCAGTGGTTCAAAAGATTCTTTATTTTTTATTAAAACAATTCAAAGCCGTTTAAAAGAAAGTGGATGCATGGTAAATACAGGCAAACTACCCGACTCTCTTGGATTGAATACGGCCATTAAAAAATATCAAAAGCAAAAAGGCGTGAAGGCAGATGGCAAAATTTCTTCATCATTGGTAAAGCTGATGAACAACAACGATGTGGAACGTTTTAAAAGAATTGCACTTACGCTTGATCGGTATAAGCAGATGCCAACATCGATGCCTGAAAAATACATTTGGGTAAATCTTCCTTCCTACTATATGCAGGTGTATGACCATGATACGGTGGCATTAGAATCAAAAATAATTTGTGGTAAACCAGAAACAAGGACCCCATTGCTTTATAGTGTAATTTCTGATATGGTCACCTACCCAACATGGACGGTGCCAAACAGTATTATCAAAAAACAATATCTTCCCAAACTAAAAAGCAATCCTTATTATCTTTCCCGAATTGGATTGCACCTGGTTGATGAAAAAGGCGAAACGGTGGATCCGGGAACCGTTGACTGGGCAAAGTATAAAACCGGAATCCCTTATAAAGTAATGCAGGGTAGTGGCGATGACAATGCATTGGGAATTATGAAATTTAATTTTAGCAACCCTTACAGTGTGTATTTACACGATACCAACCAACGTTACCTTTTCAAAAACAGTTCCAGGGCGCTTAGTCACGGATGTGTACGGGTGCAGCAGTGGGATAAGCTTGCTTTTTATATTGCACGTAATGATAGTATGAATTTAAAAGCAGGCGATAATTTAAGATATAATACCGATTCTATAAGAAACTGGCTGGCCCTGAAAGAAAAGAAACGAATTGGTGTGAAAAACGGCATTCCATTATTTATTGCCTATTTTAGCTGCGAAGTCAGGAATGGTAAGATCCATTTTTTTGAAGATATTTATGGAGAAGATAAGACGCTGAGAGAAAAGTATTTTGCAGATAAATAGAATTACGATTTTACCATTATAACGATTGCATGAATATATGTTTGTTTAACTATAAGGGTTTTTCTAAAACAGTTTATTTTGTATCGATATTCGTTGCATTATTAATCTTGTTCGTTCCGGTGCATGCTCAAAGCAAAGGAACCCGTTCAAAAGCAACATCCGAAAAGTCAAATAGCAAAAGAATAATCTACGGGCTGGTAAGCTTTTACCACAATAAATTTCAGGGGAGAGAAACATCCAGTGGTGAACTATTTAGCCAGGATAAATTTACCTGTGCCTGCAATATGCTGCCGCTCGGTACATGGGTTAAAGTCACCAATTTAAGTAACGGACGCACGGTAATTGTAAAGGTAAATGACAGGTTACATCCAAAGATGAGACGGGTGGCCGACCTTTCAAAAATTGCGGCTCGTAGATTGGGATATATTGGGCAAGGTACAACCAGGGTTAAACTGGAAGTAATAGGAAAAGTAAAACCTAAATAAATATAAAAGCCTTACTGGCTTTGCACTTACAAGTAATTTGATTTAAAATAATTTCATCAATTGCTGTTAAGCAGTTACATTTGTTGATTCAAGAAACCTAACTAACGTATGAAGAAAATTACACTAACATTATTGACATTTGGCTTCCTTTTCAATTCATTTGCACAGGATCAGTACATAAAGACTCCTTCTTTTGGGATTAACTTTTTCTATAATGATTTTAAAACAGCCGCGGATATCAGAAAAAATGGTCTCGCCAATACCATAAGAACAAATGACTGGACCAAAACAGGAAGAATGGTTGCCGGACTTGGCATGAGTTATATTAAGGGCGTAAGCAATCATGTTGATTTTGCATCTACACTCGGGTTCTCATTTTTGCAATACCCTGTTCCTGATAAGCCTGCAATTACTTCAAGCAAATTACTGGTTGATTTAACAGCCGTAGCTAATCTTAAATTGCTTTCAGATAAGTATTATTTTTCTCCCTACCTATCTGCCGGTGTTGGCGCTTCCAAGTATGGAGGATATTATGGTGCTTATATACCCGTAGGAGTGGGTTGGCAGATCAATATTTTTGATGAGGCATTTTTGTTTGTAAACTCTCAATATCGTGTTCCGGTTACTGAAAACGTAGCTTATCATTTATACCACGCCATAGGGTTTGCTGGTAATATCGTGAAAAGAAAAGTAGTTGAACCTGCTCCTTTGCCACCGGCACCAGTTGTAGCCCCTTCAGATAGAGACAATGATGGCGTAATAGATGACAATGATAAATGTCCGGATGTTGCCGGTGTTGCAGCTTTGCAAGGTTGTCCTGATAAAGATGGCGACGGCATTACTGATGCAGAAGATAAATGTCCGGATGTTGCCGGCTTATCAAAATACCAGGGTTGTCCAATTCCTGATACAGATGGCGATGGTATCAATGATGAAAACGACAAGTGCCCGGATGTTGCCGGTGTTGCAAGATACCAGGGTTGCCCGGTTCCGGATACAGATAAAGATGGCATTAATGATGAAGAAGATAAATGCCCGAATGAATTTGGAGTAGCCAGCAATTTTGGTTGCCCGATTATAGAAGAAGTCATTATCCAAAGAGTGAACAAGGCTGCGCAAAAAATTTACTTCGCAACAGGAAGTGCAAAATTGCTTTCAAAGTCAAATGCCTCTTTAAATAGTGTAGTTGAAGTTTTAAATGCGAATCCTACTTATAGAGTGGATATTGATGGCCATACTGACAATACCGGTTCTGCTGAGTTAAATCAGAAACTTTCTGAGGAAAGAGCCAATTCAGTAAAACTTTACCTTATCGGTAAAGGTGTTCACGAAAGTCGCCTTATTTCAACGGGGTATGGTTTAGACAGGCCAATTGCAGACAATAATACATCTGTGGGCAGGTCTAAAAACCGCAGGGTTGAAATGAGACTTAGAAACTATTAGTATTTTTAAAAATATTTAAAAAATGCCTCCTGAGACAGGAGGCATTTTGTTTGACGATAGTTTTATATTTCCCATTTCGAAAGGCTAACCCATTGTTCAAAAATGAGAAGCCTTTATTATTTGTTATTTTTGCAAATTAGAATAATTTTTTTTATTAAAATATCAGTGTTTTTATGGCAAAAATTGGAATTAATATAGCAACCGGAAGTTTGCAGAAAGAAGAAGTAATTGTGGGAATTGATTTAGGAACAACGAATAGCCTGGTATCCATTATACATCCGGGAACAAAGCAACCAATCGCATTAAAGGAACATGATAGCAGTTCACTCGTTCCTTCGGTAGTTTATTTTGATGCTGCCGGTAACGTTGTTGTGGGTGAAGAAGCTAAGCTTAAATTGATAAGTGAGCCACAGAATACCATCTTTTCTGCAAAGCGCCTGATGGGTAAATCATACAATGATATTAAAGCGAATACTTCCTTTTTTTCATACAAAGTAATTGATGATAATACGGACAGCCTTGTAAAAGTGCAGGTAGGCAATAAGTTTTACACACCTGTTGATCTCTCTTCCTTTATTTTGAAAGAATTAAAACAACGGGCAGAACATATTTTAAAAACGCCGGTTAACAAGGCCGTAATTACTGTGCCCGCCTATTTTAATGATGCCCAGCGACAGGCAACAAGGGATGCAGGTAAACTTGCAGGTTTAGATGTATTGCGTATCGTAAATGAACCTACTGCAGCCAGCCTTGCTTATGGATTTGGTCTTGATAATACTACTGAAAAAACAATTGCGGTTTATGACCTTGGCGGAGGCACATTTGATATTTCGATATTGAAAATTCACAACGGAATATTTGAAGTATTATCTACAAACGGCGATACTTATTTAGGCGGCGATGATATGGATAGGTACATCATTCAATATTGGTTGCAACAGGCAGGGATAAACGAATCTGTGTTAAATGCTGATAAAGAATTTGGCCAGGAAATACGCCTGAAAGCTGAGGCTGCTAAAATTCATTTATCTGCAAATGAAACTTTTGAAGATGAATTAAAGGGCCATAAACTCAAACTTACTAAAGATATTTTCAATGAACTAATTCAGCCCCTGGTAGATAAAACAATTGCTTCCTGTAAAGATGCGCTAAAAGATGCCGGGCTAAAAAGTAAGGATATAGACGTAGTAGTAATGGTAGGCGGTTCAACAAGGGTGCCGTTGGTAAAAGAAAGCGTTGGCAACTTTTTTGGAAGGCCGGTAAATGATACCGTTAATCCTGATGAAGTGGTTGCACTTGGTGCCGCAATACAGGCAGATATTTTGGCAGGAAATAATAAGGAATTTCTGTTGCTGGATATCACACCACTTTCCCTGGGTATAGAAACAATGGGAGGTTTGATGGATGTGCTGATTCCGCGTAATTCAAAAATTCCCAATAAAGTTGCACGCCAATACACAACACATAAAGATGGACAGGGAGGAATGAAGATTTCGGTTTTTCAGGGCGAAAGAGATATGGTAAAAGATAACCGTAAACTGGCAGAATTTAATTTAACCGATATCCCCGGTATGCCTGCGGGATTGGCAAAAGTAGAAGTGAGTTTTATGATTAATGCCGATGGTATTTTAGTTGTAAAGGCAAAGGAACTGCGCAGTGGGGTAGAACAAAGTATTGAGGTAAAATCGCAACTGGAATTAACGGATGAAACCCTGGAGAAAATGTTGTTGGATTCTATAACACATGCCAAAGAAGATATTGCTACCCGTGCTCTTGTAGAAGCAAGAACAGAGGGAGAACAATTACTGGAAACAACAGAAAAATTTATACAAAAGAATACCGAAAATTTAAGCAGGGAAGAAATGATGGAAACTGCGGCTGCAATGCAGGCCTTACAACTTTCCCTCACAATGGATGATAAAGATTTAATACATTCAAAAGTTGAAGCATTGAATGACATTTCAAGACCCTATGCTGAAAGAATTATGGACCTGGCTGTGTCGGCTGCGATAAAGGGTAGGGCTGTTTAAACAAACGCTTTAGATAAAGATTCAAAACGAGGGAGACAAGATGCTACTGATTTCCCGAATGATGGCCAATGGTTATTTTCTTGTTGTTAAGATTGGAGAATTTCTGTTAACAATCGAAACATTTTTACCTATCTCGATATTGTAAAGTGGATATTAATTTTAATGAGGATCTTTCCTGTATTATCGTATTTCAGATCTTAGCTTACTTACAAATTTTAGGCTAAACATAACCAAAAATATTAATGGTATTACGTCTGTTTTTTTTGCTGGCAAATGGGGTAAAAGCTATTCCTTTATCATCAAAAAATGGTACATATTGCGTTGGTTATTCTGGTTAATTTTTTGGAATAAATGAAACCTTTGGCAAAGCTTTCCCTAATAAAGACCCCAAAGTTGACTAAAAATATTATTTTGCCCCATAATTTAACAATGAGTTCCATACAGCATATTACCATTCTGATTCCGCTTTACAACGAAGAGCAGGGGATTACGCAAATTATGGAGCGATTGGATCAATTGATATTGCAATCAGCGGAAGAGATAGCTGTATTGTTTATTGACGACGGCAGCAATGATAAAACATCCTTTCTGTTAACTCAGCATATTGAAGGAAAGCAGAACTATTCCGCACTTTTCTTATCCCGTAATTTCGGCCACTCCCAGGCATTAACAGCCGGTTTACAGGAAACAGCCAATAGCCATACTGATGCAGTGTTTATTATTGATGGCGACTTGCAGGATCCCCCTGAACTTTTAACTGTTTTTCTGCAAAAAATGAGTGAGGGGTATGATGTGGTGTATGGCATTCGCACAAACCGGAGAGAGGGTTTTTTAAAAAGAATATGTTACAAATTGTATTACCGTTTACAGCGCCGCTTCTCAAGTATTCCTATGCCGTTGGACGCAGGCGATTTCTCATTGATTTCAAACAGAGTGGTTAACCTTATTAACAGCCTGCCTGAGGAAAGCAGGTATATACGCGGTTTGCGAAGTTGGGTTGGTTATTCCCAGGCTGGTGTGGAATATAAAAGGGATGAGAGGGGGTATGGTAAATCCAAGTACGGCTTATCTTCATTACTCAAACTGGCATTCAATGGTATCTTTAATTTCAGCGAACTCCCCATTCGTTTTATAGTTTCTACAGGTATCATTTCTATTGGTTTTGCGCTGGTGTACCTTGGTATAACTGTATTTAAAAAATTAATGTATGGTACTGTTCCCGAAGGATTCACCGCTTTGATATTTGCCATCGTTTTATTCAGCGGAGTGCAGTTGTTATCGCTGGGTATTATTGGCCAATATGTGGTAAGAATTTTTTTCCAGGTAAAACAACGCCCCTTATTCATCGTAAAATCTAAGATTATAAAGGGGAAGCAATTCAATGGATAAATTTTATGTGGAACAATACGGGCAACTGGAAGAGAGCCATTGGTGGTTTCTCATTAGACGGCAAATTATAGCTCAAACAATTCAGCGTTACGTAAAAAAGGGTAATCAGGAAAGATTACAAATACTAAATGTAGGCGCGGCAACGGGGGCATCTTCTAAATGGTTAGCTGATTTTGGTGATGTTGTATCAATAGAAAATGATCCAATGTTTTTAGCCCACCTGGCCGAAAAGCATATTGATGTCATCCATGCCTCTGTCACGGACCTTCCACTAGAGGATAGCCGCTTTGATTTGGTTTGCGCATTCGATGTAATTGAGCATGTCGCAGATGATCAAAAAGCCATGCAGGAATTGACGAGAGTGTGTAAAATCAATGGAAATATCTGTATTACTGTTCCGGCATTTCAATCGCTTTGGGGTAGCCATGATATTGTAAACGGCCATCACCGCAGGTACACCAAACAAAAGTTGAAAGACAGAATCACCAGCCTTTCTGCAACCATTGTTTATTCTACTTATTTTAACTGTCTGTTGTTTTTACCCGTTTTTTTGTTTAGAAGGGCTGCCCCTTTATTTCAAAACAAACAACAGGTTCCAAAAGCTGATTTCGGTTATTTTAAAAACAGTCCCCTTATCAACAGGTTACTGAAATTAATTTTCGGCCTTGAACCTTCCCTGCTAAAATGGGTGAACTTCCCTTTTGGTGTTTCTTTCCTCCTGTTGCTTCAAAAAGCAAAAGCGCCTGGAAACAGAGCGCAATACTAAGACCATTACTACTAGTAGGCTTAGCAATGAAACATACCAAGCATTGCGGATACTGGTGGGATAATATTTAAAAAGTACCTCGTGTTTTCCGGCTGGTATATTCACCGCCATAAAACTTGTATTAACAGTAAAAACCGTCTGGGGTGTTCCATCAATAAAAACTTTCCAACCGGGATAATAGTTTTGCAGGTACACCAACAGTCGAGGGTTAACAGTATTAGTCAGGCATTTCATTCTATTGGCTGAAAGCAGTTCAACAACAACGCTGTCCTGGGAAGTTGCAGCACCAGTGTTTACCAGTATTTCTGCGGGAATAACGGCTACACCTGCAGCTATTGGAAGGCTGTTATCGGCTTGTTCTGCGGGTACCAACCTTTCTGCAAAATATACCACAGGGTTCTTGAAAATGGTTGCCCGTAAAGGGGATTCATAAAATGCATCCTGCAGCAACAGGTTACCCGGGGTTATAAAATAGTCATTTCTTCCAATTCTTTTTTCATAAGGTAAACTGCTGCCAAAGGTATAAGTACTATCCAGTGAATGCAACACATTTTGCTCAATCAATTCTTTACCGGGCAACGGGAAAGGTAGGGGATTTCGATTGAGCAGGCGCTCAGTTGCTTTAAAATTCCGGGCACCAATTACGGTAACAGGTATGTTCAATTGGGTAGCAAAAAAAATGTCTGCTGTAGATAGCAACAATAATTGCCAGGAAGCTTTATTACCCGACACGAGCCAATAAAAAATACCGGTGGTAATTAAAAGAAATGGGAGTTGAATTAAAAAACGTTGCTGAAATCCTAAAGTAGGAAGCAGGTTTTTTAACTGGTCTAAAGTAAACCCGTCATAAAATAATTTTGCTGAACTCGATAACCCAAAAAATAACCCCACTAATAATATTACCCCACCCAGGATGACAATAATTTTTTTCAATTTATTTTTATCAGTTCTCTGCTCCATTTCATTCAATGCAATACCGGCCAGCAATAACAAAAATATTACTCCAAAAAAGCGAAACAATGCGGGGTGCCGAAAAGTGTTCATCAATGGTAAAGTATAATAGGCAAGTTGCCTTAGAAAAAAATAGTCGCCCCATGCTAATCCAAACATCAGCAATGTCATGATCCAGTAAAACCTCACTGTTGAATGATTGCGCAGAGCCTTGCTGGAAATGGAATATATTACCAACACCAAGGGGACAAAACCTATATAGGCATTACGCATTAACAGGTTCGTATTGAAGAATGAATGGGTGGCCGTGGTGCTGAAGGGACTGATCAATGAAATAAGGCAGGCGGGGGGCATTGAATTTTCCAATACAAAATCCAGCCCTTGCTTTTGTCCCCGGCCAATTAATGGCAGGTACTGAATAAAGGAAAGGATGGCAGGTAAACTTATTAATATAAATGCAACCGATAATACCAATAATGCCGGGCCTAATTTTTTTACATACTCCATTTTTTTGGGAGTAGTAAAGAGTGAATAAATCAACAATGCAGCCAGGAGGTAAATGGTAATAATGAACATTGCAGGGTATCCGCCTGTAAAAAGAAAATATAAAAATAACGCTGTATATAGTGCATTTAAAAGAGGCTGTTGCAATTTGAACATTCGCCTTGAAAATAATATCACATATGGGATATAACAGGTGGCACTGATGAACGCTGTAAACTGTAAACTATCTATCACAGGGCCGCTACAGGTATAGGCAATGCCAATGAGATAAGCGGTTGACCTGCTCCAGCCATGGTCACGACCAAGATAGTAGCATCCAATTCCTCCAAACGCAAGGTAAACTATTTGTTCAAAATGAAATGCAGCCAGGCTATAGTGCGTTAGGAAAGCAATGATCCAGATTACGGGATTCCATGCACCACTTTGTAAATCAGCATGGAGGGGATACCCCATATTGATATAGGGTGTCCAGAGGGGTAATTCATAATTATTAATTGCGTCGCTGATTAGCGTACGTACCGGGTAATAATAGGTTAAAACATCATTTTTGAAAGTAAAGATTGTTAAGCTGATGGGCCAGAAAACAATGCAGGTTAAAAGCGGAAAGATAAAGAATGGATGGAGAATGATTTTTTTTATCATGTCTGATCGTATTAAAAATACCTTTTCCCTTGATGCAACAGTTTATAACTTTCTTATAAGGAACGGGAAGGCTAAAGTTAGTTCTAAATGAAATGGGTCCGGT
Source organism: Ferruginibacter sp. (assembly GCA_046590675.1). Classification (GTDB taxonomy): domain Bacteria; phylum Bacteroidota; class Bacteroidia; order Chitinophagales; family Chitinophagaceae; genus Ferruginibacter. The sequence goes on along the minus strand of JBKJUP010000036.1, from coordinate 32,269 downwards.
ATGGAGAGCAGATTAAAAAGCCTTTAGATACAATTAAAACCAGTTCCGGAAATTTATTTGAATTGCATAAACCGGTTTACATACTTTCCAATCATATCAAATTCGATATTTACGGCATCACCTTTTTTCAAATATTGCATGTTTGTATGGTTATAAGTATATGGAATGATGCCTACCTGGAAATTATTGTTGGTTATGTTGAATAAGGTAAGACTGATTCCATTAACAGTTATCGAACCTTTTTCTACGATCAATGATGCAAATTGAGTGTCAAATTGAAATGTGTACTCCCAACTTCCTTCCTTTTCTATAACCGATGTACATATCGCCACAGCATCCACATGGCCTTGTACAATGTGCCCATCAATTCTGCCATTCATTTGAAGGCACCTTTCAAGGTTAACAACTGTGTTTTTCTCCCAGCTATTTAAATTTGTTTTTTTTAAGGTTTCTTCAATAGCGGTTATCTTATACTGTCCGTCTTTAATTTCTTCAACCGTAAGGCAAACCCCGTTGTGAGACACGCTTTGATCAATTTTTAACTCAGCAGAAATAGGGGAATCAATCCAGAAAGTTTTGTTGCTTCCGGATAAAATCACCTCTTTAACAATGCCCGATTTTTCCACAATACCTGTAAACATTTTGCGAATTTACTTTTTTTATCACTTGGATTTTGAATTTTAAAAAAATCTACTATCTTTGCGCTTCTAAAAAAACTACCAAAGGAGGTATATCAAAATGTTAATAATAGATTCTAAAGATTGCGAAAACATCGACAAAGCACTTAAAAAGTATAAAAAGAAGTTTGAAAAAAGCCGCGTTTTATTACAATTAAGAGAAAGGCAAGCTTTCATAAAGCCATCAATCAGGCGTCGTATGCAAGTGTTGAAAGCTGTTTACAAGCAGAACATAGCAAGTGGTAAAATAGACGTTTAAAGTCGTTTTATTGCTTTTTAAATATTTTAAAACTGATAGCAGGTTATTGTAACTTTGGCTATCAGTTTTTTTATGCCCATAAGTGAACATCCAGCCATACAATCTTTTTTAAATTATCTTACTTTTCAAAAAAGATATTCACTGCATACAATCATTTCCTATCAAAATGATCTTACCGGTTTTTTTACATTTCTTGAACAGCAATTTAACACTACAAATCTTTCGGATATCAATGCTTCGTTTGTAAGAAGCTGGCTTGCTACCTTAAAAGAGGGTAAGATGGAGTCTAAATCCATTAATCGTAAAATTTCTGCCTTAAAATCATTTTTTAAATACCAGCTTAAACAGGGCAATCTCGTAAAAAGCCCGATGGTTACCATCATCTCCCCAAAAGTAAAAAAAAGACTACCTCAATTTGTTGATGAAAGAGATATCAATACATTATTCAATTATGTGGAGTTTCCGGATTCCTGGGAAGGTAAAACGCATCGCCTGATTTTGCAATTGTTTTATAACACGGGCATGCGACAGGCTGAATTGGTAAACTTAAAAGAGTCGCAGATTGATCAAAGTAACCAGGCTATAAAAGTATTGGGAAAAGGCAATAAAGAAAGGGTAATACCGGTTGGAAAAAATTTGATGGACCTGGTTCAGGATTATTTAAAAGCAAAAAAAACTGAATTGGAAGAGACAGATATGGAGTTCCTACTGGTAAATTTTAAGGGCAAAAAATTATACCCGAAGTTAGTTTACAATATCGTAAGGCAATATTTAACAAATGTTACTACTATTGACAAAAGGAGTCCGCATGTGCTTCGACATACTTTTGCCACTCATTTAATGACCAATGGAGCAGACTTAAATGCAGTAAAAGAACTGCTGGGACATAGTAGCCTGGCTGCTACGCAGATATACACACACAATACAATTGAGAAGCTCAAGGATGTATATAAAAAGGCTCATCCAAAGGGATAAGAGCGCCGTAAAACAATAATTTTAACGAATAGATGTTTATAGAGAATGAGGTTATTTTTTTTGTAAAATAGAATTGTAATGGTTAACTTGTAATATAAATATTTGCCACTGAAACATCCCAAAAATAGATTGCCTATGGTCTCCAAAAGTCTACTTAATTATTTTCAAACAATTGTTCACTATTTTAAAAATCGAATGCTATGAACGTAAACATTCAGAGTGTACACTTTGATGCTGATTCAAAGTTGGTATCTTATGTAGAGAAAAAGTTATCAAAGCTTTTTCAATTTCATGATAAGATCACAAAAATTGATGTGTATTTAAAATTAGATAATGTGGTACACAACATTAAAGACAAAGTGGCTGAAATAAAAGTCCACATCCCCAAATGCGATATTTTTGTAAAACATTCATCCAAATCCTTTGAAGAAAGTTTTGATGAAGCGCTGGATTCCGCAATTATTCAAATAAAACGAAAAAAAGAACGACTTGCTGCATAATAAAAAAGCCTCCAAAACCGGAGGCTTTTTTATTACATTCATCTGTTATCAACATATTTATTTTTTTAGTGTAAAAAAATCTTTTACAAAATTTTTCAATTAATCAATTATACCTACCTTTGCCATCCCAAAAATAATAGTGCCTCCGGCTTACAATTCTTTTGGATATCAGTTCTTTTAAAATAAGCCGAAGTAGCTCAGTTGGTAGAGCAGCTGATTTGTAATCAGCAGGTCGGGGGTTCGACTCCCTTCTTCGGCTCTGGTACTTCGAAAGAAGTTTTATGGGCAGATGGCCGAGTGGTTAAAGGCGACAGACTGTAAATCTGTTCACGTAAGTGTACGTAGGTTCGAACCCTACTCTGCCCACAGTAAATTAAATAGCTAATAGTCTTGTACTATTGGCTATTTTTAAGGTCTTTAAAATTTGGGATGTCAATCTATATCAAACAAGTTGTTTGATTTAAGTTATTGGCAAGTTATTCAAAAGCGGAAGTAGCTCATTTGGTAGAGCGATAGCCTTCCAAGCTATAGGTGGCGAGTTCGAGCCTCGTCTTCCGCTCTTTTAATCCTGCCTGCAACGGCGGATAGAATATTAGCTGTTGTAGCTCAGGGGTAGAGCACTTCCTTGGTAAGGAAGAGGTCGTGAGTTCAATTCTCATCAACAGCTCTTAAGTTCTTTGCAGATTTGTTGATAGAGCATCCCGATATTAATCGGGAAGGTCGTGAGTTCAATTCTCATCAACAGCTCTTAAGTTCATTGAAGATTTGTTGATAGTTCATAACGATAGTTATCGGCACATCAACAGCTTTGATATTTTAAAATAAAATTTTGTGGAGATAGCAACGGCGTTTTCCTCCACCAAAAAAATAAGTCCTGGTTATGGACTTTAAATATCAACCGCTATTACTAATAAAAATTTAAAAAAATAAAAATGGCAAAAGAATCATTCAAAAGGGATAAACCCCATTTAAATGTTGGTACTATCGGTCACGTCGATCATGGTAAAACAACACTAACAGCCGCTATAACCGATGTTTTGTCTAAAAAAGGTTTGGCGGAGAAAAAAAATTATGACGATATCGATGGTGCTCCTGAGGAAAAAGAAAGAGGTATCACGATTAACACAGCACACGTTGAGTATGCTACAGTTAGCCGTCACTATGCACACGTTGACTGTCCAGGTCACGCCGATTATGTGAAAAACATGATTACTGGTGCTGCACAGATGGATGGAGCTATTCTTGTAGTTGCGGCTACAGATGGTCCAATGCCACAAACTAAAGAGCATATTTTGTTGGCTCGCCAGGTAGGTGTACCTCAAATCGTTGTTTTCATGAACAAAGTTGATTTGGTAGATGATCCTGAATTATTAGAATTAGTAGAAATGGAAATTCGTGAGTTGTTGACTTCTTACGGTTTTGATGGTGACAATACACCGATTATCCAAGGTTCTGCAACTGGTGCTTTAGCTGGTGACGAAAAATGGATGGCTAAAATTGATGAATTAATGGATGCTGTTGATAGCTATATCCCTTTACCTCCACGGTTGGTAGATTTACCATTCCTGATGAGTGTGGAAGATGTATTCTCTATCACTGGTCGTGGTACTGTTGCTACGGGTCGTATTGAAAGAGGTCGCATTAAAGTAGGTGAGGGTATTGAAATAGTAGGTTTAATGGAAAAACCATTGACTTCAACTGTTACAGGTGTGGAGATGTTCAAGAAGTTATTGGACGAAGGTGAAGCTGGTGATAACGCAGGTCTTCTATTACGCGGTATTGAGAAAACTCAAATCCGTCGTGGTATGGTTCTTTGCAAACCAGGTTCTATCACTCCGCACACTGAATTTAAAGGTGAAGTTTACGTTTTGAGCAAAGAAGAAGGTGGACGTCATACTCCATTCTTTAACAAATATCGTCCTCAGTTCTATTTCCGTACTACAGATGTAACTGGTGAAGTTACATTGAATGCAGGAACAGAAATGGTAATGCCTGGTGATAATACTTCATTGAATGTTGTGTTGATTCAGCCAATTGCGATGGAAAAAGGTTTGAAGTTTGCGATTCGTGAAGGTGGCCGTACAGTTGGTGCTGGTCAGGTAACAGAAATTGTAAAATAAAGATTCCTAAATCCTCCGAAGGGGACTTTGTGGAAGCTCTTTTATATCTTTGCAAAGTACTTAGGCCATAAGCTTAAGTACTTTGCTATTTAAAAAGTTCTTTAAATAATTACGTTCTTTTAGGCCTCCCTTTTGGGAAAGTTTGAAGGAGCTGTTTATACGGGCATGGTGCAATGGTAGCATACGGGTCTCCAAAACCTTTGATCTGGGTTCGAATCCTAGTGCCCGTGCATAACAACGTTAAGAGAATCATCCGGGTTAACGTTTTAAGAGGATGATAATAAAAAATGCCAACTGTTTAATATGAATAAAATTACCGCGTACATCAAAGACTCTTACAAGGAGTTGGTTGAAAAAGTAACATGGCCAAACTGGGAGCAACTACAACAATCTACCATGATTGTATTAGGAGCTACCATATTTATTACAGCCATCGTTGGTGTAATGGATTTTGTAGCTAATGGATCTTTAAAATTTATTTACTCTTTATTCAAGTAATTATAATGGAAGAAGTAGTAGTTCAGGAAAAAGAAAGTAAATGGTATGTGCTCCGTGTAGTAAGTGGTAAGGAGCGTAAAATAAAAGAATACCTTGATAAGGATATCATCCGCAATGGATGGTCTGACATCATTATACAGATTTTTTTACCAGTGGAAAAAGTTTATAAAGTTCAGGCTGGTAAAAAGGTTATGAGAGAAAGAAACTTTTACCCTGGCTATGTAATGATTGAGGTTGCTGATAATAAACTAAATGATGACATGGTTCAGCATATTAGTAACATTAGTAACGTTATGCACTTTTTGACCGACGGTAAAGGAAGCAAGGGAAATATCATTTCTTTACGTAGAGCTGAGGTTAATAAAATGCTGGGTAAGGTAGATGAAATGGGTGAAGGCGGTGGAATGACAATGAGCGAGCCATTTATCATAGGTGAAACTATCAAAATTATTGATGGTCCGTTTAATGACTTTAATGGTATGGTTGAAGAAGTTAATGATGAAAAAAAGAAACTGAAAGTTCAGGTTAAGATCTTCGGAAGAGCAACACCGGTTGAACTAAACTATATGCAAGTTGAAAAACTTGGATAATATGAATTACAATATTTCAAAAAGCCACTTAATGTGGCTTTTTACTTTTAAATAATAATTTATGAAAAAGATATTTTTTTTAATTCCGGTTTTGTTATTTGCAATTTAAGTTACTGCTCAGCCACCTGTTGGCCCCGCTGATAAGGGAATGACTTTTGGTTCTGAAACCAACGAAAATGGTGCTGTATCACCGGAAATGCTTCCTGCCATTTTAAAGGGTAAAAAAGACATCACCATAAAACTTAAAGGAACGGTTACAGAAGTCTGTAAAATGGAGGGTTGTTGGTTAAAAATGGAAACTCCCGATGGTCCTATGATGATTAAAATGAAAGATCATTCGTTTTTGGTTCCTTTGGCAATGAATGGTAACACAATCGTGGCAGAAGGCACTGCCAATTATAAGGAGACCTCGGTTGACATGTTGAAGCACTATGCTAAAGATGCCGGGAAATCTGAAACTGAAATTGCTGCAATAACAACTCCAAGGAAAGAAATTATTATGGAAGCCGGTGGTATCCTGGTTTTGTAATTGATATGTATTAAAAATAATTATCCCGGATTTGCCGGGATTTTTTAATTACGAGAAGTTTTTTAAATAATTTCTCTTACCTTCGCCGCCCCAAATAGTTCTTTATTGAATTTATTGTATTGGGAGTACCGATAATTGTCGGTACGTTATCACCAAAAAAATTATTACATGGCAAAAGAAATTACCGGCTATGTCAAGCTCCAATGTAAAGGAGGACAAGCCAATCCGGCACCGCCAATCGGACCTGCTCTGGGTTCAAAAGGTGTGAACATCATGGAATTCTGCAAGCAGTTTAATGCCAGAACCCAGGATAAACAAGGGAAAGTACTTCCCGTTTTAATCACAGTTTTCGCTGACAAATCTTTCGAGTTTGTAATTAAAACTCCTCCTGCAGCCGTACAGCTAATGGAAGCAGCTAAAATTACCAGTGGCAGTAAAGAACCTAACCGCGTAAAAGTTGGTAAAGTTTCATGGTCACAGGTAGAAGAAATAGCTAAGGATAAGATGGCTGATCTGAATGCATTTACACTGAACAGTGCAATGAGCATGGTGGCAGGCACTGCACGTAGCATGGGATTAACTGTTGACGGTAAAGCCCCTTGGGAAAATTAATTATCAACCACAAAAATTTTAGAAAATGATTACTAAAAAAAGAAAATTAGCAAACGCTAAGGTTGATGTTAATAAAGCTTATACATTAAAAGAAGCTTGCTCCTTAGTTAAAGAAATAAATACAACAAAATTTGACAGTTCTGTTGATTTGCATATCAAATTAGGAGTAGATCCTAAAAAAGCTGACCAGGCAATTCGCGGTACAGTTTCTTTACCTCATGGTACGGGTAAAACTAAAAAAGTTTTAGTGCTTTGTACACCTGATAAAGAAGAAGCTGCAAAAGCTGCAGGTGCTGATTTTGTGGGTCTTGATGAGTTTATCCAAAAGATTGAAGGTGGATGGACAGATGTAGATGTAATTATTGCTACTCCGTCTGTTATGCCTAAAATTGGTAAACTGGGTAAAGTATTAGGGCCACGTAACTTAATGCCGAATCCTAAAACCGGTACTGTTACTAACGATGTAGCAAATGCTGTAAATGAAGTTAAAGGCGGTAAAATTGCTTTTAAAGTTGATAAAGTTGGTATCATCCACGCTTCTATCGGCCGTATAAGTTTTGGTGCTGATAAAATTGCTGAAAATAGCCAGGAATTGATTAACGCCATTGTAAAACTTAAACCATCTTCTTCTAAAGGAACTTACCTTAAAGGAGTTAGCATGGCAAGCACAATGAGCCCGGGTATTTTAATTGATACTAAAACGGTACAAAATTAATTACGGCAGAAGCAGCTTTAACGGCTTTTGCACAAAATATTTGTTATGACAAAACAGGAAAAGAATGAAGTAATAGAGGTGTTGAAAGGTAAATTTACCCAATACAATAACTTCTACATTACTGACACAGAAAGCTTAACAGTGGCTCAAATTACCAAATTGCGCAGCCATTGTTTTGATAAGCAGGTAGAAATGCGTGTTGCAAAAAACACGTTGATCAGAAAAGCATTAGAAGGCATTGATTCCGAAAAATATGCAGGAGTTTATGACTCATTGCATAATGTAACTGCTCTTTTATTTAGCGAAAATCCTAAAGAACCAGCACTTATTTTAAGTGGCTTCAGGAAAGAAAGCAAAGGCGAAAAGCCGGAATTGAAAGCAGCATTTATTAACGGAGATGTGTTCGTTGGTGACAATCAACTGAAAGCATTAACACAGATCAAAACGAAGAATGAATTGATCGGTGAGGTTATCGGATTATTGCAGTCTCCAATTCAAAGAGTATTGGGTGCTTTGCAAAATAAATTCGAAACTAAAGCTGAAACAGAAGCGGTAGCTCCAGCAGCAGAAGCGACTGCGGTGCCAGAAGCAACTGTGGCAACGGAAACGGCTCCACCAGCGGATGCTACTCCCTCAGCAGAAGCAAGTGCAGCACCGGAAGCTGATGCACCAACAGCATAATAGCAAAAGTAATTACAAGGGCAGTAACAAAAAGCTCCCTGGCCAGACGGGTACGAAACGGCAGCAAACAAATTTTTTTAAAACACCGCCGGAGTCAAAACAATGAAGGCGGAAAAAATTTAATCATTATGGCAGACGTAAAAACATTAGCTGAAAGCTTAGTTAGCTTAACAGTAAAAGAAGTACAAGACTTAGCAGAATTCCTGAAATCAGAATACGGTATCGAACCAGCTGCAGCAGCAGTTGTAGTAAGTGCTGTTGGTGGCGAAGCTGCAGCAGTTGAAGAAAAAACATCTTTCAATGTAGTATTGAAAGCTGCTGGTCCTAACAAATTAGCAATTGTAAAAATCGTTAAAGAATTAACTGGATTAGGACTGAAAGAAGCTAAGGATTTAGTTGATACAGCTCCAAAGCCAATTAAAGAAGGTGTTGATAAAGCAACGGCTGAAGAACTGAAAGCGAAATTAACTGAGGCTGGTGCTGATGTTGAAATAGCTTAATTCTAATGCATAAATTAGCTTTAAAAGCCGGGGAGCAATCTCTGGCTTTTTTATGTTTTTAAATTAATATCTCCCGAATATTTGATGGTGAATGGTCCGGAGAAATTAAGAAAATCGGATCAGTTTATTTTTTATATTTTTTCGGCTTTTTGTCTAAATCCGAACACTTACAATTCAGATGGTCTGCTAATCACATTGAAGCAGGCAAAAATTATTGTTAAAAAAAACAGTTAAAATTAACTTTTTAGCCCTTTTTTTGATCGGGGTGCCACTTTTATCAAAAATCAAACCAAAAATGTAAAATTTCATTGATGGATTTCGATATTATAAATACAATACCTTACCTTTGCCATCCTTTATTTTTGGGTTACTAGCATACAGTTGTTTTTAGCCCATTTTAAGGAACCTTCTCTACATTAAAACGCTTTAATTAGAATATGTCTGTAACAAAAACTCCCGCCGCCCAGCGTATCAATTTCGGAAAAGTTGAACTTCTGGCGGAAACTCCCGATTTACTCGGAATCCAGATTCAATCGTTTAAAGACTACTTTCAGTTGGAAACTACGCCCGATAAGCGTAATAACGAAGGACTATTCCGCGTATTTAAGGAAAATTTCCCCATCACAGATACCAGAAACATCTTTGTGTTGGAATTTTTGGATTACTTCGTTGACCCACCGCGTTACACAATCGATGAGTGTATTGAAAGAGGATTAACGTACGCTGTTCCATTAAAAGCTAAACTCAGGTTAAGCTGTAATGATGAAGAGCACGTAGATTTTCAAACAATCGTTCAGGATGTGTTCCTGGGTAACATACCCTACATGACACCGCGTGGTACATTTGTTATCAACGGTGCTGAAAGGGTTGTCGTATCTCAGTTGCATCGTTCTCCTGGTGTATTCTTTGGGCAATCTGTGCATCCAAACGGTACAAAAATTTACTCTGCAAGGGTTATTCCTTTCAAAGGTGCGTGGATGGAATTTGCAACGGATATCAACAATGTAATGTATGCGTACATTGACCGTAAAAAGAAGTTTCCTGTTACAACCTTGTTACGCTCTATTGGTTTTGAAACCGATAAAGATATCCTGGAATTATTCGGAATGGCGGATGAGGTTAAAGTTGATAAGAAATCATTACAAAAATATGTTGGCAAACGTCTTGCCGCTCGTGTACTGCGTACATGGGTTGAAGATTTTGTTGATGAAGATACAGGTGAAGTTGTAAGTATTGAGCGCAACGAAATTGTGCTTGAACGTGATACTGTATTAGATGAAAGCAATATCGAGATGATTGCCGATATGGATGTGAAGAGTGTATTCGTGCAGAAAGAAGAGGTGAGTGGTGATTATGCAATTATCTACAATACATTAAATAAAGATACTTCTAACAGTGAGCTTGAAGCGGTACAACATATTTACCGCCAGTTACGTGGTGCGGATGCTCCCGATAACGAAACAGCACGTGGTATCATTGATAAATTATTCTTCAGTGATAAGCGTTATGATTTAGGTGAAGTAGGCCGTTATAAAATCAATCGTCGTTTGGGATTGAATTTCCCGATAGAAAAGAAAGTATTGACTAAAGACGATATTATTGCCATCATAAAAACATTGGTACAATTAACCAATGGTAAAAGTGAAGTAGATGATATCGATCATTTAAGCAATCGTCGTGTACGTACAGTGGGCGAGCAGTTATATGCCCAGTTTGGTGTTGGTCTTGCTCGTATGGCTAGAACAATCCGTGAGAGAATGAACGTTCGTGACAACGAGGTATTTACACCGGTTGATCTGATCAATGCAAGAACATTATCGTCTGTTATTAATTCATTTTTTGGCACATCACAGTTATCACAATTCTTAGATCAAACCAATCCATTAAGTGAGATCACGCATAAGCGTCGTATCTCCGCACTTGGACCCGGCGGTTTAAGTCGTGAAAGAGCTGGTTTTGAGGTTCGTGACGTTCACTATTCTCATTACGGCCGTTTGTGTACAATTGAAACACCGGAAGGACCAAACATTGGTTTGATATCTACACTTTGTGTGCATGCCAAAATCAATGACATGGGCTTCATTGAAACACCTTACCACAAAGTAAATGATGGTAAGGCTGATATGAAGAAAATTACCTTCCTGAGTGCAGAAGAAGAAGACCTGGCAAAAATTGCACAGGCAAATATTCCCATGGATGAGAAGGGAAACTTTATCGAAGATAAAATCAAGAGTCGTCAAACAGGCGATTTCCCGATTTTAGATAAGAATGAAGTGGAATACATGGATGTGGCGCCCAACCAGATTGTTGGTTTAAGTGCTTCGCTGATTCCGTTCCTTGAGCATGATGATGCCAACAGAGCTTTGATGGGATCAAACATGCAACGCCAGGCAGTTCCGCTCATTCGCCTTGACCCTCCAATTGTTGGTACAGGCCTGGAAGGAAAAGCTGCACGTGATGCAAGGATTCAATTACACGCTGAAGGTAATGGTGTTGTAGAATATGTTGATGGTAATGAAATTCATGTTCGTTACAATCGCAGTGAAATGCAGCAGTTGGTAAGTTTTGAAGAAGATCTTAAAGTATATAAAGTAACCAAGTTTATTCGTACCAACCAGGAAACATGTATTAACCTGCGCCCTGCTGTTGTTAAAGGACAGAAGGTGGTTGAAGGCGATTTCTTGACAGAAGGTTATGCAACCAAAGGTGGAGAAATGGCTTTGGGACGTAATTTGAAAGTGGCGTTCATGCCATGGAAAGGTTACAACTTTGAAGATGCCATCGTAATTTCTGAGAAGGTAGTTAAAGAAGATTTATTTACGTCTATCCATATTAGTGAGTTTGAAACTGAAGTAAGGGATACTAAATTAGGTGAAGAGGAATTGACTCCTGATATTCCAAACGTAAGTGAAGAAGCAACTAAAGACCTGGATCAGAATGGTATCATTCGTATTGGTGCACACATTAAAGAAGGCGATATCATTATTGGTAAAATCACTCCGAAAGGTGAGAGCGATCCAACTCCTGAAGAGAAGTTGCTACGTGCCATCTTTGGTGATAAAGCCGGGGGTGCAAAAGATGCCTCATTGAAAGCACCAAGTGGAACAGAAGGGGTCGTTATCAATAAAAAATTATTCCAACGTGCCAAGAAAGATAAGAATGCAAAGGTAAGAGAGAAGGCTAGCCTGGATAAAATTGAAAGAACCCACGAGAAGAATGAAAATGATATTCTTGAATTGCTGGTTAATAAATTAACCACGCTTTTAAGAGATAAAGCTTCTGTTGGCGTTAGTAACAATTTTGGCGAAATGCTGATCGGTAAAGGTGCTAAATTCAATCAAAAGAATTTGTCCAATATTGATTACCTGAATGTGAATCCGTTGGGATGGACAGGTGATGCAAAAACCGATGAGCTGATCAACGTATTGTTGCATAACTACAGCATTAAATTCAACGAAGAGTTAGGCCGTTATAAAAGGGAGAAATTCAATATCAGCATTGGAGATGAATTGCCAGCAGGTGTATTGAAGTTAGCAAAGGTTTACCTAGCTGTAAAACGTAAGCTAAAAGTGGGAGATAAGATGGCAGGACGCCATGGTAATAAAGGTATTGTTGCCAAGATCGTTCGCCAGGAAGATATGCCTTTCCTTGAAGATGGAACTCCGGTAGATATCGTATTGAATCCATTGGGTGTACCTAGTCGTATGAACCTTGGCCAGATTTACGAAACTGTACTTGGATGGGCCGGAGAGAAATTAGGGTTGAAATTTGCGACACCAATTTTTGACGGAGCAAGTGTGGATGAAATTGCAGAGAAGATAAAAGAGGCTGATTTACCATTATTTGGTCATACTTATTTATACGATGGTGAAACCGGTGATCGCTTTGATCAGAAGGCAACTGTTGGTATCATTTACGTGATTAAATTACACCACATGGTGGATGATAAGATGCATGCCCGTTCAATTGGACCATACAGTTTAATTACCCAGCAACCGCTTGGTGGTAAGGCTCAGTTTGGTGGTCAAAGATTTGGTGAGATGGAGGTTTGGGCATTGGAGGCTTACGGAGCTTCTAACATTTTGCAGGAATTGTTAACGCTTAAATCTGATGATATCATCGGAAGGGCTAAAACTTATGAAGCAATTGTAAAAGGTGAAAATATTCCAAGACCAGGTGTTCCGGAATCATTCAATGTATTGGTTCATGAATTGAGAGGATTAGGATTAGATCTTACTTTCGAATAAACAATTTGTCTGCGTCTCCCCAACAGGGGAGACTTCGGACTTTTTAAGAGCGTTGCTCATAGCTGAGAAAGTACAAGTGAGTGACACAACAATGTTGAGGAAGGATTTACTGATGGTTCAAAATGAATTATCAATTATCAATTAAAAATTATCAATTAGAAAATATGGCATTCAAAAAAGAAAATCGTCCCAGGTCAACTTTTTCTCAAATCACCATTGGTTTGGCTTCTCCGGATAGCATTTTAGAAAAAAGCTTCGGTGAAGTGTTGAAGCCTGAGACCATTAACTATCGTACCTACAAGCCTGAAAGAGATGGATTGTTTTGCGAAAGGATTTTTGGCCCGGTAAAGGATTACGAATGTGCTTGTGGAAAGTATAAGCGTATCCGTTATAAGGGTATTGTTTGTGACAGATGTGGTGTGGAAGTAACCGAAAAGAAAGTACGTCGTGAAAGAATGGGACACATTAAATTGGTGGTGCCTGTTGTTCACATCTGGTATTTTAAATCTTTACCAAATAAGATTGGTTATTTGTTAGGTATGAGTTCCAAGAAATTGGAAACCATTGTTTACTACGAGCGTTTTGTAGTGATTCAATCAGGTATTCGTGCCGATAAAGGACAAAATTTTGGTGATCTTTTAACGGAAGAAGAATACCTGGATATTTTGGACACTTTACCAAAAGACAACCAGTTTCTTTCTGATGAAGATCCTAATAAATTCATCGCTAAAATGGGTGCTGAAGCGGTACACGATCTTTTACAAAGGATTGACCTGGATCAGCTAAGTTTTGATTTGCGTAACTCAGCAGCCAACGAAACATCTCAACAACGTAAAGCAGATGCCTTAAAGCGTTTGAGCGTGGTAGAAAGTTTCCGTGATGCCAACACAAGAATCAACAACAGACCGGAGTGGATGGTTATGCAATACATTCCTGTAATTCCACCGGAATTACGTCCATTGGTTCCATTGGATGGTGGCCGTTTTGCATCTTCTGATTTAAATGATTTATATCGTCGTGTTATTATCCGCAATAACCGTTTGAAAAGATTATTGGAAATTAAAGCGCCGGAAGTAATCTTACGCAATGAAAAGCGTATGCTTCAGGAAGCCATCGATAGCTTATTTGATAACAGCCGTAAATCAAATGCTGTAAAGGCAGAAGGTGGACGTGCATTGAAATCTTTAAGTGATGTATTGAAAGGTAAGCAAGGACGTTTCCGTCAAAACTTATTGGGTAAGCGTGTGGATTATTCAGGTCGTTCTGTAATTGTGGTTGGACCAGAGTTGAAAATGCATGAATGTGGTTTACCAAAAGATATGGCGGCTGAATTGTTCAAGCCATTTATTATTAGAAAATTAATTGAAAGAGGTATTGTAAAAACAGTGAAGTCTGCCCGTAAACTGGTAGATAAAAAAGAAGCTGTTATTTGGGATATTCTTGAGAATATTTTGAAGGGTCACCCAATCATGTTGAACAGGGCCCCTACACTTCACCGTTTGTCAATACAGGCTTTCCAGCCAAAACTGATTGAAGGTAAAGCGATCCAGTTGCATCCGTTGGTAACTACGGCCTTCAATGCGGATTTCGATGGTGATCAGATGGCTGTACACGTTCCATTGAGCAATGCTGCTGTATTGGAAGCACAGTTGTTGATGTTATCATCTCACAACATTTTGAACCCGCAGAATGGTACGCCAATCACCCTTCCTTCCCAGGACATGGTACTTGGGTTGTATTACATCACCAAGGGTAAAAAATCAACTGAAGAAGAGAAAGTAAAAGGCGAAGGAAAAGCTTTCTACAATGCAGAAGAAGTGATCATAGCTTACAACGAACAAAAAGTTGACCTGCATGCAAACATCCGTGTAAAAGCAAATTACCGGAACGAAGATGGCACGTTAACTTACAAATTAATAGAAACAACTGTTGGTAGAGTAATCTTTAACCAGCACGTTCCAAAAAGCGTAGGGTTCATCAATGCATTGTTAACCAAAAAATCTTTAAGAGAAATTATTGGTGACATCATTAAATGGACAAACGTTCCAACAACTGCAAAGTTTTTGGATGATATTAAAACATTGGGATACCGCATGGCATTCCGTGGTGGATTGTCCTTTAATATTAATGACCTGATCATTCCGGCCATTAAGCAGGAACTGATTGATAATGCTACCGTAGAAGTTGACGAGGTTTGGGATAACTACAATATGGGTTTAATTACCAATAACGAACGTTACAACCAAACAGTGGATATCTGGAGTAGGGTGGATACAAGAATTACTGAAACATTGATACGTGAACTGGCAGCAGATAAGCAAGGATTTAACTCCGTGTACATGATGCTTGATTCAGGTGCCCGTGGTAGTAAGCAGCAGATTAAGCAGCTTGCAGGTATCAGGGGATTGATGGCTAAGCCACGTAAATCAGGTTCATCGGGAAGTGAGATTATTGAGAATCCGATTCTTTCCAACTTTAAAGATGGATTGAATGTATTGGAATACTTTATCTCTACCCATGGTGCCCGTAAGGGTTTGGCGGATACTGCCCTTAAAACAGCAGATGCCGGTTACTTAACCCGTCGTTTGGTGGATGTGGCGCAGGATGTTGTTATCAATGATGAAGATTGCGGAACATTGCGTGGTATTGCAACAAGTGCATTAAAAGATAATGAAGATATCATTGAAAATCTGTCAGACAGAATTTCCGGACGAACTTCATTGCATGATATATTTGATCCGGTTACCGATGCATTAATAGTAACTGGCGGCGACCAGATTACAGAAGAGATTGCACGTAAAATTGAGCAAAGTAGCATCGAAACAGTTGAAATTCGTTCGGTATTAACCTGCGAAAGTAAACGTGGTGTTTGTGTGAAATGTTATGGTAAAAACCTTGCGTCGGGTTACACCGCACAAAAAGGTGATGCTGTAGGAATTATTGCAGCTCAAAGTATTGGTGAACCAGGTACACAGTTAACCTTGCGTACGTTCCACGTGGGTGGTGTGGCAGGCTCTGCTTCTGTAGAATCTACCATGACAGCTAAGTTTGACGGTAACATTCAGTTTGATGGATTGCGTACCGTAAGTACAGAAGATGCAAGTGGCAAAAAGATCAACGTGGTAATCGGTCGTACCGGTGAGGTTCGTAATATGGATTTGAAAAACGATCGTTTATTAAATACCAATAACATTCCTTATGGTGCAACACTGAATGTGAAAGACGGCCAGAAGGTGGTGAAAGGTGATGTCATTTGCACATGGGATCCATTTAATAACGTAATCGTTTCTGACTTCGTTGGTACAGTTAAATTTGAAAGTGTGATTGAAGGTGTTACGGTTCGTGAAGAAGCGGATGAACAAACAGGCCACAGAGAGAAAGTAGTAATTGAAACAAAAGATAAAACCAAGTTACCTTCTATTATCATTGAAGGTGCCAAGGAAACAAAAGGATACAACTTACCGGTAGGTAGCCATATCATTCTTGAAGAAGGTGATTCAGTTAGAGCCGGACAGGTACTGGTGAAAATTCCGAGGGTATTAAGTAAACTAAAAGATATCACCGGTGGTCTGCCTCGTGTAACAGAATTGTTTGAGGCACGTAATCCGGGTAACCCTGCGGTAGTTTGCGAAATTGATGGGGTGGTTACTTTTGGAAACATTAAGCGTGGTAACAGGGAAATTATTGTAGAAGCAAAAGATGGTGTTGTAAGAAAATACCTTGTTCCATTAACCCGCCAGATCCTGGTACAGGATGGTGACTTTGTAAAAGCCGGAGCTGCATTAAGTGATGGTCAAACAGCACCAGCCGATATTCTTTCAATCAAAGGGCCTTTCGCAGTTCAGGAATATGTTGTGAATGAAATTCAGGAAGTGTACCGTTTACAAGGTGTAAAACTGAACGATAAACACGTAGAGGTAATTGTTCGCCAGATGATGCGTAAAGTAACCATCGAAGATGCAGGTGATACAATATTCTTAGAAGGAGATACTGAAGATAAATTAGACTTTAACACAGAGAACGATAACATCTTTGATAAAAAGGTGATAACCGAATCTGGCGAAAGTACTAAGTTGAAAACAGGTCAGATTGTTACACTCCGTGATGTAAGAGAAGAAAATTCAATATTGAGAAGAGCAGATAAAAAATTGGTTGAATTCCGTGACGCTAAGCCGGCAACTTCTTCACCGTTGTTGTTAGGTATTACCAAAGCATCATTGGGTACACAAAGCTGGATATCTGCGGCTTCCTTCCAGGAAACAACTAAAGTGTTGAGCAGTGCTGCAATCAACGGTAAACTTGATTTGATGAAGGGCTTGAAAGAGAACGTTATCACAGGTCATCCGATTCCTGCAGGTACAGGTTTGCGTGAGTTTGAAAACATGATTGTTGGTAGTAAGGAAGAATACGAATTGCTGATGACAACAAAAGAAGCAATGAGTTTCGACGAAGAAGAGTAATCCACTAATTTTTTGTAACACGAATTACACGAATTTTTTATACCCCAGGAGTAAGATTAATTTCTTACTCCTTTTTTAATGCCCGGTATTTTTTTGAACTTAGCATTGGTTCGCCGGTCATCATCGTTGCGTCGCACACTTATACTTATGTGCATGTAGCAACTTTTTTCAGTTTACATTGTTTCGAAATATATCGATTAACCGATTCAGTTTTCTGTCATTTAAATAATTTCAAATTTCCTCAGTAAGCCATAATTTTAGCCGCCACATTTAATTTCCATTTTAAAATAATAATCCATGAAGCAATCCTTTTATTTTTTATTTCTTTCCATATTAATATTTGCTGGTTCTTCAAATCCATTGTTGGCACAATCAGAAAAGAAAATATTTACAGCAGCAGATTATGCACATGCCGAAAAGTTTATGGGATACAATACTGCTCAACTTGTAAACAGGGCCAGTGTAAAGCCCAACTGGCTTCCTGATGGCCGGTTTTGGTATTGCATACTTACTACAGAGGGCAGCGAATTTGTGGTGGTAGATCCAAAGCGCAAAACAAAGTCTCCTGCATTTGATCAGCAAAAACTGGCAGATGCACTATCAAAATCTGCCGGTACTGATTTCGATCCAAATAAATTGCCATTCACAAATTTCTCTTACTCAACAGATGGTAAAACAATGAGCTTTGTAGGGGCTCAGAAAAACTGGACAGTCGATTTAAAAACTTATGAAGTCACGGATACCAAACCTTTTCAATCTCCGGGAAAAATGCGAAGAGACATTTCAACTTCTCCCGATGGAAAGAGAAGTGTTTTTATAAAAGACTACAATTTATGGTTATTGCAGGATGGCAAAGAAACACAGTTAACAACTGATGGGATAAAGGATTATGGATATGCAACTGACAATGCCGGTTGGAAGCATAGTGATAGAGCCATTGTATCCTGGTCGCCTGATTCAAAAAAAGTGGCAACATACCAGCAGGACCAACGGAATACAAGCGACATGTATCTTGTAACAACCAATGTAGGCAAACCAACTTTACAACAGTGGAAATATCCTTTGCCAGGCGATAAAGAAATTGCAACACTTCGCCGGGTGATTATTGATTTAGACAATTCAAAAGTGATTCCATTAAAGCTTGCGCCAGATCCGCATCGCAGCACTTTATGTGATGATATATCCTGCCGGGGCGGCGATTTTACGGATGTAGCCTGGAGCAATGATGGAACGCAACTTGCCTTTGTATCAACATCCCGTGATCATAAAGATGAAAAATTATTCATTGCAAATTCGGCTACCGGCGAGTTAAAAGAAATATTTACAGAGACTGCTGCCACGCAATTTGAATCGGGACATGGCTCCATTAACTGGAGGTTTCTTTCTGCCTCCAATGAAATTATATGGTTTTCAGAAAGAGATAACTGGGGGCATCTGTATTTATATGATGCAGCAACCGGAAAGTTAAAAAATCAAATTACCCATGGAGATTGGGTAGTAGAAAATATTCAGAAGATTGATGAAAAGGCGAGGGTGATTTATTTCCTTGCTTCAGGTAAAGAAGCTGGTGAAAATCCATATTTTGAACACCTGTATAAAATAGGTTTTGATGGAAAAAATATGACCCCGCTTACACCGGAAGCAGGTAATCATACCGTTAGTCTTTCAAGTTCAGGTGATTATTTTGTTGATACATATTCTAAACAGGATACACCTCCAACAGTAACATTGCGGAGCTTATCAGGCAAGCTGGTAATGCCGTTGGAGAAAACTGATATCAGCCGTTTAACAGCCACAGGATGGAAGCCGCCTATCCCCATTGTTGTAAAAGCAAGAGATGGACAAATTGATTTATACGGACTGATGTTTACGCCAACTACCCTTGATCCCAATAAAAAATATCCTGTGGTAAATTATATTTATCCCGGTCCGCAAGGCGGCAGTATAGGAAGCTGGTCTTTTGAGTCTGCTACCGGCGATGACCAGGCGCTGGCAGAACTGGGCTTCATCGTTATTGCAATTGAAGGTACCTGCAATCCGCAACGCTCCAAAAGTTTTCATGATATGTGCTATGGAAATATGGCAGACAATACTTTGCCAGATCAAATTGTCGGCATCAAACAGTTGGCAGCAAAATATCCTTATATAGATCTTGATCGTGTGGGTATATGGGGCCATTCGGGTGGTGGCTTTGCAACTGCTACGGCTATGTTTCGCTACCCCGATTTTTATAAAGTTGGTATTGCTGAATCGGGTAATCATGACAACCGCAATTATGAAGATGATTGGGGTGAAAGGTACATTGGGCTCGATGCAAAAGGCGCCGACGGCAAATCAATTTATGAAGACCAGGCCAACCAAAACTTTGCAAAAAATCTAAAAGGGAAATTGCTGCTGGCACATGGAATGCTGGATGACAACGTACCTCCGTACAATACTTTATTGGTTGTAGAGGCTTTGGAAAAAGCAAACAAAGATTACGATTTAATTATTTTCCCAAACAGTCACCATGGCTATGGTGAATACTCGTTGTATATGACACGTCGCCGTTGGGATTATTTTATAAAGAATTTGCAGGATGCCAGGCCACCGAAGGAGTACGAGATGAAAGCGGTACCGGATCCAAGAGCATTATCTATAACTGGAATGTAGTTGTAAAAATATTTAGAACCTGTCTATATTTAATTCTGCAAAAAAATTTGGTGGAAAATGATGCCATAAAAATATAAATTCCAACGGAGCGTCGCCAATGCCGATGCTATGAAACACAAATGTTGGTAAAAAAAATATTTCTTAAACAGACTCTTAGAGTTGATAAATAAAGAAGGAGCTTGTGAGGGCTCCTTCTTTATTTATGGTAAACGAATTTTCCAGTTACACTTTAGGTAGTTTATAACCATTGTGATATTCCTTCATTAAATATTCTTTGTTAATGGCTTCATCTGTAAAAGCACCTTTTGCTTTATCCCACAATATTTTCTGACCACTTCTGTAAGAAATATTTCCCATTTGTGCAACGGTTGCTACATGTGCACCTGCCTGTATAGAGCAATTCAGGTCTGCTGAATTGCGTGATTTTACAGCACCCACAAAATTCACCCAATGCTTTTCCAATCCGTTATCCATTGATTTACTAAATGGAACAACTACTTTATTTTTACTTTGCCTTTCTTCTATAACTTCCCATCCGCCACGGTTTAATATCAGGGTACCGTTGTTGCCAATAAACGCAATACCATGATCTCTTCCGTAAGAACCATTGTCGATGCCCATTGCTGAATCCCAAACCAAATTGAACTTTTCAAATTCGTATAAAGTAGTCAATGTATCAGGAGTCTCTTCATACAAATCAGGATAGGCAAACCTGCCACCCAACCCGGCAATGCTGATCGGTAAATCAGCCTTCATACCTTGTAAACCATAGTCCAGTAAATGTACTCCCCAGTCGGTCATTAATCCACCGGCATAATCCCAAAACCACCTGAAATTAAAATGAAAACGGCTGGAGTTAAAGGTGCGTGTCGGGGCCGGACCAAGCCATTGTTTGTAATCAACGCCAGCCGGAGGCGCACTATCGGGAACAACCGGTCCGGGTTTCATCCAGCCCTGGTAGCACCATACTTTTACCGTACGGATATTGCCCAGTTGGCCGCTGTGTACAAAGTCTATCGCATCTTTAAAATGTTGCTGGCTGCGTTGCCATTGGCCTGCCTGCACAATTTTATTGTATCGCTGCTGTGCTGCTATCATCAGGTTACACTCTCCAATAGAATTGCCAACCGGTTTTTCAACATACACATCCTTACCTGCTTCGCAGGCATGAATCATAATGAGTGCATGCCAATGATCCGGCGTGCCAATGATGACCGCATCAATATCTTTTTGTTCTAATAGTTTTTGATAGTTGTCATACACCTTAATCTTTGCAGCATCTACATTTAGCGCAGCAAGTTCAGACAGGCGTTCAGTAATCACACTTTTATCAACGTCGCACACGGCAACCAGGTTTACGCCGGGAACTTTAAGTGCTGCTTTTACATTGGCCCATCCCATTCCTTTAATACCAATGGCACCAATATTTAACTGGTCGCTTGGCATAATCCGGTTATTGAAAATTGCAAACGCATTATTATCAAATGCAGATGCCAGGGCAGTTCCACCAATTAGTAAAGAAGATTTTTGTAAAAAATTACGACGTGACGACATTGTTTTTTTAATTTTAAAATGATTTAAATTTTATTGTTGTAATAAGTTTACTTCATAAACATGGAGATGTTGTGAAGTAGTTTTAAACTTAAATAAATTTTATGCAGACTATTGAGCATTCGTTAATAATGTATAAACTTAACAAATTTATCTTGTAAAGAAATCGGTTATTCTCAATGAGAGATATTTATTGGTAAGATTTTTTGAATTTATATTGAACAAGTTTTTAATGAAATTCATTTGCCATCAGGCTAAAAAAGAGCCAGGGTTATTTTATTACATCGTTATTGCATTTAAGCGGGGGTAATTGATGGCCGGTTTCACGGATTGATTTTGGAAACCTTTAATATTACTTTGTCGGGCCTCAGCGTTATCAGTGGTATCATTTCAGTGGTATCATTTCAGTAGTTTCATCAGTGGGTTCAATTTTAAATTTGGTTAAAAAAGCGTACACGAAAAACGACATTTCAGTAATGGCGAAATTATTGCCGATACACATCCTTGGCCCTGCCCCAAAGGGAAAATAATTTTTTGCTTTAATACATTTTTCATCCAGCATAAATCTATCCGGCTTAAATTCCAACGCATCCTCCCATAATTTTTCATCACGGTGTACCCCATAAAAAAAGGGAATGATGATGGTGTTTTTGGGAAAAGAATAGTCGCCAAACTGATCGTCGTCAAGAGCAACCCGGTCAGTTATCCATGCGGTTGGATACAAACGCATGCCTTCATTAATAGTTGCCTTGAGGTATTCATTATTGAGCGAATCATAAGAATGTGACACAATGAAGCTTAATTGAAATGCGAATGCTGGTTACCAAATTAATTCAATTGATCAGAAGTAGGTAGAAATTAAAAAAGGACACTTTCGCATCCTTTTTTTATTAGTTATTTATCGTCCTTTTTTGACTTTTTGCTTTTAGGTGCAAACATTACCAACATTCGTTTACCCTCCATTTTCGGCATGCCTTCCAAAGCGCCTACGTCTTTTAATCTGTCGGCAAATTTCAATAAAAGTAATTCACCTCTTTCTTTAAACATAATTGCCCTGCCCTTAAACTGCACATGTGCTTTTACTTTATTGCCGTCCTGCAAAAATTTTTCTGCATGCTTGCATTTAAATTCAAAGTCATGATCATCTGTGTTTGGCGTAAAACGAACTTCTTTTACCTCGCTCGTTTTAGACTTGGCCTTCATCTCCTTCTTCTTCTTTTTCTCATCATAGAGAAACTTATTGTAGTCGATGATTTTACAAACAGGTGGTTTTGCACCCGGAGAAATTTCAACAAGGTCAAGCTGCTGATCCTGTGCTAATTTTAGTGCATCAGCAATGGAGTAAATCTGGGGTTCTATATTGTCGCCTACCAATCGTACCTCAGGTACTCTTATCATACTATTGGTACGGTGTTCTTGTTGTTGTTCTTTTCTGAAACGGGGATTAAATGCACCTCTGGGTGCTCTTGGTGGAAATGCCATTAATTGATTTTAGTTTTATAATTGAACTTTACTTTGAAAGTTGTATTTAAAGTTAATAAAATTTATTCAAATGCCTTTTTACTTGTTACTTCAATATTTACCATTTCGATAAATTCCGGAATTGATACTACTCCCATATCGCCCTTTCCCTGCCTGCGTATTGCCACTGAGCTGTCATTCATTTCTTTTTCACCCAGTACCAACATCAGCGGAACTTTTGCCAATTCTGTATCCCTGATTTTCTTACCGATTTTTTCATTCCTGTCATCAATTTCCGCACGAATATCAGCATTTTTTAAATGTCCTGCTACAATTTCAGCATAAGGCAAAAACTTATCGCTGATCGGCAATATTTTTACCTGGGTAGGAGCCAGCCATAAGGGGAATTTGCCGGCGCAATGTTCTATCAAAACGGCGATAAATCTTTCCATACTGCCAAATGGTGCCCTGTGAATCATCACGGGCCTGTGTTTGGCATTATCTTCTCCAATATAGGTAAGATCAAATCTTTCAGGCAAATTATAATCAACCTGGATGGTTCCTAACTGCCATTTACGACCAATGGCGTCCCGAACCATAAAGTCGAGCTTGGGTCCGTAAAATGCCGCCTCCCCGTATTCGATCACAGTTTTTAACCCCTTTTCCGCCGAAGCTTCGATGATGGCTTGTTCAGCAATGTGCCAGTTTTCGTCGCTGCCAATATACTTTGACCGATCAGTTTTATCCCTCAGCGAAATCTGTGCCGTATAATCGGTAAAGCTCAAAGATTCAAAAACATACAATACCAGGTCGATTACTTTTTTAAATTCATCCTTTACCTGGCTGGGCATACAAAACAAATGGGCATCATCCTGGGTAAAACCTCTCACCCTGGTAAGGCCATGTAATTCGCCATGTTGTTCGTAGCGATATACGGTTCCAAATTCGGCTAAGCGAAGTGGAAGATCCTTATAACTACGTGGAGAGGTTTTATAAATTTCGCAGTGATGCGGACAATTCATTGGCTTTAAGAAAAACTCTTCTCCTTCCTGCGGTGTTTTAATGGGTTGAAAACTATCCTTACCATACTTCTCGTAATGGCCGGAAGTTACATACAGGTTTTTATGGCCAATATGTGGCGTGATAACCGGAAGATAACCGCTTTCCATTTGTGCTTTTTGCAAAAACTGTTGTAGTCGTTCTCTTAACATGGCTCCTTTTGGTAACCACAAAGGAAGCCCCATACCAACTTTTTCAGAAAACGCAAACAGCTCCAGTTCTTTCCCCAGTTTTCTGTGATCCCTTTTCTTTGCTTCTTCCAGTAAAACAAGGTACTCTTCCAACTCTTTGCCGGTAGGAAATGTTACGCCATAAATGCGGGTAAGCATTTTATTTTTCTCATCACCTTTCCAGTAGGCACCGGCGATATTAGTAAGTTTAATTCCTTTAATAAAACCGGTATTAGGAATATGTGGACCCCTGCACAAGTCGGTAAAATTGCCCTGGGTGTACAGTGTTATATTTCCATCTTCTAATCCACTCAACAGATCAAGTTTGTATTCATCACCCTTTTCGTCAAAATATTTTACAGCATCTGCTTTAGAAATTTCTTTACGCAGGTAAGCATTTTTTTGTTTGGCTAATTCTGCCATTTTAACTTCCAGCTTGCGAAGGTCTTCTTCGGTAATTTGCTGGTCACCCAGGTCAATGTCGTAGTAGAAGCCGGTTTCTAAAGGTGGTCCTACCCAGAATTTCACACCTGGAAACATGCCTTCAATGGCTTCTGCCATTAAATGCGCAGACGAATGCCAGAAAGTAGATTTACCACTCAAATCATTCCAGGTAAGTAACTGAAGCGAGGAATCGCTATTGATTGGCCTTGTTGCATCCCACACTTCACCATTAATATTTGCGGCCAGCACTTTTCGGGCAAGCCCTTCACTGATGGACATAGCCACATCGAATGCGCTAACACCATTTTCATATTCTCTTACCGCACCATCGGGCAACGTAATTTTTATCATAATTTTATTTAGATTCAGTCTTAATTTGAAGGTGCAAATTTAACGAACTATTAGCTAAGGAAGAACATATCTGAAATATCTTTGTTGGTGATAAAATTTATACCATAAAATACTTATTATTAACGAAAAATCAGGAAGAATGGGGATCATCAGGTCAATGTTATTTGTAGCACTTTTTTTAGTTACAAGCAGTACTTTTTCTCAAAAAATAAACGGTCAGTGGCGGGGTTATTTTAACAGCAACGGCGATATAGTTTTATCCGGAGGCGATAATACAGAATATGTGCTGGAACTGGAAATTAACGGTTCTAAGGTAACTGGTTACTCCTATAGCTATTTTCAAAACCGCCAGTATTATGTGATATGCTCACTAAAAGGTATTTATTATAAGAGTACCAAAAGCATGAAGGTTACAGAGACTGCACGCATTAAAGGACTAACGCCTCCTGACTGGAATGACTGTTTGCAAACGCATATACTTACTTATCAAAAGGATGGAGAGCTTGAAGAGCTTGCCGGGCGCTGGGTAACTGCTGAAGGACAGTTAGGCAACTGTGGGGCAGGACTTACAACATTAACCAGGCGAACGCTCAGTAAGGATTTATCTTCCTTTAATAAATCAAAAAGCAACAATCCTTTTTCATCCAGGAAACCGGATTCAAAATTTTCGGACCTCGCAGATAAAAACAGAAAGCCAACAACACCACCTGTTGCCAAAGTTGCTCCAAAGCAAAAGCCGGCAGAAGTTACTTCGCCGGAAATTAAGACCAAACCTATTGAAAGAGACGTACCGGAAATGATTGCACCTGAAAAAAAATCTTCATCTACCAGCATTGTGGCCGCTGAAAAAAATTATGAAAAAAGAACCAGTGAACTTGTAAAGACAATTGAAATAACCGGCAAAACTTTTAAAGTAGATATATACGATAACGGTGAAATTGATGGAGACAGTGTTTCATTATTTTACAATGGTAAATTATTACTATCTCATAAAAGACTTACTGACAAACCCATTTCGTTTACGCTGGAAGCAAATTCGGGTGAAGCAACAAATGAGCTCACCATGTATGCAGATAACCTGGGTTTAATTCCTCCCAATACAGCGTTGATGATTATTACTGATGGAACCAGGCGGTATGAAGTACGCATTTCATCCGATTTGAAAAAAAGCGGTACAGTTCGCTTTTTGACCAAAGCCAGTACGGACTCCAATTTGCCTTAGCAAATCCATTCAATCTAAAATTTAAAATTCCAGGTAATGGCAGGTATAATTGGAAAAATGCTTACCTGTTTTCCCTGCACTTTTAATGTGCCATCGAAGGGGTTTCCTGTTTGATCGAAGTAGATAAAATAAGGATTTTTTCTGCTGTAGATATTGTACACGCTAAATACCCATTCACTTTTCCATTTGCGTCCTTCATTCTTTTTGGGTGTATTGATTGCAGCAAAATCAAGCCGGTGATAGGCCGGTAGCCGATATTCGTTAATACGGCTATACTCCTGCGTTAGTACCCCATTAACCGTGTAAAAACGTTGAGGTAGAGTTGCGGCGTTTCCTGATCCATAAACAAATGTTGCAGACAGTTTCCAACGTTTATTTACTTCATACATTGCCACCACGCTCATATCGTTTCGCCTGTCATATTTAGCCGGGTATTTTTCTCCGAAATTTAACTGCGGAAATTTTCTCCAGGTCCAGCTCAAAGTGTAACCAATCCAACCGGTTAATCTTCCACGGGCTTTGTTGATATACCACTCAGTACCGTAACTCCATCCTTTACCAAAAACGAAAGAGTTTTCAGTGTCCTCCAATGTATTAGGCGTATAACCTTCTTTATATTCAATCTGGTTTTGCATGCTTTTGTAATACACTTCTACAGAGGTTTCAAAAGTATTTTCTTTGAAATTTTTGAAGAGCCCGGCCGCATATTGCCAACTGATCTGTGGCTTCACCATGTAAGTGCTCGGCACCCATAAATCGGTAGGTAAAGTAGTTCCCGAATTACTAACTAAATGAATATATTGAAGGTTCCTGGTAATGGAAGATTTGAAAGATGTTTCATCATTAATGGCATAACGCAGCGTCAGCCTTGGTTCCAGTCCGCCATAGGTTTTTACCGCCTGGCCTTTGGTGTAAACAATGCTATCCAGCCTGTTGCCATTTTCGTCTGTATCATAAATGGTGTAGGAACCTATTTGCTGAAATGCGCTGTAACGCAGGCCCGCATTAATTTGAATTTTATCGCTTACTTCCCAATCGTCCTGTATATACAATGCAGCTTCATGTGCATATTTTCGCTGTGCGTTTAGTGGTTTAAATATTACAGAATCCTGCTGGCCGCTTACTACAGAAGGTGTAAAGCGATGGTAGGTGTACAAACCACCAAATTTTATTTTGTGTCCGGTAAATGGGTAAAGATCAAAATCCTGTTTTAAACTGATATCCTGGATTCCGGATGCCAACTTAATATTAAAATTATTTTGAGCCGCCTGGAAAGAGAAATTATAATTATTAAAAACCACCGTTGTGTTGCCAAATAACCGGTTGTTGAAAACATGGTTCCAACGAAGTGTGCCCGTTGCATTACCCCAGGGGATATTTACATCCAGGCTTCTTTGGCCATTTACAAAATCAAATACATCCCTGCCAAAATAAGCGCTTAAATAAAGCCTGTCTTTCTCAGAAAAGCGATAGTTTACTTTAGCATTTAAATCATAGAAATAATAGCCGGAACCTTTGTATTCGCTGGTCTTTTTAATGAATGGTTTTGTAAGTGCATCGATGTAAGTTCGACGGGCAGATATAATAAAAGACGCTTTATTTTTTTTGATAGGCCCCTGGATAGATAACCGCGATGCAATTAAACCAATACCACCCTCCACCTGGAATTTTTTGTCGTTGCCTTCTTTCATTGCAATATCCAGCACACTGGATAGCCGGCCTCCATATTGTGCCGGCATGCCGCCCTTGATCAGCGATACATTCTTAATAGCATCTGAATTAAATATTGAGAAAAATCCGAACAGGTGCCCCGTGTTATACACGATGGCATCATCCAGCATAATCAGGTTCTGATCCGGCCCTCCGCCCCGCACATAAATTCCTGCACTTCCTTCACCGGCATTTCTAACGCCGGGTAAAAGTTGTATGGTTTTTAAAAGGTCAACTTCACCTAAAAATGCAGGGATAGATTTAATTTGTTCTATGGGTAAAACAAATTTGCCCATTTGGGCAGTCTTTACATTGGCATCTCTTTTTTTTGAAGAAACAATTACTTCAGCCAATGCAGCACGTGGCGAAAGATCAAAATTGAGTTGCTTGTCTGCGGTTAATTTTACCAGTGCTGATGTTGGCTGAAAGCCAACATAGGAGCCAATTAATTCGTAGTCGCCTTCGGTAAGCGTAATAGAATAAAAGCCATATTGGTTACTTACAATGCCCTTGCTGGTTCCCTTTACTGTGATGGCAGCGCCTATAAGCGTTTCTCCGTTTTGTACATCTTTAATGTAGCCACTAATGGTGTATTTATTTTGTGCAAATAAAAAGGATGATGATAAAACGAGTACGATTAAAATCAATAAATTTCTCATTATAAAAAAGCTATTTTTCAAATTCCCTGTCTTGTGTTACCATTACCCCTAAACGCAGTTTGTTATACAACCACTATTGAGCTACCACGCTATCTTTTACTTCTCCGCAATGCAACATGGTACCTTTAAATTCCGGATGATTTTTTCCCAGGTATGGATTAACCACTTGGAATGTTTTGCTGATCCAATTGGCGCCTTTGTCTTCACCAAATGCCATGGGGCAGTTTTGCAGGTACAAAGCCTTTCCTTCGTAATGAATGGTTTTTAACAAGGGATAAATATTTTCTCCCACCATTCTAAAATCCTGACGCATTTCTGTAATATCATGTTGTTGCAATAAACTTTCTGCATTCAATTTTATATCGTTCATCATCATAATACCACTCTCATAAATGCGGCTTGTATCTTTTTTCAATTCAAATAAACGGGAACTGTCGGCTAATACAATAAACTTTTCTGTGGCAGCTTTTGCTTTGGCAGTATCAGCATCTACAAATGCATCCTTTATTTCAAAATAAGCGTCCATTAAGCTATCGATACCATTGTTGAAGCTTTCGGAATGACTCTTCACCGCAATAGGGGCTTCTTTAGGTTCTTCTGGTCCATTGCTTTTACTTGCAAAAAATTTCCAATATACACCACCTGCCAGCAATACAAGTAACAATACAATTATCAGCTTTTTCATAATTTTTTGATTTTCGCCAAAGTTACATCTTAACAGGAAACGGGGTTAATTGTTTACGTTAACAAAATGCCGCTTATACATTTATATTACCGTTGTTTATGGCTAAAATCGTTTAACCCGGCATTCAAACTTTGAGCCATATCGAATTGTAGCTGGTATAACTTACTTTTGCAAAATATTTCATTTCCAGTAGTAGTAAATAAATAATTCCATGCTTTTAGGATTACAAAATGTGACATTTGAATTTGGTGCCCGTATCATTGTAGAAGACGCCACCTGGCATATACAACCCAATGAAAGAATAGGCTTAATCGGTTACAACGGAACCGGAAAATCTACTTTATTAAAAGTGCTTACCGGGCAATATTTGCCGAGCAAAGGAACTGTAGAAAAGGGCAGGGAAACAACTATTGGCTTTTTACACCAGGATCTGCTGAGTTTTGATACCGAAGATTCAATACTTGAAGTAGCCATGGGCGCTTTTGAAAGGGTTAAAGAACTGGAGAAAGAAATTGAAGCCATTGGAAAAGAATTGGAACTAACGGGTGATGAAACATTGGCACACGATTATTCAGAAAAATTGCATGAGCTTGAAATATTGGGTGGATATGATATTCACCACAAAACGGAGGAAATATTGCAGGGGCTTGGTTTTACCAATGAAAGCTTGCACAAACCCTACAAATTATTTAGTGGTGGCTGGAGAATGCGGGTATTGCTGGCAAAGATGATTTTGATGCACCCCGATGTGTTGTTGTTGGATGAACCTACGAATCACCTTGATTTACCTAGTATTGAATGGCTGGAAAAATACCTGATACATTACCAGGGTGCTGTGGTAATGGTAAGCCATGACCGCTATTTCCTGGATCGTATGGTAAATAAAGTAGTTGAGCTATATCAGCAGAAACTTCATTTTTATACGGGTAATTACACTTTTTACGAAACTGAAAAAGCCCTACGGGTTGATATTCAACAAAAAGCGTATGAAAATCAACAGGATTACATCAGGCAGAATGAAAGGTTTGTTGAGCGTTTTAAAGCAAAAGCCAGTAAAGCTGCTGCGGCTCAAAGTATTGTAAAGCGCTTGGAAAAACTTGACAGAATTGAAAATGTGGAAATAGAAAGACCAAATATGCGGATCAACTTTATGATTGACAGGCAGCCGGGGAGGGTACTTTGTACATTAAAACATGTTTCCAAAAGCTTTGGCGATCTACAGATTCTTGAAGATACCGGCGCAGAAATTGACCGTGGAGATAAAGTGGCATTGATAGGTGCAAATGGTAAGGGTAAATCAACTTTATTGCGGGTAATTGTAGGATCTGAAGAAATTACCGGTAACAGAATTTGGGGGCACAATGTAGAGGAAGCTTTTTATGCACAACACCAGTTAGAAGCGCTCAATGTTAATAACAATGTGTTGGACGAAATGAAGGAAAGCAGGAGTGGCAAAACGGATTTGGAGTTGCGAAGTTTGCTGGGATGTTTTCTTTTTAGTGGGGATGATGTAGATAAAAAAATTAAAGTATTGAGTGGGGGAGAGAAGGCGAGGGTAGCGCTGGCAAAAACCATTGTAAGTAAAGCCAACTTCTTAATGTTGGATGAACCTACCAATCACCTAGACATACACTCTGTAGATCTGTTAATTGATGCATTAAATAAATACGAGGGAAGCATTGTACTGGTAAGCCATGATCGTTATTTTATCAGTAAAATTGCCAATAAAATATGGGAGATAGAAGATCATAAAATAGTGGAATTTAAGGGCAGTTATGCAGAATGGGAAGATTGGAAAGAACGCAGAGCTGCAGAAGCAAACAAAAAAATTACACCACCCGTGCAAGTTGCTGAGTCAAAAAAAAACTCCGGCGGTGAAAAACCTGCAGTAACGAATACCGCCGCCAACAATAATTCAGGAAACAACAGCCAGATCGACAAAGAATTAAAAAAAGAATACCAGAAAAATAAGAATCGTTTTCAACAAATTGAAGAAAAGCTGGCACAATTGAATAAATCTAAAATAAGCCTTGAAGCCAAAATGGCCTCTCCCGAAGCTTATAGTAACAAGGAAAAATTTCAGCAAACAGAAGCGGACTACAAAAAAGTAACGGGTGAATTAACGGCTTTGAACAAAGAATACGAGCAGGTTTTTGAAAAGGTGATGGAGCTGGAAGAGAAGTTGGGATAGTTATTTTAATGTCCTCTTTTTGCCAACTTTTGCAAAATTCGGTAAAGGGTTGCAAAGTGAGGCTTTCGATAATTTCAATTACCTTATATTTGCAAACATTTTTAAAGGACCGGTAGCTCAGTTGGATAGAGCATCCCGATTATATCGGGAGAGTCATTGGTTCAGACTGTTAATATATTAAGTTCCTAAAAAATATTGGACCGGTAGCTCAGTTGGATAGAGCATCAGCCTTCTAAGCTGAGGGTCATTGGTTCGAATCCAATCCGGTTCACAAAAGCCTGCACAGATTGCAGGCTTTTTTAATTTTATGCCTTCTCATTGCTATATACTTTTCAGCGAAAAGTTGAATAAATATTACGTTGGGTCCACTTCTGATATTGTAAGGCGTTTGGGAGAACACAACCGCGGAAAAGAAAAATTTACAAGCACAGGTATTCCCTGGAAATTGATTTATAAGGAATCTTTTGAAGAGCTTAAACAAGCCCGGCAAAGAGAACTATATATCAAAAAAATGAAAAGTAGGAAATTCATCGAAACTTTAGTCGGCTCAGTTGGATAGCGCATCCCGATCTTTCATCGGGAGGGTCATTGGTTCGAATCCAATCCGGTTCACAGGGCTACATTTAGAGCAATTTTTTAAAAGATTGCTCTTTTCATTTTTTTCTGAAACCTTTGCCAGTGGCTCAATAGAGGCGAAAATGCTATTGACCCTAAAAGTTCGAAATGTGTCGTTTTTCTTAGAATACGAGAT
>JBKJUP010000034.1:0-118641 GCA_046590675.1 Ferruginibacter sp. | reverse complement strand
ACAGGAAATCAGTAATAATGGCAGAATAAAAAATTGGGCAAATAGGGGACGATGAAATTTTCTCATAATAACTTTTGTTCAATCATTTTTTATGAAATTCCAGGAAGAAGGGAGAATTCTGAATGTGAAAATACGAAATTAACAACTAAGTAAATTAGTAAATGACAATGACAAAAAGTCGCAGAAGGTAAAAAATGTAAACTAACTTTATTAGTTTGTATTAAAAGTTATATAAAACTGATAAACAAGTAATTATAAGTTTTAAATGATAATTATTAATAGTAAAAATTCACAAAAATACTCCACATATTTGTAAAACTTTAAACTACGATCTATATATTACTTCAGTATTAATATATAGATATAAATAACTGATTAAAAATTTAATATAGATAATATTTTCAATTAAATTTTGTATAAAATTCAAATTTATTAAATCCTTATATTTCTACTTCTCTTTTTTCTATTCAGACGCTTATTTTAGATTTTAGAGATAAGGTGAGGAAACAAATAATAAAGGCTTTATTTTGGAACTAATGGAACCTCTTGATTTCTACTAGTATTGAGTGGAAATAATGGCAGTTCATTTTTTCAAGACAATTTCCCGCTTTGGAGAAAAAATACTTTTAACTATCTTATAATAGTTTAATGTGTAACCAGGAAAATTGAACATACCATTGTTGCAGACCATTGGATTGAGGCCAGGAAAATCGCCAGAATAGAAGCACATAAAAGTAATATGCCAGATCACAGAAATGTCGAAACTGGTTGATATCAGTAAAATTCCTGTCTAGCTAACCAAGCAGTTTCCCTTATACTTTTCGAAGAGGCGGGTAGATAGAGTAAAAGGCGGTTTTAGATGAGTACTACTCAATTGATATTCTATGGGTTAATGATTTCGAAATAAAAATCTACTTTATTAGATAATATTAAATTGATTAAGTACGGTTAAGAGATACTTTCTAAAGAAGGGGCTTTTGGTGAACAGTTTCTAGGTTGCACCGTAATTTTACGGAAATATATTTTTGGAAATATGAAAATGATGTTTATGTTTGTGTCTGAAACTGAAATGGCCAACACCTCGGTTATCCGGTTTTCAAAATATAAAATCCTCTATTTGTTCAAACTAATTTGAGCGTTTTACATTTCTTCCTGAGAATTACCACAATCAAAAACTTCAAACCACAACGAAATTGAACAAGATATTTACTTTAGTAATGTCGTTTCCCATTTGTCAAGTTTATTCCAATAGAGGCGCCTTTGAAAATGACTCTGCTGGAATTCCCATCACATATCCCAGGTTTTCTTTATTTGGTCAGGTTATACCCGGCATACTTTTCCTGGATGCCGTTTGGCAGAACTTTAATTCTTACATCAATTTGATGGCTATTTATCTTTCATCAGATTGCATATCAAAATCAAGTTTATTCAATGGTGATACTAAAAGGCTGAGGAAAGGCTTAGGTGATTTATGCCTGCAGTTCATTTAACGGAGTGTCTGTTCTTATTAATAACAACAAGTGATAAATATAAAAGAAGCTAAAAAAGTAACGGTTTACTATTAATGAATTGATAAATATGATGAAGTATTTTGAAAGGGCGGATTTATATTAGAGTTGGTATTTGAATAATTGGTGATTGAATAAGACGTCAAGATTCTTAACTGATTTTTCTACAGTATCAGAATAAGGTCAAAACCAGAACGATCTAATCAATAACATAAATTTAGTTTATAGTTCCCGTAAAATAAGTAAGCACAAATTGCGTTTAATACCCAACCCAAGGTTATAATTCGCTTGTGCTTGGTAAACAAGATGTTTTCTTTGGGGGTTACTGAACCTAACCAGGTTCGTAAACAAAGGCCCGATTTCTATCGGGCCTTTTGATTTTTATACTATTGAAAAGGAGATCTGATTGGTGTTTTAAGCAATTTTTATTAAGGGAGCGATTTTATGCTTAGTGACGAAGGGGAAAACCGCAGTAATCTCTTTTTAATCAAAATTAATATTCAAGATGTTATGATGTGATTCTCCTTTTACCGTGTTTAGCCAAGGTACTATCGGTATGCTTTTCTGTTTTTATTTTACTTGTCGAAATATTTAGTTTTTCCAATATGATGAGTGGCTTAAGATTGGCTCCGCCGTCTTTATTGTTAAGCTCTAAATAATACGTGTTAGTTTGAGGATTTCCAGAAACCTGCTCTTCAATTTTTATATAATATTTTTTTACGTCTGTTTCTTTATCTACAACCAAAGTTGGAGTGGGTGGTTTATTATTTGAATTTTCGGGTAATAACTCCTCATTTATATAAGCATTCACATAAGTCTTAATGCCTTGTTTAGCGGCTTTAACTTTAACCATTGGCCTCAATATTCTTGTTTTTTCTGAATTTATAGTAAGAATAGGGTCCGTTTTGATGACATTTTTTTCAATGATTTCATCTTTACTTATACTTTCTCCTTTTAAAACCGGCGTTGAAAAAGTAGTATTATATAAGATTGGTACCGCTGATTTTGCATGTTTTACGCTATTTTTTGTTGATAATTCCGGAATGGTTGTAAATATGCCAATAGTCAGTACCGTTGCTAATCCGATAAATTTAAAGCGATCCCTTGTTCCCAGGTTCGGTGATTGTATATTGTTGGCGAATAGTCTCTTAATTCGCTGTAATAATATTTTTTTATTGTCTGTAGCGGCTAACACGAAAGCCAGCTTAAAATGTCGTCTTTCTTCTATCTTAAGTAGCGCTTGCGCATAAGCAAGTTTATCATATTGAAAGTTTAAAACCCAATCATCACAGCAGTTCTCCCGTTCTTTTCTGGCAGCTTTACCAATTAATAAAACAAATGGATTGAAAAACAGTACCATCTCTATCGCCGTTTGAAACAGGTTAATTATGTAGTCATCACGTTTAATGTGTGCTAATTCATGTAATAAAATTGCTTCCACCTGGTTTACAGAAAGATCATTAACGATGGCGGCAGGCAGTAGAATGATCGGTTTAAAAAATCCTGTAACCGAAGGGACATCAACATAAGATGAAATCCAAACATGAATATCCTTCCTCATACCCAAATGTTTTGCAGTATGACGAATAAAAAGCCTGATATCAATAATAGGCTTAGTTAAGCCTTTTTTATGTAGTAGATTATTTGCACTCAATCTTTTGAGGAATTGTAATGAGTATAAAAACAGAATCGCAAAATAAATAATGGAAAGAAAGGGGAGAACCTC
Source organism: Ferruginibacter sp. (assembly GCA_046590675.1). GTDB lineage: Bacteria > Bacteroidota > Bacteroidia > Chitinophagales > Chitinophagaceae > Ferruginibacter. The sequence goes on along the minus strand of JBKJUP010000034.1, from coordinate 115,407 downwards.
AATCAATCTTTGTAACTGATAAATCAGGCTTTTGGGTAAAGCACTTGTTGGGACACCCGTATTGGTACTCAATAAAAAATAATTTTCAACCGTAGTATAAACAAACCATATAAAAGATATAAACATCAAGGTTACACTAAAGTGGTGTTTAACCAACGACGACATCTTTTTATCGAATGTTACTATTGTTTGATAAATAAGCCATAAAATAGCTGTTTGCCAAAAACTATTGGCAATACTCCATCCTACTGATTGTAAAAAATAAGCGTTTTGAAATGTTGGTAATTGCATGCGAAGATGCTATTTAATGTTGTTAAGATAGGTCCTGATTTCTTCCAGTTCTTCTTTAGATGACTTATGATTACCCAGTGCCTGCATCACCAATTGTGCCGAAGAGCCTGAAAACAACGAATCAATCATTCTATTCAAAAATAGCTTTTGTGTATTTTCCTTTGTAACAACAGGTGTATAAATATGTGTTTTGCTACTGCTATCCCTTGTTACAAGGCCCTTTTCAAACATTATTTGCATCAGCTTCAGGGTAGTGGTGTAACCTGCGTCTTTTGATTTTAAAAGTTCTTCGTGTACTTCTCTTACAGTAGCGGTGTTTTTTGTCCACAATACTTGCAAAATCTCTAATTCACTTTCCGTTGGCTTGTTATTTTTTATAAATGTCATAATACGACGTATTTCGTAAAGCAATGTAAGAATAAATTCGTAAATATTTTTTCCGGTCATCCATTTTTTTGAAAAACATTAAAAATAGGCCCGACATTTCGGGCCTATTTTTCTAAAATGAGCTATTATCTTAATAAAACAAAACTGCCGCTTTTAATCAATTTTTCATTTGATTCGCACAATGCTTCCAACACATATACGTAAGCCTTTGCCGGTTGATTTGAACCTTTATATGTTCCGTCCCATCCTGCATTTTTATTATTTGGCAAAAAATTCTGCGACTGAAAAAGTATTTGTCCCTCTCTGTTGAAAATAGAAAATCTCAAAATGGTTTTAATGCCTCTTGTAATGGGGTAGTAAAAGTCATTAAGATTATCATTGTTTGGAGTAAAAGCAGTGGGCATTAATAAATTTGCATATTTACATTCTATAGCAATGCGGATAGAGTCGGTAGCTACGCAACCACTATCTGAAACAACCTGTATGGTATAAGTTTCCGAAGTCAGCGCCACTCCCTTGGGAGAAGCGCAACTGCTACAATTGAGATCTGTAGCGGGTGTCCATAAATACGAAGCAACATTTGAGCTATATAATGGTGCAATTGTAAAAGGCGAATTATATGGCAGAATTCTATCAGGGCCTGCATCGACCTTGGGTAAAGTTTTGATGAAAACTGTTATAGCTGCGCTACTGTTAAAGCAGCCAAAAGAATCGGTTAGTAAGGCAGTATAAGTTGTTGTTTGTGTTGGCTTTGCTATAGGTGTAAAAATATTGTTAGCCGATAAGGTTGCTGCCGGCGACCAGATAACTAAAGTATTTTTGGGGTTAACATCTAATGTAGCCTGCTCACCTGCGCATATATATTGGTTTGGGACTGCTGCTACGGCAGTAAAGGGTTGAATTACTCTAACTAAAATACTGTCTCGTACACTGCAATTAAATTTGGATGTTGCTGTTGCTACATATTGGGTTGTTACCGTTGGCTTAACAAGTATCGTATCACAGGTATTACAGGATAAACCTGAAGCGGGTGACCAAACGATGGTATTATCGTGGTATGCAAACAGCGAATCTGTTTGTCCAAGACACAACGTGTCTGACTTTGGGAAAACAGTTATAAAAGGAAGCGGATAAACAATTACCCTTTTTGTTAGGCTATCTTTACAGCCATTGATATCTATCGCTGAAAGCTTTATATTAAAAGCCTGCGGGGCAAAATAAACAATTGAAGCCGGCTGGTATAAAGTATCATTAAATATAGAAGTTCCGTAATTCCAATACCAGAGATTAACACTATCGGCCGAATTAAAGGGTTTGGAATTATTGATAATGTTCACGGTATCTTTAAAGCAAACTTTAGATGGAATTGTAAAGTCTAAAGCCGGCCCTTTTACACTAATGGGATGATTCAGGTATATTGTGTCGTTACAATACCCTCCCGGATTTAAAATGACAACATTGTTGTTATTAAAATTTCCTAAAATAGTTGCCTTAATCGTTATGTCTGGTTTATTTCCACCGGTAATATTTTTTACCCCCAATATATTCCATCTGTAAGATGCAGAAGCATTGCTATAATTATTCGCAATTGTAAATTGCGTTTGTGCGTATTTACAGATAGAGGTGTCTGCATTAATAAGAACAGGATCTGCCGTATAAATAGTTCTGGAAAATTTATCTATGCAACCCGTGGTTGTATCGGTTATGGTTAAAGTAGTAACGAACTGTCCTAAAACCGGATACGTGTGTGTAGGGTTCATTACCGATGTTGTAGGGCTTCCATCGCCAAAGTCCCAAAGCACCAAGGATCTGATTCCTTGTGAATTATTGTTAAAGGAGAAAGTTTTTTTATCGCTGCAGGTATTAGTGGGATCATATGTTGCTATAACTCCCACAACTCTGATCTGAAAAGCAATGGAAGATCCTGCACACCCATTAAAATATGGGATAACTTTTACATTTTTTATGCCTAAAGTGGTGTATTTGTGCTGAGTGATGGTATCAGTTACTGTAGCAGTTGTACCATCTCCAAAATTCCAGAGATAAGTATTAGCATTTGTTGCCTTAGCTATAAACACCGGGGTTTCAGAACCGCAAACTACAGATTTAACAGGATAAGCAATATGATTTGTTGGTGGAATACCAAAAGAAATAGTTGGATAATTTAAAGTATTTGTACAGCCCTCATCCGTGGTAACTGAAACCGTTGGTGTATACGAACCAACAGATAAATAGGAGTGGTTTACTGATGAAGTAATACCAGATGCAGATGGTGTACCATCACCAAAATCAAATACGTAATTTGTTACCGATCCATTTTGTGGAGGAGTAACGCTTACTTTTATATTTGTAGAAGCCGGAATGCAGCCAGCGGTGGGTGAAACAGTACCTGTTATTGGTAGTTTTTTCACTTGAGTTATGAGCGTATCTGATCCTGCACATCCGGATATATCCGTGGCTTTAACTATTACTGAATGAGAACCATAATTGGCGTAATTATGATTTATCAAGTTTGAAGTTGTACTAACATTTGCTGTAGAATCACCAAAATCCCAATCATAATTGCCGATATTGCCGTTACTGCTTACCGTAAAATTAATTACGCCAGGCTGACAAATATAATTTCTGTCAACTGTAATGTTTGGAAGGATCGTTGGTGTAATTACCACAGTTTTGGAAATTGCTAAAGCTCCCTGCTGGAAAAAAGCTGTCATTTTCACTGTATAAGATCCGCCGGCTATGTAACTGGTAATGGGATTTGCTGAAGTACTGGTTAATCCATTTCCAAAATTCCAAAGAAATCCGGTTGGATTTCCTGTACAATTTTGCGTAAACTGCACAGTTGCTGGATTACACAATAAGCCATTGCTACCCTGAAAACTAAAATCAACAGTTTGCGCATTAGCAACGAAACAAAATAGTAAGAGGTATACGAAAAAAATTATTTTATTCATTGCCATTTATTATAACATTCCCATTTCGGGGATTTCTTTTGTTGATAAAAGTTACCAAAAATTAAGCCAACGGAAAAGCTAAATTACATTGTTATCTGTTACACTGGTCTAAAGAGACAGGCAATCGCTTCTAACGGTATCGAAAAAAGTTAGACAGCAGCAAAAAAGTACTTGCACGTAACTGGTAGAACTAAATTAAGAAAATTCAGGGGCTAAATAAAAAAGGGGTGGTTATTATCAGGTAATGGTATTTTTATATAATACAAGCGAATGAAAGAAAAGTATGCTAATCAGGTTTGAACAATATTAAGCGTTGAATTTATTATTGGTTGCATCCTGTCTTAATTGGGCCGTTGTTTTAGTGCTGCCATCATGACTCCAGCCCGGAGGTTTTATAAAATATTTGAGTCCGTTCTTTAGCGAATGGCTAGCTGTAGCTTTTTTAATTAATTGTCGCCATATTTCAAATGCTATAACAACCGGATTAAAGGATTCGATATTTTTAGTAAGGCCATAATTCGGTCTTTCTTCTTCAGGTTGAAAACTTCCAAATATTCTATCCCAGATAATCAGTATTCCTCCATGATTTTTATCCAGGTATTTAAGATCGCTCCCATGATGTACCCGATGGTGAGATGGTGTATTCAGCACAAACTCTAATGCCGCCGGTAATTTTTTGATAGTTTCTGTATGTATCCAGAATTGATAAATTAAACTGATTTGCTGCATGAATAAAATCCAGATCGGGTGAAAGCCAACCAATGGCATCCACGCCCAGAAAAGGAAAGCACCGGTAGCATTGCCGGTCCATGTTTGGCGCAAAGCGGCCGCAAGATTATAATGTTGAGAGGAATGATGTACTACATGGCTGGCCCAAAAATAATTTACATGATGACTAACGCGGTGAAACCAATAATATGAAAAATCATCGGCAAAAAACAACAATAACCAATACCACCAATTGCTGGCCAGAAGATCGAAAATTCTGTATTTATATAAAAAGGTAAACAGTGCAAATATCAGCGCTTTGGTTATAAAGCCAGTAAGTACGTTACCAATTCCAAGGCCCAAACTCCCAAACGTATCTTTTGTTTCGTATAATTTTTTATTTTCTTTATAGGAAAACCATGCTTCTATAGATAGCAGCAGCACGAAAAAAGGAATGGCGTAAAATAATATAGCAGGAGTCACAATCGGTTTTTGTAAAGCTAAAGTACAATATTTAAGGATATTCGTTTATAGGCATGAAAAAGCCCGGTTTTATCCGGGCTCTGATATTATTTTCGAATTTTAATCAAACTTGAATTATTTGAGTTCAATAGTTGTAGTCTGATTTTCTGTAGCTTTTTTAAGTGTCTCCATTTGGGCCTTTCTGTTAGCCTCAATTTTATCATGATGAATAACAGCAAGGGTAGGAGCAATTACCAAACTAACTATACTCATCAATTTAATGAGTATATTCATTGATGGTCCTGAAGTATCTTTAAAAGGATCACCCACCGTGTCACCAGTTACAGAAGCTTTATGTGGTTCAGATTTTTTATAAAAAGTTTCACCATTAATTTCAACACCTTTTTCAAAAGATTTTTTTGCATTATCCCATGCGCCACCGGCATTGTTTTGAAACATTCCCATTAATACACCACATACAGTAGCACCGGCTAAAAATCCACCCAATACTTCTGGTCCGAAAATAAAGCCGATAATTAATGGAGATAACAATGCAATAGCACCTGGCAGCATCATTTTTCTTAGAGAAGCTTGCGTAGATATTGCAACACATTTATCATATTCCGGCTTTCCGGTTCCTTCCATAATTCCTGGAATGGTACGAAACTGGCGACGAACTTCTTCAACCATTGCCATCGCCGCTTCACCAACTGCACGAATAGCAAGTGATGAAAATATAAATGGAATCATTCCTCCAACAAATAAACCTGCCAACACATCGGCACGATAAATATCAATACCATCAATTCCTGCAATACCAACAAAAGCTGCAAACAATGCAAGTGCAGTTAATGCTGCAGAGGCAATAGCAAATCCTTTTCCACTGGCAGCCGTAGTATTTCCCACTGCATCCAGGATATCTGTTTTTTCACGAACTTCTTTTGGTAACTCACTCATTTCAGCAATGCCACCTGCATTATCCGCGATCGGTCCAAATGCATCAATAGCCAATTGCATAGCAGTTGTTGCCATCATACCTGCGGCAGCAATTGCTACACCGTACAGGCCTGCACAAGCATAAGAGCCATAAATACCGGCGGCCAATACTAATATTGGTAATAAAGTGCTTTCCATACCTACTGCCAATCCACCAATAATATTAGTTGCATGACCGGTAGCAGATTGACGAATGATACTCATTACAGGGCGTTTACCCATTGCAGTGTAGTACTCAGTGATAATGCTCATTAGAGTACCTACCCCCAATCCCACCATGATAGCACCAAATACACCATTTTTAGTAAAAGTGTAATTACGCAAAACCATTGTATCAGGTAATAAATAATTTACCAGGAAATAACATCCAATGGCTGTCAATACCATTGAACCCCAGTTACCCATGTTCAATGCATTTTGTACTTTTTGAGTACTAAGGCCTGCGCTATCACTGATCTTTACAAAAAATGTTGCAATAATGGAAAATAATATGCCCATTGCTGCAATCAGCATCGGCAATAGAATCGGAGACATACCACCAAAAGCATCAACAGCCGTAGTTTCTCTTCCCAAAACCATTGTAGCTAATACAGTAGCAACGTAAGATCCAAAAAGATCGGCTCCCATACCAGCAACATCACCTACGTTATCGCCCACATTATCTGCAATCGTTGCAGGGTTACGTGGATCATCTTCCGGGATACCAGCTTCTACTTTACCTACAAGGTCAGCACCCACATCGGCCGCTTTTGTATAAATACCGCCACCTACACGTGCAAAAAGAGCAATTGATTCTGCACCCAAAGAAAATCCGGTTAGTATTTCAATGGTTCTTTCCATTTCAACACTGTTAACTGCAGCATCGGGTGCAAAAATCATTTTAAGAATAATAAATAATGAACCGAGTCCTAAAACCGCCAATCCCGCTACACCCATGCCCATAACAGAGCCGCCGGTAAATGAAACAGATAAAGCCTTACTTAGGCTGGTACGTGCAGCCTGTGCGGTACGTACATTTGCTTTGGTGGCTATCTTCATTCCAATAAACCCTGCCAGGGCACTAAAAAATGCGCCTAAAACAAAAGCCAGGGAAATGCTCCAATGACTATTCGCATTTGAATATCCCATAATGCCCAGTAACAGCGCACCAATTACAACAAAATAACCAAGGATTTTATATTCTGCTTTTAAGAAAGCCATTGCACCTTCAGCGATGTACTCGCTGATCTCTTTCATGCGTTCATTACCTGCGTCCTGTTTGGATACCCATGCAAATTTTATGAAAGTGTACAACAAGCCTACAATGCCCATTGCCGGAATAACGTAGATCAATTTGTCCATATAGTAGTAGTCTTATTTTTGGAGGGCAAAAATAGGGTAATTGCCGGAAATTCAACCACAATGGAATATAATGTTAAAAAGTGCAGGGTTTCACAGTGTCAGATCAGGCTATGCTGTTTTTTGTTTAATGAAAGACAATGGGAATCTGTTTAAAACTGACTCATAACAAACATCTTCATCTCATTAAAGATCGAGTGGATTTGATTGGAATATTAGATGGTATAATGTCCACCCGTGCCGACTTAATCGGTATTATTAAGAGACTGATTATTTTTTTTGTTTACCGGCATTGGTATTTCTGGCACTGTTCAAATTCATATTTCCATGGCATCATTTTCCGCTATCATCTTTTTACCAACATTAACCTTAAAAGTTATAAATAATGCTACAAATTCAGCAAATAAAAAAAGGACCACAAATGTGATCCTTAAAGTATAAAAAGAAGATGGATTAAATATCGGTTGCTTCTCCGTAAGCCATGGCTGTAGCTTCTTTCATGGCCTCACTCATTGTTGGATGAGGATGGATGGCATTTAGCATTTCGTGTCCGGTTGTTTCAAGTTTCCTGGCAACAACTGCTTCACCAATCATTTCAGTTACATTCATACCAATCATGTGGCAACCAAGGAATTCTCCGTATTTGGCATCGTAAATTACTTTTACAAATCCTTCAATTGCGCCTGCAGCACTTGCTTTACCACTAGCCATAAAAGGAAACTTACCAATTTTTACTTCATATCCTGCATCCTTAGCTCCCTTTTCTGTATAACCTACAGAAGCAATTTCAGGTGAGCAATAAGTACAACCGGGTACGTTATTATAATCAATTGGTTCAGGATGATGACCACTTAGATGTTCTGCAGCATTAATTCCTTCTTTAGAAGCAACGTGAGCAAGTGCCTGTCCGGGTGTGCAATCACCAATTGCATAGATGCCTTTTACTGAAGTTTGCCCGTTAGCATCTACAATTATTTTTCCTTTTTCAGTTTTAATGCCTAATTCTTCTAAACCTATATTTTCAATATTGGCAACTACACCAACCGCACTTAATAAAATGTCTGCTTCTAAAACAACCTCACCATTGGGTGTTTTTACTTTAGCCTTTACGCCTGCTCCTGAAGTGTCAACGCTTAACACTTCGCTGTTTGTCATTATATCTATACCCTGTTTCTTAAACTGCTTTTCCAGTTCTTTGCTGATGTCCTCATCTTCTACCGGTACAATTCTTGGCATAAATTCTACGATTGTAATTTTTGTACCAATACTATTATAGAAATAAGCAAACTCCGATCCGATGGCGCCACTACCACACACAATCATGCTTTTAGGTTGGTTGGCTAATACCATGGCTTTGCGATAACCAATTATTTTTGTCTCATCAATTTTCATGCTTGGTAACTCACGGGCACGGCCACCGGTAGCAATAATAATATTCTTAGCTTCCTGTATTTGTTTAGTACCATCTGCTGCAGTTATTTCAAGTTTATTTGGCGCAATTAATTTACCAAACCCCATGATAATGTCAATCTTATTTTTCTTCATTAAAAACTGCACACCCTTGCTCATTTTATCAGCAACACTGCGGCTTCTTTTAATTACACCTTCAAAATTTGTTGTAGGCGTTTCAACGTTTATACCATAATCTGCAGCATGCTTGGCATATTCAAAAACCTGGGCACTTTTTAGCAGCGCTTTAGTTGGAATACAACCCCAGTTAAGACATACGCCCCCAAGGCTTTCCTTTTCAACAATTGCTACTTTTTTGCCAAGTTGACTCGCCCTGATTGCAGCCGGGTAACCACCCGGGCCGCTACCTAAAACAATTACATCATACGCCATGTTCTATATTAATTTAAAATTTGAAATATAATTTGAAAATGAATCAATCTGTAGCTTAAACAATATTTTTATGTTGTTTAGAATGATACATTGAAACGATGGCAAAATTACTTCGAAATGAGTGATTAGCCAAAAGCTAATTTTTATGACTGGTAAAGCGGGTATAAACCGTTGCGGGTGGACAGGAGTCATTCCGGCAACAAGGATTGTAAATTCAAAAAAGAATTATAATTTTTTTTGAATCAGCGTTGAGTACCGACGCATTTGAACAGGAATTAAAAAGTGCGTTAAAAGACTAAACCTTTTGATTTTAAAAAACAACTGTTTCTTTTTATACCAGATCCAACACTTTTTGTTTCTTTCGTTGAAATATATTTCTATGCAATAACTTAAAAACGGTTATAAGATATCTGACGGAGCTACAATGGCTTTTTCTTCAATCTCCCGCTTTTCTGCAATAGACCTGAGAGACTTTATACTTACGTTTATTTCAAAGCCAATAAGTAAAACAAGTGAATTAATATAGACTAAACCCATGAAAACGATGATGGTACCAATTGAACCGTATAAGGCATTGTATTTACCAAAATTATTTACAAAATAAGAAAAGCCAAGTGTAGCCAACACACTTAGAAATGCGGCTATGATCGTGCCGGGTGATCTTAATTTCCAACGCTTTTCTACTGCTGGTGCATACTTGTAAATGAAAGCAATGGCATAATAAATAAGTGCCAGGATAAATACCCATCTTACATAAAAAATGATTTCACGAAGTGCCTGACTTTTAATGCCAATCCACTTTAATACTACGCCCTGGGTAACTAGTAAGATAAGACATCCAAGCACTAATAAAAAAATCAGTGTTGTTAGTTTGATTGCTATCCAACGGTTATACAAATCTTTTCTTTTGGCAAAGCCAATATAGTTTTTATTGAAGGAACGCATGATTCCCATCATGGCATTTGAAGAGAAAAATAATGCAAGTACCAAACCCGAAGAAAGTAACCCGATTTTATAATCATCTAAAAAAGAATCGACAAAACTGATCAGGTATGCATTGTGTACTTTGGCAGGAATAATATCAAGAATAAGGCTATGTAATTCCTTTTTTAAACTTTGTTTTGAAATGAAAGGAAGATGGGGTATAAGAGTAAACAAAAATAAAAAAGACGGTGGAATTGCCATGATAAAATTATAAGCAATTGCCGAAGCTCTTTCAGTAAGGCCTACCGTTCTTACCTGCTTGAAAAAAAATTTGATTACATCGTATAGCGGCACACCTTCAAAGCCAGGTAAATACCAATGCTTGCTTTTACGAAGTATAAAAGCAACAGGTGTGCGGGTTATAAGTATGCGTTCCAGTTTTGTCATTCAATAAAATACTAACCGTACATATTTGTTGATATAAACTCATTTTAAGCAACAATAATTGCAAGGACAATCTCCTTTGCATATCAAATCTACCGATTTAGGTTGCATCATTCTAAAGAAAGACTTATTGATTTTGCTGCCTGCTTTTTACAATGCTATCCAATGCAGATTGATAGGCTTTTGCAAATTTCAGATGTTCGGTGTAACTGGTTGCAAAATTAGAGTATCCTCTTAAATCTGGTTTAGCTACAAAATACAAATAAGAAGTACTGGGAGCGGCCAACACGGCATCTATTGTAGCAGGTGATGGTGTGCAAATGGGGCCCGGGGGAAGTCCCGGATTCAGGTATGTATTATAGGGTGACGGAAATTGTAAATGTTTATGATAAATTCTTTTCAAACCAAAGTCACGCATAGCAAATTTTACCGTGGGATCAGCTCCCAGGTTCATACCGGTTTCAATCCTGTTTAAATATACACTGGCAATTTTCCCTTTATCTTCCAGCTTATTTGTTTCTTCTTCTACAATACTCGCCAGGGTATAAACCTGTTGCATATTCAAACCTAATGCGGCTGCTTTTTCTCTGCGTTCGTGGTTCCAGAATACTTCGTGTTCGTCGTATAATTTTTTAAAAATTTTAGCAGCAGTCGTATTCCATAAAATACTATAAGTATTCGGAATTACAGCAGTCATTACGGTATTGGAATCGAGCCTGTAAACCCTTAACTGATCATTGCTGTTTAAAATTTCCATCACATCACTCGAGTCGCATTCAAAACCAGCGGCAATCTTTTTAGCCAGGTCTTCTTTGGTTCTTAGTTTATTTATAACGAGGTTAACAGCGGTCTGCCTGCCAGATCGAAGCATTCTTACTATATTAAAAATACTGGTGCCTTTGTTAATAACATACTTTCCGGCTTTTACATTTTTATCATAATGGAGCCTGGTTGCAACCAACTTAAATGTACCCGGATTTTTCAGCATATCCTGTTCAGTCAGATCATTCATAACATCACTGAATGTGCTCCCGGTTTTAATGTATAAGGTCTTTTTATTTTCTTTAAAGTTGGTATTTGAACCAAATATTCTAAACGCAGCAAAAGCTCCTGCAAGTGCAACGACAAGTAAAACAATTACCACTATTTTTTTTGTAAGCGACATAGTCAAACAGATATTTTCAAGGTTGCCCAAAGTAAAATAAAAAACCTCGTCCTGAACAGACGAGGCTATAAAACTTTTGTATTTTTTTTATGGTTTGGTTGTATCTGGAGTAGCTTGTACAGCACCCGGCAATGTTACCGTATTTTGTTGGGGCAAAGTGGCCGGAGTTTTATTAAACAATTCATCATTTACTGAAGATGAACCAGTGTCTTTTGGGATAAAAGCAGGAGAGATGACGCAGAGTGTTGCAACAATTGCTGCAAAAACCCAGGTTCCTTTTTCCAGTACGTCTGTAGTTTGCTTTACACCCATCAACTGGTTGCTAAATCCACCCAGGGTGCCAGACAAGCCGCCGCCTTTGGGGTTTTGTACCAATACTATCAATCCCAGCACTGAAGAGGCTATAATAACCAGGATTCCGAATAAAATTAACATATCACGCTTCTTTTAGTTGATCAATTTTGGCTGCAAAGTAAACTGTTTTAGAGGGATTGAGCAAACTTAATTTTTTATACACTTCTATGGCCTTCATTGCTTTGCCTTGTTGTATTAATACTTCAGCCATTGCTTCTGTTAATACTTCGCCCTCTTTGTTGGAATTTTCCGCAAGTTTTTGAATAGAAATCTCTGTTTGTGCGGCAGTTTCCGGTAAAGTGTTATTGTGAATTTTCTTCATGGTTTTTAGCCACTCAGTAAAGCTTTTAAGCTGTTTTCCAAGCTTGTCGTTGGGGTTTATTTCTCCACTTAATTTTATACCAAGACTGGCGAAATAATCAGATGTATGCAGCGGTTCAAAAGACAAGGTTTCCTCTTTCGTATTAACTTCAGGCAGACTCAATTTGAAATTCATTGGTTCACCTTGTTCCGGTAATAATTCCTCATCATCTTCATTTTCTTCCATTGATTCCGGAAATCTTTCTTCGCCTTTATTGGTAAAATGAGCAGTAGGATCTGTGGAAGTTGGTAGTTGATCCACAGAAATAATTGATTCCTTTACATCTTCCGGTATAAAGTCATCATTGGTTTCAATATTTTCTACAGGTGTTGTATCATCAAGAATGTTCTGCTCTTCGATTGCAATTTCCTTTTCTGTTAAAACAATTTGTTTATCGAACTCATTATTTACTTCTTCGCTTTTGGAACTTACTTCTTCCAGATAAACATCATTTTCAATTGGAGGGACAGGGGAAACATATTCTAACGGGGCATCATTTAATAATGGTTCCGAAATTATGCTACCAGCGTCTATATTATTTTCAACAATTACTTCCCCGTAATCCTGCGAAAATTCAACCTCATTGGTTTCTCTGTTAACCAAATTATCAAGCGTTTCTTCTAATTGAAATTGCAACCAGTAAGGATTATTAAAAAGTACAGCAGTTTTTGCTGATTGCAAATTGTAGCCTGCATCTGCTTCATTCATTTGTTGCAAAAGATAAAACTGTGCAGGTACAAAATAGGGGTGTTCAGCAGCAACCTTGCTAAGGAAACTTTGCTTGTCATCTAAAGTCATTGTTGCTTTAAATAAAGAATCGAAAAGTGAATTGCTGTTCCCCATTTGTTCAGGTGTTGTGTAAATACTTAAATCTGTAATCACTTGCTGCCGGTAAAATTACCAGTTTGAAAATATTTTATTGAATATCGCGTCCACAATATTTTTAATGATGTCGGGTGTCAATTGAGCCTGTGCCTGTTCCAGTGTTTGTGTTGCTGGAAAATCAAAGTTATTTGAAAGGTCCGTTTCAAAATTTTTGGTATTATCAATGGTGTTTTTAAATATTAAATGAAAAGAAACCGACAAACGGTTTGTTCCTGCATTATTGCCTGTAATACCACTTGTACTTACATTGTAGTCCGATACATAACCGCTGATATCATAATGTGCATCATCGTCATTGGTTTGGCGAAGCCTGGTATTTCCAATTACCTTTTGTTTCATTTTTTCAGTTAACTGAGGGCTTAACTGTGGATTTACATACCTGGCTTTATTTTCAAAATAATTTATCCGGAATGTCTTTATTTCTTCCGGAATAGGCGAGGTGTCTTTAAAAGAATATTTACAGGTTGAAAAACTGAAAATCGTCATAATTAAAAAGCCTGCAATCAATAGCCCGAAGCCCGTTAAACCGGCGTTTTTTCTGTTACCCCCGTGTTGTTTATTAATCTTCAATATCATATTCTTTCAGTTTTCTATAAAGTGTTCTTTCACTAATTCCCAGGTCCGAAGAGGCATCTTTTCTTTTACCCTTATGTTTTTTTAATGCCTTTATTATAAGCTCTTTTTCCTTATCCATAATGCTCAGGGATTCTTCAATGGCCTCATGATGATCGATGTCTTCACCTTTTTGATTGATGAATACCGGCTTTGCCTGTTGATTGTAATTGTTGTTATTATTATTGTTGTTTACATTCGAATTGTGTTCGGGAAGCCTAGATTCTCCATTGTTGTACATCGGTATGTTTGATCCCATACCAGGGTTTTGAAGGATTTCGAAAAACATTTTCTTTAGTTCATTCACATCCTTTTTCATGTCGAAAAACAACTTGTAAAGTATTTCTCTTTCATTGGCAAATTCCTGTTGGCTAAGTGCCGCTTTTCCACCAACCAACACAGGCAACCTGTTAAAATTATTTTCGGGTAAAAAATGTTGCAATTCAATTGCGGTAATATTTTTCTCTTTCGAAAGTACAGATATTTGTTCTGCAATATTCTTTAGTTCCCTAACATTTCCGGGCCAGGGATAACTCATTAACATAGTTTTGGCGTCCTCTTCCAAATGAATGGGAGCGCCTTTGTACCGGTCTGAAAAATCAGCGGCAAATTTTCTGAATAATAATGGAATGTCTTCTTTCCTGTCTCTTAAAGATGGAACCCTTATTGGAACCGTATTTAAACGATAATATAAATCCTCACGGAATTTGCCAGACTGTGTACTTTCCAGTAATTCTTTATTGGTGGCTGCAATTACCCGTACATCTGTTTTCTGCACTTTACTGCTTCCAACCCTGATGTATTCGCCTGTTTCCAACACCCGCAACAGCCTTGCTTGTGTACCCAACGGCAGTTCGCCTATTTCATCTAAAAATATCGTTCCACCATTTACCGTTTCAAAATAACCTTTACGGCTATCCATTGCGCCGGTAAAGGATCCTTTTTCGTGGCCAAATAATTCCGAATCAATTGTTCCTTCAGGAATGGCTCCACAGTTAACGGCAATAAAAGGGTTGTGTTTTCTTGCACTCAATGAGTGTATTATTTGTGAAAATACTTCCTTTCCTACACCGCTTTCTCCGTTGATTAATACGCTAAGATCTGTATTGGCAACCTGCGTCGCTACATTTAATGAATGGTTTAAACCCGGGGAGTTCCCAATTATGCCAAATCTATTTTTGATCGATTGTAAATCCATAGTAATTATTACTCCTTGCTTTATATCCTATAAAAGAACCCCGGAGTCTTTTTAATCAGGTTCTTTTTAAATTCAGTTGACTTAAATATTAATTAGTTGGTAATGATGAAAGCATTTCATACACGCACAGTTGTACCAATTAAAGTACCTGCAGTACAGGAATCTATTTTTACAAATACATAATCACCCTTCTTGTAATTTTCTGTCGGAAAAACCACTACTTTATTCTGGTCGCTTCTTCCATGCAAATGTTCTTCACTTTTTTTTGAAGTACCTTCTATCAACACTTTAAAAGTTTTACCTACATCCCTTTGCATACTTTGCAAAGAATGCAGCCTGTGCAAATCCACCATTTCCTGTAACCTCCTTTTCTTTATGTCTTCAGGTATGTCATCTTTAAACCTCCTGGCAGCAAGTGTTCCGGGGCGTTCACTGTAAAAATACATGTATGCAAGATCGTATTTGCAATACTCCATCAGGCTAAGCGATTGCTGGTGGTCTTCTTCTGTTTCTGTACAAAACCCGGTAATCATATCGGTAGATAAACCACAGTTTGGAATGATTTCCCTGATGCGATTAACTTTTGAAATATACCATTCCCTGGAGTAGGTGCGGTTCATCAATTGTAACACCCGGCTGCTGCCACTCTGCACCGGCAGATGGATATAATTACAAATATTCTCGTATTTGGCAATGGTGTATAATACATCGTCCGTAATGTCTTTTGGGTGTGAAGTAGAAAAACGAACCCGTAATAAAGGATTAATTTGAGCTACCAGTTCAAGTAATTTTGCAAAAGTAACAGGAGTTACCTGCTCATTACTATTGGTTTTATTTTCTAACTGATTAGTTGGAGTAGGGGATGGCGGAGTCCAGTAATAACTGTCAACATTTTGTCCCAATAAAGTCACTTCTTTATATCCCTGGTCAAATAACTCCCTGCATTCATGGAGGATTGATAGTGCATCCCTGCTTCTTTCTCTGCCCCGGGTAAATGGCACTACACAAAATGAGCACATATTATTACAGCCACGCATGATGCTTACGAAAGCATTTACGCCATTGCTATTTAGCCTGATTGGTGCAATATCTGCATAAGTTTCTTCACGGCTAAGCAATACATTCACTGCTTTTTGGCCGGTTTCTGCTTCTTCAATCAGGCCGGGTAACGTGCGGTAAGCATCAGGCCCTACTACAAGATCTACCAGTTTCTCTTCCTGCAAAAATTTTTCTTTCAAACGTTCGGCCATACATCCAAGCACGCCAACCAGCACACCTGGATTCGATTTTTTTACTTTTCTAAATTCTGTCAGCCTTTTTCTTACGGTGGTCTCTGCCTTTTCACGTATTGAACAGGTGTTTACAAAAATCAAATCGGCTTCTTCATAGTTTTTGGTTGCCCCAAATCCATTGCTTTGTAAGATGGATGCCACCACCTCGCTATCTGCAAAATTCATGGCGCAGCCGTAACTTTCTATATAAAACCTTTTTTTAAATTGATCTTCAGCAAGTGCCACTGGTTGAAAGGCTTCACCCTGCCTGTTTTCGTCGTGTTTCTTAGTATCGTTCCCTATTAAAGCTTCCATCATTTTATTTAGGGGGCAAAAATAAGCAATATAATTATCACTGTGTCAGATTGTCAGCGGAAGATGTATGAGGAGGACTGTTAATTTTGAGTTCGGCCGGTAAAGATCGAAAAAGGGGTGGGGCAACTTATAATTATACACAGTTGCAGAAATAATAAAAAGTAAATCCGAAAGAAATAGTTGCTTAATGCCGGTTATTTTAAGATCAACATATCTCACTTTAATAGTGTAGCCTGCGTTCCAAAAAACAACTCATAGCAAAAATATGCCCAGGGAAATTCCCCGGGCAGTAAGTGGTTACATGTTTGCTCTTTTTGCGTCAATCTTTAACTGGAAATTTTTCTTTATAATGTTGTATCGCTTCCTCAATAATTCCATAGGCCGCTGCCTTATCCTGGAACTCATCAATCAACACCACTTTATTTTCTAATACTTTGTATTGTTCAAAATAATTTTTCAGCACTGCCTTAAAATGTTTGGGCAAATCATTTACATCTGAAAAATGGTTAACGGTAGGATCGTTTGTTGCAACGGCAATAATTTTGTCGTCTTTTTCGCCATTGTCAATCATCTGCATGTTGCCAATAACAGTGGCCTCTATCAGGCAAAGGGGTTGAATGCTTTCGCTGCAAATAACCAATATGTCCAATGGATCACCATCTTCACCCAAAGTCTGTGGTATAAAACCATAGTTAACCGGATAGTGGAAAGAAGAATATATAACGCGGTCAAGTATTAGCAATCCCGTTTCTTTATCTATTTCGTATTTGGCCTTGGAGCCTTGCGAAATTTCAATAAGGCCATTTACAATTTCCGGCGATTTTTTCCCATAATGGGCGCCATGCCAGGGGTGAAGTACATACATAAATAGTAGTTATTTTTTAGTGAATGAAATTCCAATCGATTGTTATGAAACAGCCATTATTTTAAACCCGGCCCATACTGCAGCTATGCCCAAAACTAAACTTCCGCCGGCATATAGTGCAAACAAACCCAATTTTCCATTTTGAAGTAATAAAAGATTTTCCAGTGAAAAAGCAGAAAACGTAGTGAATCCACCACACAAGCCTGTGGCTAAAAAAAGTCTCCAATTTAACGCAAAAGCATCGCTTTTTAAACTGTAAGCCATTACCAATCCTATTATAAAACTACCAACAACATTTACCAGTAGTGTTGCCAACGGGTAGCTTTTAATCCCTATCAGTAAACTGGTACCAAACCTCAACATCGTTCCCAAAGCGCCTCCCAAACCTATCAATAAAAAATTCCTGATCATTAATAATGCTTTACATGTTTCCGGAGAAGGTATATTTTAAATCTACCAGCCACTGGCCATCAACCCTTACCATTTTTAATTTATTACTCTTATCTTTTTTAAATGAATTTGAATAATTTATTATGGTAATAGAGTCATTTAGGGGTGTAATTTCATTAATGATGATGTCGGCATCTTTGTAATTTTCTGATTCTTTACTTTTAGATTCATATTCCTTAAACTGTTCCAGAAACTGTTCGTTTGTGTCTTCCTTCAACACTAATTTTTCTGCAGCTTTAAAATTATTTTGCAGGATATCATTAATAAATGCCCTTGCCACTTCAATATCAGTATTGGGTACATTGTTTTGATTGTTGCATGATAAAAGCACCAACGAAATTGCTATTACAGTCAGGAATTTTATTTTCATTGTTTAAAGTTAAACATCTTTTCTATCTCATTATTAATTAGCAGGCGTGCATTTAAAAAAGCTGCAAAAGCTGTCACCTTTTTTACCATGGGCAATGATCGCCATCAATTTTTTTGAAGCGAATCCAGCACCTTCATATTCCCTTTCATTGCCTTTCTGAAGGAATCCATGTTTATTTTTTTAAGTTGATCCATGGCTGATTTTAGCGAATCAAGGGGGAGGCCCTTTAATTGGTCCATGGCGCTTTTAATTGAATCCATCGGCAGGTTTTTTAACTGATCCATGGCGCTTTTCAGGGAATCATTTTCAAATATTTTATTTGAATTATCCTTTAATGCATCCAGCCCCATCGTCATCACGCTCGCTTTATCGAAAGCTACTTTCCATGCGCCGCTTTCTTTTTTCATTTTATAATTAATTACCAGGTCGTTTTCCTTCACTTTTACCGGCACTGTAGCCATGTCGCCTTCAATTTTTGGATCGCCAATTTCAAGTTTGCTGATATCATATTCACCGGTCTTGGTCTTTTTTTGATCGCCGTTTTTGTTGGCCATATCTAATACAAACGCACTTTCTGCTGTGGCATATTTTTTTGCGCCTTCAACATCGTGTTTATTCAATGCTTCCATAAAATTTATGAGTACGGCTTTGGGATCTCCGCTACCAGTCTTACATCCTTCAATAAAAGTGACACAACTAATACATATAATTGCAATTAAAGTACGCTTCATAATTAACATGTTCTTTGGATTGAACCATAAAAATAATTTTTAATTGTTAGGGTCAAAATTATTTATACAATATTCTTTTTAAGGGGTTACACAATGGTTGCAAAAAAAGATCATCAACACCAATAAATTTAAAGTCTTTTATGTGACTGATGTGAAAGGCTAGTTTGTTCTTTGATGCTACCAATAATGCTTTGTAAATAAACTCTGCACAGTACATACGGTCGTCTGTGGCTAAATCAAATTTTAAGTCAAATAGTACTCCCTTTTTATAAAAAAATTGGGTAGTGGAGATCAGCAATGCTGTTTCAGGCGCAGTAAGCTGGTATCGAAATATGCCAATGCCCCGGTTATTGTAGGGATTGCAAAATAATGTGAAGGGATCCCGCCTTATTTTTTGATCGGGATTAAAATCGCCTCCCAGTGCGTGGTAAACAAAGAGGCTATCATTTTCAATGCTTGCAATGCCGCAATGAGAATAGGTTTGGTCGGTTTGATTAAATTGCCGCAATGTTTCACTGGTATAATCATTACCGGTACGGGTAATAAGGTCGCCGCTGTTGATAATTGTTGCAAGCGTATCAAGATGAAGAAAAGCACGCTGGGCCAATTGTTCATTTTTTACTGCATCTTTTTCAGCATTTGCATAAACGTTATAAGCCGGAGGAGTTTTACAACTTGTTACAAAAAATAAGAGGCAGCATACATGCCACCTCTTACTATCCATTTTTTTTAAAAAATTAAAAACGACGTTCATTTGGATCATTGTCTTTATCCTTGTCGTATGCTTTAATAATTGCTTTAACTAACTTATGACGAACCACATCTTCTTCATCAAGTTCAACATGGCCGATGCCTTCAACATTTTTTAAAATGCGTAATGCTTTATCAATGCCACTGCGCATATTTTTAGGAAGATCAATTTGGGTAGGATCTCCCGTTATGATGGCTTTGGCATTTGCGCCGATACGTGTAAGGAACATCTTCAACTGGCCGTCATTTGTATTTTGAGCTTCGTCCAAAATAATAAACGCATTGTCAAGTGTACGTCCACGCATATACGCCAGTGGCGCAATTTCGATGGTCCTGGTTGTCATATAATAACCCAGCTTGTCTGCAGGTATCATATCATCCAGTGCATCATACAATGGCCTTAAATACGGATCAATCTTTTCCTTTAAGTCGCCCGGAAGGAAACCTAAATTTTCACCGGCTTCAACAGCCGGCCTTGTTAAAATAATTTTCTTTACAGTTTTGGCTTTTAGCGCTCTTACCGCTAATGCAACGGCAGTGTAGGTTTTACCTGTACCTGCTGGTCCGATGGCAAAAACAATGTCGTTTTTGTCAACGGCCGTAACCATTTTCTTTTGGTTGGCTGTACGTGCCCTTACAGTTTTTCCATTTGGACCAAACACCAACACATCATTCGGATTCCGATCAACAAAATTGTCAACTACCTGTTGATCATCACCACCTAAAATT
Organism: Ferruginibacter sp.; assembly: GCA_046590675.1. GTDB lineage: Bacteria > Bacteroidota > Bacteroidia > Chitinophagales > Chitinophagaceae > Ferruginibacter. The sequence continues at coordinate 95,005 of JBKJUP010000034.1, read as the reverse complement.
TGTTCGTAATAATTTTCACTCATGTGACCATTGCGCTCAATGTATTGAACGATCAGGTCAATTTTTTCTTTGGCATCCACAATTTGCTCGGGGGCCCCGCTCAATTTTACCTGTGTGCCGCGGCTAAGAATTTTTAGAAGAGGGAATTTCTTTTTAAGAATGTCAAGTTTACCATTGTTAACACCAAAGAACTCAATTGGGTTAACGGTTTCGAGGTTGATGATAGTTTCTGTCAATGTACGTTTGGTTTAAAGTTAACGGAATAAAGCTCAATTTATTTTGACCACTCACCTATTTCAAATTTAAGCAATTGCCGCTGATAAAATGCATTATTTTTTATACACATGCTGTTAAAAACCATGCAATATCAGGAGTGATCTTACTCCTGCCGGAATAACATTTTTTTGTTATACTTATTCATTGATTAGAAAAAAGGCTAAACTAATTTCCCCTGGTAATGGTTCTGAATGCAACTGCAATCTCAGCCGCAAGCTTTGCATTATTTAGGATAAGGGCAATATTGGTTTCAAGACTTTCGCCTGCTGTATTATCTGCGATGTATTTAAGTAAAAAGGGCGTTACTTCTTTGCCCTTAATATTTTGCGCTGCGGCTGCGGCTAATGCTGTATTGATATGCATTTCTATTAACTCTTTACTTGCTTCCTGGCTTTCGGGTACGGGGTTAGCAATCAGCACCGAACCTTCCAGTTCCATGGTCCATTTGGTGTATAAAAGAGCAGCAATAGCTGATACACTATCCAATCTCAACGGAGATGTGTAGCCGCTTTTTGAAGAATAGAAACTTGGAAATGAATCCTGGCCAACCGTAACTACAGGAATGCCTTTTGTTTCAAGATATTCAAGTGTTAATTCAATATCTAAAATAGACTTTACGCCTGCCGAAATGATGGCGACAGGAGTTTGAGCCATTTCCGTTAAATCAGCCGATATATCCATGCTTGCTGCTGCTCCACGGTGTACACCTCCAATGCCCCCTGTGGCAAATATCCTGATGCCTACCATGCCTGCAATACGCATGGTGGCGGCTACTGTTGTAGCACCGTATAATTGTTGACTCAATACGTAGGGGATATCCCGCAAACTTACTTTCCAGACATTTTCTGATTTTCCAAAATATTCAATCTGGTCGGCACTTAAACCTACATGGCATTTACCATCAAATATGGCAATGGTTGCAGGTACAGCGCCATTGTCCCGTACTACGGATTCTACTGCCAATGCAGTGGCCACATTTTTAGGGTAGGGCATGCCGTGAGATATGATGGTAGATTCCAATGCAACTACCGGCAGGCCAGTATCCAGGGCTACTTTTACTTCTTCACTAATTGTTATAAATTCATTCATCGTAATATTTTGAAACAAGTTGTAAAAGTTTTTCCTGGTTTAGATGGGTGGCAATTGCACCATTTACCTTTAATATTTCGGCTGATAAAGTGTGAGCTGTTCTCAAACTTTCCAGGTTGTTTTTGCCATGGTATTTTGAAAATATAAATCCGGATACTGATCCGTCGCCAGCTCCTGTACAATCCAATACTTCTGTTTTTGGAGCATGTAAAACTAAGGTCTCTGTTTTGTTATAAAGTGCTGAGCCTTCGATGCCTCTATGCAGCCAGATATTTTGAATGCCCCTGTCGAGTAATTCATTTATTTGTGCTGTTGTATCGGTTGCTTCCGCACTGCACAATGCGGGTAATTCGTCTTCATTTGGAGTAATCAGGTATAATCCATCAAAGTTAATGGCCGCAATTTTTTTTGCCGGCGTTACAGACACCGGTTCTAAAATCATCCTGATTTTATGATTGTTGGTAAACTCAATCAGCCATGTGATGGATGCTACACTTACATTTGCGTCAACCATAATATACGAAGCAGTTTTAAGCAACGGCTCCTGTTCAATTAAATATTCCGGTGTTATCAGGTGTAATGCTGCATTGGTTAAAAGCGCCGTAAACAGTGATCCGTCTTCAGAAATGATTGCTGTATATTTTCCTGTGCCAGCCGGCGCTGTAATCGATGCATCCAGTAAGATACCAGCTTCCAGGCATGTATGCTTTAACCAGGTGCCATCTGTGTCATTTCCAAACACACTTAATAGTTGAGTGGGTACATCCAGCAATGATAATTGATGTGCAATATTTCTACTAACGCCTCCTGCGGTATGGGTTACCGTTACTTCATTGGTGGTATGCAGCATCATTTTACTATCTGCGTGATAGAGTTCATCTACTAATGCTGCACCGATGCATATTACTGGGTTGGGCATAAAGCAAAAATACCTAAAGAATCATTCATTGCAATCGCTATCTGTACAGTGAAATACCAAATCGTCTGCACTGCATCCATATTTTATCATGAAAATCCATGCTGTCACCGGCAACTCAATGTAAGTAAAAATGCAGCTTTTTTTAAGTCAACCGATTTGTTTTGCGAAATATCGAGAAAGTATGTTGTTTGCCAAACCTGGGTTTTATATGCCTGCTTATTAGTTGTTAAATCCCAGGCAGGATAAATCCTTATTCCACGTTTACCGTTTTGGCTATTGCCTGATAATATTTTATTGCTGGATAAAACTATTTTCGGAAAAATGAAAAGCCCAAACTGGTCTTCTTTTGTGACTGCAATTATTAAGAATTCAAAGTTGTCTGTAACACTAAAAGGTTGTGTGATCCCTTTTTCGTTCCTGTTCCAGATTGTAACAAATTGCCCGGTTTTTTTCGGGGTGGTTTTCGCTAAACGAAATATGATAGGTTCACCATCAAGTTGAAAATTACAGGCGGCATATTCCTGGCTTTCCGGTTCGGCTTGCAGGTTTGAGCAATTGATACCGCAAGGATTAAAAACCAATTCATCTATCAACTTAAGTACGGGATGCAAATTTTGAGAAGGTTTCAATCTTTTATGAAAAATAAGTTGTTGAGTTTATCATTTACCAGTATCAATGAATAACAGCAATTTTCTTTCGAAAAAAATGCGATCATGGTATTGAAGTTTGCCCGTGTTGCAATAAGGTTTAAAATGAAATTTTATTTTGCCCTCATCCTGTTATTTCTTGCATTATGTTCCACTTCGGCCATGCCTAACAATTCCATTAACGGTGGAATGTACATACCAAACCTGCCACGAAATCCTTTCTTTAACCCATACCATCCACCGTTTGGATTTTCAGGCGAACGGCCCCATGCTTCTACCGTTCCGGGTTTCGCCGGTTTTTGTTCATCGGCACTTCCCAGCTCCATCCAATCTCCAACTTGCTTAAGCATAGTGTGCAAATGCGCCAGGCAATCATACTGGTATTTTAATACAGTTTTACCAACTGTGCAAACCAGCACAGGTGGGTTTACACTTTCGTCTTTGTACATGGTATATTCAGAACTACCGTGAGGTGTTTTTAATTCCCATGGATTTTCTTTTGTTCCCTTTTTCATTTTAGTAGTTTTTTTATTTACCTCGTTAAATGCGGTTGCTAACATCTCTCCCAGCAACTTCTTACCAATTTTTGTAAGGTCAATAAAGGTCCAGCCATTTTTGCCCCATTTGTTTTTTACGGGGTATATCAGCAATTCATCAATGGCACAATAAACAGACTGATCTGTTTCATTTAGTTTAACACAACCAACTTTATGCTGCTGGTCGAGCGTGGCGAAAATTTTTTTACCAACACGAAAAGATGTTTTCTCAAAGTGAGGCAGTTCAGTGCTTCCCGGAAATGATAGTGCGATGGTTTTAAAAGATTTTGTATCCGCCATGTAGGAATTTTGTTCCGTTAAATTAAATCATTTTAAATCGATGTTATTTAAAATATGCTAAGCGGTCAATCGTCTATAATAATTGTAATAACATTTATTCATTTAATAAAATTAACAACATGCACCACAACGAGTCATGTGCCGCAAAAGGCAACAATTATGCAAGCAGCAATCATCCACGCAAAAGTGGCCTGCTTAGCCGGTCAATGCAGCGGGCAACTGTAAACATTTTTAAAACTGATAAAAGTTTTGAAATGCTGGTATTTGCGCCAGGCCGAATTAAAGAACATTTTCATCTTGATGTAAAAGGTGATCAGTTGACTGTAACTTATACTCCACCGGAAGGCTTTCCCAGGCCGGAATGGATATTAAGAGAATACAGCAGGGGAGGGTTTGAAAGAACTTTTACATTGGATGAAACCATCGATGCCAGCAACATCACAGCAAAGTATGTTGATGGAGTTTTGCAAATCAGCCTACCCATTGTTCAGGGAAAGGAAACGTTGAAGAAAGACATAGTGATTAATTAGGCTGAAAACACGAATGGGTAAAGGGCGGTAACTTTAAGTTGCTGCCCTTTATTTTTTTAAGGGCAACACGTTGTTTCATTTATTTATTTTCAGCTATTTTCAAGTATGAAAACATTTGCCAATAAAGTAACTGCTTTTAACAAGTCTGTTGAGTTTTCGGGTAAATTGCCGAACGGCATCCGGATTATGAATCCTTTTAAAGAAGACAAAACGATTTTGCCATTAACGACGCGTTTTTATAAAAAATTTTATGATGATTTCAATGACCGGCACCTGGTATTGGGAATAAATCCGGGCAGATTTGGCGGAGGAGTTACAGGAATTCCGTTCACCGATAGTAAAAGATTGATTGAAAATTGTGGTATTGCATACACCGGAAAAATGACCCATGAAACCTCTGCTGTTTTTATTTATGAAATGATTGCGGCTTATGGCGGGCCAACAGCTTTTTATAGTAAGTTTTATATCAATTCCATTTGCCCGCTTGGGTTTACAGCCATTGGCAATAAAGGAACGGAGATAAATTATAACTATTACGACAGTAAAGAATTAACGGCGGCCGTGTACGATTTTATGATTGACAGTATTCAAAAACAACTGGCCATGGGCATTAACAGAAAAATTTGCTATTGCTTCGGTACCGGAAAAAATGAAAAATTTTTACATGCAATCAACCAGGAGAAAAAGTTTTTTGAACGCATCGTGGCATTGGAACACCCAAGATTTATTATGCAGTATAAGTCGAAAATGAAACAGTTTTATATCGATAAATACATCACTGCATTTAGTGAAGCCGGAAGCTGAAAATTTTGTCTTAGAATTGTGAAGAAACAGCAGCATTTGTGTAATTGTAAATGTTAATTTCGTCATTTTAATTAAATAGAATTTATGCGCTTGCCCAAACAATCAATAGTTTTTTTGCTTGCAATATTAGTTGTAATAACCTGTAGTAGCTGGGGTTACTTAGTTCACAAAACAACGATGCAACTGGCAGTGTATAAATTGCCCAAAGCCATTCAGCCCTTCTTTTATAAAAATATGGACTACCTCGTTGAAAATGCCGGGCGGCCGGATAAAAGGCGGAATACGGATAGTACAGAAGCGCCGAAGCATTTTATTGATCTTGAAAAATTTGGAGAAAATGCGGCGTATAAAATGCCTTATGCATGGAACGATGCTGTGTCGAAATATTCCATGGATACATTGAAAACGTATGGTTATGTGCCTTATGAAATATTATTTATGCAGCAACAATTAACTGCAGCTTTTAAGGCAGGAAACGCGGACAGTATATTGTTTTATGCAACTGATTTGGGACATTATATTGGTGATGCAAATGTACCATTGCACTCAACAGAAAATTATGATGGCCAACTTACAGACCAGGTTGGTATCCATAGTTTGTGGGAATCCATGATTCCTGAAATAGAAATAGGCAATTATAATTTGTACGACAGGCATAAGGCGAGTTATCTTTCAAAACCTGCAGAACGTATCTGGAAAGCAATCCGTAAAGCCAACGCATTGGTTCCTGAAATGCTGGCCACCGAAAAGACCGTAACATTGCAATTTCCGCCCGACAAAAAATATCGTACACAAATGCGAAGGGGAAAAGAAGTGAAATATTATACAAGTGATTTTGCCAAAGCTTATTCAAAAGCTTTAGGCAATACAATTAATGAGCAACTGCTATGTACAAGCGATATGATTGCCGACTTTTGGTACACTGCATGGGTAGATGCCGGCAAACCTGCATTGGATATAACTTTGAGCGAAAATGAAGCAGCAGCTAATCAACTTGAACAGGGCATGTATAAGAAGAATCAGTTGATTGAAAACAATTTATTAAGATCTAAAAAAGAAGTAGCTAAAAAAGAAGATTAAATCATTAGTCTACAATTTTTTTATACGACAGTTAAGTCATGAAACCAAAAAAGCCATCAATTTCTGATGGCTTTTTTGTTAAATATATCATTGCTTGAAATTATTTTTTTGTTTCAAGTAATTTAAAAAACTGATCAAGTTGTGGTAGAATAACAATCCTGGTTCTTCTGTTAGCGGCACGTCCTTCTGCGGTACTGTTGTCAGCTACAGGCTTGTATTCCGAACGTCCTGCTGCAGCTATATGGGCAGGGTCAAGTCCGTATTGTACCTGCAATAAACGAACAACTGTGGTAGCTCTTTTTACACTAAGATCCCAGTTGTCTAATAATGCGCCACCACCTTTATAGGCTACATTATCTGTATGTCCTTCAACCATAAATTCAATATCAGGTTGATTTTTTAACACCAGTGCTACTTTACCTAACACTTCTTTAGCCCTGTCTGTAATATTGTAACTGCCACTTTTAAATAACAATTTGTCAGAAATGTCGATATATACTACACCTTTATCTACTTTAATGTTGATGTCCTGGTCGTCCAGGTTTCCGATGGCACCTTTCAGGTTAGTTACCAATGCAAGGTTTAAAGAATCTTTTCGGTTAAGTGCAGATTGAAGATCCTGGATATAGGCATCTTTTGCGCCAATATTGTCGAGGGATTTCTTAATACTTTCTGCCTGTGAACCAGATATAACGGAAAGGCTTTCCAGTTGTTTTAACGCCTGGTTATTGTTTTCCTTCAGGTAATCAATTTGTTTTTTAAGGCTTGTAATTTCAGCTTCGAGCAAGGCTTTTTTACGGGAGTCTTCAGTTGCCTGGTCATTACAAGTTTTTAAATCAGCCTGTAACTTATCGTACTGTGACTGCAATTCTATGTAACGTACCTGCTCTCCTTTTAGCACCTTTTTACTTACGCAGGAAGTAAATAGAAGCGCTGATGCAGTTAGTAGAAAAAAAATGCTTTTTACTTTCATATACAATAATTTGGATGAGCTGCAAAGTTATTACAAGCAGCAGCAAATAATTTACATAATCAATCAGTTTTGTTAAAAATCTGTTTAAATATTAAGCCGAACTGGATTTAAATTCTTTCACAGTAAAATTTTTTGAGATAAATCTAAATGCATAGCTGTATCAATCCACGGGTGCAACAAAGTTTTAGGTGCAGAATTAATAATAAAATATTTCTTCCCGTCGGTATGGATAGATCATCAAAGAAAACAGGGACTTGATTAAGCGTGTTTAGGTTTCGTGAGCGTCTTTGGTTCAACGACTTTTATGATGCTTAGCAATTGAGTTTGAATGTAAAATGTAATCTTATCACAGGCTTGTGAAGATGAAGATAAGTTGTCACCAGGATTACAAAGTCCCTTAAGAATGCCTTTAAATAATTACCCCCCCGGGGAACCGGGGGGATATCTTTAACCCTTAAAACAACCAACATGAATTATGCTGATACCTATACTAACAACAAATACGAGATTGGGTTGTAAAAGGTTTGCTGTTTTTTTATAAAAATTAAGTTAATGCTATATCCAGCACCTGCTGCATGGTTTTAACGTAGTGAAATTTTATCCCTTTTATAAATTGCGGGTTAATCTCCACTACATCTTTTTCATTCAGCCAGCACATAATGATCTCTCTTAATCCAGACCTTTTTGCGGCAAGCACTTTTTCCTTGATACCGCCAACTGGCAATACCTGCCCACGTAGTGTAATTTCTCCGGTCATTGCCAGGTACGATTTAATTTTTCTTCCTGTGAAGGCGCTTGCCAAAGCCGTCATCATGGTGATACCGGCGCTTGGCCCATCTTTAGGCACGGCACCTTCCGGTACATGAATGTGAATGTTTTTCTTATTAAACATCTCCGGGTCAATGTTCAGTTTTTTTGCATTTACCTGCAACCAGGTGTATGCGGTGGTTGCACTTTCCTTCATTACATTGCCAAGGTTGCCGGTCATTTTCAATTCACCTTTACCATCGCTTAAACTAATTTCAATGAATAGAATATCTCCACCCACATAGGTCCATGCAAGGCCAACAGCTACTCCCGCCATGTTAGCGGTTTTATACATTTCATTGCTAAATCTTGGCTTACCTAAAATTCTTTCAATGTCAACCGTAGTAAGGGTTGGCTTCAATTTATTTTTGGTAGCGTACTGCCTTGCCAGGTTTCGCATTACACTGGCCAATTGCCTGTCGAGGTCCCTTACGCCACTTTCCCTGGTATAATCTTCAATAATTTTTTCCAATACTTTGTCACTAGCTTTGATGGTTACATCTTTTAAGCCATGTGCATCTTTTTGCTTGGGCAACAAATGTTGTTTAGCAATTTCAATTTTTTCTTCTACTGCATAACCGCTTAAGTCTATTATTTCAAGACGGTCCCTTAATGCAGGTTGTATATTGTTGATGTTATTAGCTGTTGCAATAAATAATACTTTACTCAGGTCGTACTCCAGTTCAAGATAGTTATCATAAAATGTGTTGTTCTGTTCAGGGTCCAACACTTCCAACAGGGCAGACGATGGATCGCCTCTTTGATCATTTCCAACCTTATCTATTTCATCCAGTATCATTACCGGGTTGCTGCTCTTGATTTTGCGGATAGATTGAATGATACGGCCAGGCATAGCGCCAATATAGGTTTTACGATGACCGCGGATCTCACTTTCATCATGCAATCCACCAAGGCTAACGCGTACATATTTACGTGCAATGGCATGCGCAATACTTTTGCCAAGGCTGGTTTTACCAATTCCCGGAGGTCCCACAAAACAAAGGATCGGGCTTTTCATATCTCCTTTCAGTTTTAAAACGGCCAGGTATTCCAGGATGCGTTCTTTTATTTTGTGCATTCCGTAATGGTCATTGTCCAGTATCTTTTTTGCTTTCTTTAAATCATAGGAATCTTGTGTGTAATCCTCCCAGGGTAGGTCGAGCATCAGGTCAAGATGATTGTACACGATTGAATAATCCGGTGTAGTAGGATGCATGCGTTCTAATTTCTCTGCTCCTTTCAAAAACATTTCTTTAGCGGCTTTGGGCCATTTTTTGCCTTCAGCTTTTTTCAACATCTCTTTCACTTCAGCCACGTTATCACCACCTAATTCTTCCTTGATAGCTTTCATCTGCTGGTGCAGAAAATATTCTCTTTGTTGCTTGTCGAGTTCGGCCCTTGTTTTATTCGTTACCTTATTTTTTAGTTCGGTGTATTGCAGTTCAGTCTGCATCAGGTTCATCAGCAATTCGGCTCTGGCTTTTATATTATTAATAACAAGTAGCCGCTGCTTATCCTTAATATCACTGTTTAAATTACTGCTTACAAAATGAATTAAAAACGCAGGATTTTCTATATTCTTTAATATAATGGCGGCCTCACTGGGAAGGTTAGGCGAAATCTGAACTATTTGCCCGGCAAGGTCTTTAATGCTTCCAACCATTGCATTAAAATCATTGTCATCTTTCAGCACTTCTTCATCTAAGACATGAATTTTTGCTTTGAAATAGGGGTCTTCACTGGTTATTTCGTCTATCTTAAAACGTTTTTTACCTTGTATAATGATGGTGGTTCCACCATCGGGCATTTTAATCATTTTGGCAATCTTTGCAACCGTACCAATTTCCTCTAAATCACTAACCGTGGGTTCTTCCACCGTACTGTCTTTTTGCGCTATTACACCTATCAATTTGTCAGCCTTATATGCGTCACTTACTGCTTTTATGCTTTTATCCCGCCCTACTGTTATCGGTAAAACAACCCCTGGAAACAACACCGTATTGCGCAATGGTAATATGGGTAATTCATTCGGAATCGGTTGTGCGTCTGATTCTTCGCTGTCATCTTCGTTTAGTGGAATGATCGGCATAAACTCCATCTCATCTTCCGGACCCTGGAAATAAAAGTTATTATTCATAATTTTCTCAATATATAGTCAAAATGTCAAAACTCACAGACAATTCCATGTTTTTTGTTTGGGAGGGTAATAGGACAACATTAATGCCATGTTGAAATTACTATGCAGGTTAACACATTGAAATAACTGTTGTTGTGGCGTTTCAGCATGCAAATAATTTCAAATTTCAAAACGGTATTCTACCAAGTCAATTCTCTTTATAAACGTTGTGAATCATTTTAAATTTTGAAATGAACTGGTGAGCAATATGTTTTTTTATCGAATCGATCAGGCTTTCATAATCGGACTTACTTTTGCAACATAATGTTTATTACCTGCACAGACAAAGAACTGGATATATTTCAAAAAATTGCTGACGCTGCCAGTGAACTGGGTGTGCCCTGTTACCTCATTGGTGGATTTGTGAGGGACAAAATCATTGGACGGGCTACAAAAGATATCGACATCGTTTGTGTGGGAGATGGTAATGCACTTGCAGCAAAAGCTGCTGAAAAATTTAAGCCGAAACCTTTTGTGAGCCATTTTAAAAATTATGGTACCGCTCAATTTAGAGCAGATGATATAGATATTGAATTTGTAGGTGCCAGAAAGGAAAGCTACAACTTCGAAAGCCGAAAGCCAATGGTTGCAACAGGTACATTAACAGACGACCAGGATAGGCGTGATTTTACCATTAATGCCCTGGCCATTAGTCTGAATAAAGATGGCTATGGTGAGCTGCTGGACCCTTTTAACGGGATGGCAGATATTGAGCAAAAGATCCTTCGTACACCACTTGATCCTGATATTACGTTTAGCGATGATCCCTTGCGCATGATGCGTGGTATCCGTTTTTCGGCGCAGCTTAATTATACATTGGCCACGGAAACTTTTGATGCAATAAAGGGAAATGCATCCAGGATAAAAATTGTGAGCGGTGAACGAACTGCTGATGAGTTGAATAAAATATTGATGTGTACAAAGCCATCTGTTGGCTTTGATTTGTTGTATAAAACCGGGTTATTAAAAATTATATTTCCACAAATGATTGAGCTGGCCGGGGCTGAATATATTGATGGCAAAGGGCACAAAGACAATTTTTATCACACCCTGCAGGTGGTTGACAATATCAGTGAAAATACAGACGATTTATGGCTACGCTGGGCTGCAGTATTGCATGATATAGCAAAACCTGTCACTAAAAAATTTGAGCCGGGGCATGGCTGGACTTTTCATGGCCATGAAGTGGTAGGAGGGCGGATGGTACCTAAAATATTTATGCAACTAAAACTTCCCCAAAACGAAAAAATGCGGTTTGTTCGTAAAATGGTTGAGTTGCATCTTCGCCCTATTGGTTTAACAAAAGAAAATATTACAGATTCTGCAATCAGGCGATTGTTGTTTGATGCCGGTGATGATTTTGACTCGTTAATGACCTTGTGTAATGCTGATATTACCTCCAAGAATAAGCAAAAAGTAAAACGGTTTCTTGAAAATTTCGAAATGGTGCGCCAGCGCTGTGCGGAAGTAGAGGCCAGCGATCAGTTGCGAAACTGGCAACCACCCATCACCGGTGAATTAATTATGCAGACTTTTAACCTCGGGCCGGGTCGTATAGTGGGAGATTTAAAAAGTGCTATCAGGGAAGCAATTCTTGATGGGCATATACCGAATTCGTATGAAGCCGCATTTTCATTTATGCTTCAAAAGGCGAAGGAATTAGGAATTCAGCAACCTATATAATGCTGTATCAATAATTTAGCAATCTTTCGGTTACTCATTTCTCATTAGTTATTATTAATTTCGCAGTATGGCAATATTACGTTTTAGGGTTTATTGGGAAGATGATGAAAGTATTTACAGGGATGTTGTTATTAAACATACCCAAAACTTTGCAGACCTTCATCAAAGTATTTTAAAAAGTTACGAATTCGACAGCAAGCACAAGGCTACCTTTTATCGCAGCAATGATAACTGGCTGCGTGGAAGAGAAATTTCGTTTGAGAAATACGATGATAAAACTTATAAAGTTGATCCGCTCATTATGACTGAAACGGCTTTAGGAACTGAAATCAAAGATCCTAACCAGAAGTTTATCTATGTGTACGACTTTAATAAGCTTTGGACCTTTATGGTTGAATTGATTAATGTGGACAAGGAAGAAAATAAAAAATTGACCTATCCAACTTGTATCAGAACTGAAGGCATTGCGCCATCGCAGTATGGTACCAAGGGTTTGGTGGACAGTCGCCTGGCAGAAGTGGAAGAAAAATACGACCTCAATGCAGCTTCGATGCTCCAAGGTTTTAGTGAAGAAGATGAAGATGGAAATGCAACAGAAAGTGAAGAGGATACTACAACCGATGATACTGCCGAAGAATTTTAAGTTCATCGGTTCTTAAAAAAGTAATTAGAAAGGAGTGTGTACAATTCTTATAATTGTCATGCTCCTTTTTTAAATAAAAATTACCAGTTTTTTGTAAAGCTCTTTACAAGCTAACACAACAAACATGAAGAAGACCTGCATCGTTTTAATGGGGCCAACAGCAGTTGGAAAAACAGCCCTTGCCATCCAATTGGCTCAGCATTTTTCAACCGAAATTATTTCTGCGGATAGCCGGCAATGTTTTACTGAACTTAATATTGGCGTTGCCAAACCTTCAATAGCTGAGTTAAAATTAGTAACTCATCATTTTATCAGTTCTCATAGTTTACAGGACAATGTGAATGCTGCTGTGTTTGAACAATATGCGTTACAAAAAGCCGTAGAAATCTTTAAGACAAAGGATATTGTAATAATAGCCGGAGGCACCGGTTTATACATAAAAACATTTTGTGAAGGCATTGATCAGGTGCCCATAATTTTACCGGGCATTCGTGAAAATATCGTTGCCGGATATGAAGCAAATGGAATTGAATGGCTGCAACAGCAGGTTATAGAAAATGATCCGGCCTGGTATCAGCAAGGCGAAAATAAAAATCCCCATCGTTTAATGCGGGCATTGGAGGTTAAGTTATCTACCAGCCATTCAATATTGAAATTTCAAAAAAAGGAGCCGGTAAAGAGAGATTTTGAGATTGTAAAAATAGGCCTTAAGTTGCCTCGTGAGCTCCTGTATCATCGCATCAATGAAAGAGTAATACAAATGATGAAAGATGGGCTGGAAGCAGAAGTAAAATCGCTTCGATCTTTCAGCACATTGAACGCCCTACAAACGGTTGGGTACAAGGAATTGTTTAGTTACTTCAATGATGAATTATCATTACACGAAGCGGTGGCTTTGATACAGCAAAACACCCGGCATTATGCCAAACGTCAGTTAACCTGGTTTAAAAAAGATAAAAGCATTGCCTGGTGTGTACCTGACTTCGATTCATTAATAACCAATGTGGATGAAGCTTTACAAGCGATTCGAAATAAATAAAAGCCATAAAAAATGCCGGTATTTCTCCGGCATATCTTTCTTATAAATCCTTTAGATAGTATTCCTTAAAACTTTACACCTACGCTGGCAATAACATTTCCCCGCTGGTTATTAATGCTTGCGAAAGTGTTGGCCCTGTCTTCCAGGCGATAGGGTGCGTTTATATCTTTATTAAATGAATGAACATAGGTAAGGTCAGCAAAAAAACCTCTGTGCCTGTAACCAATTCCTGCACTTGCCAATATTCTCCTTGCTTTTAAAGCCGCATCTTTATAAGGGTTGGTATAGTATGCAAAACCCAACCTTGTCATAAAGGTGTTGAACTTGAGTTCTCCACCAAGCCTGAAATTAAAATTACCCTTGTATTCATTTTTTATTACCTGATTTAGCTCGTTGTAATAAGCCTTTTCATCCGTCGTGGGTGCTTGATTGGCACTGTAAAAACTACTGCCTTTGTGATTTACGTACTCAATATCAGCAGTTATAAAACCTTTTTGGTTTTTTACATTTTCAACTTCACGAAAAACATAACTTCCACTAATTAAAAATTTCCATGGAGTAAGCAAGCTGTATTTACTTTCTCCCGGTTGATTATTTGTAAAAATAGCTGATGAAGCGGATCTGGCGCCCTCATAATTTTCAGTATTTACATCCAGTTTGGTAGATTGCACATCTTTTAATGTAACCATATAGGTAGGCGTGTGAATTGCAAGTCCTAACCGGATGTATTCCACCGGCTTGAATATTACACCAAATTTGGCATTGACACCTGCACCCTTGGTACTGAATTCATCCGTATAAGTAAAATAGTCAAACCCATTGTTTTTATTACTTGAAGTATCACTTTCCTTAAAGGTTGTAGTACTGCTGTAATTTAATATTGGAATGCCAATACTGAATCCCCATAAAAATTTATCTTTTTTATTCATGGCATATCCCAGTGCAACCTCATACAAACCACCACGTGTTTCAATTGTATTTTCCTGCATTAATGCCTGGCCTGCATCCAGAATGTTTTCGGGAAGCCCACGTACCTTCACAATTCCATTAACTCTAAATGTATCTACCAGGTAAGTGTACAATGCAGGTGCTGCACCATAAGCAAACTGGGGATTGTTTAATGCATCGTCAAGTGTTTGATTGCTTTTGGCAACTTGTTCTGCCCATTTTTCGCTATAAGAACTGTAATTGTTGAGCCCTTTGTATTGAACGGTATTGTTGTAGCTGGCAGTTTGAGTAACGGCAAAACTAATTGCCTGGCTTGAGGTAGGATTGTACCTGTTACTTGCTCCATATACCAAACCAATTGGTCCCATGGCAAAACTATTTTTCTTATTCTTATTATCAGTACCCCTGAAATTAGTTTTATTATTATTTAAAAATAGTCCGGGTGTAAAAACAAATTCACCGGTTTTATAATTGCCGATACCGGCAGGGTTTACAAAAGTTGCAGTAATATCACCGCCCAATGATCCCATGGCTCCGCCAATAGCTAAACTTCTTGCTGTTCCGCTTTGTGGGAAAAATGAATACCTCAATACATCTTCAGGGATTTGTGCATACATGATGCTGCTTATAAATAGTGTAGGCAGGAGTATATATTTTTTCATGACAATAGCATTTTAGGGCAAAGGAACCGTTCAATCCTTCGTCTTAATTAATTAGTATAAAATAATTACATTAATTCCCACCATTTCTTGGAGGCCTTGTTACCGTACCACTGCTTGATGATGAGGAACTACTTGAAGAAGAGCTTGAATTGGTTGCAGGTGTATAAGTCCGGGTATTGTTATTATTATTGGAGTTATTTGTATTATTATTATTGTTAGAAGAACTCCTTGAGTTGGAATTATTAAAATCGGATCCCCCCAAAACTTGTCTTATTGCATTTCCAAACGCTGAACCGTTGTTGCTGTTATTGTACCTGCGTGTTGGTATGGTAGTATTTGAATGATTCAATGTAGTATTAGAATACCCGGTTGTAGAACCATAAGCTCCCAGGTTATTCATTCTTGGAGTTGTATTTTTTGGATTTGTAGGAGTTAAGAAAACAGGGCTGTAAACTGGATAAGGCCAGTAATAAGGATTGTAATAATATCCATGATTAAAACCATAATTGTATGGGTTGTAACTGTAATCATCCAGGTATCTCCATCTTGGATCGTATATGCCCATTCTTATTACTGCATTGTCGTAATTATATGGATTTGATTCGTACCTGTCATAGTTTCTCCGGTCATCAGTTCTCCTGTCATTTCGAACTTGTGCTTCGCCAACAGGCCGGGCAGGTGAATAATATACATCGTCCGGTGTTTGGCCAGACTTGTATAAGGTTGTGCAACTGCTAAAAGCAGCCACCGTTATTGCGAGAAGTAAAAGTTTATTGTTCATGATAATTTGTTTAAAACTATTATAAAATGAAGTTACTACTTTTGTGCCGTTTTTGTGGTAGTAATTTACGTCCAAATTCTTTGCCATGATAGTTAAAGTTTATTACTCCTGTGTTAAATATGTGCTAAATGAAGTGGAGGTAATCGCCTATATACCAATACATAGGGAGAATATCATCGCATATAAATTTTTAGAAAACTTTATAATTTAATGTTGAATCAATCAACTAAAAACAACAAATCAAACTAAACAAAGGGATAAATAATGAGTAAGGAAATAACAAGTATGCAGGAGGATTATTCTCAATGGTACAACGATTTGATCATAAAAGCAGGATTGGCGGATTACAGCGCCGTGAGAGGTTGCATGGTAATAAAGCCTTATGGCTATGCATTGTGGGAGAATATGCAACGTGAGTTGGATAAAATGTTTAAAGATACCGGGCATGAAAATGCCTATTTCCCGCTGTTTGTCCCCAAAAGTTTGTTTGAAGCCGAAGAGAAAAATGCGGAAGGTTTTGCAAAGGAATGTGCCATTGTTACGCACTATCGCCTAAAAACAGATCCCGACAATAAAGGAAAACTAATTGTTGATCCGGAGGCAAAACTGGAAGAAGAATTGATTGTGAGGCCCACCAGCGAAGCCATTATCTGGAATACTTATAAAGGTTGGATACAGTCTTACCGGGATTTGCCTTTGCTGATTAACCAATGGGCCAATGTGGTAAGATGGGAAATGCGTACCCGGTTATTTTTACGCACTACAGAGTTTTTGTGGCAGGAAGGCCATACAGCACATGCCACTGAACAGGAGGCAATTGATGAAACAATTCAAATGTTGGAAGTGTATGCAACCTTTGCAGAATCGTTTATGGCGCTTCCGGTTATTAAAGGAATTAAAACGGAGAATGAAAGATTTGCAGGTTCTGTAGAAACTTATTGTATTGAAGCACTGATGCAGGACGGTAAGGCATTGCAGGCCGGCACTTCCCATTTCCTGGGACAGAATTTTGCCAAAGCATTTGATGTAAAATTCACTGATAAGGAAAATAAGTTAGACTATGTATGGGCAACCAGTTGGGGTGTAAGTACACGCCTGATAGGTGCGTTGGTAATGGCGCACAGCGATGACCAGGGATTGGTATTACCCCCAAAACTTGCACCAATACAGGTAGTAATTGTTCCAATCTATAAAGGAGCAGATCAGAAACAGTTGATTGATGATACCGTGAAACCATTGATGCAGGAATTAAAATTAGCCGGAATCACCGTTAAGTACGACGATAGTGACAATAACCGTCCGGGTTGGAAATTTGCAGAATATGAAATGAAAGGAGTGCCCGTAAGAATTGCTATTGGTGCAAGGGACCTCGCCAACAACGTAGTGGAAGTTGCAAGAAGAGATACCAAAGAAAAGATGAGTTTTGCAATTGATGGATTAAGTGCCGCCATCATTCAATTACTAGATGATATACAGCTTGCCATTTATACCAAAGCTAAAGTATTCAGGGATGAGCGTATTGTGGAATCAAATAACTGGGATGAGTTTATGAAGTTACTGGACGAACAACCGGGCTTTATTTCGGCACATTGGGATGGCACAGGTGAAACTGAAGATAAAATTAAAGAGCTTAGTAAAGCAACCATTCGTTGTATCCCGCTCAACAATAAGCAGGAAGCCGGCGTTTGCATATTGACCGGGAATCCCAGCACACAAAGAGTTTTGTTTGCAAGGGCCTATTAAGAGGTATGCCGTTCTGTGGTGTTTGGGTGTTAAAAAAATTGCAGGTTTTGTAAAATAACCTGTTACATTAAATGTATATTAGTAAAGCCTGTATTTTTAGTACAGGCTTTATTTTTTATGTTGAATGAAATTTGATTTTATATTTATTAAGTTTACTTTGAAATGTAAATTTTAATAAGCCAATCTTTATAAATTGTTGCTATGAACGATTTGCCAAACCTGATAGAAAACGATCTTGTAATAGACAATGTATCCAGGGGTCATCTTGCCGAAACAGCAACCTGGGGTAAATTTTTGGGAATTGTAGGCTTTGTTTATAGCCTGTTAGTTGCAGTAGGAGCCATTTTTGCCGGCTCCATTTTGACAAAATTATCCGGTGGTATTGAAAGTAGTGGTGAAAGGATGCTGGCAGGGGGAAGTGTTGCAATCATTTATCTTGTACTTGCAGGGGTAATATTTTTTATGTCGTTATACCTGTTTCGGTTTTCAAAAAATATTCAGTTGGCTTTGTTAACCAATGATCAGCCCAGTTTAGCAACCTCTCTTAAAAATCTGAAGATATATTTTCGTTTTGCAGGCATTATAACAGCCATTGCACTCATTTTTACTTTTTTAGGTGTAATTGGAGTAATGCTGGCTTCGGCATTTGGTTAAGTATAAATTCCAGCTATTCTTTTGTAGCCAGGAAATTATAATCTTCCATGATTTTTTCCAGGAATTCCATGGCATACATATCCGACGAAACTTTTAAAACATCCTGCACTTTTACCGCAATCCGGTTGCACATATCATACGAGTTTGTCTTTTTAGTTTGGCTCAATACATTTTTTATGGTATTGATATCCCGGTCGCTCAGGCGCATCACTTCCGGGAATTTTACAGTGTAATCTGTTTGAGGAACATGCATAAAAATGGTATCATGTACCGATAATTTTGATTTGGTTTCTACCACCACAGTTCCTGCAACAATATCGCCAAGGCGCTGGCTTTTGGGTGAAATGGCTATGATGATAATGGAAGAAATACCTCCCAAAATCAGCCATAAAATGCCCCATACTCCATTACCCCAAAATAAAAAAAATACAATAAATGCCCACTCATAAAACCGCATAAACCAACGAAGCAGGTATTGACCCATGGTAGGTTCTCCACCATCAAGGCTCACCACTTTTATATTGAATATTCTTTTACCAACTGTTTGTCCGTTCATCCATAATTCACTGAGCATGGTATAAAAAAGCATTGGCACTACCAGAACTATCATTACAAATCCGTATTCACCGTCGCCCATTCTAAAACCGCCAAACAACAAATAAAACATACTGATCATGTATAATATCAATATAATAAAGTCGATTACGTAAGCCAAAAAACGTTTGTGGAAGGCAGCTATCTCAAATTCAATATCAATATTAAAGGGAGTGGATATTTGTATTTCAGGCATAATACAAATTACGTTTTTAAATTTAAATCCATAAAAATTTACCTGCTAAATCAAATTTTGACATCGCATTGTTTAACAAAGAAATTTGCTATTTTTATCAAATGCGTGAAGGAATGTTCATTAAGAAGAATGTTGACAAATGGAACGAATACCAGCATACACAAACCAACGACCCCGATGAAACAGCAGAACGGTTTATTACCCTGGTAGATGATCTTTCCTATTCAAAAACCTTTTATCCAAAAAGTAAAGTTACCCGTTGGATCAACGCCATTGCCGCCGATATTTATCAAAATATTTACAAGAATAAAAAGGAAAAATACAGCCGGATTTTTACTTTCTGGAAATATGAGCTGCCGCTGTTGTTTAAAAAATATCACCGCATTTTACTGTTCACTTTCCTGCTTTTTATTTTATTTGTAGCCATTGGTGTTTTTAGTTCTATTAAAGACGAATCATTTATCCGGGGAATTTTGGGGGATGACTATGTTAATATGACCGAAGAAAATATTACAAAAGGCGACCCGTTCGGTGTATATAAAAGTGACAATCCATTTACCATGTTTGTGCAAATTGCTATGAACAATACCTTCGTTTCATTTTTGATGGTGATTGGTGGAATGATGGTGGGCCTTGGTACTTTATACCTGCTTTGGCAAAATGGATTGATGTTAGGATGTTTTCAATATTTGTTTTTTGCGAAAGGGTTGGGCATACAATCAGTACTGGTTATTTGGGTGCATGGCACACTTGAAATACTTTCTATTGTAATAGCAGCAACTGCAGGTTTAATTATCAGCCAGGGAATTCTTTTTCCGGGTACTTTTTCAAGGATCGTTTCGTTTAAGAGGGGAATAAAAGATGCCCTTAAAATTATGATTGTGTTGGTGCCGATTTTTATACTGGCTTCGTTTTTTGAAAGTTATGTAACCCATTTAATGAGTAATACTTTTGATACCAAAAATAACGGTGGCCTGCCTGTGTGGGCCAGTGTTTCAATATTGAGTTTTTCGCTCGCTTTTATAACCTGGTATTTTGTAATTTACCCGATACGGTTAAACAAAAAGGGATTTTTTCTGCAAAAAGACGGTTTATTAAAATTACCTGCCAGGGCGCTATGATCTTTTACAAACAATTCATATCAATCATAACGGTGATGCTTTTTAGCATGGGATGTTTTGCACAGGATTCAGGTTTTGTGTACCGCGATACATCGATTGTTGAAATTGACACCCAGCAAACTGTTGTGGATAAAAATGATGAAGATGTGAATGCAGATGAAGAGGAAACCAATGTGTTTTATGTTGACAGTACTTTAAGGAATAATGAACTTTTCCTGGTGCCGGATTCAATGCGCTCATTAAAAGAAATGAAAGAATTTGCTTATGCTAAAAACCTCGATTCACTTTTAAATGCTTACCAGAATAGTCAAAGCCATGCCGCAGTTCCAAAAGAGGAGCCGTCCTTGTTGCAACGATTTTTTGGTTCTAAAATAACGGCCTATTTCTTTTGGGCAATAGCCATTATTTTTATTGTGTTTGTGCTTTCGAAACTTTTTTTTACCGAAGGTTTTTTTCAGCGGTCTTTTAAAAACGCACCCGTTAAAATATTGGAAGAAGAGTCAGAACAGCTATCATATAACACAGATTATGGCAAACTGATTGCACTTGCAGTAAGTCAGCAAAACTACCGCCTGGCCATTCGGTATCTTTACCTTCAAACGCTTCAGAAACTTACCATAAAAGAAGTAATAACATTTGCACCCGATAAAACCAATTATGAATATGTGCAGGAGCTGAGTGGAAAAAATTATAAGCAGGAGTTTGCTGCACTTACTTTAAATTACGAATATGCCTGGTACGGTGCATTTGATATTGATGAAAAAATATTTACCCCGATACAACATAAGTTTAAACAGTTTAACTCCGTACTACTGTAAGTGAAAAAGCAACTGGCATATATCACCTGCATGTTATTTGCGGTATTTTTTATTTCCTGCGGTGGAAATAAAAATGCTATTCCCCCACTCAACGAAACTTATTCAAAGAAAGATGTAAATCCTTTTGGAGCCTACGTTTTGCATCAACAGGTGGAGCAGTATTTTATTCATAACTCTATCAATGATGCAAAAGTAAGTTTTGAAAAGAGCTGGCAAAAAATAAACGATACGGCTGCAGTTTACATTAGCATCAGCAAAAGTTTGTTTTTATCAAGGCCAGATGTGAATGCCATGCTGGCTTATGTGTACGATGGTAACAGCATGTTTATATCCAGCGACCAGATCGATACTTTATTGTTAGACACTTTGGAATGTAAAGTAAAAACCAATTCCTACCTCAACCAAATGATGCCCGACTTAAAATATACTTCGGTGGAACTAACGCCACCGGTTAGTGCAGCATCCATCACATACCAGTATTTTTATGTTCCTTTTTACAATCACTTTTCAAAAATGAACAAGGCCCGGTCGGTGGTATTGGGAAAAAATAATTTTGGTCCAAATTACATAGTCGTGTATTATGGAAAAGGGCGTTTTTATCTACATACAGAACCAAGGGCATTGAGTAATTATTTTTTATTGCAACGTGATAACTATAATTATTTCCAGCATCTTTTTTCTTACACGCCATCAATGCCCCAGCATGTTTATTGGGACGATTATTATAACAAACGCAACTACAGGCCATCTGAAGGAGGTAACTCAACCTTTTCGGTATTGTTTAAATATCCCGCAATGAAATGGGCTTTCTGGATATTGTTTTTGCTGTTGTTGCTTTATATTTTCTTTGCCGGAAAAAGAAGACAGCGCATTGTAGAAGCCATCCCTGCCAATACAAACACCACCATTGCCTTTACAGAAACAATCGGGCGCCTGTACCTGCAAAAGAAAGATAACCGTAATATTGCAGATAAGCTGATCACTTATTTCCTGGAACAAATCCGTAACCAATACTTTTTAAACACCAGCCTTTTTAATGATGAATTTATCGCAACCCTGGCAAGAAAATCAAATAATACGCAGGAAAAAACGGAAATCCTTTTTGCTACTATCCGGGAAATACAGCAGTCAGGCAATATCAGCGATGAATTATTATTGTCACTAAATCATCAAATAGAAAATTTTAATAAAAGCCAACTATAATGGAAGAAAGCATTTTTCAACAACGCATCGACCTGTCGGGATTGAACGAAGGCATGGACAAAATTCGTACTGAAATTGGCAAAGTGATTGTTGGCCAGCACAGGATGCTGGATCTTCTAATCATCGGTTTGTTGTGCGATGGACATATATTGATAGAAGGTGTGCCGGGTGTTGCGAAAACCCTTACGGCAAAACTGATAGCGAAGGTGATTGATATTGATTTTTCCAGGATACAGTTTACGCCGGATCTGATGCCAAGTGATGTTGTTGGTACTTCAGTATTTAATCCGAAGGAGGGAGAGTTTTATTTTAAGCCGGGTCCCATTTTTAGTAATATTATTTTGATTGATGAAATTAACCGTGCCCCTGCAAAAACCCAGGCAGCACTATTTGAAGTAATGGAAGAGCGGCAGGTAACAGTTGATGGCATTACCCACCAAATGCGCTTTCCTTTTATCATACTTGCAACTCAAAATCCTATAGAGCAGGAAGGAACCTATCGCCTGCCGGAAGCCCAGTTGGACCGGTTTATTTTTAAGATAGATGTGCAGTATCCAACCTTACAGGAAGAGATCGGCATATTGAATAACCAGCATGGAAGAACACAGGCGCAGTTGCTGGAAGAAGTGCAAAAAGTATTGTCACCACTGGCTATTCAGCAATTCAGAGAAACAATTCATGGGGTGATAATTGAAACGAGGTTGATAGAGTTTATTGCAAAAATTGTGAATGAAACCAGGAACAATCCTGCCTTGTACCTGGGTGCGTCGCCCCGGGCATCCCTTGCCATACTAAGGGCTTCCAAAGCCTGGGCCGCCATGAAGGGAAGAGATTTTGTAACACCGGAAGACATCAAGGAGATGGCATCACCAGTACTAAGGCATCGCATTATTTTAACACCCGAAAAAGAAATGGAAGGGTTAACTGCAGATGACCTGATAGAAAGTATTTTGAAAAATATAGAAGTGCCGAGGTAAATATATTGACTACTGTTTATAACCATTCAAAACTTTAAGTTCCACATTTAAAACATCATTCTGTTCCAATTTAGGACGGTTTTTATGACACCTGTTAAAAAATATATTGGCAATTTATACCTCACTAACCGCTTTTATTTAGCTGGGGGTGTCTGTGCTTTTTTATTTGTTGTGTCATTCTTTTTGCCGGCTTTTTTTATAGTTCCCAAAACTGCCTTTTATGTTTTTTTAGTATTGGTTGTGATAGACTATATTTTTCTTTTTCTGTTAAGCAAATTGCCTTTGGCCAGAAGGATAGCAGCAGAACGTTTTAGCAATGGGGATGAAAATAAAGTAACACTCGACATTACCAATACCATTCGTTTTGAGGTTGAAATGGACATTATTGATGAATTGCCGGTGCAATTTCAACAGCGTGATTTTGTTATTAAACACCGCTTTAAAGCTGGTGAAAGAAAAAGTATTCAATATAGTTTAAGGCCAACAGAACGGGGCGAATACGAATTTGGAAATATCATTTTATATATAAGATCCCGATTGGGATTAATACTGCGGCGGCATGATATTGCGGCTGCAGTTAACGTGCATGTCTATCCTTCATTTATGCAATTGCGTAAATATGAATTGTTGTCAAAAACCACCATACAATCTGAACATGGAAACAAACGCATGCGTAAGATTGGCCACAGTATGGAGTTTGAGCAGATAAAGGAATATGTAAGAGGCGATGATATCCGCACCATCAACTGGAAAGCAACGGCCCGTAAAACTTCATTGATGGTAAACAATTTTACCGATGAAAAAAGCCAGCAGGTATATTGTATCATTGATAAAGGACGCTTAATGAAAATGCCATTTGGCGATTTGAGCCTGTTGGATTATGCCATCAACAGTACATTGGTTTTAAGCAATATTTGTTTACAAAAACAGGATAAGGTAGGCCTCATTACTTTTGATAATAAACTGGGCAGTATGCTTGCTGCAGATCGCAAGCCCATTCAGCAAGCCAATATCCTGCAACTGTTGTACAACCAGGAAACCTCCTTTTTGGAAAGCGATTACGAAATGCTTTACCTGCAATTGCGTAACAGGGTAAAGCAGCGTAGCCTGATGATATTGTTTACCAATTTTGAATCTTTATCCGGGTTAAAACGTCAGCTCAATTTTTTGCGTTCTATTGCCAAACACCATTTGTTGATGGTTGTATTTTTTGAGAATACAGAGTTGAAACAATTGTCAGTGCAGGATGCAACCAATCTTGAAGAAGTATATGTAAAAACCATTGCTGAAAAATTTGCATACGAAAAGCGGCTTATTGTAAAAGAGCTATTAAAATATGGCATCCTCTCCATATTAACGGCACCGGAAAACCTAACCGTAAATGCCATCAATAAATACCTGGAGTTAAAAGCAAGGCAAGCCATTTAAAAAATTATGTTGAATGATAAATGCTTAATGTTAAATGTTCAATATAAAGTTAGAGTATGCATTTACTATGAACAATGAACCATCAACTATGAACTTAAAAGCCCATCTGAAACACTCAACGCCACCCCCAACAAACATTACCTATTTTTGCAGAAATTATCAATGTGGCCCGTAAAGAAACTTACCGTTTAAGATATACCAATAAATTAATTGCTGCCGGCGAAGAAGCCCCTGTAAAGGCTGAACGCAGAGAGCGCATACCAATTGATCCTGCCCTGCAATTACCTTACCTGGAAGGAAAAGTATTATTAATTGATAAGCCCATTCACTGGACTTCCTTTGATGTAGTGCGTAAAATGCGGAGCTTGTTGCAGATAAAAAAAATTGGCCATGCAGGTACACTCGATCCGCTGGCTACCGGCTTGTTGATTGTGTGTACGGGAAAGTTTACCAAGAAGATAAATGAATACATGGCGCAGGAAAAGGAATACACCGGCAGTATTACTTTGGGTTCCGTTACACCTACATACGACCTGGAAAGTTTACCCGAACAGCAAAAAGATTATAGTTTATTAACCGATGAAATGATACAGGCTGCAACTGCTCCGTTTATTGGTGCAATTGAACAGCTTCCTCCCATTTATTCAGCCATAAAAAAGGATGGTGTTGCATTATATGAATTGGCAAGAAGGGGAGTGGAGGTGGAATTAAAAGCAAGGCCAATAACAATTTATAGTTTTGAAATAACCGCTATCAATTTGCCGGTTGTGGAATTTAAAGTGGTGTGCTCAACAGGTACCTATATACGAAGTTTGGCCAATGATTTTGGTGCGGCGTTGGGATGTGGCGGATACCTCAGTAGCCTGCGCCGAACGCGGATTGGTGAGTTCAAAACAGACAACGCACTTTCAATGGAAGAGTTTGAAAGAAGCCTGCAACAAAATTCAGCAAGTGAATAAAATACAATACTTAAAAGCTATTTGAATTGAATGCTGTAAAAAGATAATGGTGGAAAATGATGCCATGAAAATATGAATTTGAACGGAGCGTCGCCGACGTCGGTCCTATAAAATGCCAATGCTGGCAAACAAAAAATTACCCCTAAATAATTTTTTAGTAACAATTATATTTTAGAAATTCCAACACCCGGGATATTTTCAGCTACGCCAACAAAGTTGCCGGTTGATATATTTTGAGATAGTAAAAATCACACTAAAAAGGATAACTAAGCCCAATGGTGAAGTTGAAATTCTGGTAACGCCAGATGCGGTAACGCTCATCATTGATGGTTGCCCCGGGATGATCCGGATCTGGAACCAATTCACCTTTTCTGAAAAGATTATTAAAATTAATATCAGGAAATTGCCATCCATAATTTTTTGCAATATCCGGCCGTTTAACACGAAAACCAAAATCGAAACGAATCAGAAAATAATCAAAGTCGAACCTGAAACCTGTGCCCACCGTAACTCCCAACTGTTTATAAAAGTTTTTTAATTGAAATTGTAAACTATCCGGCCCGCCATTGATGTTTGTATTTCTAAAATTCCAAACGTTTCCGGCATCTGCAAACAAAGCGCCTTTTAAGGCAAGTGAGTTAGGAATTATTTGTGCGATGTTGTAGCGAAACTCACCATTTATTTCAAACCTTACATCGCCGGTACGATCATTAAGCGCAAACGATTTGTAGGGGGCAAGCGGCTTTGCACCCGGCCCTATGCCTCGAATTGGCCAGCCACGCATACTATTGGACCCACCACCAAAATATTGTTTAAAAAAGGGTAGGGAAGAGTCGCCCCTTCCGATGGGAATACCAACCCCTGCAAACACCCGGAAAATGCGGGAAGTTGTATTGCCCCCAATTACGTACGTGTATTCCAAATCAGTTTTTATAAACTGTCTCAACTGTTTTTTGAACAGGTTAAAGCGGCCCAATAGCAATCCCGACTCTTCTATGTTCCACCTGAAAGTTCGTTGCCTTCCCGGATGTTTTGGATTAATATAGGTTGACGAATAACCGTAGCTGGTTCCTATTACCAATGCCGTGTTGAATGAATAGCGCAGGTAAGAATTGGAATCCAGTGTTTTCTTAAAACTATCAGATTGGTTGTACAGGTATGAGTACTCTATATTGGGCAGTTTAAAAATATTTTTCCGGTTGCTTTTTTCACTCCACTCATTACCAAAGGCAACGCTGGCCGACAATTGGTTGAATAGATTGATGCGATTTGTATAAGCCGGCACAATATTGATAAATGATTGCTGGGTAACCAACGGTTTGTTTCGGGTAAAATATTTAATGGGACCAATAAGCCTCGGAAAAGTAATGGTATTGGTATAGCTCAGTTCAGTAGAGTTGAGTTTGCTGTTTGTTCCTACCTGTGAATTAAGATTTAATTCAATACCTGCTCTTAAAGCATGCGTCATTTTTGTGCCGCTTTTTCCAACATTTCGATTCTGTAAACTAAGGTTAGAAGAGAGTCCCAACAGGTTGCCTGCATTTGCAATACTTGCGTTGTTGCTATTGCTACTGGCAGAATAACTGGCTTCTATATTTGCTTCAAATCCAAATTTCTTAGCAGGCAACAACTGCACAATCATATCAATTTTATGAGCACTGTCCTTGTTTTCAACAATCTGAATATTGGCGTTTTGCCATACACCGGTTTTTGAAAAATTACTCAATGTTTTATTGTATTCATCCAGCCGGTAAATTTCACCACTTTTAATAGCCATGTTGCGAACCAGGAATCCATTGCGAAAAAGTTTTTTATGATAGCGGATTATGTAGAGGCCGTTTTTTGATGTGTCTTCTAAATAAGGCGCACTATTGGTAGCATCTGCTTCATTATAATCGGGATAGATATAAACTTTGTTGATATAATATTTCATCAGCCGAACAGTATCGCTCAGTGGGTTTTGCAATAAGGCGAGTTTAATGGTTGGATGGTCACGCTCACGATTGGCTTCTTCCAATAGTTGTAGATTTTCAAACGGATCATCCGAAATTGTTGTCAACGCTGCAATGGTTGTGTCGCCTCTAAGCCTTAAGTCTTCTGAGGTAAATTTGTAGTAGCCATAGTTTCTGTACAGTTCTACCATCCTGCTTATTTCGCCCAATACATTTGCCTTACTGATGGGCTCGCCTTTTTTTAGAAGCGCTTTGTCTTTGCTTTCCTGGGCCAGTTGTTGTAATTCGGGAATTTGTAGCCGGTAACTGATGGAGTCAATTAGCGTTGGGTTGCCTGCATCGACAGTGTATTTAACGGTTACCCGTTCCTGCTTTCCATAGTGAGTGGTATCTGCTGTGTAAGCAACCTGGGCATTGTAATAGCCAAGGTGAAACAATGAGTTTCGTATGTTTTGTGCCGACACTGCTGTGTAGCCGCTATCATACGCAGGTGGCTCTTTTATAAAGTGAAATAAAAATAGAAAGTCTTTTACATTCACTTTAGCGCTATCATCTAAAAGGCCAAATAATTTCTGTTGTAATGAATTTCTTTGATCTTTGTTAAAACCTCCGCCATTCAGGTCGATGTTGTTCTTAAAAACAAATGGTTTACCTTTTTGATATTTTCGGGGAAAAGTGCAGGAAGCCAATACCAGCGATAAGAGAAATAAATTCTTAAGAAAACCAATAAATTTTGTTTTATGAGGCACACTACAAAGATAAATTATTAAGAAACAATGTTAAGCAAAACATATACCAAATATATCCAAAGTTTGCACCACAAAAAATTCAGGGATGCAGAAAACAGTTTTATTGCCGAAGGTAATAAAGTAGTACTGGAGTTATTGCACAGTGGCAAATTTGAATGTGAACAGGTATTGGGTGTAGAGGAGTGGATGAGCGAAAATGAAGTGACTATCCGTAAAAATTATAAAGGGCCCATACAGGTTGTGGCCAGTCATGAACTCGAAAAAATTTCTGCTCTCAGCACCCCAAATAATGTGCTGGCTGTCTTTAAAAAAGCACAACCACACCAGCCGGTTGTAAAGGGTAAACTCATACTGGCACTGGATACCCTGCAGGATCCGGGCAACCTGGGCACCGTCATCCGCATTGCGGACTGGTTTGGTATAAGCGATATTGTATGCTCCCAAAACTCGGTTGAAGTGTACAATCCTAAAGTTGTGCAAAGTACCATGGGAAGCCTTGGAAGGGTGAATGTAACCTATAAAAATTTATACGATTGGCTACACCAATTGGATGGCATCAACATTTTTGCTGCGGCGCTGGATGGTAAAAACATAAAAGAAATAGGGAATGTTAAAGAAGGCATTGTGGTGATAGGCAACGAATCAAAAGGTATCAGTTACGAAGTAATGGAATTAGCCAATCAAAAAATTACCATTCCAAAAATGGGCGATGCAGAATCATTGAATGCCGCTGTGGCTGCGGGTATCATCTTATCGCACATTGTGTAAATAACTTGCTTTTTTATGAGCAAGGCATTTTTTTATTATGTTGAATGTTTAATGATAAATGTTGAATGAAATGCAGTTTGCCTCATTTTGATTTTATTAGCCCGGCACTTGTATTTCAATTAAGCTTCGGTGGCGTCGCACCTGTTAGCTGCAACGCCTTGAGGAACGAAAGGCAGTTGCACTTCATCCCGGCTCTCAAAGCGGGACTTGTACTTTTTATCTTTATGGAGCAATTTAAAATGCACAAATTGATCCCTTGTCATTTATGCATTGATTCAAGCAAAATCATCTACCTGAATTGAATTGCTTTTACCGGCTCAATCTTTTTTACCAGCAATGTGGGAATGATCAGTGTTGCAAAACAAATTGCCAGTGTAACCAGGTCCACTAACACTACCTGCCACCAAACAATATCGGCGTGAGCAGCACGCATATAATAAGCTTCTTCATCAAGCTTAATAAAGCCGGTTGCATTTTGCACCCAGCTTATTCCCAGGCCCAGCATGGTGCCAATAATTACACCTGCAAATGCAATAATGGCTGTGTTGAATAAAAATATCTTTTGAACATCCCAGTCACTTGCACCCACTGCTTTTAATATGCCCGTCATCCTTGTTCTTTCCAACACAATTATCAGCAGGCAGGTAACCAGGTTTACAACGGCCACCACCATCATAATGCCGATCAATATTAATTTAATATCATTCTGCAATCCGAGCCAGTCAAATATATTGGGATAAATTTCTTTGATGGTTTTACTGTTCCATCCCTGCGGAGTTTCAGCCTTGATGATTTTAGCAATGGAATCTATAAGCTGGTAATCTTTTAAAAATACTTCATAATCGCCTATCTGATCCGGCTTCCAGTCGTTCATGCGTCTTATCAGGTTGATGTCGCAGATACCAAACTGGTGGTCATATTCCTCTATTGAAGTTTTAAATATCCCTGCTATCTTCACTTTCCTGGGCCGCTTTCTGCCATCCTGTTGTATGAAGAATGCCAGCAAGGTATCATTTACTTTTATGTTTAACTGGTTGGCTGTATAGGCAGATATATTAATTTCCTTACTATACCCACTATCCGCAAATGACACCCATTTACCTTCCACTAAAAATGGTTGTAGCCTCGTATAATCAAAAGATGAATCGATGCCTTTTACCAGTATGCTTTCTATATCGGTACCATAAGTAAGTATCACCGATTTGGTGGCGTATCGTTCAACTGTTTTTACATCAGGAATATTACGGATAACCTGTTCTACAGTATCGTTCCTTGTAATGGGGTATTCCTCGGCAATGCTGGTCCTGTTTTCAATATCCTGTTGCACATGAATATGTCCCCAAAAGCTAAACACTTTATTGCTGATAACCTGCTGAAAACCGTTTACAAAACTGAGTGCTACAATCATGGTTGCAACACTAACAGCAGTTGCACCAATTGCAAGCCTTATGATAAAGCGTGAAAAAGTATTCTGGCGGTTAAAGGCTATTCTGTTTGCTATAAAGAAGGAAATATTCAATCGGCATAATTTTGGTATCTTTCAAAAGTAAATATTTAAACGACTACATGCATCTTTTTAAATTGTTGGGTTTATCGCTTGCTTGCTTTATTTGCGTTACTTCAGCTACGGCACAAACCAATCCTGAAGCCATTTACAAAAGCAATATTCATACCGTACGATTACATACTTATGGTGATCAGCGTGCATTACCAATCTATAAAATAAACAGTACCGACCGGCTCGAACTCCATTTCGATGATATGGATGGAAATGTAAAAAGCTATTATTATACTTACCAGTTGTGCGATTATAACTGGAAGCCTGTTCAAATGAGTCCGTTTGATTATATAAAAGGATTTACCCAGCAACGCATCACTAACTATCGCTATTCTTCTATTTCATTTACACGATATACGCATTACCAAGTTATTTTACCGGAGACAAATTCGGTGCCTACCCGCAGCGGCAATTATTTGTTAAAAGTTTATTTAGATGGCGATACAAGCAAACTTGCCTTTACCCGTGCCATGCTAGTGCTGCAACCAAAATCTTCAGTGATAGCACAGTTTATACAGCCATTTACACCCCAGTATTTTAAAACCCATCAGCGTATAAAATTCGGCGTTAACCTGGAGGGATTGAATGCCTTTAATGCGAGCCAGCAAATAAAAGTGCTGGTGATGCAAAACAATCGATGGGACAATGCCATAGGAAATGTTGCACCTACATTTGTACGTGGCAATTCATTGGAGTATAACACAGAAAATAATTTTGTTTTTCCAGGAGGTAAAGAATGGCGATGGCTTGATCTAAGAAGTTTTCGTTTGCAAAGTGATCGGGTAGCAAAGGCAGACTATTCCAAGTCGGCTACCAAAATTTATGTAAAGCCTGATATTGACCGGGCGAGTCAACGATATATTTATTACCCCGATTTAAATGGCATGTACGAGGTTGTAACTTATGAAAGCATTAATCCATATTGGCAGGGAGACTATGCTACCACTGAATTTAGTTTTCTCACACCTTCGCAAAAGCCTTACCCGGATAAGGACCTTTACCTTTTTGGCCAGCTTACAGATTATAAATTAAATGAAGCAACAAAAATGCAGTTCAATGAAGAGAAAGGTATTTATGAAAATGATCAGTATTTAAAGCAGGGTTATTACAGTTACGGATATATGCTGGTAGATAAAAATGATCCAACACAACAAACATTATTGGACGACAACTATTGGGAAACCGAAAATACCTACACCATATTGGTCTATTATAAATCCTTCACCGATCAATACGATCAGTTAATTGGCATTGGAAAATTAAATACCAGGTCAGATGTGCCCGGCATTATTTTTTGAATAAATAATTATTGCTGTAATTTTTCGCTTAATAAAAACATAGCCCGTATATTTGCACCGGCAAGTCTTATACGACCAGCTCCTGTTGAACTCCCCCAGGACCGGAAGGTAGCAAGGGTAGATGGTTGAGCGGTGCGATGTAAGTAACTTGCCATTTTTATGCCCACTACCGAAGGATTGTTTATTTTCAAATCCTTTTCTAACATAGATAACTTAATCTTTATAAATAGTTTGAACTTTAATGTTCCAATTATTTTACTTTTGCAGGAAACCTTTTCATTAACACCTTTAAAACAAACTCACATCAGGTGAGAATTTTATATTATGAAATTTTTTATAGATACAGCGAATCTTGCTCAAATTAAAGAAGCAAATGACATGGGAATATTGGATGGTGTAACTACCAATCCATCCCTAATGGCTAAAGAAGGCATCAAAGGCGAAGAAGCCGTAACCAATCACTATAGAACAATCTGCGAAATGGTAGATGGCGACATCAGTGCTGAAGTAGTAACCACTGAGTTTGCAACGATGGTTGAAGAAGGTAAAAAGCTTGCGGCCATTCATCCGAATATCATTGTAAAAGTACCCATGATAAAAGAAGGCGTAAAAGCAATCAAATGGTTTACCGACAATGGTATTGCAACCAATTGTACATTGATTTTTTCTGCCGGCCAGGCTATCCTTGCTGCAAAAGCAGGCGCTAAATACGTTTCACCATTTATTGGCAGATTAGATGATACAGGTTGGGACGGTATGGAACTGATTCACCAGTTGCGCCAGATATTTACAATACAGGGTTACAAAACTGAAATATTGGCTGCTTCCATCAGGAATGTAAATCACATCATTAAATGTGCAGAAGCCGGTGCAGATGTTTGCACCTGCCCGCTTGATTCAATAACAGGATTATTAAAACATCCATTGACAGATAGTGGTCTTGCCAAGTTTTTGGAAGATGCGAAAAAATTTGCTTAAATAAATTGAAAAAGGTCAGGCCGAAAAGTCTGACCTTTTTTTATGTACCTGGATCAGGTATAAAATATTGAGATTACCTTGCCCTGCCTCGCCTGTTTTTCTTTGACTGGCCTTTGACATCATTCATCAACTCATCCACTGTTTTTAATTGCTCATTGTCTGCTTTTGTTTTGATGTAGATATCAAATTGTTGGTGCATCGCACTGTTCTTGCGTGATATTACATTGATTGTCACTTTTTGCCCGGTAAAATTGTTGTCGATTAATAAACTGTTGCCATAAAATTTCCCTGCTGACGACTGAAAAATAATGGTATTGCTATCAAGCGGAATATAACGGCCGTTTGTTAAAAGCCCGTCCACATTGATATAATTGTAAGTGCCCTTTTTTAAACTGTCTGTATAAAGATTCACAGAAATGCTTTCGATCGTCTGCGCTTTGGCGGCACCACAAAATAATAAGGCTGAAAGAAGTAGATGTTTTATCAATTAATTTGTTTTACAGCAATAAGGAAAATATTATGCCAATGTAAATTCAAAATGTTATTGTAAATGCTAAAATTTATGCATCACCTTCCATTCCAATAGTTTTAACATCTTGTTATACCGCATAATCCAATAATCCATCACTTCTCTATAAATGTGGATATTAAATTTTGATAAATATATTTATCAATTGCAATGAAAAGCCGATAAACAGTAATTAAAAATGAATGAATGTGTGCTAAAAAAAAGTTGTTTTTTAATTAGATATTCCAACCCGATGTGAAATATATTCATGCTTTTCAATTGCATTCAACATAAATAGCGCAAGATCTCCGCTATTGATTTTGTTATTATTTGGGGTAGGCGGGTAATCCGCATTGGTGACAAATGATCCCGTTGGTGGCGCATCTATAATGTCACCGGGACAAACAAATGTCCACTCGAGACTGGACGCTTTTAAAAATTGGAATGCCTTGTAATGTTCTTTACTTACAGGAAAAAATTGAGCCGGGTAATCGGGAGTATCTAAAATAAGGGTTTCATCTTCCTCACTCACATTTAACGAACCCATGCCACCTAATGCCACGATGCGATTTACACCTGCTGCCTGCATTTGTTTTACAATATTTTTCATCCCCAGCGACCTTGTAACATCGGTATCATTTTTTGCACCACCCAACACAGAGAGTACAGCATCGCAACCACTGATTGCTTTATAAACCTGCCCCTCATCAAACAGGGCGCCCTGAATCAGTTCAAGTTTTTCGTCCTCCGGTAAATCTTCTGTAAACACATTTCTACCAAAAGCTTTTACATGATGGCCTTTATACAAAGCCTGCTTTACCAATTGTTTTCCAACCATGCCCGTTGCACCAAAAATGATAATATTCATATCGTAAGTTTTAATTGAAGTTAATCAATTAAATAAGGTATAAAAATTGAGCCAAACCCCAAACTGAGACTACGGTTTTAAACCGATGCTTTATACAGACCCTGGTGATTATTGTACAGGGAATATTTATTTTACGGTTTAAAAAAAAGTTTTTTTTTAAATGAATTACCCACATCTTTGCATCAGCAAATGAAAAAAAATAATTTAAATAACAATAGTTGGTGGTGGCAGTCAATGTTTTGATGTGTCGCATAGCTATTGATTTTTTATAAAAATATTCAGGCCCCGACACATTGTGTTGGGGTTTTTTGTTTTTAAACATTTGTAAAAAAAGATTAAAAAACTGATTTTCTTAACCGCTTAAACACCAAACTTTCAAGGGCAAATTAGCCGGTTTGGGCATTAAGTTAAAAGCTCCGGTAGGAGATGTAGGTGCTTATGAAAAAAATACAAATTCAAACTACTTTTAAAAAGCTATTGGCGGATGTATATACGCCGGTGGGCATTTATCTCAGGCTTCGGGATCGCTTTAGGGACACAATTTTGTTAGAAAGCGCAGATTTTCATGCTGGTGAAAACAGCTATTCCTTTATTGGAATCAACGCCATTGCAGGTATTGAGATTACCGACACCACAACAATAGAATTCAAACTGCCTGCACAACCTGCAGAAAAAATGGCTATTAAGAATCCTGCACTGGTACCCGAAATACTTTGGGATTTTGTACAACGTTTCGAAATAAAGGAAGCCTTACCCGGCCCCATGAATGTAGCGCAGGGATTGTTTGGATACAGCACATACGATGCGGTACAATTTTTTGATACGATAAAACTGGATGCACCAAAAAACGCAGATGCTTCAGCAAAACCAATCATTCCCCTGATGCGTTACCGGTTGTACCAGTATGTAATTGTGATCAATCATTTTAAAGATGAATTGTTTATTTGTGAAAACGGTATTACAAATATTGATAGTGAAATTGAATTGATTGAAAGTTTAATAAAGAGTAAAGATGTACCCACTTTTCCCTTCAAATCAAAAGGTACAGAAACTTCTAACTTAACGGATGCTGCTTATGTTGAAATAGTAAAAAAAGGGATAGCAAGTTGTCATCGTGGAGATGTTTTTCAGATTGTACTTAGCAGGCGTTTTCAACAATCATTTACAGGAGACGAGTTCAATGTTTACCGTGCGTTGCGTAGCATTAACCCAAGTCCTTACCTGTTTTATTTCGATTACGGCGATTATAAATTACTGGGCTCTTCCCCGGAAAGTCAA
This sequence comes from Ferruginibacter sp., assembly GCA_046590675.1. Taxonomy (GTDB): domain Bacteria; phylum Bacteroidota; class Bacteroidia; order Chitinophagales; family Chitinophagaceae; genus Ferruginibacter. The sequence continues at coordinate 59,462 of JBKJUP010000034.1, read as the reverse complement.
CTGATTGTAAAAAATGGTAAAGCCATCGTTCATCCCATTGCAGGAACTTTTAAAAGAACCGGCAATGATGAAACCGACCAGGCCCTGGCCATTCAATTGGAAAACGATGTAAAGGAAAATGCGGAGCATGTAATGCTGGTTGATCTTGCACGAAACGATCTGAGCCGCATGTGTACAGAAGTAGAAGTTACCCAATATAAAAAAGTGAATTACTATTCGCATGTGATACATCTGGTGAGTGAAGTAACCGGCAAAGTTGGTCCCGAAACAAATCCATTCAGGCTATTGGCAGTTAGTTTTCCGGCAGGTACTTTAAGTGGTGCACCAAAGTTTAAAGCCATGCAACTCATCAATGTCAATGAGCCAACTGTACGCAGTTATTATGGTGGAGCCATTGGCTGTATTGGTTTTGATGGCAGTTGCAATCATGCCATTATGATCCGCACTTTTTTAAGCAGGAACAATACTTTGGTTTACCAGGCAGGCGCAGGTGTGGTAGCTGCAAGCAATCCTGAAAGCGAATTACAGGAAGTGAACAATAAATTAAATGCATTAAAACAAGCCATCATACTGGCGCAAAATATTTGAGATGAAAATATTGGTATTTGATAATTATGATTCTTTTACGTACAACCTTGTTCACCTGGTAGAAAAAATTACGCATGAAAAAGTGGAAGTATTTCGCAACGATCAGATAGCGCTTGAACAGGTAAAAGCCTACGATAAAATCATACTGTCCCCCGGTCCGGGTATTCCGGAAGAGGCTGGATTATTGTTGCCACTCATAAAGGAATATGCAGCCAGTAAATCAATTTTAGGTGTGTGCCTTGGCCACCAGGCTATTGGTGAAGCATTTGGTGGTACCCTCGAAAATTTAAGTACGGTTTATCATGGCATTTCAACACCTATACAAGTGCTGAATCAACATGCAGAAATTTTACAGGGCCTGGGAGATGAGATTGAAGTAGGCCGGTATCATTCATGGATAGTAAGTGACAAAAATTTCCCTGCAGAACTGGAAGTAACTGCCCGTGATGCCAATGGATATAATATGGCCATGCAGCACAAAACCTACGATGTACAAGGGGTGCAGTTTCACCCGGAAAGTGTACTAACGCCATCAGGTGAAAAGATGCTGAGAAATTGGTTGAAGAAATAACAAAACTAGTCGGGTGAACCGCTGCAGAAATTCGGTGTCACCTAAAGAGAACATAAAGTATTAACAAGTGTATTCTTAAATAAATGGAGTCATGAAAAAAATTTTGAATTTTTTGTTTGAACATAAAAGCCTTTCGAGAGATCAGGCCAGGGAGGTACTGCTCAATATTTCCCGTGAAGTGTACAATGAAAGCGAGATTGCTTCTTTCATAACAGTGTACCTGATGCGTAGTATAACCATTGAAGAACTGCAGGGTTTTAGAGATGCGCTGTTAGAACTGTGTATTCCGGTAAACCTGGATGGACAACAAGTGATGGACATTGTGGGTACAGGTGGCGACGGAAAAAACACCTTTAATATTTCAACACTCAGTTGTTTTATTGTGGCAGGTACCGGTAATAAAGTTGCCAAACATGGCAATTATGGTGCATCGTCCATTAGTGGTTCCAGTAATGTAATGGAGCAACTGGGATATAAATTTAAAAATGACCAGGGCACTTTACGAAAGGAACTGGATGAAGCCAATATTTGTTTTTTACATGCGCCTTTATTTCATCCTGCTTTAAAAGTGGTGGGGCCGGTTCGCAAAAATTTAGGTGTTCGTACCTTCTTTAATATGCTGGGGCCAATGGTAAATCCTGCATTTCCAAAACATCAATTGGTTGGAGTTTATAATTTAGAGATGGCCAGAATTTACAATTACCTGTTACAGGAAACTGATAAAAATTTTACCATCATTCACAGTCTTGATGGCTATGATGAAATTTCATTAACCGGCGATACCAAGGTAATTACAAACGAAGGTGAAAGAATTATGAGCGCCGAATCGCTGGGTAAAAGAACTGTACAGGCCAGTGATATTTATGGTGGAGATACCGTACAGGAAGCGGCGAAAATATTTACTTCCATTTTAAATGGGAATGGTTCCTGGGCCCAAAATTCAGTGGTGTTGGCCAACTCTGCCATGGCATTGCAGTGTACCGGCAAGTATGCCAATTATGATGAATGTTACCAATTGGCGGTTGACAGTCTTGAAAGTGGAAAAGCTCTGGCGGCCCTTAATAAACTTTGCGCCTGATAAGCCGGTATAACTTTGAAAAGTATGTAAATTTGCCACTTCTTTGTAAAGTATGAACTGAAAATTTTCCATGTATTTAGCGTATAAATTTATTAACGTATAAGTTTTAAGGATACATTCCAGGCGGTAAGCCATCAATAAGTATGAATATTTTAGATACAATCATTGAGCATAAAAAGATTGAAGTGGCTGAAGCCAGGTTGAAAATGCCTGCAGAATTATTGATGGAAAATGATTTGTTTCACCGGCAGCCATTTTCTTTAAAGCAATACTTACTGGATGAAACCAAAACCGGGATCATTGCAGAGTTTAAACGCAAATCGCCATCCAAAGGAATTATCAATGGGGTGGCAGATGTGGAAACAGTTACCAGGGCTTATACAGCACATCATGCAAGTTGCCTGTCTGTATTAACCGACAATCATTTTTTTGGCGGATCAAAAGAAGATCTTTTAAAAGCAAGGGTGAATAATATTCCCATTCTGCGTAAAGATTTTATGATAGATGAGTACCAGGTAATTGAGGCTAAAGCAATGGGCGCTGATGTAATACTTTTAATTGCAGCCTGCCTTACACCTCAGCGGGTGAAGCAGTTGGCCAGCTTTGCAAAAACATTACAACTGGAAGTGTTGTTAGAAATTCACAATGCGGAGGAGTTGCAACATATTTGTGATGAAACGGAAATAGTGGGCGTTAATAACAGGGACTTAAAAACTTTTACAGTGGACATTAACCGATCCATTGAATTGAGTAAAAATATTCCGACAGATAAAATAAAAATTGCCGAGAGTGGAATACACGATGTTGAAACGATTGGCGTTTTCAAAAAGGCGGGTTTCAAAGGATTTTTAATTGGAGAAAATTTTATGAAACAAGCCGACCCAACGATTGCTTTTGCTGATTTTGTTCAACAACTTAAACGAGGAACTTAATGAGAGTGAAAGTTTGCGGGATAACACAGGAAGAGCAACTGGCCCAGTTGCCTGATGTGGGGGCTACATTTGCCGGCCTTATTTTTTATCCAAAGTCGCCGAGGTATGTGTTGCGCCACATGACAACGAACCAGATAAAAAAGGAAAATAATATCAACAAAGTAGGCGTGTTTGTAAATGCATCTGTTGAAGAAGTGTTGCAAATGGTAGATGAGTGCAGGTTGCACATGGTACAATTACATGGTGATGAAACAGCCCGCTATTGCGAAAAAATAGCGGATTATATTTCAGTGGTAAAAGCATTTAGAATAAGTGACACAGATAATATTGGCTGGAGAATTAAGGAGTTTATGGATGTGTGCGATATGTTTATGTTTGATACTGAAGGTGCAGGCTATGGTGGAACAGGCAAAAAAATTGACCTTGCCAAATTAGATAACTTAACCGTTGGTAAGCCTTATTTTTTAAGTGGCGGCCTTGAACCCGGTGATGCACCCATGCTAAAAGAATTTCAAAAAAAGCCGGAGGCAAAAGCATTGTTTGCCATTGACATCAATACAAAATTTGAACTGTTGCCCGGCGTAAAAGACATGAAACTTATTAAGAACTTTATTCAACAATTTTAATAATTCAGAAAAAAGAAAAAATGAATATAAAAGTATGTGGTATTACCCAGTTGAAGCAATTGCAACAACTTGATGGATTAAATATAGATTTTGCCGGTTTTATTTTTCATAAAGAATCGCCGAGGTATGTAGTAGGTAAAATTTCAAAAGAAGAAATGCAGACAACTGATTTTGATGTGAAAAAAGTAGGTGTTTTTGTGAACGCCGGTTACGATGAAATCATGGAGATGGTAGATGATTATGGATTGGATGTTGTGCAGCTTCACGGTGATGAAACGCCTGAATTGTGTGAGCAACTTTCAGATGATGTGGAAGTGATAAAAGCATTTTCAATTGCTGAAGGAACCGATGATAAATTTATTGATGAAATGATTGCAGACTATGATGAAGTGTGTGATTATTATTTGTTCGACACCGCATCAAAAGATGGAAAAGTGGGCGGTACGGGTGTGCAATTTGATTGGAAACTGATCAGCAAAAGTAAAATAGAAAAGCCATTTTTTTTAAGTGGGGGCATTGGAGTGGATGATGCAGCAAAAGTAAAATCATTTAAACATCCTGATTATTTTGGTATTGATGTAAACAGCAAAATTGAAAAAAGCCCAGGTGTGAAAGATATGGCGCTGTTGTTACAATTAAAACAGGCATTGAAAAAATAACAAATCATGATGATGAGTTGTTATTATATCCTGAACTCAATTCCCTGGGAAGCTGTTTAAGTTTTAATTCTGTAAAAATAATATGGCTTGAAATGATGCCATGGAAATATGACTTTCAACGGAGCACTTCGTTCCTCAGTGTAAACTCTGCCCATGTCGAAGCCATGAAATACCAGCGCTGGTGAACAAAAAAATTAGCTATCTGTTATCTGAGTATTTTAAGAAAATGCCCAATAATTTCTAAAAAGAATTGAAAATAAAAACATTGATTTTAAATCATTATAAATGATGGAAACAGCACAGCGGCAAAAAGATTATTCAGGTATTTGGGGAGTGAACGAGCATGGCTATTACGGAAGTTTTGGCGGCGCCTTTATTCCGGAAATGTTGTACCCCAACGTAAAACAATTACAGGAGCAATACCTGGAAATAATGTATGATCCTGCATTTCAGCAAGAGTTTCAACAGTTATTGACGGACTATGTAGGCAGGCCAACTCCGTTGTTCCTGGCAGAACGGTTAAGCAGCAGGTATGGCGTGCCTGTGTATTTAAAGCGGGAAGATCTTTGCCATACAGGTGCTCACAAAATAAACAATACCATCGGGCAAATTTTACTTGCCATACGATTGGGTAAAAAGAGAATTATTGCAGAAACCGGCGCAGGACAGCATGGAGTAGCCACGGCTACTGTGTGTGCGCTAAAGGGATTGGAATGCATTGTGTACATGGGCGAAAAAGATATTGAACGCCAGGCGCCAAATGTGGCCCGTATGAAGATGCTTGGAGCAACTGTTATACCTGCATTAAGCGGCAGCAAAACTTTAAAAGATGCTACAAATGAGGCTATAAGGGACTGGATCAATAACCCGGTAGATACGCATTATATTATAGGCAGCGTGGTTGGCCCGCATCCATATCCCGATATGGTGGCAAGATTTCAAAGCGTGATCAGTGAAGAAATAAAAAAGCAATTGCTTGAAAAAACAGGCAGCGAATTACCAACGCATGTAATTGCCTGTGTTGGCGGCGGCAGCAATGCTGCAGGTGCTTTTTATCATTTCCTGGATGATGCTTCTGTAAAACTGGTAGCTGTGGAAGCGGCTGGTTGCGGTATAGATAGTGGTATGAGTGCAGCTACCACACAATTAGGAAAACCTGGTATTTTACATGGCAGCAAAAGTTTGCTGATGCAAACAGCAGATGGACAGGTTGTAGAGCCACACAGCATTTCAGCCGGTCTTGATTATCCGGGGATTGGCCCGCTGCATGCACATTTATATACCAGTGGCCGTGCAATATTTATGAGTGCCACCGATGAAGAGGCGCTGGCTTCCGCCTTTGAAGTAAGCAAAACGGAAGGCATCATACCAGCTTTGGAAACAGCACATGCATTTTCTGTATTGAGTAAATTATCTTTTAAAAAAGATGATGTGGTAGTAATTTGCCTGAGTGGAAGAGGAGACAAAGACCTTGCAACCTACATGAATCACATCGATTGATCGGCAACTTATCGACCCAATGCGTTAACATAAAAAAGATCAATTATAAAAATGGAATTAAAATTCCAACAGCTATGAACAGGATAGACCAGTTATTTAAAGAAAAGCAGTCAAAGGTGTTGAATGTGTATTGCACAGCCGGTTATCCTGAGTTGGATAGCACGCTCAATGTGTTGCAATCTTTACAACAATATGGCGCTGATTTGATAGAGATTGGTATGCCCTATAGCGATCCCCTGGCTGATGGCCCGGTAATACAACAAAGTAATATGGTGGCATTGGAAAATGGGATGAGCATTGCGGTGTTATTCGAGCAATTAAAATCACTTAGGCCTGCCATTCATTTACCAGTTATTTTAATGGGTTATATGAACCCGATTATTCAGTATGGCCTGGAAAAATTTTGTGAAATGGCTGCAAGCGTAGGCGTGGATGGTTTAATATTGCCTGATCTGCCGATGTACGAATTTGAAACTGACTATCAACAGCTTTTTGAAAAACACAATCTTCGGTTTATATTTTTGGTAACGCCTGAAACCGGCGAAGAACGTATCCGCAAAATTGATCAGTTGTCGAGCGGTTTTTTATATGCGGTTTCTTCTTCATCCACTACGGGTAATAATAAGGCAATCAGCGACCAGTCAACATATTTTAAAAAATTGCAGGATATGAAGTTGTTGAATCCCATATTGGTGGGATTTGGTATTAAGGATAAAGCAACATTTGAAGCTGCCTGTCAGTATTCCAATGGTGCTATCATCGGAAGCGCCTACATCAAGGCATTGCATGACTCAACAAACACGGATGTTTCTACTAAAGATTTCTTAAATACCATCCTGGCGTAATTCTAATTCCTTAAAAAGAGTTTAAATTGCAGGTTCAACTAAAATAACTATGAAGCAACTTCTTCTTTTATTACTAGGATTTCCTCTGTTAACATTTGCCCAAACAAAACCCAAAGCAAAAACTGCGGCACCAACTAAAACTGTTGCAATTAAAAAAGCAATAGATGTTAAGGAAGTGGATGGTTTTATCATCAATGGAGTAATTACAGGTTTTGCACCTGGTACAAAAGTGGCTTTGTTAAATGGGCAAACGGGTGCTCCTGAAACTGAAACTACCATTACCAACAATGCATTTGTATTGAAAGGAAAAGTGACAACGCCCGAATTTAAGATTATACTTTTCAATAACCAGCCGCCTTATATCACCCTGTTTTTAGACAATAGTGCAGTTAAAGTAACTGGTACAAAAGATGCCATAGAAAAAGCGGTTGTTGAAGGTTCCGGTTCTCACAAAGAATATGAAAATTTTGTAAATGCGCTTGCTCCTTATCAAAGTTTGTTTGCAGAAGGTGCCGCCTACGATTCGGTTGCTATTGCAAACGCATTGGCCATTAACACAGATTTTGTAAAACAACATCCGGGTTCTTATATAGCACCGCTGGCCATTATACGCTACAGCCAGTTATCTGATGAAGCAGCTATTACAGAAAGTTTATATGATATGCTTACTCCTGAAGTGAAAGCTTCACCAATGGGGCTTTACATTACGCAGCTTTTGACTGAGGCAAAGAAAAATGCCATCGGAACTCTATTACCAGATTTTAGCCAGGCCGATACTTCAGGTAACTTGGTGAAATTTTCATCCTATCGTGGTAAATACGTATTAATTGATTTTTGGGCAAGCTGGTGCCGTCCATGTCGCCAGGAAAATCCAAATGTAGTTGCCAATTACAATAAATACAAGGATAAAAATTTTACCGTATTGGGCGTATCACTTGATAAAGCAAAAGATTCATGGATCGACGCCATAAAATCTGATGGATTGGAATGGGGCCATGTAAGCGATCTGCAGGGCTGGACAAATGGGGTAGCTCAACAGTTTGGTATTACAAGTATTCCTCAAAATTTCCTGATCGATCCGGACGGAAAGATCATTGGTAAAAACTTACGGGGGCCTGCGTTAGAAAGAAAACTTGAAATGCTTTTGAAATAAATAGCCAACAACGTTTTATACAGGGGCACCATCTGAGAGGATGGTGTTTTTTATTTGAAACAAATTCAATCTCGATGCTTCTAATCATTTATGTATAGGGTGAATGAAATCGTGTAACGATGCAAGCGTAAAAAATCAACCGAATATTTCCATTTTTGATTAAGAGTTTTTATTTTGTTGTAAATCAAAACGCTTAATTATGAAAAAGACCTTATTTGCTGCTTTTGCAGGACTAATTGTTATCTGTACATCATGCGATGATGGAAAAACGAAGGTGGTAGAAAATGGAAGCCACGAAGCTGAGCAAAAGAATATCGCTGCTTTTGAGACGATATCAACGGCATTTGACTCCGGCAACACCAGCCCGATTGATAGTGTAGTTGCTGATAATTTTGTAGATCATTCCGATCATGGAGATATTAAAGGAAAAGACAGCCTGAAAGCAATGATCACCATGATGCATGAAAAATTTAAAGACATGAAAACAGAGCGAATCAACACTGCTGCAAATGGCGATTATGTTTATGCATGGATGAGATATACCGGCACCGGTGATGGTACAATGGGAATGCCCAGTGGCCCTTATAATATGCAGGGAATTGAATTGGTAAAATTCAGTGATGGCAAAGCGACGGAACATTGGGCATTTATGGAAATGCAGGAAATGATGAAGATGATGGGATCGCAACCGGCAATGGGGGCAATGGGGCCAATGGATTCAAAAATGAAATAAGTTGATTAGGATTTTTAAAAAGTCCCGACTTTACGTTGGGACTTTTTTGATTTTCGGGCAATTTCAATACCGTTGTAAATAACTAAATATTGTTTATTTGTACTCTCCAAAAACCTTTCGTAATTCATCCGAAATTTCACCAAGTGTGCAATAGTTTTCAACTGCCGTTAGTACCACCGGCATCAGGTTTTGGGTAGAGCGGGCAGCGGCATTTATTGCATGCAAACAAACAGCAACTTTATCATTATCTCTTTTTAGTTTAAGCGCTTTTATCTTTTCAGATTGTATTTGCCGGATATTGTCATCTATTTTAAACGAAGGCGTAGTATAGGTTTCAGCCGACTGGAATTTATTGACACCTACAATTATTTTTTCACCACTTTCAATTTTCCGCTGGTATTCGTAGGCACTCTTGCCAATTTCGTCCTGCATAAATCCTTCTTCAATAGCTGCGACACTGCCACCCATTGCATCGATTTTTTCGATTAACAGCCAGGCATTTTTTTCCACTTCTGCAGTCAGGCTTTCTATAAAATAACTACCTGCTAACGGGTCAGCCGTATCCGGAGCGCCACTTTCAAAAGCCACAATTTGTTGAGTTCTTAAAGCTATTTGGGCAGCCGCTTCAGTTGGCAGGCTGAGCGCCTCATCATACCCGTTGGTATGTAAACTTTGTGTGCCTCCCAATACAGCCGCTAGGGTTTGTATGGCTACCCGGGTTACATTATTTAATGGTTGCTGGGCAGTTAGTGTTGCACCACCCGTTTGCGTGTGAAAGCGCAACATCATTGCCTTTGGATCTGTAGCGCCCAGTTCCTGCATGATTGCTGCCCACATTTTTCTGGCGGCCCTAAACTTGGCAATCTCTTCAAATAAATTGTTGTGCGCATTGAAAAAGAAGGAAAGCCGTTTGCCAAAAACGTTGATATCCATTCCTTTTTCCATGGCAGCTTTTACATAAGCTTTACCATTGCTAAGTGTAAATGCAATTTCCTGCACGGCGGTACTGCCGGCTTCCCTGATATGATAACCTGAAATAGAGATGGTATTAAACTTTGGTACTTCTTTGGCGCACCATTCAAAAATATCTGTGATGATACGCATGGATGGTTTGGGAGGATAAATATAAGTGCCTCTTGCGGCATACTCTTTTAAAATATCATTTTGAATGGTCCCGGAAATTTTGCTAAGATCGGCACCTTGCTTTTTGGCAAGTGCAATATAAAATGCCAGCAGTATAAATCCTGTTGCATTTATTGTCATTGAAGTAGTAATGTCTTCCAGTTGAATACGATCAAACAGGGTTTCCATTTCTTCCAGTGAATCTATTGCGACGCCCACTTTTCCAACCTCACCTTCAGATAACGGATGGTCGCTGTCATAACCAATCTGTGTCGGCAAATCAAAGGCTACACTCAACCCACTTACGCCCTGCGATAATAAATAATGATACCGCTTATTGCTTTCTTCTGCAGTACTAAAACCGGCATATTGGCGCATTGTCCACAGTTTACCGCGATACATGTCTGGCTGTACGCCACGTGTAAAGGGAAACGCTCCCGGCAATTCCGCCGGAGCCGAATCAACATCAGCAGCAGTATAAACTTCCTTTATTTCAATTCCTGAATCTGTAAGTTTTTCTTTCATATAAGCGTACCTCAGTTGTGGAAATTTTGATAACTATATGCAACCAGTAAAATGATAAAATTGTCAATAAAAAAAGCTGGCAATTAAACCAGTTTTTTTACCTCGTATTGAATGGCATCTAATACGATTGAATTTAATTCAGCATTTTCGTTTGATGAATATTCAAGTATTAGCTTACTCAATTCTATTGCCGGAGCATCTTTTCGTAGGTTCATGGCCAATTGGTTTACAATATAAATATTCTGGTCTTTCATATTGGTGAGCGCCTTCCATACTTCTGGGTTTACATAAACCTGCTGGGTAATATTGTGTTCATATTCCTGGTGGATTGTATCCAGCAACACAAGTTGTAAATCAGCCACTGTAAAAGCTGCAGCGTGTAACCTTGCCACCAGGTTTTTAAGCGATAACCTGTCTGTAAGAAGCGTTAGCCTTTCGTAAGCCTGTAAGGGCAATATGCTATTGTTGGTGCGGCTGGCTGGTTGCATTTTGTTTAAATCGGCCCTCAGCGAACGCATTTCAGTTAACAGGTAAAATATAAGGGCAAATATTATCACCGTTGCCATTCCCTGTATTTCAACGAAACCAACTTCAAATAGTAACATATTTTTTTATTGCAAAAATACGGCAAAGCTTTGGGGTGATTCCCAAATTTTAAAAATGGAATTTCCTGTTTGAATGCCAGTTGCGGAATGATTTATTTTCGTTCATCAAATAACGGAGGCTTAAAAACGTTCTATAACGGACTTGTTAATTTTCCTTGATTCGAAAGGTGGATGACAAGCCTATTTTTAAATTATTGATACCTTTGTACAAAGAAAAAAAATATGACAACTACAATAGCAACACCAATAAGTTTAACAGCGGGAGCAATAGCAGAAATCAATCGCCTGATGCAGGAAGCGGATTTTGATAAAAATAATATATTGAGAGTGGGGGTAAAAGGAGGAGGATGTAGCGGGATGACTTATGTGTTAGGCTTTGATGTTCCAACAGAAAAAGATGATCATTTTGAAATAGAAGGCATACCCTGTATCATGGAAAAATCGCACAGCATTTACCTGATGGGAATGGAAGTGGACTGGCAAGGTGGTTTAAATTCAAGAGGATTTACTTTCAAAAATCCAAACGCAAGTACTACCTGTGGTTGCGGTACATCCTTCGCAGTATAACAGTATTCATAAATAATTTTTGAGCGGCTATTGGTTAGCCGTTTTGTTATGCGATCAACTTTTTAGGTTATAATAGAAAAGAAAAACCCGTCCAACATCAGGACGGGTTTTTCTTTTCTATTTCATACAGCAAATGTGTTTATGCTTATTTAGCTACAACTTTATTAGTTTTTACAACTGTTGGTTTTTCGCTACTGCCGATTAATTCGGCTTCACCCAATGGTTTATCTTTTGCAAAATCTACGAGTATCGGAGCAGCAACAAATATAGAAGAATATGTTCCGGTAATAACACCAATCAACATGGCGAAAGCAAAACCTTTTGTTACCTCACCACCAAATATAAAGAGGATCAACAAGGTTAAGAACACTGTTAATGATGTCATGATCGTACGGCTCAATGTGTCATTGATAGCGCTGTTAATGATTGTTCCCTTATCGCTGGCTTTAGATCCTTTGCTATACTCACGGATACGGTCAAATACAATTACCGTATCATTCATACTAAAACCAATTACCGTTAATACTGCCGCAATAAAGTGCTGATCAATTTCTAACGGGAAAGGTACAACGTTTTTCAGGAATGAAAAAACCGCCAGTGTAACCAACACGTCATGCAGCAATGCTACAATCGTTCCCAGTGAATATCTCCAGTCGCGGAAACGAATAAAGATGTAAAGGAAAATTGTGAAGATGGCGAAGAAGGTAGCTTTGATTGCGCCTGCTTTAAGATCTTCGGATATGGTAGGTTGAATGGTTTGTGAACTTTGTACATTGTTAGCAGCAAACTCTTTATAAGTAATATCTGCCGGCAGGAATTTTTTTAACCCTTCAAATACTTTGGTCTGAACTTCTTCATCTGCATTATCAACACCTACTTTATAAGATGTGGTAATATTCAAATGTTTGGCATCACCTACAGTTTTAATGATCGGGAAATCTCCTTCCAAAGATTTTCTCAGATCATCCTGTACCGCTTCGTTAGATACTGCATTAGGGAAAGCAACAGTATAGCTGCGACCTCCTTTAAATTCAACACCCAGGTGGAAACCATTAAAATAAGAACCCACACCTAATAACAATACAACGATTGAAATACCATAAGCTACTTTACGATACTTGATAAATTCGTACCGTGCATGTTTGAAAATACGCTTGGATATTCCCGTAAAGTAATTAAAGTGACGGTTTTTGTTGGTATAAAAATCAGTAATAAGTCTTGATACAAGAATACCACAAAATAAAGAAAGGAGGATACCGATGATCTGCGTAGTAGCAAATCCAAGTACCGGTCCAAGACCAAAGTAAGCCAGGATAATGGCAGTTAATAAAGTAGTAACGTGTGCATCAATTACCGGGGCAAGTGAGCGTCTGTAACCATCTTTTACCGCCAGTGGGTAAGCTTTACCTTTTGTGATCTCTTCCTTAATTCTTTCAAAAATAATTACGTTGGTATCCACCGCCATACCGATGGTTAATACCAAACCGGCAATACCAGCAGCAGTAAGCGTAAAGCCCATTGCACTCAGTACACCAATTGTAAATAATAAGTTTAATATCAGTGAAATATTGGCAACCCAACCACCCGTATTATAGTAAACCAACATCAACGCAAAAATTACCAGGAAGGCAATTCCAAAAGCCATCATACCACCATCTACCGCTGCTTTACCAAGGGTAGGCCCTACTATTTGCTCTGCTACAATTTTGGCAGGAGCATTTGTTTTACCTGATTTTAATATGTTGGCAAGATCCTGTGCTGCTTCTGTAGTAAAGTTTCCGGAGATCTCAGAGCTTCCGCCTTCGATTGGTCCGTTTACATTTGGAGCTGAGTAAACAATGTCATCTAGTACAATGGCAATAGGTCTGTTGGTATTATCGGTTGTTAAACGTGCCCATATCTTAGATCCAACATTGGTCATTTGCATTTTAATAGAAGGACGTCCACGCTCGTCAAAACCCTGGCTCGACTCTTCAACACCTTCACCTTCAAGCTTAGCTTTATCACTGCCAGGAACGGTTTTGATTGCATAAAGAGGGTAGTAGCGCTGGCCTGTTTTTTCAACTTTCTCTTCTATACCTAATAAAAACTTAACATCTGTAGGGAAACTATTTTTTACTACATCAAGATTCATGTAGCTGGCATAAACGCCTGTATCTTTTAAAGGGATGCTTCCGATTGCAGCCGGGTAATACATTTTACCCGTTTTAGGATCCTGCTGCCCGTCAATTGGGTTGATCACCTTAAAGAATGCATTCTGATTGGATGCAAGTTTTAAAGAATCATCTGTACTGATCTTAGAGGAATCAGTATCGGAAATACCGCTCAGGTACTCACTTAACGCATTGTCAGCATTTTTTAAAGAACCTGCTAATTCACTGATATTATACACTTCCCAAAACTGAAGGTGGGCACTTGCCTGTAATAATTTACGTACTCTTTCCCTGTCTGTAATACCTGCAAGCTCAACATTGATAACACCACGATTTTCATCAAGGTTAATGGTTGGACTGGCCAAACCAAATTTATCAATACGCTTTAATAAAATTTTGTATGTTTCTTTAATGGCACCTTTAGCAGTGGTACGGATATCTTCAATTACTTTATCATCACCGTCAGTGCTTTTAACAAGTTTATTTGGCCCTGCAAATAATCCCGACATTTTCGTTCCCGGATTTTGTTCCTGGTAAGCTTTGGTAAATAAAGTAATGTAATCTGTATTGCTGGTGATCTTCTGAGCATTCGCAGTTTGAATGGCTTTTAACAAGGCCGGATCTTTTGGGTTATTGCTCATTGATTTAAGCAAACCTTCCAGGCTTACATCCATTGTTACACTCATACCACCCTGTAAATCCAAGCCAAGCTTCAACTCATTTTCTTTACATTTCTGGTAAGTGGTTCCAATAACGGGGTAAATACTTTTGTCTCTTGTGCTATCCAGTAAACGCTGCATCCTGGCTTTTACCATCAATTCTTTTTCCTCACCCTTTACTTCGGGATTCTGGATTCTTACATACTTTTCAGCCTGAACTTTTACTGTTGCCTCATAATTACGAATCACCCATGTGTACGACAATTCCCACAGGGATATAAAAATTAAAGCAATCGCGAAAAACCAAACTAAGCCTTTCAATTTCATAATTGGTTACTTTTAGTAGCTACTAGTTAATTTTTTAGAAGTTTGCAAAGATAGGGGAAAAACTCTTTGAAGATTGTTGCCGTTTTATTTTAGTTTTTACTCATTTTGCATCGTAAAACGTATAATATGTTCGTTAAGAATTCAGTGATTACAATGTTATTAATTATCATGGCCTTTTTATATTCCTGCACTGCAGTTAAAAAAATCCCAAACCCTGCACCAGTAGAGGTTCCGGTAGTTTTTGCAGCGCCTGAGCCGATAGACAGTACGCAAACTGATGCCTTCCTCGAAAACATACTTAAACAATACCCGCAATATTTTGATTCAATTATAGCCAATAAAAAAGATTGGAACGTACAATTCATCTACACACAAATTGACAGGGGAGCCAATGGATTGGCAGCCTTAACGGATTATCATTTTAATGTGAACTCATCGCAATATTTTTACCCGGCATCCACTGTAAAATTGCCGGTTAGCATTTTGGCATTGCAAAAACTGAACGAATTAAAATTGACCGGGCTCGATAAAAACACAACAATGATCACGGAGAGTGACTTCACAGGCCAAACTGCCGTGTATAATGATCCTTCTACACCCACGGGAAAACCGTCAATAGCGCAGTATATTAAAAAAATATTGATGGTAAGCGACAATGATGCGTTTAACAGGTTATATGAATTTTTAGGCCAGGAATATATCAATGAACAATTGCACAAGCGGGGGTACAGCGATGCACAATTTTTACATCGGTTAAGTATCTTTCTTTCGCCCGACGAAAACAGGCATACAAATCCTATTCGTTTTCTTGATAATAACAACCGGGTAATTCTTAAGCAGGCCGGCCGGGTTAATACCACCAAATACTCAGAACGTGCAGATTCGCTCGGCACCGCTTTTTATAAAGGAGACAAGTTGATAGCCGAGCCGATGGATTTTTCCGGGAAGAACCGCATTAGCCTGGAAGATTTACACAGTATCCTGGTAAGCCTGGTGTTTCCATACAAAGTGCCGGCCACCCAAAGATTTAATATTACGGAAGAAGACCGTGCCTTTTTATTTAAATACATGAGCCAGTTGCCCACCGAAAGTATTTATCCGCCTTATGCTGCAGATTCAGCAAGCTATTGGCCGGCATATTGTAAGTTTTTATTATTTGGATCTGAAAAAGGCGAGCTGCCCAAAAATATCCGGGTCTTTAATAAAGTGGGAGATGCTTATGGACAATTAATTGATGTCGCCTATATTGTTGATTACGATAAGAAAATTGAATTCTTTTTATCAGCAACCATTTACTGTAATAAAGATGGTGTGTTAAATGATGATAAATACGATTATGACCAGGTAGGATTTCCTTTTATGAAACACCTTGGTGAAGTAATGTATGATTATGAGTTAAAGCGTAAGAAGAACGTGCTGCCTGATTTCTCGGATTTTATTTTTAGTTACGACAAAAATTACTAAGCATTTATATTTGTAAGTAATAACAGCCTGTTTTTTCTTTTTATATTTTTTTAAGATTTTCAGATCACACTTAATAACTGTTTGAATTTTATTCTCTAAAAAGATTATGGTGGGAAATGATGCTATAAAAACCAGCATTTGAATGGAGCACTTCGTTCCTCAGTGTAAACTCTGCAAATGTCGATGCCATGAAATACCAATGCTGGTGACCAAAAAATATTTCCAAACAGACTCTTACCAGCCATCATTTTTAAAAAAGAATATTTTGTACAATTTTTTCCTCCATTTGTCAATTGCACCCCACTGGTAGTTGCATAGTTTTACATTCCTGTTTCCCCGGCATTATTATTTAGGCTTTCTTTTATGATCGGTCATTACTAATTTTATAGTTTCTATCCCAATGAAGATGCTTTCAATTTACGGGTGCAATTGTTGTAGGAACTCATAAACAAACTGATATATTAATTGTCGCAATAGGGAAATATAATAAAAATGCAACTTTTGATTAAGTTGGTTTGATTAGTTTTGGACATTTATATTAACCAGTTACGCTTTCGGCGTATAAGTTTTTGCCCTGTCTTCGAATGAAAACTATAATATTTAATCAAATTTGAATGTATGCAAAACGACTTGAATAATATTGAAGAATTAGGTATAAATACAGCCAGGTTATTGTCAGTTGATGGAGTTCAGAAGGCCAACTCGGGTCATCCCGGTTTACCATTAGGAGCAGCTCCCATGGCGCATGTTTTATGGGCACATCACATGAAATTTAGTCCCGCCAATCCCAATTGGCCAAACCGCGATCGTTTTATACTCTCCGCCGGGCATGGGTGTATGTTGCAATACAGCTACCTCTATCTTACCGGTTATGATATTTCCCTGGACGATCTCAAAAATTTTCGGCAGTTACATAGCAAAACGCCCGGTCATCCTGAATATGGATTGCTTGACGGCATTGAAGCCACAACCGGTCCGTTGGGACAGGGCTTTGCCAATGGTGTTGGATTTGCCATTGCGCAGCAATATTTGGCGGCACGTTACAATAAGCCGGAATTTGAAATTTTTAACTATCATATTTATGTGCTTTGCAGCGATGGTGATATGATGGAAGGCATTACTTCCGAAGCTGCTTCATTGGCCGGGCACCTTGGTCTTGGCAACATGATTTACTTATATGATGATAACCATATTTCTATAGAAGGCGATACGTCTATTACATTTGATGAAGATGTTGCAAAACGTTTTGAAGCATATAACTGGCACGTGCAGGTACTGCCTGATGGAAATGATATTGCAGCTATTTCAAAGGCCGTTCAACTGGCAAGGGAAGAAACCAACAGGCCATCACTGATTAAAGTGCGCACACATATTGGTTATGGCAGTCCTAACAAAGTTGACACAGCCGCCGCACATGGTTCACCATTAGGCGCAGACGAAATAAAACTGGTAAAGAAAAATTTTGGTTTTGATCCGGAAAAATCATTTTATGTACCAGACGAAGTTTTAAAATATTATCGGGACATCGCTAAAAAGGGAAATGAAACCGAACAAAGCTGGATCGAATTATTTAAAGCGTACAAAGAATTATTTCCCGAGCTCGCCAAAGAATTTGAAAAAGGCAACAGCGGCCAGTTGCCCGACGGCTGGAGCGATGCGCTGCCCGTTTTTAAACCAGAGCCGAAAGGTATTGCTACCCGTAAGGCATCTGGCAAAGTACTCAATGCCATTGCTGCAAAGCTGCCTGAAATGATTGGCGGTTCTGCCGATCTATCGCCTTCAACCGATACACATCTTGATGGATACGAAGCCTTTTCCATAGAACACAGGGACGGTAGAAATTTTCATTTTGGTGTAAGGGAACATTCCATGGGCGCCGCCTTAAATGGTATGGCACTTACCAAAGGCATGATACCGTATGGTGCTACGTTCTTAATTTTTTCAGATTATATGAAGCCTGCCATCCGACTGGCGGCCATCATGAAAATTCGCCCTATATTTATTTTTACGCACGATAGCATCGGGCTTGGAGAAGACGGAACAACGCATCAGCCAATTGAACAATTGCTCTCCTTGCGATCCATCCCAAATGTTACATTGATAAGGCCTGCCGATGCCAATGAAACTGCCCAGGCATGGCGTGTTGCCATTGAACACAAACGTGGCCCGGTTGTGATTGTGCTTACCCGGCAAAACCTGCCCATCATTGACCAGGAAAAATATACCAAAGCAACAGAACTTGAAAAAGGCGCCTACATTTTATCACCGGCTGAAAAAAACGCAGCAGTCATTTTAATAGGTACAGGTTCGGAGGTTTCATTGCTGATAGATGCGCAGGCAAAACTAAAAGAAGACGGGATTGATGTATCCGTAGTTAGCATGCCTTCACGTGAATTGTTTGATAAACAGGATAAAATATACCAGGAAAAAATATTGCCAAAAAATATGAAGAAAAGGTTGGTGGTAGAAGCGGCTTCGGTAATGGGTTGGGAGAAATATGCAACCGACGAAGGTGATATTATTGGTATGACAACATTTGGTGAATCTGCACCTGCAGAAGAGTTGTTTGAGCTCTTTGGATTTACCGTTGAAAATATTGTAAAAAAAGCTAAAGCACTTATTTAATCATAGTTTAATAGCATTAAATGAAAATAGGATTGGCAGCAGATCACGGAGGGTTTGAATTAAAAGAATCATTGAAAGATTATCTTGCAACCATGGGCCATGAGGTAAAAGATTTTGGTGCATATACACTCGATAACGACGACGATTACCCGGATTATATCGTGCCACTTGCACGTGCTGTTGCTGCACAGGAAGTAAGCAGGGGAATAGCCGTTTGCGGAAGCGGTGTAGGTGCTGCTGTTGCAGCCAATAAAATTGCCGGGGTAAGGGCGGCCTTAATAAATGATTATTTTTCGGCTCACCAGGGAGTGGAAGACGACGATTTAAATGTATTGTGTTTGGGCGGAAGGGTTACGGGTGTAATGGCCGCAAAAGAATATGTAAACAGTTTTTTAAATGCTGTATTTACGGGAATTGAGCGACACAAGCGCCGCTTACAAAAAGTAAAAGACCTCGAACTTTAATTGATCAGATATTTTACAATAAAAGAATTTTTATAGATGAACACAAATGATTTAAAAGTATTGTTTTTAGACGTTGGTGGCGTATTGTTATCCAACGGATGGGGGCACGAATCAAGAGAAAAAGCAGCACAGGAGTTTAAGATAGATTATGTAGAAATGAACAGGCTCCACGAATTCATTTTTAATGTGTACGAAATTGGAAGCATCAACCTGGATCAGTACCTCGACACAATTGTTTTTAATGAGCCACGTGATTTTACAAAAGAAGATTTTAAATCTTTTATGTATGCACAGTCGGTAGAATTGCCCGGCATGTTGCAATGGATCATTGAATGGAAAAAATCGGATTGTGGATTCAGGATTATTTCTATCAACAATGAACCCAAAGAACTAAATGACTATCGCGTTAAGAAATTTAAATTACATCAATGCTTTGATGGCTTTATTTCATCCTGCGAAGTTGGTATGCGAAAACCCGATCCCGGTATCTTTAAACTGGCCATGGGTGTGGCTTTGGCGCAACCGGAAAACTGCTACTATTTTGATGATCGCAAGATGCTGGTAGATGCTGCGGCACTTTTAGGAATCAATGCCTTTCATCACCAGGGATTTGAATCTTCTAAAAGTATTATCGAAAAATTATAATTAGTAAACTTATAAAAATATACAATGCAGGATAATAATTATTCATTTGGTATGATTGGGCTAGGCACAATGGGGCGTAGCCTTTTGTTAAACATGGCCAACCACGATTTTAAAGTGGCCGGTTTTGATAAAGACCCTGAAAAGGGAAAAGTACTGGAAAGCGAAAGTGGTGGCAAACAGGTGAAAGCTTTTTCTACCTTACCCGAATTTGTGCAAAGCCTGCAAAAGCCACGCTCTGTAATGATGCTGGTACCCGCAGGAAAAATAGTAGATAGTGTGATAGAAGATCTGCTGCCTTTATTGGATAAGGGAGACCTGATTATTGATGGTGGAAATTCCCACTTTACAGATACCAACAGAAGGGTAACCTACCTCGAAGAAAAAGGATTGAATTTCTTTGGCATGGGTGTTTCCGGTGGTGAAGAAGGAGCCCGCCGCGGGCCCAGTATGATGCCCGGTGGCAATAAAGAAGCCTATCATCATGTACAACATATTTTTGAAGCCATTGCAGCAAAAGTGAATGGAGAACCATGTGTTACTTATATTGGCCCCGGTGCTTCCGGTCACTTTGTAAAAATGGTACATAACGGTATAGAGTATGGGCAAATGCAATTACTGGCCGAAACCTACGAAATATTAAAGAAGGGATTAAAGCTTGACAATGCAGCAATTGGTGAAATCTTCAGTGAGTGGAACGATGGCAGGCTTCAATCATTTTTAGTTGAAATCACCAAAGATATTTTTGCTTACAAGGAAGAAGGCGCCGATCATTTTTTACTGGATGATATTAAAGACGAAGCAAGGGCAAAAGGAACCGGCAAGTGGACCTCACAGGGAGCCATGGATCTTGAAGTGCCCATTACTATTATTGACACGGCAGTTTCAATGAGAGACCTGTCGAAATATAAAGCTTTACGTACAAGCGTTTCCGAGGCGTATGGCAACGATTTGGTGGATCTTGTTGTGGAAGATAAGGCAGCTTTTTTAACGGCACTTGAACAGGCATTTTACATCGCCATGATTACTTCCTACGCACAGGGAATGCACATGCTTTCAAAAGCTTCAGAAGAATATAAATACAACCTGGACCTGGCGGGCATCGCAAAAATATGGCGTGGAGGCTGCATCATTCGTTCTTTGTTTTTAGAGCATATTTACCAGGCGTACAAAAAGAATGATCAATTGCCACACCTGTTATTAGATGCTGATGTAAAACAATTGGTAGATGATAATATCGGCGGCTTACGTACAGTTGTTGCGGCTTCTGTAAAGGCAGGCATTGGCATTCCGGCATTTGCGGCTGCTTTAACATATTTTGATACGCTTCGCAGCAAACACATGCCATCCAATCTTATCCAGGCACAGCGTGACTATTTTGGTGCACATACTTACCAGTTAATCGGTAAGGAAGGTGTGTTTCATACGGAATGGACAGCGCACGGTGCTGCTGCTGCCAGTAGTTAACCAGGAGATATTTGATACAAATAAAAAACGCAATTGACTCTTTTGATTTTCTTACATGCTGCCCTTACCCCTGGGCAAAAGCGTGGCACAAGTTTTAATGCTCCCACCCGGGGTTGGGCGCAATGATTACATTAAACATGTTATGAAAGAAATAATAATAGCTCCTTCCATCTTTGTGATTTTTGGAGGTACAGGCGATCTTAATTCCCGGAAAATAACCCCGGCACTTTATAATTTATTTTTAGATGATTGGCTGCCGGATCAGTTTTCCATTATTGGCACCGGTAGAACCAAGTTAACAGACGATGCCTTCAGGGATATTTTACTGGAAGGTATCAACCAGTTTTCAAGATCTGGTAAGGCAGATAAAAAGAAGTGGGCGGAGTTTTCTGCGCATATCAGCTACATTGTTTGTGATGTAAAGGATGCTGCAGCATACAACGCATTTGCAGATGCCATTAAAAAGCGCGAAGAAGAATGGAAAGCAAGCGCAAACATCATTTATTACCTGGCAGTTGCTCCACAGTTTTTCCCAATCATTGCCGAAAATATTTCTAAAAAGTCGTTGTGTGAAAACATCGCAAAAACAAGGATAGTAATTGAAAAGCCATTTGGACACGATCTTGAATCTGCCAAAGAATTGAATAAATTATTGAAAGGTATTTTTGATGAAAAGCAGATTTATCGCATTGATCATTACCTGGGTAAAGAAACTGTTCAAAACATTATGGCGTTCCGTTTTGCCAACGCATTATTTGAACCACAGTGGAACAGGAACTTTATAGACCATGTACAAATTTCAGTTACTGAACAGTTAGGCGTAGGCGACAGAGGAGATTACTATGAAGGTTCCGGTGCATTGCGTGATATGGTACAGAACCATATTCTTCAGTTACTGTGCATCGTGGCCATGGAAGTGCCGGTAAATTTTAATGCAGATGAAATAAGGGATCGCAAAGTAGATGTGCTGAAAGCCATGCGTCGTTTTGAATCCGGCGATATTAAGAAGAGAGTAGTAAGGGGACAATACAGTGCAGGCTGGATTGAAGGAAAAAAAGTGCCCGGATATAGAGAAGAAACAAAAGTGAATCCCGAGTCGAATACAGAAACCTTTGCAGCAGTAAAATTTTTTATTGATAACTGGAGATGGCAGGGCGTTCCATTTTATGTACGTACCGGCAAACGTATGCAGCAGTCCTCTTCCGTAATTACCATACAGTATAAAAATGTTCCTCATTCTATTTTTCCTTCCGAAGCTTCAGAAAACTGGGAACAAAACAGGCTCATCATCAGCATTCAGCCAGAAATGAGTATCCGGCTGCAGGTGCAATCGAAAAGGCCGGGATTAAACATGGTGCTTAACAATGTAGATATGGTGTTTGATTATAAGGGCACTTATCCGAGCGAGACACCGGAAGCTTATGAAACCCTTTTGCTGGATGTAATGCAGGGCGATCAAACGCTGTTTATGCGTGGTGACCAGGTAGAAGCCGCATGGGAATTGATTATGCCCATTTTAAATAACTGGCAAAGCAAACAAAGCCTTAGCTTTCCGAATTATGCTGCCGATACATGGGGGCCTGAACTTGCAGAAGCACTGGTAGCCCAGGATGGTTATCATTGGTTTACACTTCCTTCCAATTTAAAAAAATAACAATTTTGAAATTAAATATTTTTGATACAGTAGATGAAGTGCTTGCAGGATTGGCTGAGTATTTTATTAAAATTGCCAATGATGCAATTGCAGCGAATGGACGGTTTTCAGTAGCACTCTCAGGGGGTTCCTCTCCAAAAAAATTGTATAGTTTACTAACTTCTGAAAAGTATAAAGACCAGATAGACTGGACCAGTGTTTATTTTTTCTTTGGCGATGAAAGATACGTGCCACATAACAATCCTGCCAGTAATTACCAGATGGCGAAAAAGGTGATTTTTGAACCGCTTTCCATCAATGCGGATCATATTTTCCCGGTCAATACTACACTTTCTCCACAGGATGCTGCCGAACAATATATGCATGCAATCAGTGGTTATTTTAATGGGAATGCGCCGTCTTTTGACCTGGTATTACTGGGCCTTGGCGACAACTCACATACAGCATCTTTGTTTCCCTACACGAGTGTATTACATGAAGTAGATGCAACCGTAAAACCAGTATTTCTTACAGATCAACAAGTGTACAGAATTACCTTTACGGCAACACTTATTAATAAAGCGCATCACATTGCATTCCTTGTTTATGGCGAATCAAAAGCTATTGCAGTACACAATGTTTTGGAAGAAGATACCGATACACAGCTTTACCCCGCCCAGCTTATCCATCCTGTTAACGGCGTGCCGCCCGAGTGGTTTGTTGATAGACCAGCCGTGAAGAATCTGCAGTAAGCGTGCAAAGTTTAATACTATTTGTTCAATTAAAATACATAACAATGGCGTTCATTCGAACGCCATTGTTATGTAAGTCCTTTTTTGTTTTTTGAATTAAAATATAGTATCGAAATAAATTGTAGCAGACTGACTTTTTTAAACCTTTGTAACTATGCTGATGAACACAACAGTGTTTAATTAACTTTTTTCAATGCTAATTGTATTTAAATCGAATGGTTTAGATCCGTTATACATTTTCAACTCCGTTATATTAGCCGGAAGGTTAAAGCCATTTTGTTCAAGTATTATTTTTACTTCTTTCATCAGGTTGCCCCTTATCTCAAGCATATTACGGCGAAAGTCCTTTGTGTGTACCCAAAATACCACCTTCAGGTTTACTGTACTTGCGGCCAGTTCATCTTCTACCACATAATTGAGGTGCTCATCATCAACAACTACTTTTTCATTATTATCAAAACATGTTTCGATAAGCTGCTTTGCCTTTTCAATATCATCTTCGTAAGCAATGCCTACTAAAAAATCTGTTCTGAAAAATCCATCTTCGGTATAATTAAAAACAGGTTTTGTCAGTACATCTGAATTAGGAATGTACACATTGCGTCCATCAAAAGTGGCAATTTTTGTATAACGAAATTCCATCTCCAGCACTTTACCAAATACATCCTCAATCTTCACCGTATCGTTTACATGAAAGGGGCGGTTAAATGCAAGGATGATTCCCGCCAGGAAGTTCTCAGCTATGTCTTTAAAGGCAAAACCAATCACAAAAGCTGAAGCACCTGCAGTTGCTAATATGGCGCCTGCAATACCACTTAAACCGGCAATGTTCAGGGTTAGCAGGAACAGGATGATGAAGAAAACAAGTTTGAGTGCCTTACTTAAAAAACCGCTCATCAATGGATCCTGTGATTGTTGTTTAATACGGGCCTTTACTTTGGAAGTAAGAAAGTTTACAATGAAAATTCCAATTACCAATACCAGTATTGCCATCCCCAGTCTTGGTAGCATTTCCAGGAAACTGTGATAATAGACGGTAAATCTTCCGATGATTTCATTCATAAAAAAATAGTTTATAACTGATTTGCAATGAACGAGCCACTTATTATAAAAAGCTGTTATTACTGATAATGATGGATGTATGCTGATATAACAATTGCCGCAATGATTTAGTTGGTTATTTTTTTCAACAAAAACTGCTCATCAAATTTTTCCATGAACAATACCAAACTCAACTGCAGCCACACATTCATAAAAATATATTTCAATCAATTGTTTCAGTGTATTACTATTTTTTAAATGACCTTTGAAAATAATAAATGCATATAGCGGCAAAAGGGTATGGATAAAAAGAAGACACTTATTGTGGGACAAGGAATTGCAGGCTCGCTGGTAGCTTTTAAGTTGTACGAAAAAAATATACCCTTTGTGGTAATGGATCCTGCGTTGGGCAATAGTTCCAGCCTGGTAGCCGCTGGTATGTTTACACCTATTACGGGTAAAAGAAAAACAATTGATCAACTAACTTTACAACAAATTCCCTTTGCCCTTGATTGTTACCGGTCCATTGAATTATTATTGGATAAAACTTTGTTGCACCTCAATAATATTTACCAGGTATTTGATTCAGATAGTGAACAAAAGGAATTATTAATAAAGGCAGCAACATCCGGATTTAAAAATTATCTCATTACCAATCCGCAACAATTACCCGGCATCAAACAACCTTTTGGAGCCGTTGAAATTACGGCTTCTGGCTGGGTTGATTGCTCCAGTTTTATCAACTCAACAAGAGACTGGTTAAAAAGAAATGATGCCTGGATAACCGGAACATTTGACTATGCCAATCCTGCAGCATATTCCCGGCAGTTTCACAATATTATTTTTTGCGAAGGATACCGTGGCATGCACAATCCTTTCTTTAAAGAGGAGGCCATTGTACCTTGTAAAGGCGATGTGCTACCATAACCTGCGGAGGACTTACTGGTAATCATATAATCAAAAAATCGGGCATCTACCTGGTACGGATGGGGGATACTACTTTTAAGGCAGGCGCCACATATCAGTGGCACGACAGTGCTACAGAACCCGATGAAAATAGCAAAAATGAAATTGAGATAAAACTCAATAGCTTACTGGAAAATGGATATAAAATAATCGATCATCTGTCAGGCATCAGGCCCACTACACAAACCAGGGCAGTGATTGCGAAACAACATGCAGTTTATAAAAATATGTTTATGTTAAATGGCCTTGGAACAAAAGGCATTATACAGGGACCATGGTGGGCCAATTACCTTGTTGAAAAATTATTGGTTTCAGTTGTATAAAATTGTATGAACAATAATTTTACACATCCGGTGATTAAAGTATACCATTCCTCATCAAACCCATAAAAAATGTTTTTCTTTGTAAAGAATGGCTTTATCAATTACATCACTAAATTCGGGCAGTAACGGCAACTGTTATTATGTAGGAAACGATACTGAAGCTGTGTTGGTAGATGCCGGCCTTACCTGTCGGGAAACTGAAAAACGCATGCATACATTGGGTTTATCCATGCAAAAAATAAAAGCCATTTTTATTTCACACGAACATGGCGATCATATAAAAGGGCTTACGGTTATTGCGGAAAAATATTCCTTACCGGTTTATATAACCCATGCAACCTGCACCAGTGGCCGCATACAATTAAGGCCGGAATTGTTAAATGAGTTCACTGCCCATGATCCAATCAATATAGGTGCACTTGCTGTTACAGCTTTTCCAAAATATCATGATGCCGCCGACCCACATAGCTTTGTAATCAGCAGCAAGGGCATTACAGTTGGCGTGTTTACAGATATTGGCAACCCCTGCGACCGGCTGAGCAAATATTTTAGCTTGTGCCACGCCGCCTTCCTGGAAGCTAATTATGATGAAAATTTATTAGAAAACGGCCGCTATCCAATATTTTTAAAAAACAGGATCAGGGGAGGGCATGGCCACCTTTCAAACAAACAGGCACTGGATGTATTTGTAAAATATAAACCATCCTTTATGAGTCATCTTTTACTGGCTCATTTATCAAAAGACAATAACTCTCCCGAACTTGCACAACAGCTATTTCAACGCAATGCAAATGGTACAGAAATAATTGTTGCGTCCCGCTATCAGCAAACACCTGTTTACCTTATAAAAAATTTAAGTGGATTAAATGCTGCTGTTAAACCAACTAAAATTGAAGTATTGATACCAACCCAATTGAGTTTATTCTAACAGTCCTTTCACTTAGCTGGCAAACATTTAGTTTAAGCCTCCAGTTTGTTACCTGCTTTCGGAAAAATAATGGTTGGTGTATGTTTTTTAGCTTCTTCAAAATCCATCAAAGCATAAGAAATTACAATCACAATATCACCTTCCGCACCCTTGCGTGCCGCCGGGCCGTTCAGGCAACATACACCGGATCCTCTTGGCCCTGTAATCAGGTAGGTCTCAATTCTTTCGCCGTTGTTTACATTCACTATCTGCACCTTTTCATTTTCGATCATGTTAGCTGCATCCATCAGGTCTTCATCCAATGTAAGGCTTCCTACATAATTAAGATTGGCCTCGGTAATGACTGCACGGTGTACTTTCGATTTTAAAATTTGTATCTGCATATTAAACTGCTGTTATTCTTTGTTGGAAATATTGTTGATAGATTATAAAACGCTTTTATTTTTAAATTATTTTTCAAAAGCTGTATTTATGATTTTGGTCTTGAAGATTCACGGATAGTAAATTCTGTTTGCAACACTTTGTTTTGAAACTCAGTAACGGGTCTTTTACTTTCTATCATTTGAATCAGTAATTCAATGGCAGTTCGTCCCATGGCAAATGCCGGCAGGCGTATGGTTGTAAGTGTAGGGTTAATTAATTCAGGAATATTACTGTTGGTAAAACCTACCACTGCAATGTCATCCGGTACAGATAATCCAAGGTTTTTGATAGCAGATAGTGACCCCGTGGTAATTCGATCGCCTGCTGTAATAAAGGCGTCGGGCTTTTGTTTGATTTTTAATAAATTATTAAGCGCTCCTTCTATTTCTTCCACGATCATTCCACCGTAACTGCAATATTTTACATACTGTTCATTAAAAGGTAGCCCATTTTCCAGCAATGCTGCTTTATAACCATCCAGTCTTTCTTTTGTGATGGATAAAAAAGGTGCAGATGTAATGTGTGCTATCTTACTGTAGCCATTTTTTATCAGGTGAACCGTTGCATCATAAGCGGCTTTATAGTTGTCGGCAATTACCGTGTGGGTCAGTATTTCATTACTGATCCGGTCAAAAAAAACAATGGGTAATCCCTTCTCATATAAATTGGTAAAATGCGACACGTCTTTTGTTTCGCTCGATAATGAAACCAGCAATCCATCAACCGATCTTGAAGCCAGGTGCTGAACGTTTACAACTTCCCGGTCATAAGATTCATGGCTCTGGGAAATAATGACATGATAACCTTTATTGTATGCAATCGACTCAATGCCATTGATAGCCTGCGAAAAAAAGTTATTGGCTATTTCACATACAACCACTCCAATGGAACTGCTCTTTCGCTCCTTCAAACTAAGGGCAATGGGATTGGGCCGGTAATTCATCTTTTCAGCGTATTCCAGTACCTGCTTTTTAGTATCGGAACTAATCTCATAACTGCCCCTCAACGCACGTGAAACCGTGGAAGTAGAAATGCCCAGCGCCTTCCCGATATCTTTTATGGTTATACTCTCATATTTCATGATACCCAAAGATCGCAATTTTAATTTTCTTCGGATTCATGTTTTTGGAAACCTCTTAAAAAGATGGGGATGTTTTATGAAGAAGGAAGCCTGTTTGTATGGTGAAGGAATTTTGGGGTTGGTAGTTGATGATTTCTTTTACGGTGGTGAAGTTGCTTAGGTGCGGTATTTAAATGTAAACAAATTTTATCATTGCAGTATTTTCAAATACTCAATCCATGGGCCAACCGCTTCTTTATATTGCTTAGCCATCACACGGGAAATTTGAGCAATATGATTGAGGTCGTGTACGGTCCATGTGGAAAGAAGTTGGGATAAAGTAATTTCTCCAAAAGCAGGATGAATGCCTTTTTCTTCGCAATTTTTTTCTGTAAGTTTTTTTGAAAGTAAATACGCAATATTATTTTTACGCAGTCTTTTAAACTCATCTAAAAGTTGTATCAAGGATTTCTTTTTACCTTCTTCAAATTGAGCAAACCTGTCAAACGGCTCAAATATTTTGACCGGGTTGTCAGAAAGAATAATTTCCATTCTTGGAATCCAGTCTGTTTTTTCACCCTCAATAAGATGGCCAACGATATCATAGATGCTCCAGGTTTCCCCACCCTCATTGTTGGAAGTCCAGTCAGCCGAAAGATTGCGTAACATGGCATCAAGAACGCCAGGTGTGCGTTCCAGTATTTCGATTGATTTTGATAAATTAAAATTCATTGCTTACTTCTTGATAATTATCCCATTCAAAGTTAAAAAGAATATTATTTTCATTAACTGTTCAGCAGAAACTTTACTGTTCGGCGGGAACGTCACAGATTTATTACCAAGTTACTATTCACTTCCTTCATTTTTTTTAAGTAGATAAGCAGGTAACTGGTATTTGCATTTAGCATCTTAATTGGCTGAACCCGCTTTTTAATAAATGAAATGAAGAGAAAAGGGAGGAGGCACGTTGAGGACACGAACCAGGAGGGAAGAAATGCAAATAATGGACTGATTAAAAATGTGCTTCATAGCTTAATTTAATAAAGCCATGAAGCACAATCTCCGGGTCGTTGTTGTTTGTTGTAAGATCTTAAAATCAATACAGCTAAGTCTTAGGCTGGTACACTCATTGCGCCCAGTTGTTCCATCAACGCCATCGAATCGGCAATCAGCCAATGATGGACTATTTTTTCATTTTCAATTTCATAGCTAACGGCAAATGGAATTTCGACCGTTCTTTGTGTGGGTGTTACTCCATTAAATTCGCCCATGTGGCATCCCTTAAAACGGCCCTTCACAACTACCCGGTTGCCTTCGGCTGTTAACTCATCCATAAATACTTCGTACTGCGGAAAAGCAGTCTCAAAAAAGTTGATATGATCCATTAGTGCCGGGTCGGTAACGAACTCATCCACCAATTCCTTTGTTTTAGGAGTGCCGCTGAGAGCATTGAAGTAGCGGATGATAAATGCTTTGTTTTGTTTGTGTTGTTCCATGTTTGAAAAGTTTTATCAAAGCTACTTTTCAAAACAGGGTGGTCGTTAGTCCGTTTGTTGCGTTCTTTTATTCATTTGTTGCAGCGTTGCCGGAATGCCTGAAAACAGTTGGCGGAATTCCATATTGCTTTTTAAAAACCTTCGTAAAATGGCTTACCGTTTGAAAGCCGGTTTGAAAGGTAATCTGGCTAATGGTGTAATCCGTTGTTTCCAGCAATTCCTTAGCACGTTGCAGGCGCTTAAGTTTGATGTAATTGGCGGGAGCTTGTTTAATAAGGCATTTCAGCCTGCGGAATAATTGGGTTCTGCTCAACGACATTTTTTTACACAGGGCATTCGTATCAAAATCTTCATGCTCCAGGTTTACTTTTATCAGTGCATTTATCTTTTGCATAAAGACAGCTTCCTCCGGCTGGTTTTGTTCAAGCGTTGCTATTAATCTTTCGGTTTGGGTAAAATGCGAGCGGAAACGTTTTTGAACTTCCTGGTAAAATTGGGGAAGCGTGTTGATGGATGAATCTGCAACCATTGACAGGTTTGTAAGCATACCTTGCTGCTGCACAGGGATAGATAGTTTGTAAACTGTTCCATGCATCAATGGGTAGCCGGTAAACGGATAAATTGTTTTTGCACAAACTTCATTTACCCTTATCAGGTTAATATTGTCATTCTCTGCTTCTAACAGTAAGTGCTGATCTTCGCCGTTGTAACACAAACGGATTTTTACCTCGCTGCCCGGTGGCACTAAATTGATAAGGTTGCAAACTAAATGAACAACAGATTGCGACAGTAGAAATGGCTGGTATTGCAACTGTAGTTTTTTTATAGTGGATGAAAAGGAGAGGGTAACCTGGTTGGCCCTGGCATAAGGTTGCAGGCTTTGCGCAAGGCCTTTTACAAAAGATACTATGTCTGCTTCAGCAGGATAAATCATGTTGAAAAAATGATGGTGATTTATTTTACGTGAAATTTCCCCAAAACTTTTTATTCACTCCCTTACAAAACTAATATTGAAAACTCCAAAATGCAATACCGGTGTTTTAATATTGTAGCATTCATAAAAGCTGGTTTAGAAAACTTCATTTATCAAAGCTCCGGTTAAAGTTCGTTCCTGTATTTTTGTTCACCTGGCAAAATGGTGGGCTTGAATATTTTCGATTGTAACACCTAAGCAGAAACATAAATTTCATGATCCCGGTTATCCTGTTTTTGTAACCTGGGATTTAACTAAATCCAAACTGTAGTAAAACAATTGAAGAAGCGCATATTTTTACCAATTTAATAATAATCACCCTACAGTTATAACCATAATGAAAAAGTCCGTAGTGTAAACTACGGACAGCAAAGCTTTTCATCTTTTTATCCTTGATTATGAGGAAGCATTTATTTTTTATTAGCCGATGTTGATGTGATTTATTACTCCTAGCTACCACAACTAAACGCCAATAGTACCCGTCTTAACTTTGCCGGCCCTTTTGTAATGGGCAATAATAACACCACCAGGTGTAACAATACTATCAATTAATTTAAATGATGCCGGAATGGCTCCGTCGGCAAAAAGCTTTTTTCCTTTACCTAAAGTTAACGGATGAATTTTGAGCCGGAGTTCATCCACCAAATCATTTTTTAGTAGCAACTGCACGAGTTTGCTGCTACCCCAAACCTGGATGTCAGCGCTATTTGTTCCCAATTTTTTTTGTGATTTGAGCTTTTTGATTTCTGCAACGGTTCTTATAACCACTGAGTTTTTCCACTCGGTAATAATGGGGTCTAACTTTTTCAGATTTTTGGAAAACACATATTTGACACCTTCATTAATACCCGGCCAAAAGTCTCCATGCTCGGGCCAGTAGTTGGCCCAGTTCTCAAATGTTTTTCTACCCAAAAGATAGTCTGCAGGTTGTAATTCTTTTTGCACTTCTTTGCCATATACCTCGTCACTATAGGGTTCCACCCAACCGCCATATTTAAATCCACCTGAAGTATCTTCCTTGGGTCCACCCGGCGCCTGCATTACACCGTCCAATGTAATCATTGATAAAACAATTATTTTTCTCATGTTATTGTACTTTTTGTTACAATACAAATCTCGTTCAAAATGAGGTTGCCATGGTAGTGTAAATGCGACAATCATAGTGGTTAAAAGCGAAGGTCTTGAAGTGCTGGCTGAAATTTATCTAACAGTTGTTTACCAATTCAATGTCCATCGTTTTTATCAGGCCATTCTCAAAAGTGTGGATATGTTTTACCATACCATCAAACATTGAATTGACTTGTAAGTCTTTTACTTTTTGATCCACTTCAACTTCTAAACTTCCGTCCCATCTTTCAGTAAATCCAACTGGTTCAACCTTTGGATTTAATTCAAATGTTAATATATTTACTAAGAAGCTAATCTTTTAATTCGTTCAATTTAGCCAAATGCATTTGGATCATCTTGAGATATTTTGCTACGAAATTATTGACTGCCTTATCTGTTAATTCATTTGCTTTTTCAAAATACTTTATATCCCTTTCATGATCAATCCGCATCATTTTGATAAATTTTTTGTCAAAACTCTCGCCGGTCTTAGCATTCAGATCTTTAAAGCCATCTTTTTTATCGTTACTTATTTCTGCGGGTAACGATATGTTTTTGGCAGCAGCAAGTCTTTTTATTTTGCGTAACAAAAATTGCTGGTCTTTGATCATCAATTTACCATAAGCAACAATCTCCGGGGTTGTGCCCTTTTGTACAGCCAGTTCGCCCTCTTTTTTCCCCATCATCCTGCCATCTGCAATTTTCACTAAAAAATCAGCAACATTCTCATTGATGGATTGTATGCTATTATTTTTATTGTTAGCCATGTTTACGCTATCTGTAGCCTTTGAGGTTTTACAATTTATGTTGCAGAAAATAACAAGGCTAAAAAGCGTTATAATAATATATTTCATGGTTAATTATTTAATACAATTATTAATAGTATAATCGTGCCAGAATTAACTTGAAATTTTTTAAGGAGTTTTAATTCATGTGTGATATCAGTAAACTTCAAAATTAATTAAACCACCATAAAGGTTTATGCAAGCTTTGTATCACCGCAGAAATGTGAACTCCTTTTGCACTATGCCCGTAACATTTTCTGAAGCTGATTAAATTGAATGCTGTAAAAAATCATGGCAGGAAATGATGCCATGGAAATATGTATTTGAACGGAGTCCCGATTAAAATACGGGACAGGCTGTCGCCACATAGGATGCCATATAACACCAATGCCGATGAACAAAAAACTGTGTTAGGACCCAGCTATCAGGAATGGGATGTTTTTATAAGTTATTCGCATGTAAATAATGATTGAGTTACCAGCAACTAAAACTTCATCCGTTGCCTAACCGGCCGGGCGAAGTTTTAGTTGTTGCAGGGCTTCATTAGCTCCTGCACCTATCAGCAGATTTGAAATTTATTTCGAGGCAGGCATAGGAGCGTTTGAGTTGGAAATATCCCTGAACAATTTCCATTTGCCATCTTCTTTTTTCCAGAGAACGATGTATTTTTCATTGGCAACAACCATGTCTTTTACGTAGATCGTTACCTCACCATCTTCTGCCAATAGATCTTCTGTACCAAACACCTCATTGGTTTTAAGATCAATTTTTGTTACACCTGATTTTAAGACGCCGTCAAAAGCTGTTTGTATATTTGCTCTTCCAACAGCAGCAGGTGCTCCGGCAAACATTAGTTTGGCATCGGCGGTATATAAGTTCGCTATCCCAATTGAATCGCCTTTGGTAACCATTGTTGCGAAATCCTGGTTGATTTGTTCAATTTCTTTTTTAGCAGTTGTAAGGTCGAAAGCCGTTTTGCTGGCTTCCACTTTTGTTTCAGTCTTTTCTGTATTGTTGCAACTAATAACTAAGGTAGATGCCAGCAGCACTACCACAGCGAAAAATGTAGTTTTTGTCATTGTTGTTTTTATTTAATTGTTATAAATGTGAGTTTAGTTGTTATCGCATGGCAAGCTTGTATCACCGCATGAAAAATAAATCTTATCTCAGCAACGCCCCAAATATAGCAGCATAGTCACAACAAATAATCAATAATTATTGACTGTTAAAATGAGGCTTAAAAAACAGGAAAAACCTGTAAGCTTCAAACACATATTAAACCCGCAGTGGAGTAGTCTGAAAGCTTATAAATATATTCTTCAATTTCAGTTTGCCGGGCATTGGCAAATCCCTTGTCCTCTCCTGTTTTAACAAAACCGCATTTCTCTAAAACTTTTTGTGAGCCATAATTGTCAAATGCAACACGTCCATATATTGGCCTGGTTTTTTCCATTTTCAAAAAGTCTTTGAGTGCAGCGGTAGCAATACCCTGTCCCCAAAATTTTCTGTCAATCCAGTAAGTAATTTCAGCTTCATTTTCCATAACAAATTTTGCTATACTGCCTACTATTTCATCATTGGCTTTTATTGTCCGCATGTTTATCGTCGGGTCAGATAAAAACTTCGAATACTTTTCAATGTAAGCAGTTTTATCGTTTGGGTTTTTAGCTGTGAAGGCTGCTAAATAATTTGCTTCTGCATCAAGCTGAAATTCAAAAAAAGCGTTTAAATCGTCTTTTTCTGTTTCAGTTAATTTGATATTGGTATTGGTCATTGTGCGAAAATATTATTTGGTTATTGTTGAGCAGTAACGGTTATCTATATGTATGTTTATTTTGAATATTATTTATAGCCATGCGAATTAGCTCTTTCTGTTTTGAGTTTTGTTAAGTTTGGCTTCTTTGTAGTCAAGATATATGTTGATCAAGGGGTCAAGGTTTAGCCAAAAATAAAGTGCAAATATTCCCAAAAAAATTGGTTGAATCGGTGGAGTAGAAACTGATGCAAAAAACTGAAGACCGACAACGTAAATACCGGGCGTAATTGCTAATAAATTAAATGTACCAAATAAAAGAAAAACTCCGGTTAAAACAATCGCGGTTGCGACAAAATTGTTGATAAAGTAGATTACTATAGCTGAAAAAAATGCGATCCCTAAATATTGTCTCCATGTTGCAGCGGCCGCGTTTGTAAAAATTATGATCCAACAATAAATTAGCATTGCGCCAACAATAGCCAGGGGAATTATTATACGTTTATTTCTTTTGATCATACAACTTATGATTTGTTTGTACATCTAATGGTTACAGCTATAATGAACAAGCCCGTAGTTGCAAACTACTGACAGCAAAGCTTTTGTCCGATATCACTAATTTGTTTTATAAATTATTTTGACGTTGTCACCACAAAAATATGCGCTGTCTCTTTGCATTGTAAAAACTAAGTCTTTGCCGTGAGTTAACTCTAATGTTTGGGTGTCAAGCCACTTTGCTGAAATACTTTTTCCTTGTTCCACAAAACATAAAACAGAGCTGCCGCCACCGTTAACAAATACTTTATCAACTCCTGGCTGCCACATCAACAAAGAAACTGTCTGTTCATAAGTTCCATTTGTAAAGGTTTCACTAAGTGTGAATAATTTTTTGTTATCAGGTGCCATTAATTCAATCACGTTAACTTGGGTGAACTCAAACTTTGGTATTACTCTACGTTTTGGTTTTTCTCTCTCTGTTGAAATTTGACCGAGGAATTTATCTAAAATAGCCTTGCGTTGTTTTATTGATTTTTCGTCTGCACCAAGTCCTTTCCAAACTTCGATGTCATTTCCGGTTTCAATAATTTCGGTTACTTGTTTGAATACAATTGGGTCAAGAGATTTTGTTTCCCATTGGGCTAAAGCAAGTCCGAATAAGCTGTTGTTTCGGTCGTCATAGTCTGCAAACATTTCCGCAAAGTCGGCTTGGATTTGTTTAGAAATGTCGGCAGGTATTTGCCCATGATTGTATGCGTTAAAGAAGTTTTGGTATATGTCCTGAAAAGTGTCGTTGCCGTTTATTTTGGTGTTCCAAGTTCCCATATCTTAATAGTTGACGGTACTTCGTTAAAATGCCTTTTTGTTAGCGGTAATTTTGCTTATGCTTCAATAACTGAATATTTTAAATCATTATCGATAGAATACATTTCTGATCATTAATTTAACAACATTGAAAAAATGAAAGACAGTACTATTAAAGCGAATGAAAAAACAATATATAAGTAAGCATACTTATCACTCTTTAAGAATATAAACCTGTATTTAAAAAATTTCTTTTTTGATAAAGTCAGATTGAGAAGCAGTATAAGTACAAACCCGGCAACAATTGAAGTAAGAAAAATAGCCTCTGTACTGCAGTTTTTAATACGCAATAAGCGGAGACTAACTAATAATGTTAATGTAAATGTTACACTTATTAATCGAATTGAATTAGTGATGTAACTTTTGTACATGAGACTACCGTTTTTTTTTGATTGGCCTCGGAGGCCCTTATAAACCAGATAAAGAATGCTGTAGTATATTTTATAAAATAACATAGAGGATTTTCGATTGGTTAAGCCATATATTCAGATTGCAAACACAGCTATGCATTTTTGTTTTAAACACTACGGATGGCTGCCAATGGCAATGTTAACCGCAGTGTCACAGAAGTCTTGAATCCCAGAAATAGTCTTCGGTTCTAACTAAATTAACCTTAGTAAGAAAATCAGGGTGTTCAGTATTTATAACATAATTAAATTCAAAGGGAATGATGGCCGAAGGTATTTTTAAAACCAATGAATCTCTTTTATTGTACCAGTCGGAACCTATACTTTGTAAGTCTGAATATGCGGCAATTAAACGCCAGTTAGCAGGAAGTTCATTGACTTTAATTTGTTTAATAAGGTAATCGTCATCAGCTATTGAAATTACCATTACTTTATATTTAAAAGCAGGTTTCACAGCCCCTTTGTGTACTACCAACTCTAAGGAAGATAGAGATCGGGAGGATCCGGTATATAACACCAGTTGCCCTTTTAAATTCCATCTATTCGCAGTACCAGATGATGAAAGGGCTTTCGAATATTCGTCTTTTGAAATTCTAAATACTTCCATAATCACACATTATCGCCATACTCCATAGCAGTTAATCTATCATCTATAAACTTGATACCTGTTATGGTATTCATAAAAGAGGCAGGAGTTTTATTGTCGAAATAGAAATTTTCCCGATTTAACCAAAGATCGAATTCTTTCATTGATCCAAAAATTTCAACTCCGTGTTTGAATAAGGAGAGAAGTAATAAAACCTGTTCTTTTACATTTTCTTTAAATATACTTTTTGGCTTTTTATATTCTCTGAATGTTTTTACGCTAATATTTAACCAGTCTGATAGTACGTCATCATTAAAGGCCGTATATGTTTTTATTACATCAACATATTTCCAGTTAATATCAGCAGTATAAAGTAAGTGCAGGATTTCACCATCATTGATATTACGGGGGAGACTTTCTAAAATTGCAGTTTGATAATTTGTCTTTGTCTTTACCATGGTTAACAATTTTTAATTCCCCTAAAATTAGGCAATTTTACCTTTATATAAAGGTATTTTTACTTTTTTTAAAATGTAGTCTAAAAATTTGGTTTCCAAAGGAGTAAATTTAGAAAGGAGGTATGAAGTTTTAGCTACAATTGCATTACCATCTCAAAAAAAATCAAATTGGAGTAAGGCTATCCTTTCCACCAACCACATCTTTTTCTATGCATTTGCTGGTGTTCTAAAAAAAATAGTATTCATTATACGCCGATGTTGCCTCTTATTGACCAACATCCCGAAGCTTTATAATCCATACTTTAATGTATTTACAATGAGTGCTCAATAATTTCTTATTTGTACTTATCCGGCTTCCGTAATGGCTTCCACACTAAAATAGTAGCAGTATAAAACTCGGGTCACAATATATGGAACTTTACCATTAGTATAAAGTAATAGAAAGTGACGTTATTACCACATTAAAATTATTTTATCCTCATGTTGTTGGTCAATAAAACCCAACAACGGGTTATGCGGACTCGGTGGCAGGTTATAATGACACGCCAACATGTGCAATTTTTTTTTGATAGTGTTATTCAGGCGCTAAAAATTCAATTTTCCAAAGCCCAACTATTAAGGGAACAGAGATGGTATCCTGGTCCTTTAAATTGTCCTTATAAACCCGGGATAATAATTGTTCATCTAATATTATTTTATTTG
The DNA here is from genome assembly GCA_046590675.1 of Ferruginibacter sp. GTDB lineage: Bacteria > Bacteroidota > Bacteroidia > Chitinophagales > Chitinophagaceae > Ferruginibacter. The sequence goes on along the minus strand of JBKJUP010000034.1, from coordinate 21,402 downwards.
ATTCCAGGTCAAGCAAATGAAAATTCTCTTTACTTAAAGTACTACCTGCCATGCTACCTACCATAAATTTTTTGGAAATTATTTCTTTCTCCGAAAGCCTGTTGGAAGAAAGGATGAATGACATGATTGATTTTTGAGAAACACCTAACAAGAGTACAACTGCTAATAAAACTGACTTAGTTGTATTGGATAAAAATTTGATTGAATCACGGAAGATTACGAGCGTAATTCCAGTTGTTATTAATAAGGTCTGCAATATAGTGATGTAGCCATTTCCTTCTATGTGCTGAATGTCTAAGTTCAGATAAAACCTTTCTTGCAACGGATAGAAATAAAAGATGTTTAAAAGGGAAAGTACCAGGTAACCAACAATTAAAATATATTTGAGCGCTTTAGGATTCATATTGTATCAATGTTGGTAGGATGTAATTCTAATTTAAAGATAAAATTAAGATAGTTGATTTTATTTTTATCATTTTTGCCTTTGCTAGTCTTCATTAAAAAACAGGCTAGTATTTATTATACGCCGATGTTGCGTCTTATTGACCAACATTCCGAAGCGTTGTGGTTACATGCTTCCGTTACTTATAATTTTTATACTTCCTAATTGCCCTATGCGGAAGCTTACAACATGATACCTATACCTGGATCAATATGGAAGGCTACTGGCATCATATTCCTACATTAAGTAATTGCGTATATTACAATAAATGAAACAAATCCTGTAATGCCTATAATAGCCCACATTTTTTCTTTATCAATCGAAAATATATCCCTTATATTTTTCTTGCACAATACGTACAATGTTCCAACTAAAAACAATAATTGAATGAAATAGGTTGTTGGGTTTGGTCGTGGAAATAGGTTGTCTAAACTACTAAATCCAATAGGCTTCAAAAAAAATGATTGAAATAATAGCCATAATGCGCCAACGCCTGAATAAGTAAGACACACTGTTAAAAGTGTCCAGCCAATTTTTTTTCTTTTCCAAAATGCAATGATAGCTACCGGTAATATAATTTGTGGCAAAAGATAAATAATGCTTTCAAAAGGGAATCTTGAAATATCTTTTACATATCCTAAATGCGCCTTGAAATATTTGATAAATTGATATAGAAATATTCCACCGCACGTAATTAAAATGAGCCTGATGCTCTTTTCTGTGGAATGTATGCCGGACTGAATTGGGTTTATTGTGTCAATAAAAGTATTTCCGACAGCCTTTACTTTATTTTCAACAACGTTTATTTTCTTTCTTTTCTTATCTTTTTGTTTGTCGATATTAGGTTGCCTGGCTTCCTGAATTTCTAAATCGGCAAGATTTCTGTTGGCTAATTCTTCTTTAGCTGCCTCAACAGCTAATGCCTGATAATCATCCGGATTATCCAGTATGCTCAATAACTCTGTGTTGCTTATTGTTTTATAGTATGTCCTAAAGTCATTTAATGTCACCATTTGTTTATTGCCAAATAATTGTTTGTAGTTTTCATTGCCCAAACCCAATTGACTTTTTGTGTTCAGTGCCAAACAATTGGTTCTTCAGACTTTCAAATTTTTCTTCTGTAATAATCTCCCTGTTCAGTAGGTATTGAATGTTTTCAATTTGTGGTTCAATGGGTAATGACCTGTCCACCTTACTATACTTATTAACTAAATATGCATCGGCAGCCTTTATAATTTCATTTGCATAATCGGTAACCTGTCGTTTATTTCTACTGGTGAAATACAACTCAATATTATTGCCATCAATGGAAGGAATTGTAATAACTTTTTTTCGGTTGATAAATGGCAGCACTATAAAAATCATTGCTATCGCTATAAAAATGATGGTTAGTTCGTTATTAGGTCCAACTTGAAATAATAGCCCGAAAGCAAAAAAGAAAATTCCGATAATTATTAGGTTGTTGTTTATAATTGTCTGGGTTTTTAGCTTATTACTTAAATGATCGAAAGGGATTTCATATTCGATTTCGTCGAACATATTTTTCCTTTCAATCTTTAGGCTACTTTTTTTAATCTCAAAACGCTGTCTTACCAGGTAACGCTTATTATTATATTTCATAGTTAACGGCATGTCGATAAAATTGTATCCCAAAAATAAGAGCATCTGAGCAACTGTGTTAGCAACTGTTTTTTCAGTTTGTTGTTAAGTAGTTTTGTAAATGTACCAACCATTTCCTATTTCTTTAATCATAATTATCCCATCTGGGGTCATCTCTGGTAAATCTTTTTTGTCTTTAATAAATAAGTATCCAACTGTATTATCTAATATTCCTCCAATTAAAAAACTTAAGCATTTACTACCAAGGTCATAGTCACCATATAATACAGAGGAAATAAATAATTTGCGATAATCGGCCGTTGAGTTTTCAAGCAATTTCAATCTTCCTTCTGAATTGCCTTTTTTTTCTTCAAGTTCGTCTAACGCTAAAGTTTTAATTCGTTCAAATTCTACTTTGTTTTTTAGAAAATGTTTTGAAATATTATCGTCTAATTCAAGTGTCAGATTTGCATTACCTAATTGAAAGTAATAATCTTCCATTGAAGTAAACATTGAAAAATCTTCTTTCTTCTTCTTTTTAGACTTGGCAATTATATCATTCACTTGTTGTGTAGTCAATTTTTCAAGTTCAATTTTTAATTGTTCAATTATACCAGTCATTGCTAATGCTCTAAATGCATTCATTTTCCAAATGGTGTCCTTCTCAAAATGTAGATAAGTGTCAACTCCTTTGCCTGATGTGTCTAAAATTGTCATTGCAACAACTGCTTTTTTATCTGTTTGTTCAAGTAAAGAAAATACCGTTGTTAAATCCTTTGGAAAAAATTGTCCATTGGGTTTTCCTTTGTATTCTCCTGTAACATATTCTCCAATATTTGGAAGACTGTCTTTAGCAAATATTTTTTTTGCTAACTCTAATGGTTCTAATTTCTGCCCATTTGATATAGTTACACATAAAATTAAAAATGTAAATATGGTCGTGATACGCATTATCATAAAATTGTTGTCATGTTAGTTGCAGCATTTGCATTTATTTAATGCTGCCTTTTTATTTTTACCCATTCGGATTTTACCTTGGAGTGAGCCCAGTTTTCATTTTTCTTTGATTATGCAAGCGTCCCGCCTGCGCATTTGTGCTGTCCAATGAAAGTACTGCTAAATTTATCTATTCACTCTATATTCCTAAATAAATGCTGCTTGCTAAATATTTAATCGAGTTTGAACGGCAGTGAAGAATGGCGGCATGATATCTCTTTCATCTTTGAACCAATTAGGGGCTGTTCACAAATATTTTTAAAAATTAATATTGGACCCTCAGGAATTGTATAAAAAAATATAAAATCGAAGCCCCGAATGCTAAAATTGACATTACATTTAGTACGTAACTAGCTGCAGTTAATCCACGCAAGAGTTTACCTTTCCATTTTTTTAAACTTTTATTTTTTTCAAAATAATTATTGTCCAATCCCAAAGTGTCAATCATTATTTTACTAATCTTTCCCATCGATTGCTCATAAGTCTGTTGACTCCATTCAAAATATTGGGAATAAAAAGTTCTGGCATTCTCATCAAGCAAATGTAAATTTTGCAGAGGGACTCGATTACGGTCTTCAAGAAGAGATGGAATATCTACTTTGAAATCTTCTAGTAAAATGTAGTATACTTCTTCGCTAGTTTCTGTTCCTAGTAATGGTTTATTATTATGAGGAAATTTGAGCATGGCAATTTGAAAGTTCAATAACTGCATTAACTGATACCCAAAATAGACGGCAATTGCATAGCAGATTCTTCCGACAATTCCCAACAAAGCCGACCCAACAAGAATACCTAATGTGACATTAATGGTGTTGCCACCCAGAAACTGCAGTTTATCTAGTGACCCAACGATTAAGGCAATTGTACCAGTTGCGAAACCAACAATCCATGCAATAATTTTATCAAATAGCTCAATTATTTTACTTCCTTGTGTTTGGGCGTCATTATTAAATTCGGAATATGTTTCACTGAGAATTTCTAACTGAGATTTCTTTGTCATACTTGAAATTTAATAATCGTAATTCAAAGTTTTAAGTCCTATTGATAACTTTTGTATTACCGAATAATCAATCCCACCTATTGCAGTAATTCACCAAATATAACAGTTTATACACAACAAACAATCACTAGCAAGCAACTGTTAAAACACAATAAAAAAAAGCGCAAAAAATCCAAAAACATCTTTATAGATATCAAATCACCTGTGAGTACTAACGAAGACAGTTTACTATGCTTTAAAAGCATAGCCTGTATATTATTGTAGTGATAAATCCTTCTGATTTCCGTCATTTTCAATATCCATTCACCCATTTATCCTCCACCATTTTATGGGAACGATTGCGTAAATAAATATTTATTTTCATAAAGCGTATTAAAAAACTAATTAGCATTGTAATACGATTGCAAATGGATTTTTTGCTGCTGTTCTTTAAAATAAAAGACAAAAAAATTTTCAATAATTATTGTATTTTTAAAACCTGCCGATTAAGAAATATATTGCTTTGCTATAATGAGGAAACAAACCTATAATAATGAACACGAATTGCTTTGTTGCATTGCAGCAGGCAGCGAGGAGGCATTCTGCAGGTTGTTTGAGCAACTCAAAAACAAGGTCTATTCCTTTGCTGTCCACTTTACACATTCCGATTTTATCGCCGAAGAAATTACCCAGGAAGTATTTTTAAAAACCTGGCTAAGCAGGGAAACACTTCCGGAAATAAATAACATAGAGGCCTGGATAGTAACACTTGCAAAAAATTGTTGTTTCAACCATTTAAAGAAAAAAGCGCTGGAAATGAAGATGAAAGCTGCCGTTGCCCGAAATGAAGTACAGGAAGTTGACAATGTAGCAGAATACATTTTTTATAAAGACAGATTAAGCGTGTTAAACGATGCAATGCAAATACTATCCCCACAACAACGGCTTATTTTTCGCCTGAACCGTGAAGATGGATTGAAAAATGAAGAAATTGCCCACCAGTTAAATATTGCACCCAATACCGTTAAAACCCACATGGTTACTGCATTGCGTAAGATCAGGGAATTTATGCAAACGCATCCCGCCAGCTTCCTGCTGCCAATTGCATGCTTTTTTAAATTTATTTTCAAATAGCCTAATCCTATTTTTCTGCCCGGTTGTCTTTTATATAGAACGATGTCTTTTTATATAAACGATTGTTACCGGTATGAGAAATAAACGATTAGAACACCTGCTCAATAAGTATTTGGAAAATGACATTTCTGCCGAAGGCGAAAGGGAATTATTTCAGTTGATTGAAGTTGATTCCAATGAAGCAGCGGTAAAAGAATACATGAGCAATGTATGGGACAAAACCACTACCGGCCACCAGTTAAGCGAGGCACAATCCAAAAAAATATTATCGGTTATTTTAAATGAGCAACCCACGAAGGTGCGTTCTATTTTTTCCCTTCCGGGTACAAAAAAAATGATGTGGGCGGCTGCCTCCGTTATTTTAATCATCAGTTCATTCAGCATTTATTTTTTACAGAATAACAAGCCGCATAAGCAAAATGAATTGGCTGTCGTAAAGCCATCTGCTCAAAGGCGACATGATGTTTCACCCGGCAGTACAGGCGCCTTGCTAACACTGGCAGATGGTTCTGTAATTGTATTGGACAGCGCAGGTGAAGGAAATGTTGCCAGCCAGGGAAATACCAATATATTGAAGGCTGCAGGAACGGTTCAGTATGTAAGCGGCAAAGGGGTAACTGAAGCTGAGCCTGCTTTTAACACCATGGCCACCGCAAGAGGCAGGCAGTTTAAACTGGTACTGGAAGATGGTACAAAAGTGTGGTTGAATGCGGAATCTTCTATTCACTTTCCAACAGTTTTTGGCAAAAAGCAACGCAATGTTGACATCACCGGCGAAGCCTATTTTGAGGTGGCAAAAAATGCTGCCCGTCCATTTACCGTGTCGGTTAATGGCATGCAGGTGCAGGTGTTGGGTACGCATTTTAACATCAATGCTTATGGTAACGAGCCGGAACTTCGTACCACCTTACTGGAAGGTTCAGTAAAAGTGGTTAAAGATAAACAGGTACAAATGCTTGTTCCGGGGCAGCAGGCCCTGCTGGATAATAACAATGCGTTGAGCCTGGTAAAAAATGTAAACACCGGGGAAATTGTGGCCTGGAAAGATGAATTGTTTTCCTTTAACGATACGGATATAAAAACCCTGGTGCGACAAATTTCCCGTTGGTACGATGTTGAATTTGTGCTACCTGCCAATGTTCTGCCACTAAGAATTACAGGGAAAATTTCAAGAAATGTAAACCTGTCCGAATTGTTGAAAATACTTGAATTAACGGGTGAAGTGAGCTTTTCGATTGAGGGCAAAAAAGTAACACTAAAATTTTTATAAACGATTGACCATTCTTTAATAAACTTAAAACGACGATTTGATTGCAAACGGATTAGCATAAAAAAACCGGAAGTGTTGTAACCACTCCCGGAACTAATGAGTTAATCCAATTAATAAACAGCCTGACTATTTAACCATTTTCTTAACTCAAACATTACAAATGTATGAAATTACTTTTTCTTACAAATGTCTGTCCGTGCATACAACGGCCGGTATTTGCCAAACTTTTGCGCATTATGAAACTCACTACTTTTCTACTGCTTGTTGCCAGCCTTTATGCCAGGGCTGACGGGTATGCACAGAAAATTTCGCTCTCACTCGAAAATGCTTCTGTAGAAAGTGTTTTCAAAAGCATCAGTAACCAAAGCGAATACAATTTTTTGTATTCCAATAAAGTTGTTTCGCATGCAAAGCCCATCAGCGTTTCATTAAAAAATGCTACCATCGAACAGGTATTGAATACCGTTTTTGAAGGGCAACCTTTAACCTTTACCATTTATGAAAAAACGATTGTTATAAAATTGAAAAAAGTGGTTGTTGTAAACGATCGCAAAGTAGATGCAGTTCCTGCTGCTCCGCCGGTTGACATAAGCGGAACGGTATTGAACGAAAAAGGGGAACCAATGGCGGGCGTAAGTGTGCGTGTAAGAAATACCAACACAGGTGTAATGACGGATGGCAGGGGAAATTACCAGTTAACGGTGCAGGATGAAAAAGCAGTGCTTGAATTTTCTTATGTAGGGTTTGATGTGAAAGTTGTTGGCGTTGGAAAAAGCCGTAGAGTGGATGTTACACTTGTGCTGCAAAATAAAAAACTGGACGATGTGGTGGTGGTTGGGTATGGTACACAACGCCAAAAAGATATTACCGGTTCTGTGGGTTCTGTTTCCAATAAAGATTTTAACCAGGGTGTTGTATTGAGCCCGCAACAAAGCATACAGGGTAAACTGGCGGGGGTAAATATATCCCAGAACAGTGGAAAGCCAGGCGGCTCAAATACCGTGAGGGTAAGGGGTGGTACATCCATTACTTCATCCAACGATCCTTTATATGTAATTGATGGGGTACCCATTTCAAACAGTGCCGGTATATCGCAGGCCAACATCAATAACTATGGTATCGACATTTTTGATGAAGAACCTACCAATCCTTTAATGACATTAAACCCTGATGACATTGAATCGATCACCGTTTTAAAAGATGCTTCTGCAACTGCCATTTATGGTTCAAGAGGTGCCAATGGCGTTATTGTTATTACTACAAAAAAAGGTACTGCAGGTAAGGCAAAAGTAACATTGGGATCATCTGCAGGTATATCAAAAGTACAGGGCACGTTGGATGTACTTTCAGCGGCCCAGTATCGCCAGAAAATTCAGGAACTTGGTTTAACCATTGATGATAAAGGTGCTGACACAGATTGGCAGGACAAAATATTCAGAACCGGCCATTCGCAGGATCATTATCTTTCTATGTCGGGCGGTGCTGATAAAACAACCTACCGTGCTTCATTAGGTTTTGGCGATCAGCAGGGAGTAATGCTGGCATCGGATATTAAAAGAACCAATGCCCGTATCAACATTACGCATTCCGAATTGAAGGAAAGGCTCACATTTGATCTGCGAATGAACTATGGTCAAACATTTTCAAAACAGGCACCGGTATCAAATACGGTGGGTAGCGAGTTTGGATCAAGCATGAATTATGAGGCATTGGTATTTAATCCAACTTATCCTGTGTACGATCCCAATGGTAATTATTATTTCATTCCTCCATACAGGGTTAATCCTATTTCTTATTCCAACCAGGTGCTGGACCAGGTTACCAATAACCGTTTTCTTGGCAACCTTTCTACTACATTAAAAATTACAAAGCCATTAAGCATTAATGTAAATCTTGGTTACACAAATCAAAACATCAACCGCAATTCTTACATCAGTAAAAATAACCTGTTGGGCCAGGGTAGCAGTGGATACGCCAGTGTACAAAAGCTGGAAGACTACAGCAAACTGCTTGAAACAATATTGAAGTATAACAATCACTTTGGTAAGCATTCCATAGAAGCATTGGCCGGTTACTCCTGGCAGTATTTTGTGAGTGAAGGCGACCGCACGTCTGTACAGGGATTTTTATCGGACGAATTTAAATGGTATAGCCTGCAGGCTGCAAGTTCTATCAGCAGTGTATCTACATTTAAAGCCAGTAATAAGCTGGTGTCATTTTACGGCAGGGCCAATTATAATTTTGACGACCGGTTTTTGTTAACAGGTACAGTTCGCCGCGATGGCTCAAGCAGGTTTGGTTCCGGCAATAAATGGGGTGTGTTCCCTTCAGGATCAGTTGCATGGAGAATTTCAAAAGAAAAGTTTTTCAATGTTGCACCGGTGTCGGATCTTAAATTTCGTGTAAGCTATGGTGTTACAGGTAACCAGGAAATTGGCAACCTTAATTCAATTACAACATTGGGTGCAACTACAACGGGGTACATTGTTGGCGGACAAAGAATAACCACCGTATTGCCACAGCAATATGCTAACCCGAATTTAAAGTGGGAGCAAACAGCCCAGTTCAATGCCGGCATCGACTATGCATTATTTGCCGGAAGAATTCATGGAACGGTAGATTATTATGTAAAGAAAACTACGGATCTGTTGTTAAGAATTCCGGTGCCTTCACCAACTGCTGTAAGTACGCAACTGGCCAATGTGGGTAGTGTAGAAAACAAAGGAGTAGAATTTGACATCACCGCAAGAATCATTGATAAACCCACTGTAAGATGGGAGTCTGGTTTTAATATCAGCTTCAATAGGAACAAGGTGTTAAGCCTGTCCAACGATCAGTTTAGTGGAAAAAATATTCAGATAGGTCCGTTGCAGGGAACGGTGTCGTTGGGCAAATTTGCCCAGTTGATATTACCCGGCCAGCCAGTTGGTACTTTCTGGGGCCCAAGATTTACCGGCATAAAAGATGGTAAAGAATTAATTGCAAGTGGCGCTGACACCATCATTGGCAGTGCACAACCCAATTATATTTTTGGGTTTACAAACACATTCAATTACAGGAAATTCACCTTAAACTTTTTATTCAGGGGTTCCATTGGAAACGATGTATTTAACCTCACTGCGGCCAACATGAGTTACCTGAGTAACCTGCCTGGTAAGAATGTTTTAGCATCTGCATTAACAAGTGGATTAAACAGGGATGCACCAAAAGTGTATTCATCCCGCTGGATAGAAGACGGAAGTTTTGTAAGGCTTGATAACGTTACGTTGAGTTATGCATTTGATTTAAAACATACGTTTATAAATGCGGCCAATGTATTTCTATCAGGACAAAACCTGTGGCTCATCACTAACTATTCAGGCGTTGACCCCGAAGTAAATGCAGAGGTTTCCAGAACAGGTATTGCTCCATTGGGCATCGACTACCTGGGTTATCCAAGAGCCCGCTCAGTAAGCTTTGGCGTGAATGTGACATTTTAATTTAACTATCAAAACTCTTTTATATGAAATTAAGTTTTAAAATACTGACTACAGGTTTGCTGATGAGCGCCTTGTTTTCAGCTTGTACAAAACTGGATGAAGAAAAATTCGGAAGCCTTTCGCCAGATAATTATTACCAGGGCGAAAAAGAAGCCTTGTCCTCGGTGGTGGGTGTTTACCAATTGCTTTCTTATAATGTTGATATTGGTGATCCATGGCGTATGAAGGAATTTAGCACAGACGAATTTATAGTACCGGGCCGGGCAAGTGGCGGTTGGTTTGATCAGAATAATATTGACCTGATCAAGCATGTTGACAATGCCGATAATAACACAATGGCAAGGGCATGGACATTTATTTTCCAGGAAATAGGAACAGCCAATGCAGTATTGGAAAGCCTGGAAGCTTCTCCCAACAAAGACAACCTGAAAGCATTGATTGCAGAAACACGTGCGCTGAGGGCTTATGGATATTTCTTTGCAATGGACAACTGGGGTAACGTGCCATTGGTAACCGTTGCAAGAATTGACCCTAAAAATTTGCCGGCCACCACGCCAAGAGCAGATGTATTTAAATTCATAGAAACAGAAATGCTGGCTGCACTGGCCGATTTGCCTTCGGCTAAAGACGTTAGCCGCACTGCATATTATCCACGTTTTACAAAAGAAACGGTTGAAACGGCCCTTGCCTATATGTACCTGAATGCAGAAGTTTATACAGGCACAGCACAATGGCAAAAGGTGGTTGAAATGTGTGATAAGGTAATTGGCTCGGGTGCATTTAGCCTTACACCAAAAGTGATAGATAATTTTGCTTCAACAACGCAGGTGGCTTCTACAGAAATTATTGCTGCATTTACAAAAGATGCTACACAAAACGCAGGCAACAACCAGTTTATATTGTACACACAAAATGGATTGGACCAGCAGAAATACGGCCTGCCATTTTCCCCTGCCAATGGTTACAGTTCTACACAGGTGGCATTAGATAAATACGAAGACCAGGATGTACGTAAAGCGATGATTGAATACGGCCCGCAATATTATTTGGATGGCCGTCCGTTAAATTATCCAAACGGTACACAACTAAATTTGATACCTGTGCAGGACATTGTAGCAGCACAGGACAATGAAGGCTATAAAGTATTAAAATACACACCGGTCGGAGCTAAGTTTTCTGGCTTTAACGCAGACAATGATTTGGTATTGGAAAGATATTCGAATGTATTGCTGATGAAAGCAGAAGCATTGTTCAGGTTGGGAAATGCAGCGGATGCATTACTCCTGGTAAACCAGGTGAGAATTAGAAGCAATGCCACCCCGTTCACTTCATTAACTATACAGAAAATAGAAGATGAAAGAGCCCGTGAGTTTTTATGGGAGGGTTGCAGAAGAACGGATATGATTCGTTTCGGCGATTATTTTACCGGCACCTGGGCATTTAAAACTACCGTTACAGAATCGTTCCGGAAAATTTATGCCATACCAAACCAGCAAATTGCAGCTAATCCAAACCTGGTTCAAAATCCGGGATATTAACGATTCATCATAGCAGTTGGAAGCAAAAGCAAGGACTATCAATACCATTTTAGTTCCTTGCTTTTTGCATTCATTGCTGCTGTTACTACGCAAACGTTCCCGCAATTAAAGAGGGGAAACCATGATTTTACAAATAACTTTATTTTAGAAAAGGCAAATACAGGCTATATGAAAAGATTAAAAATATATAATGCGCAATGCGTTCAACCGGCCTGCCACAGTGGGCTGAAGAAGCTGTTGATATTTTTTATAATTGCAATCGTTGGCATCCCGTTACATGCACAATCTGTTATTGGTATCACCGGTAAAAGAGATACCGGCTATTCAACTTACAGCGCTTATTTGGGTACATTAAAATCTCATCCCGATATAAAAATCGTTCCTGAATTTAAGTTTGCATCCGTTGCTGAAAAAAGAAACATCACTTATTGCAGCATCGCAAAACGACCATTAAAACTGGATGTATTTTCTCCAAAAGCAACAGGCGCAAAACCACGTGTAGCCATCATCATCATACATGGCGGCGGATGGCGTACCGGTAACCGCACACAACATTATCCACTGGCGCAAAAGCTGGCAAATCTCGGGTACGTATGCTTTACACCCGAATACAGGTTATCGACGGAAGCACTTTTCCCCGCAGGTGTGTATGACATAAAAGCCGCCATACGATATGTAAAAACCAGTGCCACCCTATACAATATTGACACGGCAAAAATAGTGGCATTGGGATTTTCTGCCGGAGGCGAAATGGCAGCATTTATGGGCACTACCGGCAGCATGCCATTGTTTGAGGGTACCAGTTGCAATACCGTTATGAACTCGGATGTAAATGCTGTGGTGGATATTGATGGCACTTTATCTTTTGTACATCCCGAAGGAGGAGAAGGAGATGACACCAAAAGTATTTCTGCAGGTACTTACTGGTTTGGCTATTCGAAAAAGGAGAACCCAATGCTATGGGAAGCTGCATCGCCGCTGAGTTATGTGAGTAGTAAAACGCCGCCTACCTTGTTTTTAAACAGCGCCGTATCGAGGATGCATGCAGGCCGGGAAGATTATATCAAGGTGTTAAACCAATACCGTATTAAATCTGCAATCCATACTTTTGAAGGAGCCCCACATTCGTTTTGTTTATTTGATCCATGGTTTGAACCGACATTAAAATACATCGATGAATTTTTAAAAAATGTTTTTTAAAATTATGCTGACCGGTGTAAAATTGATCATCATAAAATTGATAATTAGTATGAAGAAATTATATGGAATGATAATGCTGGCACTGATTTTTAGCAGCCAGTTATTTGCGCAAACATCCAATCCGCATCAATACAAATATGTTTTTACAGTAGCTAAGGATGGTAGTGGCGATTATAAATACATACAGGATGCCATTGATGCCATGCGTGTTTTTCCACTGGCGACGATTACGCTTTACATTAAGAACGGAACATACAACGAAAAAATAGAATTGCCCGAAACCAATACCGACGTCACGTTTATAGGTGAGAGCGTTGAAAAAACAATCATCAATTTTGATGATTACAGTGGTAGGGGAAAACTAACAACGTTCACATCTTACACAGCAAAAATTTCAGGCAACAGGTTTGTAGCTGAGAATATCACATTTACAAATTCTGCCGGCCAGGTTGGGCAGGCTGTTGCATTGTATGTAGATGCAGATAAAGCTGTTTTTAAAAACTGTCGTTTTCTTGGTAACCAGGATACCATTTATGCCTCCGGCGAAAGCTCCCGCCAGCTATTTACGGATTGCTATATTGAAGGAACAACCGATTTTATTTTTGGCCCTTCTACTGCTGTATTTCAGCGCTGTGTCATTCATTGCAAATCCAATTCCTACATTACTGCAGCTAATACATCGCAGGGTAAAAAATATGGATTTATCTTTTTGGATTGTAAGATAACGGTGGACTCGTCTGTGAACAAAGTGTACCTGGGGCGGCCATGGAGGGCATATTCCAATACGGTTTTTGTAAGATGCGAATTGCCTGCTCAAATTGCTGCCGAAGGCTGGAACAATTGGGGAAATACCGACAATGAAAAAGCAACTTTTTATGCAGAATATGCCAATACCGGAGCAGGGGCTGCAGCAATTGATAAGCGGGTTTCATGGAGCAAACAGTTATCCGTAGCAGCAGCAAAAGATTACACGGTGGAAAAAATATTTGATGCCGCAAACATGAAGATGACATCCGAAGTTGATTGGTTTCATTCAACTACATCAAAACCATTTGAATGGCTAAAGACTAATAATTAGAGTTGAGCTAACTGTATTATGACTCAAAATAATAGCACGAATTTGATGCACGATCCGATCGCTATCGGATTACACGAATTAAGAAATGGTTATTGTATTAATTCGTGTAATTCGCCTTTTATAATTCGTGTAATAAATGCCGGTTCCTTCAATTATAAATACCTGTTATGATAAAATTATTGATTGCTTTTTCTGCATTATTTTTAACCTTCATCATTCCCAACTATGTGAAAGGTCAAAAAAATTCAGGGCCCTGGAAATCGGCGGATGAACCCATGAAAGAAATGGAACAAATCCGTAAAAATATTGTAGCACCTGTATTTGCTGACGAGGATTTTTTAGTGACTTCGTATGGAGCAGTTGCAGATAATAAAACCTTGAACACAGCCGCTTTTAAAAAAGCGATTGAAGCTTGTAGCAAAGCAGGAGGGGGCCGGGTACTTGTTCCTGCCGGTATTTTTTTAACAGCTGCCATCTATCTTAAAAGCAATGTAAACCTGCACCTGGCAGATGATGCCACCATTTCGTTTAGCACCTATCCTGCCCAATACCCGATTGTATTTACCCGGTGGGAGGGAATGGAACTGATGAATTATTCTTCCTTGATCTACGCTTATGGAGAAAAAAATATTGCCATAACGGGCAACGGTACCCTGGATGGAAATGCCAACTGGAATACCTGGTGGGCATGGAACAAAGGTCGGCCATCCATGCAGGTAAAGGCAAGGGATTCGCTGCACACATTGAACCATTTGCAAACAGATCCCCGGACAAGAATAATGGGTGACGGATATTTTTTACGCCCCAATTTTATACAGCCTTATAACTGCACAAACATTTTAATATCGGGTATAAAAATGATCAACTCTCCCATGTGGAATGTAAACCCGGTATTGTGTGAAAACGTCACGATTGACCGGGTACGGATTATCTCACACGGCCCCAACACGGATGGCGTTGACCCGGAGTCATGCAAAAATGTGCTGATCAGTAATTGCTATTTTGATACAGGCGATGATTGCATCGCCATTAAATCGGGCAGGGATGAAGACGGAAGAAGAATTGCAAAGCCGGCAGCAAATCACATCATTGAAAATTGCGAAATGAAAGACGGTCATGGGGGCGTAGTGATTGGCAGTGAAATATCCGGAGGGGCAAAAAACATTTATGCTGTTAATTGCACAATGGATAGTCCCAATCTCGACAGGATACTGAGGCTTAAAACGAGCTCGAGCCGCGGTGGCGTTATTGAATATGTTTTTATGAAAAATATAAAAGTGGGTGCATACAAAGAGTCGGTGGTTACCTGCAATATGTTTTATGAAAAGCCGGGCAATTTTATACCGGCCATCCGAAACATCTGGGTAGAAAATGTTGAAGTGGCGCAAGGCGGTAAGTATGGCATTTATATTCATGCTTACAAAGAATCGCTTGTTGAAAATTTAACCATGGTGAACTGTAACATACAAGGCGTAAAAATTCCATTGCAGGTAGATTATATAAAAGCGATGGAACTAAAAAACGTACTCATCAACGGGGTGCCTGCAACGGTGCCTGGTAACCTCGATAACTAATGAACAGACAAAGTACAACCACCCGATTATTTTCCGTTTTTTATAAAAATTACCTGCTGGTAATATTTATGCTTATTTCTTTTGGAACGCAGGCACAGGAATTTATACCATTGTGGCCCGCCGGCACAATGCCCAATACAAAGGGAATGAAGTTGAAGGACAGTATTGTAAATGAAAGAATATACCAGGTAGGAACGCCTGGCATGTATGCATTCTTTCCTTCAAAAGATGATAACAATGGTGCTGCTGTCATTATATTTCCCGGAGGTGGCTACACACATCTTACCTACAATCTTGGCGGATTTCAGTTAGCCAAATGGTTTAATAGTTTGGGCATGAGTGCCTTTGTGGTAAACTATCGTATGCCCAATTCACCAGACCTGGTCAACAGGCAAGCGGGCCCCCTGCAGGATGCCCAAAGAGCCATCAAAATAGTAAGGGCCAATGCAGGTAAATGGAAAATCCGCAAAGACAAAATAGGCGTGCAAGGTTCTTCTGCAGGCGGGCATTTGGCGGCGCTTGCCGGAACAAGTACAACAGATGTTGCTGCCATAAAAGATGAACTGGATACTGTTTCTGTACACCCCGATTTTATGATATTGGTGTCGCCGGTAATTGACTTTGGTGAATTTGCGCATAAAGGTAGCCGCCAGTCATTTTTGGGAGAGGCACCTTCGCAACAATTGGTAGATAAATATTCGGCGCAGAATACTGTAACCACCGCTACACCGCCCTGTTTTATTGCGGACGCTTTCAATGATAAAGTAGTGCCACCAAAAAATAGTTTGTTGTTTTACCAGGCATTGCTGGATAAAAATATATCTACAAGTTTTCACGTATTTCCACAGGGAGGGCATGCCATCAATGTAAACAATAATCCGGGATCTACGGGTTTATGGAAATCCCTTTGTGAAACATGGTTAAAAGAAATGGAGTTTATCTCATCATCACCAGCTAAATAAAAACTGATGTAATTTTAAATTGCCTCCACCACACACAAGGACGAAGCAATAAGGCGATTTTTAATGAACGCGTAAAAGATGATGAAAATTTTTATTTACCTTTTGGGCCGAATGATCAGCTAAATGACACAGCACAAAAAAATTAATAATAAAAATGAAAAAATATCTTATCCTTTTAATCATGGTTACCACTATTGCAGCCAATGCACAAACAGGTTTGGAAATGCCATTGTATCCAGGAAAAATACCGAATTCAACAGGCGCTCCTGATAAAGAAACCAGGGAGTCTGCAGATAATGTATTGCGTATTTCAAAAGTGAGTGCGCCTACATTAATTATGTTTACACCTGAGCATCCCAATGGCAGGTCAATCATTATTTGTCCTGGCGGTGGTTATGGTATTTTAGCATTTGATAAGGAAGGTACAAGGGTAGCCGAAGAAATGATTAAGTGGGGTGTTACCGCATTTGTATTGAAATATCGCTTACCCGACGACGTAACCAATATCGACAGAAGTCTTGCCCCGCTGCAGGATGCACAGCAGGCCATCAGGCTGGTACGTACCAATGCAGCGAAGTGGAACGTACAACCAAATAAAATTGGCATCATGGGCTTTTCTGCAGGCGGGCACCTTGCTGCAACTGCAACCACCTTGTTTAATTTTAAGGCAGACGCCAGCAATAAAGACACTACTTCTGTAAGGCCCGATTATTCCGTGTTGCTTTACCCCGTAATCAGCTTCGATAGCACCATCACACATAAAGGCTCCCGCAATAACCTGGTAGGTGCCAATGCCGGTGCAGACAAGATCAATTTCTATTCAAATGAATTGCAGGTTACCCGCAAAACACCACCGGTATTTTTGGTGCATGCAGCCGACGATGGAGCAGTGCCTGTTGAAAACAGCATCCGCTTTTACCAGGCTTGTGTAAAAAATAAAGTGCCTGCCGAAATGCATTTATATCCAAAAGGCGGCCATGGTTTTGGAATGTATAATACAACCACCGATGACCTTTGGATGGAAAGATTGCATAACTGGCTGAACAGGTTGTAGAGGGGATTAAGCAATGAGTGATGGTAATGGTTTTTGGGTATTCATGCTGTAGTAAACTTTTATGCCGGGAATAACATTGGTTGAGTGAGGAAGAGAAGGTAGGTAGGTAGGTAGGTAGGTAGGTAGGTAGGTAGGTAGGTAGGTAGGTAGGTGGAGGCATAGGGATTTTAGTAAACTGTTAATGTAAATTCTTCAGCAAGTTCTTCTTTACCAACTTCATTCAAATACCAAATGCCGGCAATGGTTAATTTAAAGGGCGTCTTTGCCTCAATTATACTGTTCAATCGGGTTATCCACGATAAATTATTTGTGCCTATTTTTTGTAACATTACGTTTTTAAAGGATTCACCGCTGTGGAAATATGCTTCTGCCCTTATCACTCTAAATTTAGGATTGTCTACTTGAATGATTTTTTCTTTAAGTAAATCTTCCTTCGAAATTGAATCTAACCCGGCTCTTTGAATGAAAGCCTTAACCGCTTGTGTTTGTTGAGTTGATATTTGACTATATGTAGTTGATACAATAAATAAAAAAACTATTAAAAGATAATGCTTCATAAATCTATATGTCGTTTTTCTTTTCAGCGTCAAGTTTATATAGAATAATTCCTATCAACGCTCCACTTAGAAGTCCGCCAATGTGTGCCGCATTGTCAATGCCTCCTGTGAGTCCCCAAATTAAATTGATACCAACATAAACTCCTATCATTACGAAAATCCCTTTTTTACCTTCTTTTGGAAATGCATCGGTTGATAGAAGTCCTAGTATTGCTCCATACAATCCGAATATTGCTCCTGATGCCCCAACACTAACAGTATTAGGATACCACCAAATGCTTGCAAGGCTTCCACATAATCCAGACAATAAATAAAGTATAAAATACTTTTTACGTCCAAGTATTGGTTCAACGAAAATAGCTGCAATTATAAGACCTGCTAAGTTTAAAAGTAAATGCATGATACCGCTGTGTTCAAACATACTTGTTAGTAATCGCCACCATTCGCCACTGGTAGTTTCAAACCTTCTGTTGGCTCCCCAATGAAGTAATTCCGTTCCGGTTGGTGAGATAATATTAATTCCGGAGAAAATCATTAAGAGGAAGACCAGGATGTTCAGATCTACAATTATCGACGTTGCAAAATGTTCACCTTTAGGAATTAAATAATTGAGCATATCAACTAAGTCATCTTCTTTTGGCTTTTTACCTGATAAAAATCTTTTTCTTTCTGTTTCGCTATAGCCTGGCCATATTAGTGAAAAGAGTAAAACAGCTAATCCAATTCCAAATGAACCAAATATCCAGGCTAACTTATTGCCATTTCTATTTTCGTATTTTTCTTGAACAGGCTCTAAAACAATGTAATGGTCTTCCGTTCTTTCTTTCGTTCTTGCTTCGATTGCCTTTATGAAATTTTGTCGGTCATCCGATGTGGGTCTTCTTTCAAAGTGGTCTAAAGAATCAAATTTATATTCATTCATTTTCTCAATACACTGGTCATAAAACGCCTGATATTTCTTTTCCTTTTCATCGGCATCTATTTTGTTACTAATCTGTTTTCTGTATTTCACACCATACCAGTATTTGTAAGTTTTTCCAATTGGTTCTGACGTATCTGATAAGATTGGAGTAACGAAATAAATGTTGAAATTCAGGTATTGATTATATTTTCCACTTGTTCGGAAATCCGTGTAAACTCCTCCGGATTTTGTAGCAACTGAAAAATTAGTCACCTTGTAATAGCGGGCCTTTTCAACTTTTTCAATTTCTTTTATGTCAGTAAGTTTTTGAAGTTTGCCTGTTGCTGTTGTTAAGTATGATTGGGAAACCAAAAGCATTGCCGTCATAACGCCCCAGGAAATTATTTGAAAGAAAAAACGCCCTTTATCATTGTCCTTTTTAAATGTTAGAATTCTAAATCGTTGTCTTAACCACAGTGTGATTGGGATCCAGGGGGAAATTATAGGCAGCCAAATTACCCAAACCTCTTCGTTGATGTCAATGATTGAAAATTGTAAACATAAAAGCCACCGGGCGAGTGCAAGCCCTATAACAGTTCCAAAAGTTACAATTAAAAAAGTCGGAAGAATATGTTTAAGTTTTGTATTGTAAGTTTTCAAGTAGATGGAATTATTGAGTTAAAAGTGTCGGAATAAAGTAGATAGCAATGGCGAGTGGTGCTTCTCTGTTAGCAGAAAAAAGCATTGCCAAAAAAATCATTCCCTTGGTTGCTTCATTTTTTGTGCCCCCCCAACAATATGCAAAATATAGGAGCAGAGTCAAAACAACAAGTTGCACAACTATCAGGAAGTTAGCAATAAATTTTGCAATATGGTTTGTGGTAAATTCCGGCCCTTTTGAATTACCTAAATCCGATAATGGTGGATATAAAGTCCAACCAGTGAAAATTTGAGAGAATGCCTGAATTAAAATTGTCAGCATGATAATGAGTGATAACCCCGAAATGATGATTAACCAATTTAGAAGTGCCCAACTAAATGATTTGCGTTTTTCTTTAATCAGGTAAAGCAGAAAAAATACAAACAAAAAAATTGGAGTCAGTATAAGGCCACGAGACATGACAAAGTAAGTATCGTGAAAATGTAAGTCTAAGTCCCCACTTAAAAAAGTCCCACCAAAAAGTAATAATGAAAAAAGGAATGTAAACACTAATGAAAAGATCAACCAAATGAGTTCTTTCAAAAAAGGGTTTATGTTATTTTGCATGTTTGGTACGTTTCAATATTCTGCTAGATTTTAAATGATCGTCATGTGGCACTAAAATATGAAAGCTACGGAATATTGCTAAATCTAAAAGTTCTCCATTTTTTTTCCGGGCCAATCCATGTCTCTTACTGGGAAGGTTTCAAAATCTTCACCAAAATCAAATTTTAATTTTGTTGGTAAGTTTTCATCAGGCAAAATTTTCATTCAATATCTTTTCAGAAGTTAAAGTTTTACTTGCCATTTCTAAAACCTGAATTGCCAGTTCCTTTTTAACGGATGGAAAATTATCTAAAAATTCATCAAGGGTTTCACCCGTTTCAATATAATCAAACAAAGATTGCACGGGCACTCTTGTACCTGTAAAAACAGGTGTTCCGCCCATTGTTTCAGGATCGATGTTTATTGGGCCATAATTCATAATCTATATTTTAATAAAGTTAAGAAAAAAATAATTTTGCGGTTAAATACAGGACTGGCAAGCTTTGTCCATTCACTCCTTACTCAACCATAATTTTCTTAGCGGCTTCCGCACTTAAATAAATTTCCTTTTTTCCTTTCAGTTCTACCAGTATTGATTTGTCAAAGTCTTGTATTTCTTTTACAATAATTGTATCTGCCAAGGCAATACCCTGTTTGTCCAGGTATTTCAAAAACGAGGCTGTATTGTCGCCCACTTTTACCACTTTTAATTTTTTGCCAATTCCTGCTTCTGCTAAAATTTTGCTTTTAATAATGGGCATTTTCCCATTCTTATCAGGTATTGGATCGCCGTGTGGGTCAAACTCGGGGTTCCCTAAAAATGTTGCCAACTCGTCCAGGAGTTTGTCAGATTGTATGTGCTCCAATTGTTCAGCTACTTCATGCACTTCATCCCATTTAAAGTTAAGGTGGCCTACCAGGAAGGTTTCCCAAAGCCTGTGCTTGCGAATAACTTTTAACGCTGCTTTCAATCCTTCCCTGGTCAGTTTCGCACCATCTGTCCGGGTATATTCTATGAGTTTTTTTTCATCCAGTTTCCGCAGCATTTCTGTAACCGAAGCAGGATTGATGGTGAGTTTTTCGGCAATTTGCTGATTACCCACTCTGCCTGCTGCAAGGTGTGTAGTTGAAAAAATTGCTTTAAGATAATTCTCCTCTGTTACTGATATAGTCATAATAGAAACAAAAGTAACCTACTTTATTTTAGCATAACGCTGAATGACTAAATTTATTAAATTGGTTGTCCTAAAAAATATATTTTGGTTACCCTAAATAATGTAATTATGTTTGCCCAATAAAATATGGTTAAAGATGAAGCGTTCCTTTTTTGTTATGGGTTTAATTGTAGCGATAGTAGTGGTGGTGGTTTCCTGCTCAAAGCTTGAACCTGCTG
>JBKJUP010000015.1:0-17997 GCA_046590675.1 Ferruginibacter sp. | reverse complement strand
CATCCATAATGTAGCAATACATTTTGTGATTTAAAACAGGAAGAGCCGTGTGACGGGAGACTGTCACGCACGGTTCTGTGAGAACGCAAGGGTGAAATACTTTGCGTGACTCGACTATAAAACGCAGGATGAAATTCTTTCTACGATTGATGCATTCAGAAAAAGAAAAATACCCATTGATAATATTGTACTGGACTGGAGCTATTGGAAGGAAACCGGATGGGGAAGCCAGGAGTTTGACAAAGATCGTTTTACTTCTCCTGATAGCATGATTAATGTGTTGCACAAAAAATATAACACGCAGATCATGATCTCTGTGTGGCCAAAATTTTATGAAGGCATTTCCACTTACAATGAATTTGATAAGAAGGGTTGGTTGTTCAAACGGAACATCGCCAACAGGCAAAAAGATTGGATTGGTAGGGGGTATATTTCTACCTTTTATGATGCTTTCAATGCTGATGCACGAAAAGGATTTTGGAACATGATCAACAAAAAAATTTACAGCAAGGGCATCGATGCCTGGTGGATGGACGCAAGCGAACCCGATATTGTTTCCAATGTTGACCCCGAACAAAGAAAGATGCAGGTGCTGGGTAGCCTGGTATCCACATTTATAATTATCAATTACCACCTTAATATTTTTGCACTTTTTGGGTACCCTGTCAATAAAAATAACAGCAAGTTTTTTTTCTTCAAATTGATTAATGTGATCTATGTTGTTTCCGCTGTTAGAAAGTGAAATTATTAAATCATCTACACGGCGGTGAAACAAATTGGAAGTGTTTTCCTCCTCTTCGAAAAGCTCATTTGAGTGAGCTATAATGACTGAATAGCCTTGTTCTCTCATTATTTTTTCTATACCTGACAGTACTGATCTAATAAAATAACTGTTGAGCCTTGGTACAATTACGCCAATACTTCTTGTCTTTTGATTGTTTAAATTTCATGTGACGTAGTTGTACCTGTATCCCATCGCTTCGGCTGTTTCATGTATTTTTTTACTGGTTATTACATTGATCTCTGGCCTGTTTTGCAATGCTTTGCTAACTGTGGAACTAGCCAGGTTAAGTTTCAGGGCAATATCGTAGATCGTAGTTTCTTCTTTTGATATTATATTTGATACAGGTATAAACCTTTTAATCAGCCAATGGATAATGTGCCAAAAAAGAGGTCGGCAAATTTGTCTTTTTAACGTCTGCCCATGATCATTTACCAGGTTAACTATTGCCAAATTTTGATAGAATGCTGATCGAAAAAAGAGAACAAATAAAAGTTTGTAAAACTTTGATGGATGATATCGATAACCTCCCTATCCGGCAAAAAGAGTTGCTAATTTTTAGGTTCTATGAAGGGTTGAGTTTGAAAAAAATAGTTGAACGAACAGGATTAACCCGAGAGGCAGTAAACAACAAGATACACGAGGGAATAACAAGACTGAATTTGTCAACAAACAAGCAGGCTTCCTGTTGAACCCCTTATACCGGCAAATATTTAGCTGGAGATAATTTAACCCACTTGATTCTTCAGCAGCACGCTTTCCTCGGTTTTTAAGTCTTATCGTTACGTTTTTTGTAAATGTATTCCGAAGGTAGCATTCCGAATTTTTCTTTAAAAGATTTGGCAAAATATTTTGGCGTTGCAAACCCAACAGTGTAGGCAACCTCGGATACGTACATATCGCTTTTTTCCAGCAAAACAGCCGCCTTATCCAGTTTTACCGAACGGATATATTCAACGGGAGTTTGCCCGGTGATCTCCAGCAATTTACTGTAGAGCGAACTGCGGCTCATACCCACCTGCCTGCTCAGTTCCTCCACAGATAGTTTTGGATTTGTGAGGTTATCTTCAAGGTAGAGCATTATTTTATTTAAGAGTTTTTGATCATCGGATTCTATTTCAATTTCCGGGGCCACAACTTTTATTTGTTTAGAGTAGGTGTTTTTTAAAGTGTTATTTAAAACGAGCAGGTTCTTGATTTTTGCATTTAAAACTTCAAAATTAAATGGCTTAGTTATGTAGTCAGTTGCACCGGTTTCCAAACCTTTTATTTGATCTTCTTCACCAGTTAATGCGGTTAATAATATAATGGGAATATGGTTGGTCCTTTTATCTGATTTTATTTTCCCGCTTAGCTCAATACCGTCCATGTAAGGCATACTAATGTCACTTACAATAAGGTCAGGATGTTTTAATAAAGCTGTTTGCCAGCCTTCTTTACCATTTGATGCTTCATAAACTTTATAGTGCAATTGAAGATTGTCCCGAAGATAGGATCTGAAGTCTTCATTATCTTCTACCAGTAAAACCGACAATATATCCTTGCTGCTGGTATCAGAATGGCCTTCAACTGGTAGGGTTTTTTCCATATCAGGTTCACCGTTTGTTATTGCTGCCGGCTGTAATTGCCTATTAACATTATTGGACACATCCAAAACGGGCAGCGGTATCCGGATATTAAAAATTGTGCCTACGTCAGCTTTACTCTCTACGTCAATAATACCTCCATGCATTTTTACAAACTCCCTGGCAATTGACAAACCAATACCTGTACCCTGGTTTAACACGGATGCAGCCGTTGCTGTCTGAAAAAAACGTTCAAATATTTTCTCTTTTTTATCTTCTGGAATACCCACTCCGGTATCAGTCACTTTAATATTTACCCAGGTGTTGGTTTGATCTGGCATATTGATTTGCTTTTCAAGTTCAACTCCAATCTTACCACCTTCAAGCGTAAACTTAAAGGCATTTGATAAGACATTGAATAAGATCCGTTCAATCTTTTCGTGATCAAAAACGGTATGCAATTCGCTAAATTGACTTGTAAAGTAGAAATCTATCTTTTTTCTTTCAGAAAGATCTACAAATGAATCACAAACATCTTTGAGAAAAGCCACAAACTCGCCTTCAGATGCATGTAGTTTAAGCTCATGTTCTTCCATCTTCCTGAAATCCAATAGTTGATTAACCAGGTTCAATAACCTGCTTGCGTTACGTTTAATCATATACAGCTGCCCAACAGAGCGCTCGTCTTTTTCCTTACCTAACAGGTTTTCCAGCGGTCCGAGTATCAAAGAAATGGGTGTCCTGAATTCATGACTCAAATTGGTCAGGAATTTTATTTTTAGTTCATCAAGCTCATGTATTTTTTCTATTTCCTTACGATCTTGTTCCGCCTTATTTTTCTCCTGTGTCAGCGCAAATTTCCTTTTGAGCTTTTGAATACCTCTGTGCCTTAGATACAGGATTGAGCCTGCAATAAGCAATACGTAAAATACATAGGCGTAAATGGTGCGCCAAATAGGAGGGTGCACATAAATTATGATAGAAGTGCTTTCCTTATTCCAAACCCCATCGTTATTGCTGGCTTTAACACGAAAAACATATCTGCCCGGATCAAGATTAGTATATGAGGCAGTAGTAGAATTTCCTACATAGTTCCAGTTGTTTTCAAATCCTTCTAACTTGTAGGCATATTGATTTTGCTCTGGCGATGTATAGCTTACGCCAACAAAGCTTAAAGTAAAGTTTTGCTTATAGTCAAGATTTATCTGATTGGCTAAAGAAATGTTCTCCTGTATCGGGCCATTTTCACCGGGTTCTATTAACTGATTTGAAATTTTTAGTTCCGTAATAAGAACCGGTGGCTTATTATTATTCTTCTTCAGGTAAGCAGGATTAAAATAATTGAAACCCTCAAGCCCACCAAAAAACACTTCTCCGTTAGACATGCATAAACCAGCTCCGTAAACAAAATTGTTATTTTGCACGCCATTATGATAGTTGTAATTTTTAATTCTTTTTGTAACTGCATCTATGCTGCTGATGCCTATATTAGTGCTTACCCATATTAAACCGTTTTTATCTTCCAGTATTTTGTAAATGCTATTATTTTGAAGACCATCCTTTTCTGAAAAATTGGTGAACTGTTTGGTGGTTTTATCAAGCAAGCCTATCCCTCCTCCAAAAGTAGCAGCCCATACATCCCCCTTTTTATCCAATAGTAACGACAATACTTTATCATTTGTCAAATTGGTATTGCCGGAGTTATAAATCGAAAATTTTCCAGAAGAAGTTTGAAGCATAGCCAATCCACCTCCATGGGTAGCTATCCAGATATTGCCATCATGATCTTCTTTTATATCCCTGATAAATCCGTTGATGGGTAATTTAATATCATTGGCATCTTTTGGGTTGGGGGTATATCTTGCAATTACTTTGTTTTCAGGGCTCATAACAATGATCCCTTCACCATTGGTTCCAATCCATATATTCCCTTTGCTATCTTCTTCAAAACAAAAAATATAATTTGAATTTAAATCTTCCTCCTTTGCACCCTTATAGAATTGCTTGTATGTTTCTAATGCAGGGTCGTATACAAAAAGCCCGTCAGCATAAGAGCCAATCATCAATCGATTTCTGCTGGTCATTTTTAAAGCTATTATTGATATAGGTGCCCCGGTATTATTCAGTTTGGTCTGGATGTGGAGGTGTTGAAAAAGCCTGGTGTCGCGGTTAAAAATGCTTAGTCCTCCGCCCTGTGTTCCAACGTAAATATGGCCATTTTTGTCTTCAGCGAAAGAAGTAACTATCGAAGAATGCAATCCTTTTTCATCAAAGAAATTACTTTGAACATAATTAAACAGGTTCAGGTTTTTATTATACTTATCTACTCCGCCCCCGGAAGTACCCAGCCAGTAAATACCCAGGTTATCAATGTAAATACAACGTACTGAATGTGCGGTTAAGCTATGGATGTCCCTGTGATCCAGGCTATAAGTTGAAATCTCATTTGTTGAAGTATTTAAAAGATTGAGACCTTCGCTGGTTCCAATCCACAAAGTGTCGCCTGAAATGGAGATTGCATAGATAAAATTATTTATTAAAACTTTGTCGTTGTATTTTCTATAATTAAAAATGGTAGATGTTCCGCTGGGTAAAATGTTTAGCCCATTGCTGGTGCCAATCCATAAATTTCCTTTCTCATCTTCGGCTATGGCATTTATATTATCATTACTAAGGCCATAAATATCATTTTCGTTTTGAAAAAAACGCCTGCAAGTTTGATTTTTGGGATTATATTGATATAATCCGTGGTTGGTTCCAATCCACATGCGATGACTTTTGTCTTCAAAAAGTATATTTACACCTTGCAAAAATGCCGACTTCAGGCTGTCTGGCACATCCGGAAGTTTTGTGATGCGTCGGGTTGCCGAATCCAATATGTTTACGCCGCTATAATTCGCTATCCATATATTTCCTTTGTAGTCGCTGCAAATACTTAAAATAACATTGTTGCTAATGGCATTGCCTGTTGTATTTGAAGGAAAATTAATAAATGCATCCTTTTTGCGGTCGTAAAGACTAAGTGAGCCTCCGCTGGTACCCACCCACAGGTTGCCAGCTTTATCTTCGTGCAGCGAAAGGATTTCATTTGATTGTAGTGTTTCTGTATTCCCCCGTTTATGTCGGTACACTTTTATATTAAGTCCGTCAAATCTATCCAGTCCATCTTCAGTTGCAAACCAAACCAGTCCATAGCTGTCTTTTAAAATTGCATTAACAGTGTTGGAGGAAAGACCTTCCTTAGAAGTTAGTGAGGTAAAATTAATATACCGCTCCTGGGCCATCGCCGGTGTCATTAGCAAAATAGCACATAACGTAACCAGTAAAATTTTACTATAAGTCATATTGGCAACAAATTAATAAACAAGTACAATAGTGTACTTCAGTATGGACATACTTCCTTTTATGAAATAGCAACGATTACCAATGTAAAATCACAACTCAGAAGGACGAGCTATCAAAACCCTGCTTTAAAACTTATATAAGCGAATAAACCGGATTTTGAGAGGTACATGCAATATTAAATGTTTATTAAAGCATTTAGCCACGCTATTGAAATTTTTATAGAATTCAAACATTTGGTCTATAAGTTTCAACATTCGGTGCACTTCCAGCATCCAATTCTTTACTCCGGTTTCGTACAAAATGTCGGTTTAACAGGGCAATCTTAACTGTCAGATACAATGATACAAAACTAGATACGCAGCCAGTTCACTTGTTCAAACATGATTTTTATCAATAAGTTGTTACCTGCCTGGGTAATAATTAAACGATGCGAAGACATTTTTATAAAATAGAACATTTGGTCCAGAAGTTTCCACAAGGGAGGCCCTACCGCAATAATTCATTCCTATAATTTTGAAATAGTTTAAAAACTAAAACGAACAAGCTATATGAAAAAAGAATATCAATTATTCAAAGTCCATCCTAATCTGCGATGGCATTTATTCTCACACTGCTTCCAGTTAGAAATTTAATGCCCGCTTACTGAGTCAATTCTTATCACTTAACCAAAACTATGGTATGAAAAAAATTAGAATGCCCCGGTCCTTTCGGGGAAATCGATTGTCTTTAAAATGGTTGTTTACGGTACAGTTTCTTTTTGTTTTTATTCTGCAATCTCTTGCTGGCCAGGCTGCCACTACAATAAGTGGCAAGGTAATGAGCGAGGCTGGTGAGCCACTTAGTGGTGTTACAATACAGGAGAAAGGAACCCAAAATGTATCTGTTTCCGGCACCGACGGTTCCTTTAATATTACAGTTTCCAGCAGTAAGGCCACATTGATGATCACGTATGTTGGTTATACAGCAAGGCAGATTACACTGAATGGAAAAGAGACGAATATAATGGTGAAACTTGCACCTGTCAACCAAACTATGGATGACATTATTGTAGTGGGATATGGAAAACAGAAGAAAGAAAGTGTGGTAGGCGCTATAACACAAACTACCGGTAAAGTATTACAGCGGGCAGGTGGTGTATCCAACATTGGCGCTGCACTTACAGGAAATGTACCCGGCGTAATTACTATCCAGGGTACAGGTCTACCCGGAGCAGAAGATCCTACTATTTATATAAGAGGCCAGGGTACCTGGAACAATTCGGCTCCGCTAATATTAGTAGATGGAATTGAACGTGCCATGAGTGGGGTAGACATTGGTTCTGTAGAAAGTATTTCGGTGCTTAAAGATGCATCAGCAACAGCTGTGTTTGGAGTTAAAGGCGCAAACGGTGTTATCCTTATTACCACCAAACGTGGGGTAGAAGGTAAAGCTAATATTAATGTAATACTAAACTCTACTTTAAAAATACCTTCCCGTTTACCGGAAAAGTACGACTCTTATGATGCCCTTAAAATTAGAAACTGGGCCATTGAGAGAGAACTTTCTATTAGTCCCGCTTCCTGGCAGGATTATACGCCTTATGCTATCATGGATAAGTATCGCAATCCTGTAAGTTTACAACAGGCACAGCAATATCCCAATATTGATTGGCAGGCTGAATCTTTAAAGAAAGTGGCATCTGCACAAAATGCTAACATCAATATCTCAGGAGGATCGGGCTTTGTAAAATATTTTACCTCAGTAGATTTTCTTAGTGAAGGTGATATCATGAAGATCAGGGATAATGGCAAAGGCTATAAACCAGGTTTTTTTTACAACAGGTTGAATATTCGGGCAAATTTGGATTTTAAGTTAACAAAGTCCACTACGCTTTCGGTAAACCTGGCTGGTCTTAATGGAAATAAACAAGATAGCTGGAGTGGTTTTGAATATTCATGGTACCAGGCTATTTACGGTCTTGCCCCTGATCTTTTTTACCCACAATACGAAGATGGATCATGGGGGTACTATCCGCTTGATCCGGTTTCAACTAATAATTCTGCTCAAATACTTGCTAATAATGGAGTTCGAAATACAAAGACAACCACTATCAATACTGACTTTGTGTTAAACCAGGACTTAAGTATGTTGGTAAAGAATTTAAGTTTTAGAGGCTCTTATTCTTTAGATAACACGTTTGTTTCTATAGGTGGTCAGCAAGATGATGGTAGTGCCATTGTAAAATACATTTATCAGGATGGAACGGTACAATACAGAAATACTTCAGGAACCAATCAGTTTGATTACGTTGTACCATTATGGACAGCAAGGTCCGATGCTTTCCAGAATGGATCTACAAGAAGAAAGAAGGTTTATCAGTTACAATTAAACCATTCGGCAAAAATTGGCAGGCATAACATAACAACCATGGGCTTATTCATGCGCAATGAAAATGCAACCGGAAGTGCATTTCCTGAATATCGTGAGGACTGGGTTGGTAGAACAACATACAATTTTGCCAACAGGTATTTTGCAGAGTTTAACGGTGCTTACAACGGTTCGCAGAAATTTGGTCCTAATTACAGGTTCAAGTTTTTTCCTTCGGCTGCTATAGGCTGGACCGTAACCAATGAAAAATTCATGCAGGGTGCTGACTGGCTTTCGTCTTTGAAATTACGTGGCTCTTATGGCCTTGTGGGTAATGATGCCATTAACGGCAGTTACCTGTATATAACCCAATATCAATATGGCGGACAGGTGCACATGGGAGACGGTGGTTACAACAATAGCCCGTATACATGGTATAGAGAAAGCACCATAGGAAATCCTGATGTACACTGGGAAACAGTTGCTAAATCAAATATTGGTATTGATTACTCAATTTTACGGGGACTACTTTCAGGTAGTTTCGATGTATACAGGGATTCAAGGAGTGATATTTTGATAAATGGGAACGAACGCTCAGTACCTGCCTATTTCGGTGGCAGGCCCCCGATTTCCAATCTTGGTAAAACAGAGGTAAAAGGGTATGAATTGGAAATTAAGTTGAATAAAAATCTTAATAAAAATTTACATATCTGGTCAAATTTTGCTTTAACTCATGCCAAAGACAAGATTATTGAGCGGGACGATCCACAGTTGCTGGACGATTATCAAAAGCAGGCTGGCTTTCAAATTGGCCAATACAGGTCTCAAATTCGTTCAGGATATTATAACAACTGGGATCAAGTTTACGGTAGTAGTATAGTAGATCAATACGATAATAATAAGTTGCCTGGCAACTATAATTTGATTGATTATAATGGCGATGGTGTTATCAATAGTTTTGATGTGGTGCCATACGGATATCCGGAAAGACCGCAGAATACTTATACTGGTAGTGTTGGAGTTGATTATAAGCGATTGAGTGTTTTCGTTCAGTTTTATGGCGTAAACAACGTAACAAGAAATCTTACCCAAACCAATTTTAATGCAAAATTAAATGCGGTGTTTAAGCAGGGCGATTACTGGACCAAAGACAATCCTGGTGCAACTTCTTACCTGCCAAGATGGAAATCACAGGTATACAGTTATGGTGATTTTTACAATTACGATGCTTCTTATATCCGATTAAAATCTGCTGAAATTGCATACAATGTAAATCCTGACTGGCTGAAGAAAGCGGGAATTCAAAGCATGCGTATTTATGTGAATGGTAATAATTTGCTGTTTTGGAGCAAATTACCCGATGATCGGGAAGCAAATATCGGCTCTAGTAATTACTCCGGACAGGGAGCGTACCCAACCATTCGCCGTGTCAATTTTGGTTTAAATCTTAGTTTGTAAATCATAAATAGTTCTATATGAAATCGTTTGTAAAATTTATATTATCTGCTGGCATGTTTCTTACTGTCATCGGGATAACATCATGCAAAAAATATCTTGATAGGCCATTGGAGGCCAGCATTTCGGAGCAAGATGTGTTTTCAAACTTCCGGAGTTTCCAGGGATTTACGGAAGAATTGTACGCCTGCCTGCCCGATATGTCAAAGTCTACATGGAATGGCGAATGGAATACCGGAGACGATATGTTATCTACCACAAATGCCACTTATAGGCTAAATGCCGAATTTGATAATGGCAACTACAGGGCCTGGCAAACCGGTGGTGGTGGTTGGGATAATAGCTGGCTTGACGACAGTGGCCCTAATACAGATCCCAATGAAAGTCATAATAAAGGCTTGTGGCCGTTAAGCTGGTATGGCATTAGAAAAGCTAACCTGGGCCTGGCAAATATTGATAAACTTGCAAATGCCACCCCGGAAGAAAAGAATGTACTTAAAGGGCAACTATTGTTTTTCCGTGGCTTCTTCCATTTTCAATTAATGAGCTTTTGGGGCGGTTTACCCTATATAGATACGTTATTGTCAAGTTCAGCAAAGTTGGAATTACCACGTTTAAATTATCGTGAAACAGCCATTAAAGCTGCCAAAGATTTTGAAGATGCTGCTGCACTATTACCTGTTAATTGGGATAATGCTGCTGTTGGTGCTGCGACATTGGGTAATAATCAACAACGTGTAACTAAGTCAACCGCACTTGCTTTTAAAGGTAAAGATTTACTTTACGCGGCAAGCCCGATGATGAACCAGGAATCCACCGGCAATCTCAGTTACGACCAGGAATTATGTAAACAGGCCGCAGATGCATTTACAAGAATGTTGAAATTAACAGATGACGGATCGGCTTATTATAAGTTGTTGCCATGGGATAAATACTCTGAAAACTGGTTCACAGTTTCTTCATACGGAAAGCATCCTGGCTTTCCGGAGGTTATATTTGGCCCGCCTACTTACGCAGCCTGGCAGTCAAGATGGTCGCTGGTAAACATGTTTATTCCTCCACCATTAGGTGGTGAAGCTGGTGTATCTTCTCCCGCTGCCAATTATGTAGATTACTTCGGTATGGCCAATGGGTTGCCACTGAATGTTGCTGGTTCAGGATATGATGCTGCTGACCCTTGGGCTAATCGTGATCCACGATTTTATAAGTGCGTTACTTTTGATGGTCAACAAATAATTCAGGGTAGTGGTAATGCTGCGTTCCGCTATGCAAACTTGTTTAATGGCGGCAATTTACGACTGGAAAGTACAGCAAGCCGTTCGGGATACCTGCTTCGCAAATTTGTAACTGACAAATGCAATAACGTAGATAACGAATGGAACAATATCAACATTGTGATACCCTACCTGCGTTTGGCAGATGTTTACTTAATGTATGCAGAAGCAGTATTGCAAGGCTATGGCTCACCAGGTAGTAGTGCTTCGGGATATTTAACGGCAGAAGCTGCTGTAAATATCATTCGTACCAGGGCAGGTGTGCCTCCGGTTGATTCAAGATTTACCGGATCCAAAGATGCCTTTATGAGTGAATTAATGAGAGAAAGAGCGGTGGAACTTGCTTTTGAAGGATTGCGCTGGCACGACCTGCGCAGATGGGGTATAGCAGGAGAACAAAAGTATAAGGAAAAAACAGTAGCAGATTTTGATCGTGGACCAAACGGCAAACCTATTAACCTTAGGGAAAGAATTGTTGTAACCCGTGTTTTTGAAAAGAAACATAACTGGCTTCCATTACCAACAAACCAGGTAAACATTTATCCATCCTTTGGGCAAAATCCTGGTTGGTAATAACTATAAGTAATTGATTGCAAAAAGCCCGCTTGCTATGGCTGAACAGAGTAGCTCGTGCAAGGGGGAAATATACCCGGTAGGAAAGCTATCCGCTGCAAAAAATACGCATTTTCGAATCTGAATTTTTTGCAGGATCACAGGTAAAAGAAGCAACAACAAGAATTTTTAAAACAACCAACGGTAATTAATTTTCTAAAACTTAATTAATGAAATATACAAAGATATGGATGTCTTTCTGCGTGATTTTCACTTGCTTCTTCGGCAATCTGGAAGCGCAGAATGTCGAGCAGGTTCGTATAACATCTACTGTAAATGATAACAAGGGAAATCCTGTTTCAGGAGCGCTTGTATCGGCTGACAAAGGCAAAGTTGTAACCTATACGGACAACAAGGGACAATTTTCCATGATGGTTCCTTCAAATACTGTTGTAGTAATAAGTGCTGACGGACTTAAATCCCAAACTTTAACCGCCAGCGCTATCCCAACTCTAATAGGTCTTTCTTTTGATGATGCATCAGAGGCAGATATTTCAAATCGGGACGTACATATTCCATTCAAAAAGATAGATAAGCAAGACCTTTCGGGTGGTGTAGTTGTACTAAATCCCGGAACTTACCTTGATAACGATTACAATCTATCTGTAGAAGGTGGTATGAATGGAAGGGTAGCAGGATTGCTATGGAGTAATAATATATGGGGAATGGAAAATGCGATCGTGATGATAGATGGAGTGCGACGTGAATTTAATGACATCACCCTTAATGAAGTACAGCAAATAACAGTTTTAAAAGGAGTAAATGCTGTTGCGCTGTATGGTAGCCAGGCTGCAAAAGGAGCAATTCTTATTACAACAAAAAAAGGTAAAGCCAATGTACGTAAAGTTGGCGTAAGAGTAAATACGGGTATTGCATTGCCGAAAGCGTTGCCTAAATATCTTAATTCGGCTGACTACATGACGCTATACAACGAAGCCCGTCAAAATGATGGTTTAGCTGATCTTTATAGCGCTGCTACAATTCTTAGTCATCGTACGGGCAATTCCTATCGTTTTCCCAGCGTTGATTATTACTCCCCGCAGTATTTAAAGAAATATCAAAATGCCACAGATGCCAACGCTGAATTTTCGGGTGGAAATAGCACAGCAAAATTCTATTCAAATGTTGGATATTCAAACAGTTCAACTTTGCTGAAAATAGGAGAGGGCAATAAAGAAGGAGATAGTCGCCTGAATGTAAGAGGTAATGTTGATTTAAAGTTGAATGAAAAGATATCAGGTTCAGTATATGTTTCAGCAATTTTTAGTGATAGCCGCAGAGCGCATGGTAATTACTGGGGCAACGCTGCAACTTTGCTGCCCAACAGGCTTACTCCGCTTATTCCTATAAATTTAATATCACCAGCCGATAAAAGTTCGCTGGGTTTGGTTGACGCCAGCCGCAATATCATTGACGGCGAATATTTATTGGGTGGTGCACAGCAGTTTCTTACAAACCCAATTGCCGACTTATATGTGGGCGGTTACGATAAAAATATCAGGCATACGTTTCAGATTACCAATAATATTGACGCTGACCTTAGTTCGGTACTACCTGGACTGGCCTTTCATACCTTATTTAACCTGGATTATTCTAATTCTTACCTGCAATCCATCAACAACACTTATGCCGTGTATTCACCCACCTGGAATGCAACAGCGGATACGTTAACAGGCCTGCAAAAATTTGGAGAAGATACAAGGCCGGGTATACAAAATATCAGCAACACTGCACAAAGACAAAATATTGGGTTTTCATCGTGGTTTAGCTACGATAAAAAGATAAATGAAAATCACAATATTTCTGCCATGTTCTTAGGCTATACTTCATCCATCACAGTAAACGACATATATCAACCAATTACTAATTCGCATTTGGGAATGCAGTTGGGCTATAATTACAAGCACAAGTATTGGGCAGATTTTAGCGGGGCTTATGTAAATTCTACCAAATTACCTGCTGGCAGCAGAACTGGTTTTTCTCCAACGGCTAGCCTGAGTTGGTTACTTAGTTCGGAGAATTTTCTTGCAAACTCAAAAGTGGTTAATCACCTTAAATTATCAGCTTCAGCAGGCATCATAAAGACCGACCTGGATATAAATAATTATTATTTGTACGATAACATTTATCAAAGAGGATCTTTCTTTACCTGGAACGATGGGATACAAGCTCAAAACCAGGCAACGACATCTTCTTTTGGTGCAAGTCCAAACCTATCATTTCCGCAACGAAAAGAAGTGAACGTAAGTATTGAAGGTGCGTTTTTTAATAACCTGCTTACGGTGCAAACAACCTTTTTCAAAACAGAAATGAACGGGTTGCTAACACAGCGGTTTTCTCAATACCCCAATTTTTTCAGTTCATTTATTCCATATACCAACTACAATTCACAACAGCGTACAGGGTTTGATTTTATGCTGAACGTGAATAAGAAAGTTGGTAATGTGGAAATCAGTTTGGGTACAACTGCAACCTATACAAAATCAAAAGTCACCAAGCGTGATGAATTGTTCCTGGATGCGTATCAAAACCGGAGCGGTAAGCCAGTCGATGCCATTTTTGGCCTGGTGAGCGACGGATTTTTTATGGATCAAAGTGACATAAATAGTCATTCGAGGCAATTGTTCAGCGAGGTAAAACCAGGAGATGTTAAATATGTGGATCAAAACGGGGATAATGTAATTGATAGCAGGGATGAAGTAATGATAGGCAGGTACATAGCGCCATTTACCTATGGTGTAAATTTAAACGTGGGTTATAAACAATTCAACCTGTTTTTATTGGGTACCGGAAACATGGGTGGCAACGGCTTAACTAACAACAACTACTATTGGGTTAGCGGAGACGCAAAGTATTCTGAAGTGGTACTTAACCGGTGGACAGAAAGTACAAAAACCACTGCTACCTATCCACGCTTAAGTTCTCAGCAGAATAACAACAACTTTCGTAATTCAGATTTATGGGTGTATAAATCCGATAGGTTTAATCTTAGTAAAGTACAACTCTCTTATAATATCTCAAGTGGTGTTTTGCATAAAACATTTGTGAAGGATTTAGGACTATATGTGTCCGGTGCAAATCTCTTAACTTTTTCAAAAAACAGGGAAATATTGGATTTGTCAATTGCAAATACTCCTCAATTCAGGTATTATACTGTAGGAATCAGAGCTAAATTTTAAAAACGTGACCTCACATAAAATGATAGACATGTCTAAAAAATTATTATTACTTTTCTTTGTCGGGATAGTGTTTGCGGGGTGTAAGAAGAACCTCTCTCCACTCGATGATAATCACCGTGTGTTAGAAGATATTTATGATGATCCCAGTTTTGCAGAAGGGATTTTAATGAACGCCTATACACGGCTTCCAACCAACGGCTATTCGTTTAGCGAAGTTGCAACGGATGATGCGGTAACAAACGATAAGTTTAACCCGCTTTTAAATATGGCTACAGGATCATGGTCTGCTGCCAACAATCCAATAGATCAGTGGAATAACTCCAATGCTGCTATCACTTACCTAAACTTGTTTTTGAAAGAGGTGGACAGTGTTAATTGGTCGTACCTGAATAAGGATGTACGGTTGTTGTTTAAAGATCGTTTAAAAGGAGAGGCCTATGGACTACGAGGAATGTTCATGTTCAATCTGCTGCAGTCACATGGTGGCTATAGCGCCAGCGGCGAATTATTGGGTGTACCCATCATTACTGAACCGCTCGATCCTAATTCAAATTTTTCAAAACCCCGCAATACATTTACAGAATGTATCCAGCAGATTTACACCGATCTTACGGAAGCAGAAAAATACCTGCCACTCGATTATATCGATGTAGGTACTTCACAAATACCTGCCAAGTATAGCGGTATTGTAGCTGCAGATTACAACCGTGTTTTTGGAAGCTTTAACAGGCAGCGTTTATCAGCACGCATTGTAAAAGCCATCAGAACAAAAACCGCGTTACTCGCTGCCAGCCCTGCATACAATCCACAGGGTACTGCTGCTAAATGGGAAGCAGCTGCCAACTACGCCGGGGAAGTATTAGATCTAAACGGTGGAATAGGTGGACTTGATCCTAAGGGGGCATTGTTTTATACGGCAAGTAATGTTAATGCAATAAACCTTGCCAATGGTGCCGACCAAAAAGAAATGTTATGGAGAGGCAGCATTGTAACCAACAATGGTATAGAACAAACCAACTTTCCACCTACGCTTTTTGGAAATGGCAGGGTCAATCCTTCACAAAATTTAGTGGATGCTTTTCCTATGGCAAATGGATATCCCATTACCGATGCAGTTAATAGTGGCTATGTAGCAACTGATCCTTATGCCAATCGTGACCCAAGATTAAAGAATTATATCCTGGTAAATGGCGGCTCTTTAGCCAACAAATCCATTTTTACAAAAACAGATAATCCTACCAACGACGCGGTTAACCAGCTCCCTACTTCTACCAGAACAGGGTACTACCTGAAGAAGTTGTTAAGGGATGATGTGAATTTGAATCCTTCATCTACGTCTGTTCAAAAACATTACCCGGTACATATTCGCTATACAGAAATTTTCCTGATATATGCTGAAGCTGCAAATGAAGCATGGGGTCCTGATGGCCCCGGTGCACAGGGGCTTACTGCAAGAAGTGTAATTGCAGCCATTCGTAAAAGAGCCGGCATTGCCCAACCGGATAATTACCTTGCCTCTGTTAACTCAAAAACAGATATGCGCAACCTGATACACAATGAAAGAAGGTTGGAATTAAGCTTTGAAGGCTTTCGTTTTTGGGATTTACGCCGTTGGAAAGAAGCCCTTGCTGAGCCTGCACGTGGCGTTACTATAACCAATAATGTTTACAGCATACAACCGGTAGAAATCAGGCAGTTTTCGGATTTTATGTCTTATGGTCCAATACCATTAAGTGAGGTTTTAAAATTCAATCTTACTCAAAACAAAGGGTGGTAACACCAATCTTTAATCATTAATGTAAACTGAAATGAAACGACTTTTTTTGATATCATTTATTTTGCTCTCCTTATTTACCGCGTGTAATAAAGACTGGCAGTTTCCTGATTATAAATACACAACCGTATATTTTCCTTACCAGTCGCCCGTTCGAACAATTGTTCTGGGAGAAGATATATATGACAATACTTTAGACAATCAGCACAAGTTTTCAATTATGGCAACGATGGGTGGTGTTTATGAAAATAAAAAAGATATTGCACTTGATGTATCGGTTGATAATTCATTGACACAGCAGTTGAAATTTAATACTGCCAATGGCGACAGTGTTTTTGCAATGCCTGGTAGTTATTACATTATGCCCAAAGACATGAAGATTGTGATTCCATCCGGTAAGTTAATGGGCGGTATGGAAGTTCAGCTCACAGACGCTTTTTTTGCTGATCCCCGTTCTATAAAAAACACATTTGTTATTCCGCTTAAAATTAATGCGGTAACAAATGCAGATTCCGTACTCAAAGGCGCAAGTTCACTTCCATCTCCTAATCGTATCAAACCCGCCGATTGGAGCACGGTTCCAAAAGACTATGTTCTGTATGCTGTTAAGTATATCAATCCCTATCACGGTTCATACCTGCGTCGTGGGGTTGATATTGTAAAAGGTGTTGGTAATGCGGCATTAGATACTACGGTAGTTTACCATAATACTTATGTAGAGAAGGACCAGGTTGTAAGCCTTTTTACGAAATCGCTTACCCAGGATACGATCTCGTTAAATGCTAAAAACATCGGAAATATTGACGAACCGTTCCGGTTGTTATTGAATTTTGACAATGCAGGTAAGGTTAGTATTTCTGCTCCTGCATCTGCAACTTATACTGTTTCCGGAACCGGAGAATTTGTTAAAAAAGGGGACTCATGGGGAAATGAAAAAAGGGATGTATTGCATTTGAATTACCAGGTTAGTTTTGGTGCAACCACACACAGCCTTACCGATACCCTGGTGTTGCGGGATAGGGCGGTGAAGTTTGAAACATTTACACCTACTATATTCTAGCAATTTTAACAGTTGAGCAGGTGTTGTAAATTGGTGTACATGTCATTGATTTAGATAATAATTACTGGCCAAATAACTATAAACAACTGGTTTTTAAATCAATCACATTCCAAATTACCTGTTAAAAAAGTAAATATTAAAAGCAGGAGCTATCAAATTTTAATTACTGCAAGTCTTCCTGGTAGTTTTACTTATGATAAAATGAGCGTTGATTTATGGCTCTGATCAATACATATAAAAAGATTTTATTGCCCTTACAAT
Organism: Ferruginibacter sp.; assembly: GCA_046590675.1. Classification (GTDB taxonomy): domain Bacteria; phylum Bacteroidota; class Bacteroidia; order Chitinophagales; family Chitinophagaceae; genus Ferruginibacter. The sequence continues at coordinate 345 of JBKJUP010000015.1, read as the reverse complement.
GCAATCGTCATTAAACTTTTAAAACAATGAGTTATTTAACGAAACACCATTTGCGTTTTTTGCCGTTTGTTTTCATTTGCATCCTGCTGTTAGGTTTTGAAAAAATACAAAAGGCTACAGGTACAAGGGCCATTCCAACTTTAAGAGATATGTATAAAAATGATTTCTTTATAGGAACGGCGCTAAATTCACGGCAAATAGAAGAAAAGGATTCTGGCGCTGCCGTGTTGGTGCCGCAGCAGTTTAGTGCGGTTACACCAGAAAACATTATGAAGGCAGGCATTATACATCCGGGATGGAATAGCTACAATTTTGAGTTAGCGGATAAATTAGTTGAGTATGCAA
>JBKJUP010000031.1:0-10195 GCA_046590675.1 Ferruginibacter sp. | reverse complement strand
AGAAGGCGGTCATTAATAGACCGCCCCCTAAACAGGCTGTCACCAGGACGCCTAAAGAATAAAATTAAGAAAAAAAGCAGGAAATCTTTTGGCGATTAACACAGAATCTATCGGATGCCCTTAAATAAAGGTAACATCTCATGCGACTTTTTATAATTTGGTGAGCAACTCATCAATAAATTTCGCCTGACCGGCATTTATTTTTTGCTGTGCATCAGCTATCGAAAACCATTGTGCTTCATCTACCTCCGGAAAATCTTTTAGAAGTCCAGATTTTGGCGGCCATATCATTTGAAAAGTATTGCTATGGATAGCAGTTGCATCAATATCCTGCTCTGCAGCAAATGCGTAAATGATCTTGCCCGACTTTTGTTTCAATGGAGTTAATTCAATAAAAGGTCCCTCGCATGTAAAACCTGTTTCTTCGGTAAATTCTCTTTTTGCTGCTTCCAGTGGCTCTTCGGTTTCTACAAACTCACCTTTTGGAATTGACCAGGCCCCTTCATCTTTATTTTTCCAGAATGGGCCGCCGGGATGCACCAAAAAAAATTCAATGCCGGTTGCTTTTCTCCGAAATAGTAATATACCTGCGCTTAATTTCATACTATTATTTTACCGGGAAATATTATTTATAAAGTGTTAACTACAATCAACTAAGGGATAGTAAGCCAATTAAAGTTGTGCATTAAAAACAGGTTATTTTAATTCTTCAAACACGCCGGTCATTTTATTCTTGCGAACATTGTTCCAGTTAAAATACCGGCCATTCATTGCAACGTAAACGCCGGGGGGCAAGGCCTGTACAAATGCAAGTGCACTGCCAAGATTGAACAACCCGTCTGAGCTACCAAATTTTATCGGTATCATAGCACCGGTAAGAATAATCGTTTTATCCGTAATCGTTTGCGCAATCACCCTTGCAGTTTCTGACATCGTATCGGTACCATGCGTAATAATTATTTTATCTTCAGCGCTCTGCTTGCATTGGTGTACAATTAACTCCCTGTCTTCTTTCGTCATGTCAAGACTATCAATCATCATAAGGGTCCTGATTTTTACCGCAACTTTATTTCTACCCTTTTCAAGCAACTCCTGCATGTGGGTGTCTTTAAAAAAAAGCTGGCCGGTAATTTCATTGTACTCTTTATCAAAAGTTCCACCGGTTATAAAAATTCTAATACCCATATTTACTGATTTGTTGCAAAATTAAGTATAATAAGTAGCAGGCAACAAATGCAGTCACACAACAATAAACTAACTAACCCTTAAAGAAACTGTTGAGAAATGATTTTTTTGTTCACCAGTGTCGGTATTTCATGGCATCGACATTGGCAGAGTTTACACTGAGGAACGAAGTGCTCCGTTCCGCTTCATATTTTTATAGCATCATTTTCCACCATAATCTTTTTACAGAATTAAATTTAGACAACTTCTTATTTTTACTCCTTAATTAAAGTATTGTTACCAAAAGCAGCAATCACACTATCCAACACTTTATTGGTCACAATCCGTTTATTTATTCTACTGAGTGTTGTGTCCGACATAAACCAATTCATTGCATAGGCCGGCTCAATCCTAAAACGCTTCCTCAGCACTGTGTCAGCCCTCCATTCAGCCGGACTTTCGTACAGCGAAATTTGTGTGTAGGAAGCCCTGTTTGCCTCGTGCCGGTTCACATCTTCAATATAATTGGTAAGCCTGCCATCATTCACGGTTGTTTGCTTATTGTAAGCGCCTCCAATGGTTAATAAAGGGCTCATGAGGTCATTAATAATTGGGGCAACAGCTTCCATATCCACTGACTCAAATCCTACGGGGCTGTTCACTATATGTAAAATTTTAAAGTTCAGTCTCCTGATTTTTTCCCTTAATATTCCCGATGTATCTTCCTTACCGATTTTAATTATACCCCTTATTATTTCCTGTACAACACCGGCACCCGAATTATCAAAATACCCGCCATCCACAAAATAGTCATTGGCAATTCTGCCGGCCGGACTTAAGTATGGAAACCTTGCACCTAATACTGCGCCGGAGGTAATACTGATATCGCTTGCGCTGTCCAGTAAATTAACCACATCTACCCGCTTATTAAAAACGTCTTTGTTCAGGCTGATGTTTAAATTACTAACTACACCGGGGCTGCCATCCTGCATGCGGGTAGTATTTACAAATAGTAACGGCAACTGTACATTGCCGTTATGCATTGCAGGAAAAGAAGAAAGCGGATCGGCAAACGGTACCGGAAAAGATGAATCCGATCTTTCCATTGAAGACGTTTCAAAAGATGACTCCAATGCAGCAGCCCTGTCTTGTGTAGCACTAAAGTGAAAGATGTAGTTAAAAAAATCGGGGCCCAACATTCTTGCAAACGTGTAGGTAAAATAATCCTGCTTTAAAAAGGCTTTTGCAGATGACTGGTACCAGGGGTTGGTTTGTGCATGTTTATTGCGCAGCAAAGAAAAGAATGTTGCCACACCTACCCCGCCGCCGGACGTACCCGAAAGGCAAAATACATGATCGGAGAATCGATCACCTTTATTATTTACCAGCGTTGAATCTTCTATCTTTCCCAGTACGGCTGCCGTCCAATAACCAGAACGGGATGCACCGCCATTGGACATGATAAAATATGCATCGTAGCAACTGTCTGAACCCAGGTCTTTATTTTGCAACCATGCCGTGAGATAGGTTTTTAAATCGGGCCGTTGATGATATTGGTTGCCATTTGCATCAACTGAAAGGGTGCGTACTTCATGTGTTTCTTTTAAACCAAACAGCAAGGCCAGTACGAATAATAAGAAATGAAAATTCAACTTGTACTTCACTGAAAAAGCTGTTACAATATTGCCAAACATCAGCAATACGCCAAAGGCAAGGATGATTGAGGGAAAAGGGCCCAACCCTCTTGCAAAGCCCAGCCAAAAAATTGCGAGCAGGTAAAAAACAATACCCCCTGCACATATACCCAGGAACCACCTGAAATACCCAATCTCCTTACGAGGTACACAAAAATAATCCATCAGTTTTTTTAACAGTCCCCTGTCTTCGTCTCTTTCATTTTTCACATCTTCCTTAGCTGCTGGTGCCAGTATTTCCAACTCTACCCTACGCAGGTTGATGTAAAAAACATACACCACATGTAATAATATCAACAACACAAATAACGCCCATATAGTCATGCCGGTAAATTCATAAAAACTTGTAATGATCACCAACACTACAAAAATTGTGAGCAATACATAAAATGTTTTTTTAAATAAACTTCGTTCGGCTATGTATTTTTTATCGTACAAAGCTTTTCCGGGATTTTGCCGCAGGCTGATCCATTTATTAATATGCCATAAAATATACATCGCAATAAAGAAAAACAGCCAGGCTTCCATAGTGGTCATGCTGGTGTACAAAACAGGCGATTGAAGCACCGCCAATTCCAGTATTAAAAAACATCCGTTGCCAACCAGGCGTGGAATGCCATCCAGGAAACGCTTGCCTATTTCAAAATAATCTTTCTGTGCTTCATAATCCTTTTCCACATCTTCAAATGCATCGCCGGCTTTTACCTGCATTTCAATCTGCTGTTTCTTCTTAATGTATGAAATAATCCTGGACGAGTACCAGCTTACATAGGCCCAAAATCCAATTGCAATAAAAAAGATCAACCGGAAATAATTAAACGCAATCACCGAATTACCGGATGGCCTGTTATCAATAAAAGCCACGATGATATCTTTGCCCTGGCCCAGCATCCAAAAACAAAATATTGGTAAAATCAAAAACAGAATACCGGGAAAGAATACCCAGATAGACTTTAATAATTGAGAAAGAAAACGAATGCTTCTGCCAACAAATTCCTTAGAGATGATGTCGCGGGGTAAGGCTGCAATTAGCAAAGGCAGTAAGCCAAGTAGCAAGGCTGCCCATTTTGGGTAGGTAAAATACCGCATGTCGCCAACAGGGTCGTCTGTATTGAGATAATGGTATATTTTATAATCCTGTATAGCATCAATTATTGTTCCTGCAACGATTAATGCCAGTGCTATCGCAAGCCAGGTTTTTAACCAGCGCCTGTTTTCACTGCTTCGTTTCCTGTAATAATTTATGCTGAAGCACAGGTACAGGCAGTAAACAAACATAAACGCATAGTCGATTTTTATGATTGTTTTAATGGCTTCTACTTTTTCAGGCTTGTTTTTCCAATAAGCTATGATCGCTTTAGATTTTTGAGGACTTCCAAAATTAAGGGCCTGGAATCCAAATTTTTTTTGGCCAAAGCTGGCAAAGTCATTCTGGCGGGAAATGGCGCAAAGCATTACAGCAACTACCACCAATACAATCATTGTAACAACAAAAGGAATTTTCATTAACTGTTATTTTTTTAATAGCACAATGTAAATAGTATTCAGCGCTTTGTCAATAGCGGTCAGGTCAGTGGCTTCGGTAAAAAAGAAATAACCAGTTACAGGGTACTAATAAACGCAAAGCGACGCAGTCAGTATAACAGCTACCGCTAGCTGCGTAACCTGTTCTGTACAGCATCACCATTGATGAAAAAACAGGCAGATTTGAACGGCAATAAATAGTTGTGCGTTGCCTAAAAATTAATTACTCATTCATAAAAACTGATATAAATCATTTTTCATTTTGATATACGTCAGGCAACGCCCGTTTGCTAAATGATAGATTTGCGGCAACAACCACCAACGCTTTGAATATTAGTTCCAACAATAAAAAAGAGCCCTGTTACCATTGCGGAGATTTGTGCATTACTCAATTTGAGACGAATGGCAAATACTTTTGCTGTGAAGGATGCCGGCAGGTTTATCTTTTATTATCAGAAAATAATTTATGTAATTATTATAATCTTGATGGCTCGCCTGGCATTAAGGCAAAAGGCACATTTGTAAGTGAGCGCTTTGCTTACCTCGATGACCAATCAGTGGAGCAAAAGCTGGTTCAGTTTAGTAGCAAAACAATTACTAATATAACCTTCAGCCTACCACAAATGCATTGCTCATCTTGTGTGTTCCTGCTCGAAAACCTGCATCGTATTGAGGAAGGGATTGTAGTATCCCGTGTAAATTTTCAATTAAAAGAAGTCTTTATTTCTTTCAACCCGCTTTTAACTTCATTACGAAAAGTAGTGGAACTACTGGCCTTTATTGGCTACGAACCTGCTATCAGCCTCAAAGATATTGAACCTTCAAACAGTGCCGGCAATAGCAGTAAAAAGACCCCTTCCTATAATAAAAAACAGCTTTACAGGATTGGTATTGCAGGTTTTTGTTTTGTCAATATCATGATGCTAAGCTTTCCGGAATATTTATCGGATGGCCATGTTGAGCCAGGACTGAAACAAGTTTTTACCTGGTTAAATTTTGCGTTATCATTCCCTGTATTATTCTATTGTGCACCTGCTTTTTTCACCAGTGCATGGAAAGGGTTGCGTCAAAAAATGATCAATATTGATGCACCCATTTCGCTTGCTATCATTGCCACCTTTGCAAGAAGCTATTACGAAATCATTGGCGGGCATGGTGCCGGTTACCTCGATTCTGGTAGCGGCATCGTTTTCTTTATGCTGATTGGCAGATGGTTCCAGGATAAAACTTATGGATCCCTTTCATTCGACCGTGATTATCTTTCTTATTTCCCCATTGGCGTTAGTCGCATTGTTAACAGCGATGATTTAAGTAAATCAGCCAGGGAAGAAAATATACCCGTTACCAAATTAAAAAAGGGCGATCACATTGTTATTCGCAATGAAGAAATGATACCTGTAGATGCTGTGTTGATAAGCGGCGATGCTAATATTGACTTTAGTTTTGTGAATGGAGAAAATGCTACTGTACAAAAAAATAAGGGCGAGTTAATTTATGCAGGTGGCAAACAAATGGGTAGCGCCATTGAACTGAAAGTGACAAAAGAAGTATCGCAGGGTTACCTTACACAATTGTGGAACAATGACATTTTCAGCAAACCAAAAACCAAGGCCGAATCATTTATACATCCCTGGAGCAGGTACTTTACCTGGGTACTTTTTTTAATTGCAGCCATTACGGTAATATTTTGGGCAATGGTAGATCCTTCTAAAATATTGACTGCATTTACTTCGGTATTGATTGTTGCATGCCCATGCTCCCTGCTTTTATCCGGCACTTTTACCAATGGAAATATGTTACGCATTTTCGGCAGAAATAAACTGTATTTAAAAAATGCGGGCATTATAGAAACGCTGGCTTCAATCGATGACATTGTTTTTGATAAAACCGGCACCATCACCCAGGCTAACCGCTCAATCATAAAATATAGTGGTATTGCCTTGGATGAAAATGAAAAGGCATTATTAAAAAATATGAGCGATCAATCATCGCACCCGCTTAGCAAGTTGATAGCAGGCCAGTTAAATCGTTATACGCTTGCAACACCGGAAATCAGGCAATTCAGAGAATTTACCGGCCGGGGAATTTCAGCGTTGGTAAAAAATATTCCTGTAAGAATTGGATCCGCAATCTTTATCGGCGAAACCAATGAGCAACCAGCCACATCCGGCAACGGAACACAGGTTCATGTGGAAATAGATGGAAAAATTAAAGGGTATTTTAATATCAGCAATCAATACCGGACCGGAATCCGAAAAAATATTAATCAACTGAGTGTTACCGGTTATAAACTACATGTGTTATCCGGCGATAACGACTCGGAACGAGAAAGCCTGCAATTTATTTTTGGTGAAGAAGCCGGTTTAAAATTCAGGCAAATGCCGGTGGATAAACTGGAATACATAAAAGCCTTGCAGCAGGATCATAAAAAAGTACTAATGATCGGCGATGGATTAAATGATGCCGGTGCCCTTATGCAGGCCGATACAGGCATTGCAGTAAATGACAACAATGCACAATTTACCCCGGCCTGCGATGCCATCCTGGATTGCAATGCACTCAACAAGCTTGGTGATTTTCTTAAATACGCAAGGGCCGGAAAAAAAATTATTACCGCAAGTTTTATTTTATCAATCCTTTATAATATTGTTGGCTTAAGTTTCGCTGTAAGCGCAAGCCTGTCTCCGCTGGTTGCAGCCGTATTGATGCCGGCCAGCAGTATCAGCATCGTGCTATTTGTAACCATTGCAGGTAATTTAATTGCCAAAAAGTACGAACTGTAGATTCAATGGAATAGCAATTTTTACTCACCTGATTTATATCATAATCCGTTTTGATTCATATCATTCGCATCCTTTCCCGGCTCCTTTACTTTTGAATCAAATTAATCACTTGAGCGCTATTATTATCCTTATCGGTATCAGTGTATTTGTTGCAGGCTGTTTCCTGGCAGCGTTTTTATGGAGTGTTTCCAGCGGTCAGTACGATGATGACTATACACCTTCAGTAAGAATGCTTTTTGAAAACCCCATTGACAAACCCACCGACAAAAAAATCATCAAAACAACTAATAAAAAATGCAGGTAGAAAAATTTTACTACGATAACCGAACGGTCAAAAATTTTGCATACGCCACCATGATATGGGGTGCGGTTGGTATGCTTGCTGGTCTTTGGGCCTCTTTAGAATTGGTTTTCCCAACCTTAAACGTTTCACAATACATATCATTTGGAAGGCTTCGTCCACTGCATACCAATGCGGTGATTTTTGCTTTTGTAGGCAACGGTATTTTTATGGGCGTTTACTATTCGTTACAGCGCCTTTGTAAAGCCAGGATGTACAGCGACGTACTCAGCAAAATACATTTTTGGGGCTGGCAGTTAATCATTGTGGCTGCAGCCATTACACTGCCGCTGGGTTTAACACAGGGAGCAGAATATGCTGAGTTGATTTGGCCCATTGATGTTGCCATCACCGTTATATGGGTAATCTTTGGTTGGAATATGTTTGCTACTATTCTTAAAAGAAGAGAAAAACACCTGTATGTGGCCATTTGGTTTTACATAGCCACCTTTGTAACCGTAGCGGTTTTACACCTGGTGCGTTCAGGAGAGCTGCCTTATACCTGGTTAAAAAGTTATTCCTTTTATGCCGGTGTACAGGATGCACTGGTGCAATGGTGGTATGGGCACAATGCCGTAGCGTTTTTTCTTACTACGCCCTACCTGGGCCTGATGTATTACTTTCTTCCAAAAGCGGCTAACCGTCCGGTTTACTCTTACAAATTATCTATTATACATTTTTGGTCGCTCATATTTTTATACATCTGGGCAGGGCCGCATCATCTTTTATATACAGCCCTTCCTAACTGGGCACAATCGCTTGGTGTGGTGTTTTCATTGATGCTTATTTTCCCTAGCTGGGGCGGTATGATCAATGGCCTGCTAACATTACGTGGCGCCTGGGACAGGGTAAGAGACGATGTGATTTTAAAATTTATGGTGGTTGCCGTTACCTGTTATGGTATGGCAACTTTTGAAGGGCCGATGCTTTCGCTGAAAAGTGTGAGTGCCATCAGTCATTACACCGACTGGATCATTGCACACGTACACGTTGGTGCATTGGGCTGGAATGGCATGCTAACCTTCGGTATATTATACTGGCTTATTCCAAGGATATTTGCCACGAAACTGTATTCAAAAAAAATGGCCAACAGTCATTTCTGGGTGGGCACACTCGGTATCATTTTCTATGCAGTACCCTTATACTGGGCTGGCTTTACACAAAGCAGCATGTGGAAACAATTCACTGAAAGCGGCCAGTTAAAATATTCATTTCTGGAAACGGTTACTTATTTAAAACCATTTTACGCAATGCGTTCCCTGGGTGGAGCTTTATACCTTGTTGGTACATTGCTGATGCTTTACAATATTTATCGCACAGTAAAATCCGGTACACTGGTGGCAGATGAAGCAGCAGAAGCTGCAGCAATTCCAAGAGAAGAAGTTGCAAATAAAGGCGAACATTGGCACAGGAAGATTGAGCGCCGGCCTGTACAAATGATGATCCTGAGCCTGATCGTTATTTTGATTGGCGGCTTTATAGAATTGGTTCCCACTTTCATGATTAAAAGCAATGTACCAACCATCAGCAGCGTAAAACCTTATACACCGCTGGAGTTACACGGCCGTGATATCTATGTAAGAGAAGGATGTTACACCTGCCATTCGCAGATGATACGCCCTTTTAGAAGTGAAACTGAACGGTATGGCGAATATTCCAAGGCCGGAGAGTTTGTTTATGATCATCCGTTTCAATGGGGCAGCAAGCGAACGGGGCCCGATCTTGCACGGGAGGGAACGGGTAATCTTAAAAAATCGGATGGCTGGCATTTCCGCCATTTCAGGGAGCCCTCATCTATGAGTGAAGGTTCTATCATGCCGAGTTATGCATTTTTTATGGAAAGAAAATTAGACACTTCTGAGACTGGTGCAAAAATCAGGGCCATGCAATCGCTGGGTGTTCCATATCCAACCGGTTATGATAAAATTGCCAACACCGAATTGATGAAACAGGCAGAAGGCATTGCAACAAATTTAAGAAACGACAGTATCCGGATTTCTTCCAATAAAGAAATCATTGCCATCATTGCTTACCTGCAAAGAATGGGAACAGATATCAGTAAATAAAAAACACAACTATGTTTAAGTTCATTCAACAATACACAGAAAAAATGGATCATGCACAGGTATATCCAATGATTTCATTATTTATATTCTTTTTATTCTTTGTAGTGCTGCTTTTTTATGTAAAAAAAATGGATAAGCAAAGTATTGAAACCCTTTCAAATATTCCCCTGGAAGACGATGAAGCAACTACAACAAACATTTAATAAAAAACAAGTTATGCGATTTACTAAACCGCTGTTATACAAATTATATTTTATCATTTTTTTAATGATGCCAGGCATTGTAACCATTGCCCAGTCAGCCGGTGATGCAGCAAAAGCCGCAGACAAACCTTACAATATGGCAACCATATTAATGGTAAGTATTGCACTGGTATTGGCATTTGTTGTTTATGGATTAGGCCAGGTATTGGTGACCCTGAGCCGGCAGGACATGGATAAAAAAAGGAAGGTTAGTATAACGCTGCCAATCATATTATTAATGATACTTTCCTGCGTATCCTTAGCAGCAAATGCCAAAGATGCTGTTACTACAACCGAAACAACTTTGGCAGCAACAAATTACGGCGGAATGGATGTTACTGCATTCTGGTTGTTAGCCACAGTAATTTTTGTAGAAGCCATT
>JBKJUP010000101.1:0-72549 GCA_046590675.1 Ferruginibacter sp. | reverse complement strand
ATCCTGGTGCATTTCTTTATCTTCCTTATCTACCCAATACCACGCAATTACACTGCCAGTTATCAATCCCATAATTAATAAAGTGAGGGTCCAGGAAAAAGTTTGCGGATATCGCTTATCAAGCCAAAGACCTGCCAACGCACCCAACAATGCAGGCACTACTACAGACCATCCAACCATTCCCATCATACCCAAACCAAACCACACATTGTTCTTACTGCGAAGTGCCTTTAGCTTTCTTTTTTCCTTTTCCGCAATTTGCCTGCTGAATGAATCGGCTTTGCTTTTACTGGCATCCTGTTTCATTTTACTGTTGTTGAAATTTTTGTAGCCGCTGCATAAAACTACTTTCCATTTTTTCCATCACAGAACGAACATTCTTTTCGTTCTCGTCCAGCTCTTTAAATTCTTTCTCAACCGATTCGTGCAGCTTACCAAGGTCTGAACCACCAATTGCATTGCGTACAGACACTGTAACATTTTCACCTGCTTTTACCAATATGCCTTTATCAACGGCTAAATATTTGGTGCCACTTTCTGCAGATTCATAGGTTAAAATTCCGGGCACTAAAGCAGCAACACAATCCAGCCGCTGTGGTAAAAACCCATACTGCCCGCCGCTTGTTTCTGCAACAATTCGCTTTACATTTTTCACATCTGCAAAGACTTTAAATGGTAGCAGTATTTTCAGGTTCATTGATTGTACCGGCATTGTTTATTTTTTTGGATTAGATATAAAATTCGCATGCCTAAGCTGAGAATAGGTTAGCGTTTGTTTTCTTTTTTTTCTTAATAAAAAAAAGAAACAAAAAAAATCAAGGCTGCGAATAAAAAGGCTGAAAATTTCAATACGATCCTAAAATCAAGGAACTCGCCGCCAGTAGTTTAATGAAGGAAATCTATTGCCCGGCTCAGACAGCCTTGATTTCTTCACGGCTCCTATTGAAATTTTCTAGCACTTTTTATTCGAGGCCGCTACCAGCCAATGATTGCGAACGTTTTGTCTAATCCAATTATTTTATTTCATGTTCTTATTCTTCCATTTTAAGATGATAAAATGATCAGTTGTACATTGTTCAATAGAACTGAAAGAGTACAAGAGTGATCCTTTTTTCCTTTTATTAAAAGCCAAAAAACGACAGAACAAGTTGGCAAGAATATTAAATGGTAGCATTGCCGCCGGGCTCAAAAAAATTATACTTTTTCTATTGGTGCTTTTCCTGCCTTTTGCTTTGCTTCATCCATATTTCCTATCATATAAAAAGCGCTTTCCGGCAAGTCTTTACCCTCATCTGCCAGTATGCTTTCGCAACCAGCTAATGCATCTTCCAGGCTTACTTCTTTTCCTTTGATGCCACTAAACTGCTCTGTAGCAAAAAATGGTTGGGTAAAAAATCTTTCCAGTCTTCTTGCACGATTTACCACTTTACGATCTGTTGCAGACAATTGTTCCAGGCCGAGCATGGCAATAATATCTTTCAGCTCTTTGTATTGTGCCAGTGTTTCTCTTATTTGTTGCGCCAAATTGTAATGCCTGTCGCCAATGATACCTGGTGTACACATTTTTGAATTAGACTGCAATAAATCAATTGCCGGATACAAACCTTCGCCTGCCTTTTTTCGCGACAATGTAATGGATGCAGAGAGATGCGAAAAAGTATGCACCGCAGCCGGATCAGTGAGGTCATCTGCCGGAACATAGACAGCCTGTATAGATGTAATGGCGCCGGTATCCGTATTGGCTATACGCTCTTCGAGCTTGGATAATTCTGTACCCATTGTTGGCTGATAGCCGAGCCGGGAAGGCATTTGTCCCATCAATCCACTCACTTCCATACCTGCCTGAATAAACCTGAAAATATTATCGATTAATAACAGCACATCCCGGCGTTCATCATCTCTAAAATATTCTGCCATCGTTAATGCCGCATGCCCCACACGAAATCTTGCACCGGGTGGTTCGTTCATCTGGCCAAACAACATCACCATATCTTTCAGCAAACCTGCTGCTTTCATTTCTTCATATAGTTCCTGGCCTTCCCGGCAACGTTCGCCTATACCGCAAAACATACTTACCCCTTTATTATGCCCAACCATGTTATGGATCATCTCTGTAAGCAACACCGTTTTTCCAACACCGGCACCGCCGAATAAACCAGCCTTGCCACCACGTTCTAATGGAATCAGTACGTCTATGGCTTTAATACCAGTAATAAATACTTCTGATTTTGTGGAGCGTTTTGCGAGGGATGGGGGAGACTGGTGGATATTGCGCTGCTCCATATTTTCTAATGGCGCTCCTTTGTCGATCGTATTGCCAAATACATCAAACATTCGCCCCATGATAGTTTCACCAACCGGCACGGTCAATTCTTTTCCATTGCTTTCTACCAGCATGCCTCTTGATAAACCTTGCGTTGGATTAAGTGCAATACCCCGAACCCGGTGATCGTCTAATTGTGTTAATACTTCTATTGATACCTTTTTATCTTTTCCGGTATGCAGCAAGGCGTTAATAGAAGGTAAATTATTTTCAAAAAAAACATCTACAACACTGCCACGAACGGAAATGATTTTTCCATAGTTTGTTTTGTGTTCATTTTCGTTTGCGGGTGTGTTCATTAAACCGGTTTATTTAACAGCCATTAAATCAGGCCGATGAGATTATTAGTTTATTTGATAACGCAGCTTTTAGCCATCTCATGAAATGGAGAAAACAATTTGCGTAAGAGCTATTCAAATTTCCCACAACACTATTTAAATTAAGATGATCAACTACAGTTGTTATACTGACAACTATCATAAGTATTAAATACCCGTTTATTACTTCAAAATAACTTATTGTCTATATTTTCCCCGTCAGCAGGAAATACTTCCCCATAACTATTCGACAATAATTTCTTATCTTTTTTTTGATACTCCAATTCGCCAAGCAGGTGGGTAATAATGGCGATATGCGCTTTACTTTTATCATCGGCCTTAACTACAAACCAGGGAGCATACTTAAAATTCGTTTTCAATAACATCTTGTCCCGGGCATCAGAATAATCTTTCCAATATTCTTGTGCCTGATCATCAATGGGGCTTATCTTCTATTGTTTGAGTGGGTTTTCTTTCCGGTCCTGCAACCTTGCTTCCTGTTCTTTTTTACTGATATCGAGGTAATATTTCAGTACGATAAATCCTGCATTTTCCAACATTTGTTCAAATAACTCTACCTGCGTAAAGAATAATTTGTACTCCTTGTCTGTGCAGAAACCCATCACCTTTTCAACACCAGCACGGTTATACCAGCTCCTGTTAAAAATTACGAACTCTCCCGAAACAGGTAGATGAACAACATACCGTTGAAAATACCATTCAAGTGATTGCCTGTCGGAAGGTTTGCCTAGTGCAACTACTTTTGTTTCCCGGGGGCTAAGGTGTTTGGTTATTCTTTTAATCGTTCCGTCTTTTCCTGCAGCATCTCTTCCCTCTAATATTACCAGCAACTTAAGGTCGGATGATATTATCTCCTTTTGAAGTTTTACAAGTTCTCCATATAGCTTATGTAATATTTTCTTTTCGGCTTTCATTTATTAGTATCACACAACTATTAAGCCCATTATGTTGGCATGCCGCAAAACTCCTTACCTTATCTTGTTAGTTGGGAATGCTGGTGCAAAAGACCATTCCCGGATGAGTGAGTAAAAGAAATGGTTCTCTACTCCAGTAAACTGCTTCCCAAATGCGTGGTGCTTAGAAAAGCTCAACGGATCTAGACGTTAAACCTTCATAGCGATTGCTTTGAGGCAATGGAGTATTAAAATAATTCCGGGACGCTGTGAAAATTGAATTCTGTAATAAGATTACGGTGGGAAATGATGCTATAGAAATATGGCTTAGCTGCACAATATATGTTTCTTCGCCTGGTAAACAAGGTGCGAATAGATTAGAGCAATTTAACTCAGTTAAAGATTACTCAGATTCAATAAACTGGATCATATCATTCAAACAAAAAACCCGCTCAGAGAGCGGGTTTTTGCATTGTGAAAATAAGTCGGGATGGCAGGATTCGAACCTGCGACCTCCTGGTCCCAAACCAGGCGCGATACCGGGCTACGCTACATCCCGAACTAAAAAAATATTTACCATTTAGCATTTACCTATTAAGTAAACACAATTGGGAAAATGGTCAATAATAAATTATAAGAACTTTTGCGGAGAGAGTGGGATTCGAACCCACGGTACAGTGTTACCCGTACGACGATTTAGCAAACCGTTCCTTTCGGCCACTCAGGCATCTCTCCTACCTGCCCTCACTTTATTAAGGGGTTGCAAAAATACAGATCAACAACCGAATACCCAAAACAAAATGAGAAATATCTATAAATAATTTTAAAATAAATTGAGTGCCTATATCCAGCGCATCATTTCGTTTCAGTTTAGCAATATGCATATTTTATAATAAACAGGCCAGTACTAAATTGCATCAGCTTGCTGCATAAAAAAATCCAGCTTCTATAAAAAGTCTGGATGTGAAATTATTTTTTGAGAAATTATTTACATGGCTGCCAATTGAACCTTTTGTTGTAGTTCAATTACACTTTCTTTAAAGAGTGTATCGGTATCCATCAAATCCTTCACTGTTTGACAGCTATGAATTACGGTGGTATGATCCCTGCCGCCAAAATGTTCGCCGATTGTTTTGAGTGAATTTTTTGTAAATGCTTTAGAGAGAAACATTGTTATTTGTCTTGCCTGCACTATTTCTCTTTTTCTTGTTTTTTGTAGCAGCTTATCATAAGGCACATCAAAGTACTCACATACCATTTTCTGAATAGCATCGATGGTGATCTCCTTGCTTGAAGATTTTACAAAATTTCTAAGTACTTTTTTGGCCAATTCAAGGTCTATTTCCCGCTTATTTAGCGAAGATTGTGCCAACAATGAAATTAATGCACCTTCCAATTCACGTACATTGCTATTAATATTATAGGCAATGTATTTAACCACTTCTTTCGGCATTTCCAATCCATCTGTCTTCATCTTCTTTTCCAGTATCTCAATCTTGGTGTCATAGTCCGGCACCTGCAGGTCGGCACTTAATCCCCAGCGAAAACGACTCAGCAGGCGTTCCTGTACACCTTCCAGATCTTTTGGTGGCTTGTCGCTGGTAAGTATAAGTTGCTTACCGCTTTGATGTAAATGATTGAATATAGAAAAGAATGCATCCTGCGACTTTTCTGCACGGTTAAAAAATTGCACATCATCAATGATTAATACATCTATCAACTGATAAAAATGTATAAAGTCGTTGATGGCACCGTTACGTCCGTGATCTATAAATTGATTGATGAATTTCTCGGAACTAACATACAATACTACTTTATTACTATGAAGCCTTTTAACTTCATTGCCTATGGCCTGGGCAAGATGTGTTTTACCCAAACCAACTCCTCCATAAATAACCAATGGATTAAAAGAAGTAGTACCTGGTTTTTCAGCAACAGTTTTACCTGCTCTTCTTGCTACCCTGTTACAATCTCCTTCAATAAAACTTTCGAAAATATATGCATGGTTCAATTGTGGATCTATCTGCATCTTTTTAAGACCAGGAATCACAAAAGGATTTTTAACCGGATTATTTATGACTAGAGGAAAATCCATTTCATTGTTTGAGTATGATTTAAAACCATGACCGGGAACATCCATTGTAAGTGGCTTATTTTTACTGTTGCCACTGTCCACCATTATCCTATATTCTAATCTTGCATCTTTGCCTAATTCTCTTTTTAATGTTTTTGCAAGTAAGCTGATATAATGTTCTTCAAGGTACTCAAAAAAAAACTGACTGGGAACTTGTATTGTTAATATTTTATCTTTTAGGGAAATAGGCTTAATGGGTTCGAACCATGTTTTAAAATGCTGCCACTCAACGATGTCTTTGATGATCTCTAAACAATTGGCCCACACTTTATCAAAAACTTTATCCATTATACCTGAAGCAATTTATAAATTGAGTAATATTATTTTATGAAATTTAGCAAAAAATCTTCCTTAAAGCGCCTACGAACATTTTTGAGAAAGACAGCGAATATCAAAATAAATTATTGAAAAAAAAATTTTTTATTCCCTTGTTTTTTTTCCTACAACCACAGTATGGGATTTTGACAATTTATTATTTTTCATTTTAGAAAACTCAAAATCCAGCCTTCCCAACACAATGCCCGCCCAGCCTACCTGATTCACTAACACATCACTACCTAATTTATTTTTTAATAACGTTGGTTCATCCAAAAAGGTATGTGTGTGCCCACCAATAATTAAATCAACATGTTCAGTTTCTTTGGCAAGTACAATATCACTCACTCTTGCTTCATCCTCTTTATACTTATATCCTAAATGGCTGAGGCAAATCACCATATCGCAGCCTTTATTTTTTTTAAGATCTGCAGCAACCCTGTTTATACTTACAATCGGATCGAGGTATTTAGTATTACCAGCTAAATTATCTGGAACTAATCCTTTCATTTCAATACCAACTCCTGTTATACCAATTTTTAATTTTCCCTTTTTTATTATTTTGTAAGGTTGATATTTACCCTCCATTGGTGTATCTGTAAAATCGTAATTGCACAGCAGTACAGGAAAATTTGCGAGTTGTAATTTCGTTGCAAAATTTTCAAGCCCTGCATCAAAATCATGATTACCCATTGTAACAGCATCATAATTCATTGCAGCCATGGCTCTCATTTCGGGTTCGCCTTTATATACATTAAAAAATGGTGTGCCTTGAAAAATATCACCTGCATCTAACAACAATACATGTTCTTCTTCACTCCTTATCTGCTTAATTAATTCAGCCCTTGCAGCTACTCCGCCAAGTCCCTGGTTCCTGCTGCCATCCATCGGAAAAGCCTCAAGCCTGCTATGTACATCGTTGGTATGTAATATGGTTAATTTTTTAATATCCGACCTACCATTCATTTCAGCCATTAATGTATTAGAAGCTAAAAGGCCGCCGGTAGCCAGTAATGATTGTGTTAAAAATTTCCTTCTAGTCTGCATTGGTAACTCTATTTTCAATTTGAGACATAATTGTTTTTCCTTCCTGCTGAAATTTCGAAAGATAACTAATCACTGCATCTCTGAATAAATAGCCATTGTTTTGCTGCGGAATATCCTTTAGCATTACACAATCGTCTCCCCCGTTTGCCACATAGTCCAGTAATGCGATTATATATTCTTTATTAGTTTCAATTGGCATGCCACCAATCAAAACATTGTCGGCCTTTTTATTTTTAATCTGAAATGTAACACCTGCACATGGCCAGCCGCCTCTTGCTGCTATATGATCTAAAAATTGTTGCAATAATTCCCCTTTTATTTTTAACAACACGATGATATTATCAAATGGAGCTACTTCAAATATTTTGCCCCTGGTAATATTGCCTGCTGCTAATGAATTTAATCTTATACCACCATAGTTTACAAAAGAAGCATCTACGGATGTTTTATATTTTTCTTTAACTACAAAATGCATGGCATCTGCCAACACATTATTCAAAGTACCTTCTGGTTGTTTTTTGTCAAGATTCATTCCCGCAATTGCCACCACATCATTCATAGTTTTATTTACACTATCTGCATAAGGCTGCAGCAGCGAATCAATACTGGCATTGGGCGTTTGTTTGGGGGTAATACGATAGTCAAGGTATTGGACAGTTGCAGGTTGATAAGTCGTTTTGCAAGCTGAAAGAAAAAAAAATAATGACAGGTACGTTATTAAAATCGAGATTCTTTGCATTACAAGAGGTAGAGTTTTACGCGAAGGAAGGTAGCAATTTTTTTTGTATGAAAGAGAAAAGTATGCTTAAATATTTTTTCGTTAAATAAGTTTACTTTCGTTGCATAAAATTTAAAAAATGAGTTACGAATTAACCGGAAAATTAGTTGCCAAATATGATACCGTACAGAAGTCTGCAACCTTTAAAACAAGAGAATTTGCAGTTGAGAAAACCGAAGACATTGGCGGTAGAACAATTACCAATTATGTTAAATTTCAAACGGTACAAGACAAAACTTCCATCATTGACAAGGTGGCTATTGGAGATGAAATAAAAATACATTTCAATATAAAGGGAACCAAGTGGGAGAAAGATGGTAAAATAAGTTACTTCACTAACCTGGATGCATGGAGAATTGAAACGACCGCTCAATCCGGCAAAGCAAACGAAGGCACTGATACAGAATACATGGAGCCACTGGATACTTTTTCTGCAACTTCCCCTGATGCAATTGATGACCTTCCGTTTTAACTCTCTGGCCCCGAAAGGAAATGCAGCGATGTAAGTATTCCTTTAAGTTTTTACAATTCAACTTTAAATAAAACACTTTGAAGAGACTGGCTAACACCCTTCTCTTCAAAGATCCCTTACAGGGACTTAGGGGCATGCAACAAAAAATTTCATTAAAAATACTTCCGCACGAAGCCGCTGATGAAGCGGTTATAAAATCACTTGTTGCTAAAACAACGGGCAAAAAAATTAATTCCATTACAGGCTACCAGGTTCAAAAAAAATCCATCGATGCCAGGGGCAAAACTGTATGGATAACCCTTACATTGAATGTATTCATTGATGAGCCTTTTAAACACACCATCGTACAGGATTTCTATTTTAAAGATGTAAGTAATGCATCGAAAAAAGTAATTATTATAGGTGCCGGCCCCGCAGGTTTATTTGCTGCACTGCAGTTGGTGGAATCGGGCATTCAGCCCATCATTTTAGAAAGAGGAAAAGATGTACGTGCAAGAAGAAGAGATCTTGCGTTACTTAATAAAGCAGGCATCATTAACCCTGATAGTAATTACTGTTTTGGTGAAGGTGGCGCAGGCACTTATAGTGATGGCAAGTTATATACCCGCAGTAATAAACGTGGCGATATAGACCGCATACTAAACCTGTTTGTATATTTTGGTGCAGAAGAAAAAATTTTATACGAAGCTCATCCGCATATCGGCACTAATAAACTACCGCATATCATCACTGCAATGCGTGCAAAATTGATTGAATGTGGTGCCGTATTTTTATTTGAAAAAAAGGTTATTGATCTCTTAATTACGGATGATTCAGTAACGGGTGTAACTACTGCCGATGGTGATGTTTTTAAGGGTGATGCGTTGATATTGGCGACAGGCCATTCTGCCCGTGATATTTTTGAATTATTACATCAAAAGAAAATTTTAATAGAACCCAAACCTTTTGCCTTAGGTGTTAGAGTTGAACATCCCCAGGCTTTAATTGACAGTGTTCAATACCATGCTGCGTCCAGGGGAGAATTTTTACCTCCGGCATCTTATAACCTGGTACAGCAGGTTGATGGAAGGGGTGTATTTTCTTTTTGTATGTGCCCCGGTGGCATCATTGCACCGGCAGCAACTGCACCTGGCGAATTGGTAGTAAATGGCTGGAGTCCATCTAAAAGAAATAATCCCTTTGCCAACAGCGGAATGGTAGTGCAGGTAGAAATGGCCGATGCGATCAATACATTTGCCAAATCAAGAAAACCAACAACCGGCACCCAGGATGATACGCTGCTATTGATGCAGTTTCAAAAAATGGTAGAACAAAATTGTTTTACCGCAGGCGGTGGAAACTTTAAAGCACCTGCCCAACGAATGGCTGATTTTTCGAAAGGTGTGCTGTCCAACAACCTACCCGTTTGTTCTTATCAACCGGGTTTACAATCCTCGCAGCTTAGCGAAGTGTTGCCTGATTTTGTTTACAAATCGCTTGCAAAAGGTTTTATAAGCTTTGGTAAAAAAATGAAGGGCTATTTTACAAACGAAGCAATTGTGGTTGCTACAGAAAGCCGCACCTCCTCACCTGTACGCATACCACGTGATGCAATGACACTGGCACATCCACAAATAAAAAATTTATACCCCTGCGGAGAGGGTGCAGGATATGCAGGAGGAATAGTAAGCGCCGCCATGGATGGAGAAAGAATTGCATTGCAACTGGCCAGCGTTCGCTTATAAATTAAACGATCTGTATAATTGGCCATTCGTAAAACTTATGCTGCATTTATTTGCCATTCCCATATTTTTACTAATCTTACATCACAATAAGTAACCGATGAATATATTAGAACTACACAACCTGAAAAAATATTTTGCTACTCAAAAAGCTGTAGATGATATTAGTTTTGAAGTGGAACAGGGAAGTATTTTTGGTTTGCTCGGACCAAATGGTGCAGGAAAAACTACACTCCTTCGAATGATCACTGGTATATTTTACCCGGATAGTGGCCACATCATTTTCAATGGAAAAAAATATGATCCGGTAAATGATGTTGCCTACATAGGCTATATGCCCGAAGAAAGAGGTTTGTATAAAAAGATGAAAATAGGTGAGCAGGCCATTTATCTTGCAAGGTTAAAAGGGCTTAGTAAAGCTGATGCTGTAGAAAAAATAAAGGCCTGGTTTGTAAAATTTGAAATGCAAAGCTGGTGGAACAAAAAAGTGGAAGACCTGAGTAAGGGCATGAGTCAAAAGCTGCAATTTGTTACCACTGTATTACATGAGCCCAAACTGATCATATTAGATGAGCCATTCAGTGGCCTTGATCCTGTAAATGCAAACCTTATAAAGGATGAAATATTTAACCTTGCAAAAAACGGTAGTACCATTATATTCAGTACCCACCGTATGGAGCAGGTAGAAGAAATATGTAATCATATAGTATTGGTTAATAAAGGACAAAAAATATTAGATGGTACCGTTACAGATATTAAAAACAGGTTTAAGGAAAATATTTATAAAATAGATGCCAAAACATCTGCCGAAAACCTGATGACTTATATTTTTGAAGTGATCAAACACCAACCCCGGGAATTATTAATAAAACTTCAACACGACAGCACAACCAATGATGTGCTGAAACATTTTATAAACCAGGACATTGCCATACATTCATTTAATGAAGTATTACCTAGTTTAAATGATATTTTTATAAAACTGGTAGAAGGAACACCGGAGGCACGCCAGTTCCAGGAAATAAAATAAATAATATCATCGTCATTCTTAAACTGAACAACAGCCATCTGTATGAATAAGATTTCACTTATTTTAAAAAGAGAATACATTACCAGGGTTCGCAATAAAACATTTTTGCTTTCTACTTTTTTGTTGCCGATTGTTATGATAATGTTTGTTTTCGGAAGCGCCTTTTTTGCCATGTCTGCAAAAGACAAGTTTAAGAAAGTGGCCGTTGTAAATGACCCCGGTTTGTTCATCAATAATTTAAAAAGTGATTCTACCAGGATGCAGTTTGTTTTTACATCCAATGTTGACAGTACAAATTTTACCGACAAGGGTTATGATGCGGTGCTTGATTTACACAATGATTCTGTTTCAAGAAGATTTACCGTACACTCAAAAAAACAACTGGGCATTGAAGGCAAACAGCAGATTGAAACAAGGATGGACAGGGCATTTGAAAAAGATCAGTTGATGAAGAAGGGAATTGAAAAAGAAACGCTTGATAGCATCAGCAAAGAAACCTCTGGTATGTACACCATTGAAAACCGGCTTACTACGGAAAAAGGAAAATCAGAACAGGTAAATGCTGCTATTAATTATGGGGTTGGATTTGGCAGCGGCATACTGATATACATTACCATGTTTATTTTTGGTGCTATGGTAATGAGAGGTGTAATGGAAGAAAAGACCAACAGAATTGCAGAAGTGATGGTAAGCAGCGTTAAACCATTTCAATTAATGATGGGTAAAATATTAGGCATTGCAGCCGTAGGTTTAACCCAGCTTTTTTTATGGGCAATATTACTAACAGCCCTGTTTGGAGTAGCAAAAGCATTTTTGCCGGCAGAACTAATTCAGCAAGCTGGCGATGCCAACAGAGCCATGCCTGGCGGAATGAATAATAACAGCCAAATGGCGATGAAAGTACTCGAACTTGAAAAAGATTTCAGCAATATTAATTGGGCATTGATACTGGGGTGCTTCGTATTTTACTTTTTGGGTGGATATCTTTTTTATGCATCCTTATTTGCCGCCATCGGAAGCGTAATTAACGAAGATCCACAGGAGGCGCAATCACTAATGTTGCCAATAACAATGCCCATCATATTTGGCTTTATCATTCTTTCAAGTAATTTAAGTACGCCCGATAGTACAGTAATGGTGTGGGCAAGCATCATACCATTTACATCGCCCATTGTAATGATGGGCAGGGTGCCAAGTGGTGTTCCGTGGCCACAACTTTTATTATCGATGACACTTTTAATTGCAGGCTTTTTATTTACTACCTGGCTTGCCGGAAAAATTTACCGCACCGGCATTTTAATGTATGGAAAAAAAGCATCGTGGAAGGAAATGTTTAAGTGGGCATTCCGCAAATCATAAGGCTGACGCCTGCGGTTTTTCATCCCCGAAAAGACCTTTGCGTATTTCACTTTTCATATAGCGGAACAGCAGGTTGATTATAAAAAGTATTGAAGCTAACATGCATCCGATAACACCTCCTGCAATTCCATAAATGAAAGCGGACGGTTTGGACACCGCAAAAGGTTCTGTGGGTTTATCCAATACAGATATGATAGGAGTAAGTTTTTGCAGGCGCCAGATGGCTTCTTCCTGGTTATTCAAAGAAATATCGCGTTGCTTTACATAACGTTGTTTATCGTTATTGACTCTTTCACGGGGCAAGTCGTACTCTAATTTATCCGGCGCAAAAAAAGTTGTATTCTGAAGCTGTATCGCTCTTTTATCCACGCCTTTTATAATGGCATCCAGCGAATCAATTTTTTTAACCGTAAAATTATAATCAGCCTTTGCCTTTTTTATTTTGAGGTCAATATAAAATTGAGATATCTTATCAATGAGTACAAAGGAAACTGGTGAAACCAACTGCTTATTTTCATTACTGAAATAAAGTTCAAACACGCCATTCTTACTCATTTTTGCATCAATGCAAGGCTCTAATAATTCTCCACCTGCAATTGCCAGCGACATACTATCTTTCGGTTGTTGAATGGGTTTTGAAAAATAAGATTTGTTTTTATTATAATCATTAATCAATAAGGAGGCAATGGTTGCATTATTAAACTGGGGCAATTTAGTAGTAGCTACAGATTCCCTTACAAAGCGGCTTAAACTAAGTTCAATAATATTGATGGCAGCTTCGCTACTAAAACTTTTTGGAGCATCACCCAATCCAAGTAATCCTGTTAATGCATTGGCCGAAATGTTATTATCCATGGTGCTTGTTAATGGAAAAATGGTGGCCTTGGCTGTGAATACAGTTTGTTGGCTTCTTGCATAAAAGAAAAGCAACAATGCAACTGCTAAACCGATGGCAAGTATAATCAACTTAAACCTGCTGATTCTATTGAATATTCCTCTTATAAGTTCTGATGTAGTCAACTGCAGGCTTTTTATCAGCGTTTTAAAATAATATAGGTAATAAGGATTGGAATGGCCGTAGTTAACCCCTGCGTTAAAGCATTCGTGATCTCTTTACTTTCAGGTCTTTCAGGAATTGTAATGGTACTGCCTTCCTGTACTTTTGGATAAAAATGAGCAAAAAATAAATTCTTTGTTCTGCGGCTTCTTCCATTTGCATAGGTTACAAAAATCCTTCTTCTCCACGGCTTTATTCCAAAACCCCCGGCACGATCAATATAATATGATAGATTGGTATGCTCTTTATCAAAAGTTATTTTTAATGGCGACTGCACTTTTCCTTTTATTGTTACAAAAGGGTTTACCTCGGGAATAAATATTAAATCTTTATCCTGTAAAATGATGTCATTTTTTGAATTCCGGTTTTGCATTGCCTTCACAAGATCAATACTTACCGGTTCATCCAATTGATAATTACTGCTATCAATGATTTGCCTTCCGGTGGAATCTGTGTTGGGTTTCGATGTTAATTTATCTCTTAACATGGTTGTTTTGTGCCGATACAAAATTGCACCCGAAAGATTTGCATTTTCTTTGATGCCACCTGCTCTTTCAATATAAGATGACAATCGCTCGTCTTTATTCAACCGGGGATAAAAACCTTCGTACCTAACCTGTCCAAGTACCTGCACATTTTGTTGTAATTCAAATGTGGGATTTTTTCTAACAAATATCTGGTCGTAAGGACGAAGCAATACTTTGGCAGATGCGGTATCTAACTCAAGATCCGCCAAAATTGAATAAGACCTTACAATGGTACGGGTAGGTTTTAACCCTTGCTTCGCAGAATCAATATCAACAATACTGGATATTTCTAACCGGCCATATTCTGCAGATGGTTTTAATCCACCAGATAAATAAAGCAGATCCTGTAAAGTCATTCCTCCATATTTTTTAACAACGCCTTCTTTTCTTACTTCCCCAAAAATGGAGATGGTTTGCTGCTCACCAAAATCGCTTGAGGAAAACAGTTGCACAATATCATTGGCCTGAAGCGCTACATTATTAATACTGGCAATATCATCTTTATCAATATCAGTAAGATTTACTTCCAGTTTATCAGATTTGATATTTGTAGAATCTCCGGCACCCCTAAAAATATATGCTCTCGGGAGATAGGTGTTTTTTGTAATTCCCCCGGCTCTGTTGATCACATCAAACAACCGGTCATTTTCCCTTAACTCATATATGCCTGGATAAGCCACTGCTCCTTTAAGTTCAAGCTTATTTACCAACCCGGGTTTAATCAGGTTTGCTCTTACAATATCACCATCTGCCAATAAAAAATCCTGGTTGGGCAGTTTAATAATAGCAGTTGCGTTTACATCTCTTATCACTTGCTTTTCATCTTCCGTCCTAATCACTTTAAGGTTGGATGAATAAGCATCTGAAGTAAGTCCGCCACTAAAATTTAATAAAGCCCTTATTCCTTCGTCTTTTTTTAACTGGTAATACATGGGGCGTTTAAACTGCCCGGTAGCCAATACTTTCTTTTCTACATTAGTAACTAATACAAAGTCATTGTTCTGCAGGTATATTTTTTTTCCGAGATCTCCCGAGGTTAAATATTTGTAAACATCCAGCACTTCCAGTATTCTGCCATCTCTTTTAACCTGTATTTCTCTCAGGTTACCAAAGTCAGTAACACCACCTGCCAGGCCAATTGCATTAAAGGCATTTGAAAATGCAGAAACAATTACCGGCCCCGGGTTTTCAACATTTCCACCTACGTTTACATTAATTGTTCTGGGCTGACCAAGTGTAACCTGTATATTGGTCCCCTGTGGCACTTTGCTTCTAAAACGGGCATAAATAAGGGAACGTGCTACTTCAAAGGTGAGGCCTTGCACCGTAATTTTTCCCAAACTTGCTGGGAAAATAGCGCCATCCCTTGCAACAATGTAATCTTCCTGGTATTCGCCGCCGCCCCATAGCGACACTACAATATGATCACCCACACCAATCGGGTAATCCAGTGGTGGCGTAGAAAGCTCAGAAACATCGTTCATCGCGGAGTTCTTGAAAATATTTGCACCATATGTATTGTCGGGGCTATATGCACCTCTTTTTACATTATCAATTTGGGTACTGTCTTTATCCAGCGATTTGTTTTGAAGGCGGCGGGCAATTTCGGGATTTTCCTTATTCTTGTCATTCCCTGTATTTTTTGCCTGGTTATTATCTTTAAAATAAGAATCGAAACCAGATTTGGTCATTTGAGTAGGATCAATGCCATTAGGCAGTAGTTCATTGATCTGCTGTTCGGTTGGAACCGGTGTTTGACTAAAACCTGCTATTGAGATAAAAAGTAGTAAAAAAAGCGCCCCATTTCTCCTCACAATAAACTTAAAAATACCTTGCATTTGTCATGGATTGATTTACATTATTTTAAACGAAGTAAATATAATATTATTTTATCTGCAGCGGATGCTGCAACGCAACTTTAAAATCGCTCCAAAGTTCATTTAAAATACTTGCTGCGGGCAAAATATGATCGATCAGCGCACTTACCTGTCCAATTTCAAGTTCCCCATTGTCCAAATCACCTTCAAACATTCCTTGCTTTGCTCTTCCTTTACCTAGTAGGCTGCTCAGTTCTTCTGGCCCGGCGCAGTTTTGTTGAGCTGCTTCAATTTGCCTGTAAAAATTATTTTTTATCAATCTTACGGGAGTTAATTGCTTTAATGAAAGCATGGTATCTCCTTCACCAGACGCCAGCACAATTTCTTTAAACCTTGGATGCGAAGATGCTTCCTCGCTGGCCACAAACCTGCTGCCAACCTGCACACCTTCGGCACCAAGTATCATTGTTGCCAGCATTTGCCTTCCTGTAGCAATACCACCTGCTGCAATTACCGGTATTGAAACTGCGTTACAAACGGAAGGAACTAATACAAGGGTGGTGGTTTCTTCTCTTCCATTATGACCACCAGCTTCAAAACCTTCGGCAACAACTGCATCGCAACCTGCTTCCTGCGCCTTAATGGCAAATTTGCTACTGCTTACTACATGTACCACTTTTATTCCATGCTGCTTTAGTACTGTAGTGAATAATTTTGGATTACCTGCCGATGTAAAAACGATGGGGACTTTTAGGTCGATGATTGCCTGGATATGTTTGTCAATATCCGGGTACAACAAGGGTACGTTTACCCCAAACGGCTTGTTGGTTGCAGCCTTGCATTTAATGATGTGCTCCCTTAACACATCCGGATACATACTACCGCTGCCAATCAATCCAAGACCGCCGGCATTACTTACGGCACTTGCCAGCCGCCAGCCACTGGCCCAAACCATGCCTGCCTGAATTATGGGAAAATCAATATTAAAGAGTTGGGTAATCCGGTTAGTGAAAGGCTGCATTCGTTCGTAGTTTTTACCAATTTACCTTAACAGGCAGTTTAAGTTTTTAGACGAGCTACCCCAAGTCAATGTCTGTATTATCACCGATGTTCAGCGAACGGGTTTCGCCTTTGATGCCGGTATCACTGCCTATCAGGGAATCATCCAGTACCACATCGTATAGCCTGGAAAATGAACCGATGATAGATTCTTTTACAATGGTATAATTTAAAATAGTATGATCACCAATGGTAACATTGGGGCCAATTACAGAATTTTTAATATCGCATCCTTCAGCAATACTTACCGGTGGAATTATGATGGTATTCTCAAATCTTTCCAGGTCTGCAACTTTTCCCCCAAATTTTTTAAGTAAGGTAGCATTGGACTTAAGCAGTGTTTCTTTCTTGCCGCAATCAAACCATGTTTCTACTTTAATGGACTTGAATTTAGCCTTGCTTTGTATCATGCATTCTATCGCATCTGTAAGACTACGTTCTTCAACAGTGCGATCAGCTATTTCCATGATCTTTTTCAAACAAACAAATAGTGAATTGGTTTCTTTGATTTTATAGATACCCACCAGGGCCATATTACTTTTCGGAATGGCAGGCTTTTCTACTACCCTGCTAATAAATCCATCTTCTTCTATTTCTGCAACACCAAAATTTCGTGGATCATCTACCTTTTTTACAGCCAGCATTGAATAGGGAGAATCCATCATGGCTTTGATGTCGTATTCTGCAATGGTATCGCCCAATACAATAAAAACTTCTTCGTCGCCTACTATTTCTTTGGCCAGGTCAATGGCATGACCTGTGCCATACCGCTCATTCTGAAAAACAAAATGACAGGTAAGATCCGGGTAATTTGCGCTTACATAATCCTTTATTTTTTCGCCCAGGTAACCAACAATAAAAATGAAATCTTTAATGCCGGCATCCCGCAACTGATCTATAATAATGCTCAGGATTGTTTTCCCTGCTAAAGGAATTAGGGCCTTTGGCTGTGTATATGTATGTGGGCGAAGCTTTGTACCTGCACCTGCAACGGGAATAATGGCCTTCATACTAAAAAACTTAATCCGGAAATTTGCGGAATATGGTTTAAAATTAGTGTTGATTTATTTACAACAGTGTGTGAAAGTAGTGCATTTTGTGTAAATGATACATGATGCAACTCGTTATTTATTTGGATGGATTCTGTTAAGTAATCTGCCGTTTGTATATTTGCACACACAATAAAAGACACATGCAAAGAGACACATTGGTTTTTGATATAATTGGTAAAGAATTGGAGCGTCAACGGAATGGACTTGAGTTAATTGCTTCTGAAAATTTTACTTCTCTGCAAGTCATCCAGGCTTCAGGATGCGTAATGACGAATAAATATGCCGAAGGTTATCCGGGTAGAAGGTATTATGCTGGTTGTGAGTTTGTTGATCAAACGGAACAATTGGCCATTGACCGTATCAAGCAAATTTTTGACTGTGAATACGCCAACGTACAGCCGCATAGCGGAGCACAGGCTAATGCTGCAGTAGCATTGGCAGTATTGCAACCCGGGGATAAAATACTTGGACTTGACCTGAGCATGGGCGGCCATCTTACCCACGGATCGCCGGTGAACTATTCGGGCAAAACTTATGAGGCGCATTTTTATGGTGTGGTAAAAGAAACAGGTTTAATAGATTATGATACACTGGAGGAAAAGGCAAGAACTTTCAGGCCTAAACTAATTTTTTGTGGTGCTTCTGCCTACAGTCGTGATTGGGATTATGCCCGTATCCGTAAAGTGGCTGATGAGGTTGGTGCATTCTTACAATGCGATATGGCCCATCCCGCAGGATTGATCGCCAAAGGCTTATTAAGTTCTCCTTTTGAACATTGTCATTTTGTTACTTCTACTACGCACAAAACATTGCGTGGACCAAGGGGTGGAGTTATTTTAATGAAGAAAGATTTTGAAAATCCATTCGGTTTAAAAGATGTAAAAGGTAATACCCGTATGATGAGTAACCTGATGGATATGGCTGTTTTTCCGGGAATTCAGGGCGGGCCTTTACAACACATTATTGCAGCAAAAGCTGTCGCATTTGGTGAAATACTTACCGATGAATTTGGCGATTATGCAAAACAGGTGGTGACCAACGCACAGGCAATGGCAAAAGCATTTGTAGATAAAGATTATCAACTGATTAGTAGCGGCACAGACAACCATTTAATGTTAATTGATTTACGCAACAAGAATATTAGCGGTAAAAAGGCAGAACAGGCCCTTGTAAAAGCGGATATTACATTGAACAAGAATATGGTTCCATTTGATGATAAAAGTGCTTTTGTAACCTCCGGCATCAGGGTAGGAACACCTGCACTTACTACCAGGGGATTGAAAGAAGAAGATATGCAGTTTGTGGTAAATATGATTGATAATGTGTTGATGAATGCGGATGATGAGCATACCATTCAATCGGTTAAAAAACAGGTGAATGAATTTATGAGCCAGTTTAGTTTATACCCGGAATTGGGATAGTAATAATCAAAAAAAATAAAATGATACAGCGTATCCAGTCGGTTTGGCTTCTTATTGCATCAATACTTGCTTTTCTTTCTTTAAAACTTTCATTTTATAGCGGTACTCATTTACCCGACAATTTATATCACCAGGTAACGGGCACGGATAGCTTATTATTAATGGTTACTTCTATAGCACTGGGGATACTTACCTTAATTACTATATTTCTTTATAAAACAAGGATCATACAATTAAGACTTACCATACTTGCAGTGCTGCTTGACTTACTGCTGGTGTATCTTTTTTACCGGCAAACCACCAGCTATACACAAGGCGACTACTCAATAACTGCCGCAATACATGTTGTAATTGTGGTTATGCTGTTTATGGCCGCCCGGGGAATTAACAAAGATGAAAAACTAATAAAAGATAGCGACAGGCTTCGTTAGATATTGATTCAGAGAAATTTTCCGGTATAACTTTCCTTGCACTTTTTTAGTTCAGTTGGCTTGCCTGCAAATACCAGGTTGCCTCCTTCGTCGCCTGCTTCGGGTCCCAGGTCTATTACCCAATCTGCACTTTTAATTACATCTGTATTGTGCTCAATAACCAGTATTGTATGCCCTTGTTCTATCAATGCATTAAAAGAAGCAAGTAATTTTTTGATGTCGTTAAAATGAAGACCGGTTGTTGGTTCATCAAAAATAAAAAGAATATTGCCTTGCGATTTTCCTTTACCAAGAAATGAGGCCAGCTTTACGCGTTGTGCTTCACCACCAGAAAGTGTATTGCTGGATTGGCCCAGTTTTACATAGCCCAAACCCACGTCACTTAAAGGTTGTATCTTTTTTGCCACGTCCGCTCCGTCTTCTTTTTTTGATTTATCTACTTTAAAAAATTCAATGGATTCATCCACGCTCATCTCCAACACATCATAGATATTTTTCCCTTTGAATGTAACTTCCAGCACTTCTTCTTTAAATCTTTTTCCACCGCATACTTCACAGGTAAGATGAACATCGGCCAAAAACTGCATTTCCACAATTTGCTCTCCTTCACCTTTACAGGCGTCGCATCTTCCCCCATCCACATTAAAGGAAAAATGCTTGGGTTGAAAACCCCGCATTTTACTCAAGGGCTGTTTACTGTATAATTCTCTTATTTCATCGTAAGCTTTTATATAAGTAACGGGGTTACTACGCGATGATTTCCCAATGGGATTTTGATCCACCATTTCTATCTGCGCTATCGAAGCCATATCGCCGGTAATTGCTTTATGCATACCCGCCTTTTCTACACCCTCGCCTTTTAATTTTTGAAGTGCCGGGTAAAGTATTTGTTTTACCAGCGTAGTTTTTCCACTGCCACTTACACCACTTACCACACAAAAAACATTCAGGGGAAATTCCACTGTAATATTTTTCAAATTGTTTTGTCGTGCCCCTTCTACTTTGATGCTTTGGTTCCATTTACGAAGATGCTTTGGAGGCTCAATTTTCAGCGCACCACTTAAATATTTTCCGGTGAGACTTTTTTCATCTGCAATCAATTCGTCGTAGTTGCCGGCAGCAACAACTTCGCCTCCAAGATGACTTGCAAGTGGCCCCATATCTATGATGTGGTCAGCCTCTCTCATCATCATTTCATCATGTTCTACAACTACCACCGTATTCCCAAGGTCCCGTAATTCTTTTAGTACACTTATCAGCCGTACCGTATCCCTGCTGTGTAACCCGATGGAGGGTTCGTCTAATATATAAAGTGAATTGGTTAGGTTGCTTCCAAGGCTTCGTGTAAGTTGTATTCGCTGGCTTTCTCCACCACTTAAAGAATTAGCCAGCCTGTTTAGGGTTAGGTACCCAAGACCCACATCCATCAAGGTTTTAATACGATGATGGATTTCGATTAATATCCTTTTAGAAACCTGCTGATCATATTGGCTCAACGACAATTCATCAAACCATTTCTTTAAATCTTTAACCGGTAATGCACACAATTGACCAATATGTTTGTCGCCAACTTTTACATACAACGCTTCTTTTCGCAAACGATACCCTTTACAATCAGGGCAGTTTGTTCTTCCCCGGTACCTGCTTAATAAAACGCGGTACTGAACTTTATATAAATTTTGTTCTACTTCCTTAAAAAAATCATTGATGCCATTTACATAACTATTGCCTTCCCACAAAACCTGCAATTGTTCATCTGTTAAATCAATAACCGGCTTATGCACCGGAAAATTAAAACTCTTTGCTGCCCTCACAAATGCCTCTTTCCATTGACCTAGCTTCTCTCCTTTCCAGGGAGCCACCGCACCTTCATACACACTTAACTGCCTGTTGGGAATTACCAGGTCATTATCAATACCCAAAACCTGGCTAAACCCTTCACAGGTAGGACATGCGCCAAATGGGTTGTTAAATGAAAACAGGTTAGGTACGGGTTCTTCAAACTGAATGCCATCTAATTCAAATTTATTGCTAAAGGGCAATAATTTTTCTCCATTTACTTCAATTACCAATTCGCCTTCCCCCTCATAAAATGCTGTATTGACTGAATCGCTCATTCTATGCTGATCATTTTCATCAAAATCTTTCGCCACCAACCTATCAACCAACAGGTAAACTATACCATCCTTTTTTGAAAAAGCCGGTTGACCAGTTTCAAGTAATTCTTCTATTCTTACAATTTCTTTATTGAGGTATAAACGTGTAAATCCTTTTTGTACAAGGATATTCAGTTCTTCTTTTACATCCCTGTTGGCATGTTGCTTAAATGGTACCAATAACAATATTTTATCCCCAACCGGCAAGGCAGTAATTGCCTTTATCACATCTGCTACATCATCTTTTTTTACCTCACGCCCACTAACAGGTGAAATTGTTTTTCCCGCCCTTGCAAACAACAAACGCAGGTAGTCATATATCTCCGTCATACTGCCCACGGTACTCCTTGGCGTACGGGTAATTACTTTTTGTTCAATGGCAATGGCAGGACACAAGCCTTTTATAAAATCCACATCTGGTTTGTTCATCCGCTGCATAAACTGACGTGCATAGCTGCTTAAGCTTTCCGCATAACGCCGTTGTCCTTCGGCAAATAAAGTATCTATTGTTAATGAAGATTTACCTGATCCGGATACACCGGTAACCACCACCAGTTTATTGCGTGGTATGCTTACCGTTACATTCTTTAAATTGTGTACCCTTGCGCCTTTTATAAAAATTTCATCCTTTTTTTCCGAATGAGCCAGGCTGTTTTTTTTACTGATTGTCTTTGTTGCCATTGTATTGTTTTGCAAAAGTACGGGGTTATTTTTCTTCATTTATAAATGTGAAATTCTTCCTAAAATCCAGCACTCATTACAATTCGTACTTAGTATAGTTTATATTTATTTAAATAAGGCGGCCAAAAAAAAAGTTAAAAAAAATTTGGCGATATCATAAATAATCATATTTTCACATTCCAATATCCAATAAAGTGAAAAGCCTGAACGCCTATCTGCACTAGACTTCTACGCTAAATTCTCATTATTGGTTCCAAACAAAGTCCTAACCAACAAAAACTGTAGAAGTTTATGAAATGCCTTATTAACTTAACCGACCAACAATTGGTGCATCTATACATAGATGGCAACACCAACGCCCTTGAAACCTTAGTAAACCGTTACAAGGACAGAATTTACACCTCAATTTATTTACTGGTAAAAGACAAGTACATGGCGGAAGACCTCTTCCAGGATGTATTTATCCGTATAATTGACACGCTAAAAGGCGGCCGTTATACAGACGAAGGTAAATTTTTACCATGGGCACTTCGTATTGCACACAACATGTGTGTAGATCATTTCAGAAAGATCAAACGCAGCCCAAGTATTAAAACCAGTGATGATCGTGACATCTTTGAAGTACTGAATTTTTCGGAACCAAGTGCTGAAACAAAGATGATGCAAATGCAAAGTCACGAACGTGTTAGAAAAATGATTGACATGCTTCCGGAAGATCAACGTGAAGTAATCATCTTACGTCATTATGCAGAATTAAGTTTTAAAGAAATTGCTGACCTTACAAAATGTAGCATCAACACTGCATTGGGACGTATGCGTTATGGCTTAATCAACATGCGCAGAATGATGACTGAAAAACAAATTGCATTATAATTAATGATAAAAAAGCTACACTATTATTAGTTTAGTAACCCCCAAAGAGTAAAACCCTCCGCAAGGAGGGTTTTTAATTTCTATATAACTGGTACAATTTATTTCAATAAAAATAAAGCCAGGAATTACTGCATATTTTTATATATTTCTTTTACCTTATCTAAATGTGCAATAAATTCATTAGCGCCTTTTGTTGCATCATAACCGTAACCACCATCTATCAGTAACTTGCCGGTACCATCTACAAAAACATAATTTGGCTGGCCAGATGCATGAATCAATTGTTGCTCCAAATCTTCATACTTATCTCCTACAGTTTCAATTTTAGCATTCAGCAAAGGCGAGAACTTCTTTTCATCATCAGGTAATTCTGCATTGTAATCGGTAAAAAGAGAAGCTACGACAAAATCATTTTTCATTCTTTGAATTACACCTTTGTCTATCCATATTTTAGATTCAAATTCCCTGCAATTCACACATTGAATTCCAGTAAAATCAATCATCAATGGTTTACTAAGTGCTATGGATGCTGCCAAGGCTTCATCATAATCGTAATAAATAATGAGATTGTTGTTGATGGCGGCACCAGGTTCATACTTTTTAAGATCCGCCACATATTTTTGCGGAGGCATTGCAGCAGTTGAGGCGGTTGTAAACGAACCCGTTGTTACAGTATTCGACTGATTACCGACTGCGTTAAAATCCTGTGTACCCATGGGCGGTATGAATGCCGATACTGCTTTTAGCGGTGCCCCCCACAAACCCGGAACAAGGTATATTGAAAATGCAAAAGAAAATATTGCCAGGAACAAACGGGGAACAGAAATATATTCCAGCCCGAAATCATTTTGTTTTGGCTCACTATCGTGTTTAAACCTGATTTTACCTATCAGGTACATTCCCAGCAAAACAAAAATTACGATCCAAAGCACAATAAACACTTCCCGATCCAGCAATCGCCAGCCTTTATCCAGGTCTGCATTGCTTAAGAATTTAAGTGCCAACGCCAATTCGAGGAAGCCTAACACCACTTTTAACGCATTTTGCCAGCCGCCACTTTTACCCAATGAACTCAGCAGTGATGGGAAAAATGCAAATAAAGCAAAGGGCAATGCCAGCCCAAAACCAAAACCAAACATTCCCACAACAGGCGCTATTTTGCCTGCTGCAGTAGATAGCCCCAAAAGTGAAGCAACAAAATTACCTGTGCAACTAAAGGATACAATCACCAGCGTTAATGCCATAAAAAAGATACCCGAATAACTCCCAATACCGGCTTTGCTATCAATTTTATTTGACCAGGATGACGGTAAATTTATTTCGAAAGCTCCTAAAAAAGAAGCCCCAAAAATGATAAATAATACAAAAAGAAAGAGGTTGAAAATGTAATTGGTTGACAAATTATTCAAGGCGTTTTTTGGCAACACTGTTGCTACCAATGCGCCTACCAACGTATAAATAAGGATAATTGAAATAGAATAGAACAGTGCATTTTTTTTACCCTGCAATTTGGTTTTACTTCTTTTTGTGAAAAAACTAATAGTGATGGGTACCAGTGCATACACACAAGGCGTTAAAAAACCGATAAGGCCGGCAAGAACACCAGCGAAAAGCAACGCCCATAAAGACTTTGACTGCAGACTTCCTGAGCTGTTGGCAGCAAACTCCTGCGATTGTTCCTTTTTATATTGAAACTGCATGGAAATTGGCTCTTCCCCGGATTCTACACTTTCGCCTTTTTTATAGTAGTAATTTATTTTGCCTTTAATGCGGATGCTATCACCTTCTGCCAATTTAATTTTTTGTGCCCAGGTTACCGAATCTGAAAAGGTTGTAATAACTACATCGCCTAATGAAGGATCTGCAGCAGTTTTACCATTTCCAAGTTCTGTAACGGTATCTTTTAGTTTGGTGACGATTACAGAATCAAATTCAATTTTTGTATTAACGGGCAGATCGCCGTTGATTTTCTGTATTGAAAACAACTGAACTCCCGGTGAAGGCACTGCTTTTATCAGGAGAATAAACTCACCGTTTCCTTTAGTTTGTTTCTCAAAACCAAACTGCACAGGTTGTTTATCCTGTGCAGTTAAATTTATTGAAAGCAATAAGCATACGACAAAAAGCAGTCTGTATTTTATTAGCATTAAATAGATGAGTTTAGTTCAAGGTGATATTAAATTTCTCAGTGGTTGGGGGCATGCAGGTTCTGTCATTGCAAATCATAGATTCTACCTCGCCACTTATATTGGTTTTTATTTTTCCTTTAATTGTTACTAACTGTACAAAATCGGCCTGGCCTTCGAAATACTTCACATTTACTTTAAAATTTTTATCGAAGTAGGTGATTACTTTTCCTTTTTCTTTAACCACTCCCTGCCTTGAGATCAATGCATTGCTATTGAACTTAAAAGTTGTAGGAACAGGGCCTCCATCAGGCGTTAGCTGAGAATATACATGCCATCCCGGAGGAGGGCTAGCTATAATATGCACTTCATATTTGTTGCCGCCTAAATTTTTTGCTATGTAGGACCAATTGATTTTTTGCTGTGCACTAATTCCTCCAACCAGTAACATCAGGATAAAGGCTAATAAAATTGGTTTCATTTTTATCATTTATTATTTTAATCAAAGTTACAACTCAGACTTTCGAAGACTTGGTTATTAACATGTAACTGGTTGATTTAACATTAGTTTAGCTGAAAAAGGTGGGCAAAAATCCGCTTCCCGTCTTCATTTCCAAGGCTGGCATTGCATGCTCTTTCCGGATGCGGCATCATGCCAAATACGTTTCTTTCTTTATTACAAATACCCGCTATATTATGCATAGCGCCGTTTGGATTTGCTGAGTGGTTAACGCTTCCCTTATCATCGCAATAGCGATAAATAATTTGGCGGTGCATTTCAAGTTCTTCCAGCGTGGCTGTATCTGCAAAATATCTTCCTTCGCCGTGGGCTACAGGAATTTTAAGGCAGGATGCTGATTCCCCTACTCCGTCTTTTATAAAAACATTTTTACAAACAAATTGTTGGTGGGCATTGCGCAACAGAACACCGGGTAATAACCCGCTTTCGCACAAAATCTGGAAACCGTTGCAAATACCTAATACTTTTCCGCCTCTGTTGGCAAACTCTATTACGCTCTGCATCATGGGGCTAAACCTGGCAATGGCGCCACAACGCAGGTAATCGCCATAACTAAAACCGCCGGGAAGCACAATACAATCGTCGGTTGTGAACATACTTAGATCTTTGTCTTTATGCCATAGTTCAATTACTTCCTGGTTAAGATCGGTACGCAAGGCTTCAATCATGTCTCTATCGCAATTACTGCCGGGAAAAACAACAACGCCAAATTTCATATTAGTATTTTATGTTTATTAGTGGATGCTTATTTTGATGCCATTTGCTGCTAAAGTACAAGAGTGCGACGCAACGATGATGATATTAGCTGTGATGCCTGGATCAAAATAAGATTTGGCAAAAGTACAACTCCGTTTTTAATTATTTAACGAAGTACGTTAACGCAATTACAAACGCCACCATTATCCAATGTAAAATGAGGGGAAACCATTTTCTGGAAGGGTATAAAAAACCGGCGCCCACAATAACGGCAATGGGTACAGCACTTAATATCCAATATACAAATGAGTGAGAATCGTTGATGAAGGGTATGAATAGCGCAATTACAAAATAAAGCAACATCAGGCTCCAGCTTTTGCGGGCATGTACCAACTGCCGGCGAAAGTTTTGCCGAACATATATGAGCCCGGTAATAAGGAGGAATATTACGAGGATAATAGCAGCAAGCGCCCAGTTTGATTTGTAAAAGCTGGGCAAGGTGATGGCAATACCCGGCAAATGATAATCTTTCCATTTATCCATTAAAAATACCCAGGCCAGTAAAAAATAATAAGGCGCCATGATGCCCAATAGCGCCACAAACCATTCAGAAATTTTGAATGCCCGCGTAATGAGCAAACCAAATACGATCAATAAAGCAAAGGCAATGGACGGAAAATAAAAAAACGTGGCCAAACCGATGGCAATACCAATGTTGAATAAAGAAGTATTGGCTTGCTGTGTGTTGTGCAACTTACTCATACGTGACCAAACCCATATCAATAATGTATTGATGATAAGCGGAGCAGAGAGTACATCCCACTCTGAAAATAATGAAGTGATGAGTAAATAGGCCATTGCCGTGAGGTAATTGGGGCGCTGCATGAGGCGCTGGTCATTTACCAACCTGTTTAAAGTAATGGCCTGAGAAAATAATAATATAAATGAGATGAAAGAATAAATAACGGGTACCGATTTGCCTACTACATCCAGTTGTGTCAATAATGCTTTGAAAAGAAATCCATCTGTAGCCCGGGGTTGGGGAATAACCGGGTGGATGAACAATGGTAGCTTTAACAATAGTCCATACACAAATAGCAGGAAGGTATTATAGGGATTGTTGGATTTAAATACACCTGTCACAATGGATAAAAAATTTATACCCTTTCTGTAAAATAGTAAAGGTTGTTAAAGATTAGTTGAACTGCACTGCAAAAGTCAGCAATATAAATTGCTTTAAAAAATTGATTTCGGTTATATAACGCTCCCGGTTTTCAATTATTATTTCTGCTGCAACTCAAACAAATTTTTATAGGTTAATCCATTGCCGGCATTTGGATTTTTAACTGCCGGCATTGATTTTATTAATTGATGACTTTTTAATGGCAAAATACAAAAGGCTAAAAAAACAAGTAAGCAGGATGGTAATGGCCCAGGTACGGAAATGAATTACAGGATAAATAAATTGTATAGCAATTGCCCTGTACAAATTAATGGGGTTAGTGATTACATCCCAACTATTTACTCTTAAAAACCTGCCAAGGTAAACGCCGAAAGAGCCTAAAAACAAGCACGCTATTACTATGATGGACGTTAGCTTTTTTGTGAATTGCGTTTTCAGGAATGTTTCTACATGGATCAATGAGGCAAAAGCCATCATCAATCCCGTTATTGCAGAAGTGAATATCAATATCACATCGTACCATAAGGGCACATCCCTTCTTAAGTTCAGGTGAATTAAGTCGGTGGTAATGTATAGGGCGTTGGGGAAAAACAACAGCCAGCAAAACAATAAAATCCATTGTTGCCATTTTTGACCTCTAATGCTTGTAGAAAATCCGAGGCTTAACTTATAAGGTATCCAGGCTAAAAATAAATTCCACAAAAGAAAGATGAATTCAAGATTGCCTGCATATAAAAATCTGCAAACGAGCATTACTATAATAAAACCTATAAATGCAATCAATGATTGTTGAAAAGACGATAGTTTCATAAAAACGGTTAATTTAAAAGCGCAAATATTTTGGGTAAAAAGATGATTAATGCAATGATAACACTTCCTATGGCCGATAATAATACAGCACCGGCGGCTACGTCCTTGATAATTTTCACTGCCGGGTTGTAATTTTCTGTAACCAAATTGCATAGATATTCAAGGGCAGTATTGATCATTTCCAATACCAACACCAGCATGGCGCAAACAATGATAACAAGCCATTCGGTATTGCTCACCTTTAATAAAAAGCCCGCAATAATTACACAGGAAAGCAACACAAGGTGAATCCGAAAATTAAGTTGTGATTTAAAGCAATAAAGAATTCCATCCCAGGCGTAGCCGAACGATTTGATCAATTTCATTTGAATGATTAAGATTGGTAAAATTAGTAACCAGATTTATGCCAATCAAGTACTTGTTTTTTCTGCTACCCATTTCCACCAAAAAGCAGTGCAGGTGGCATACACAAAAATATGATACAGGTCGTCTGATACCGAATGACCATTTCTTACAATTGCCATGGTTACGGGCACCATAAAAAATACGGCCATTAAAGTTACTAAATAACCCATGGCATAAACGGGCAAATAAAACCAACCTGTTTTTTTAAACCAACTAAGTTTCATTGTTTAAATTTTAATGATTAAGACGATCCTCTGAAATTTTAGCAGAAGTAGTGGGTGCTGCCAATATTAGTTGTTGTTTTGTATAGGCATCCGCAGCATTCCATGATAACCAGGTATAACTATTTTGGCTTGCCTCAAATGCCTTTTTCCTTTGCTCAAAAACTTGCCTTGGACTAAGATTTGACCGATAAAAAATTTCACCTTCACCACCTTTAATTGTTGTTAAATGATCAAGCAACCCGATATTTTTTTCCAGCAATGGCAGGGTTTTATCAGAAAGCGTCAACAGGAATTTTACATCCAGTTCAATGGCATCTTTATGCGCAATATTATACCTGGCAATCATATCATCCCAATGAATGCAGGAACCTAATACCAGCATGACTATTGCAACCCATGCATTTATTCTAAGTAGATAATAGGCTGTTTTTTGTTGCTGTATTTTTATAAATACGGTAAACAATCCCACAAGTACCATTACAAGAAATATCAATACGCCTATTCTTTTGTAGGCCAGGCCAAAATGAGCGATGTAATAATAATCTCTGAATAATACAGACACAACCAATACAGCATTTTGAATTAACCATGCATAAGCCCCATAGCGCAACAATTTATTCTTTTTATAAAAATTTAAATTGCCACGGAAAAAGAATAGCAGTAGAACCATCGCAAGCAGAATGGAAAAAATGAGCAGTCCTGTGCCTTCATGTACATAAGCACTCA
Source organism: Ferruginibacter sp. (assembly GCA_046590675.1). GTDB lineage: Bacteria > Bacteroidota > Bacteroidia > Chitinophagales > Chitinophagaceae > Ferruginibacter. The sequence continues at coordinate 42,375 of JBKJUP010000101.1, read as the reverse complement.
GGTTAGTATTATGATCATATTTAAAGCCAAACCAAACGTACACCACATCGATACAATTAATGAAAAGCAATAGTACATTCAATAAAATAAGACTGATTAAACCAGTGGTATTTTCATTGCGAAGCGCCATCATTCCACTGGCAAACCTGCCCATTACCAGGTGTAGCAACTCAAACCAGGCGGATTTCTTCCAGGCGAATAGATTATTTTTTTTACGCCTTAGTTCATCTGCTTTTTCAAGATCGGATGCAGAGAAATAACTGACACTGCTTTTTAACAATAAGCCCGTTGTTACAAATAAGCCCAGCAATAAAAACCCGGTTCTTTCCCACCTGAACCATTCAAAAAATTTGCTGAAATAATTTTGGAAGGCCAGTGCCATTCCATTGATGATATCCTGGAACATGGCATTGGCAAAATTATACAACAGGAAAAAAATAACGAGTAACAAAGAAGGTATTACCAAAAAACGAATTGATTTTTTAAAACGATACAAACTAAATTGACGGCGGTGCAATCCCTTTAAACTGGTGAGCAAAGAGGCGGGTGCCAATAAATAATTCATTAAGGCAGAAGCGGCTGCATACCAAACAGACCGGTGAAGGTATTGTGAGAAAACAACGACCAGCATTAGCGTAGAACAAAACGCCAGCTTGCTTAAAAATGTATTATGAAAAAGGACTGCTGCCAGTGTAACCAGGTTTGCTGCCAGCAGCCATTTCATAACAGGTGGTTTAAAAGAAGCAGGGTACAGATAAAAAACGGACCCGAGAATAAACAGGTCAAAAAATGCTGCGTTGAGTGCAATTTTTTCCTGCCAGAAGATGATGTTGAACAATAGCGTTCCAACGGATATCAACACTATTTTTACAGATGGTTTCATACATTATTTATTTAGTGATCTTTTTATTTGAATGAAGATGAGTTGTAAGCAATACGCCCAAAATTTTATTTGAATGCTAACAGTTTTCATGTTGATTATTTTTTTGAATGAGTGTGACGGTTGACTCAAATAGCAAAGCAACCCAGGGCCAATCACTGATAGACGGAGCTTGCTTGCCACGATGGTAAGCCCTGCGGAAACTCTTCTAGTATTCGGGTATTGTTAGTATCCCGTAAATAACTGTTGCCAATACCGGGAAAGATATATGCCCGTTACCAAGCATAAAACATTGCAGGCACACTTCACCTTCATCGGTGGTATCGTATTGTAACAGGATGTGCTTGATGTCGTGCTTTGCATAATACGGCAACAACTGAAGATTTTTTGATTCCAGCATTGTGATGAGCTCTTTACCTAAAGCGCCATCTGGCAACAGGTGCAGCTCTGCAGGCGAATACGGGAATACCTGGGGCACCCGGATAATCCGTAAAATTGGCAAGGCCATATTATGTGTTAAAAACACCAATAGTCTTGATCGCAGTTGTACTATTATCTTATGCATAATCAATTGTTTTTTGCTTGTTAGAAATTGATTGTATAACTGAGTGATGAATCATAATTGATGCGATGGAAGCACTGACAATACATATTGTCATAATAAATACCTGGCTTTTTGGTAAGTCCGTAGGTAAAAAATATAGTAAAGTTGAAAACAAGGCTGAAAGTATAAAACCTGCTTTCAGCATAAAACGAAATAAATTATCAACGCTCCAATTGGCCAGGAGTGCGATCCAGAAAAAGAACATGGCCGGAATAGAAAAAAATAATGTGAATCCAAAAACCAACGGATAGTTGCCAGGCCAGGGATAATTAGCATTTGATGCCATCAACAGGTACGAGCCACCGATGGCTGTATTGATCAATGCAGTCAACACCCAGATTGTAATGCATAAAAATATAGATTGAAAAAACTTTATCATTTTAAAAGTGCTTTGTATTTCAAAGTATTAAGGCAAAAAAAATTATTTAGTTGATTTGATCATTTGTTCCAATGCAGCAATGTGCGCCTTGAATGCTTTTTCACCTGATTTGGTTACTGAATAAGTTGTGTTGGTTTTACGGCCAATAAATCCCTTTTGTACTTTAATGGTTCCTGAATCTTCCAGGTTTTTTATATGGCTGGCAAGATTACCATCTGTAATATCCAGCAGTTCTTTCAACTCATTAAAGTTTACTTCCGCATTTACCATCAGTGCACTCATGATGCCCAAGCGGATACGGCTGTCAAAAATTTTATTTAAGTCCTTGATCGGATTCATTTGCGCCTGTCCCCTAAAGGAGGACTGCAGTTTTTATTATTGTTACTTTAATTATTTATTACACGAATTTTAAAAGGCGAATTACACGAATTATGAAAAGCGGATTACACGAATTAATACTGAGCTTTTAGTAATTAATCGCTCTAAATAATTCTTTAAAAAAATAAACTAGAGAAAATTTTATTTTACCCACCAATTCTAAAGTGCTTTTTTCTTAATTCGTGTAATTCGTGCATAAAAATTCGTGCTATTATTTACATTCAAATTATCCTAAACACTAGTTCTCTCTTTCATACTTATACCACATCAAAATACCATACAAAATGTGTAGAACACCAAAGCCCATTGCCCAAAAATAAAGGCCATATCCAACATTCCACAAATTCATTATTCCCAACGCAATTTGACCAAAGCCGAGGTAACGCACTTCACCGAGTGTGTACTTACTGGCATTCACCAGTGCAAGGCCATAGAATATTAAACAACCCGGTGCAACCATTTCAAAAGCATTGAGCTGCATTAATTTGATTAGAAAAACAGCTCCTACCGCCAATGGAATGGTTGTATTCCAGAATAACCTGATGGTAGCAGTACCCCACATTGGAATGTTATTTTTCTTGCTGCGCAGGTAAGTAAAAAAGAATGCGGAAACAAAAGCAGCCACAAATGTTAGTGTGGCAATCCACAACAAGTCATTGAGTAATTTTATTCCTCCCCTGTCAATTAATCCATCAATCGTGCAATCGCCCTTTACCCAGCAGGCTATTTTTGCATGGGCAAACCAGGCTCCCACCAATGCACAGATTCCGGCGGCTATTCCACTAAATCCACTTAAGCTAATGAATCGGCTACTGCGTTCCATCATTTTCTTAATGTGTTGCAGATCTTCCAGTGATTGTTGTTCGCTACTCATAAAAAGTACTTTGAATTACAAAGTAATGATTTAGAAATGACATCAGCAAGAATATTTTGATGTTGCAATAATTAACGTTGTGATGAACCGACTTTTATCTAGAAGGAAATTGATGTGCAGGAATTAATCCATCTTATTTAATACGTCGATGATGGTATTACATGCCTTTGTGATTTCATCCAGGGTAATGATTAATGGTGGTACAATTCTTAAACAATTGGCGGCAAATAAAAACCAATCTGTAAATACGCCTTGCTCTATTAACTGATCAATAACCTGTTTGTTGATGTCAAAGTTTTCAAATTCCACCGCCATCATTAATCCGCGGCTTCGTACTGATTTTATTTTGCGATGTTGCAGCAATTGTAAAAAAAGTTGTTCTTTTTCTGATACGCCATCGATCAGCTTTTCTTCCAGTAAGACATCAAAGGCTGCAAGGCCTGCTGCACAGCAAACCGGGTGCCCGCCAAAAGTATTGATGTGGCCCAAAACAGGATTGTGCGTAAATGAATCCATCAACAATTTATCGGCAATAAATGCGCCGAGGGGCATTCCACCACCAAGTGCTTTGCCCAACAGCAAAATGTCCGGCACCACATCAAATTGTTGAAATGCCCATAAGGTGCCGTTGCGGCCAAAGCCACATTGTATTTCGTCCAACACGAGCAGCGTTCCGGTTTCGGTACAGCGCTTACGTAAAGCGGATAGCCAGCCGTTTAAAGGAACCAATACGCCGGCTTCTGCCTGGATGGTTTCGGCTACAACGCATGCAGTTTTTTCCGTAATACGTTGCAGGTCCTCAAATGAATTATAGTTGAGTTGAATGGTTCCGGGCAGTAATGGCCGGAAGGCATTGCGCCAATATTCATCACCCATTAAACTTAATGCACCCTGGGTGCTGCCATGGTAACTATTTTTAAAAGATGCAATTTGTGTACGGCCTGTAAATCGCTTGGCCAATTTCATGGCGCCTTCTGTAGCTTCACTTCCGCTGGCTGTATAAAAAACTGCATTCAATGATGCAGATAAATGCTCTGTTAGTTTTTTTGCATACATCACCTGCGGGCTTTCTACCAGCTCGCCATACACCATGATGTGTAAATAATCATCGAGCTGCTTTTTGATGGCTTCGATTACTTTAGGATGCCGGTGGCCAATATTACAAACACTGATTCCGGCAATAAGATCTATATACTGTCTGCCGGATGCATCCCACATACAACTACCGGAAGCTTTTACAATTTCGAGGCTTAGAGGTGCTGCAGAAGTTTGGCCCACATGCTGCAAAAACATTTGACGATTGGTAGCAGTGCCGCCTTTATTTATAGGATTACTGCCTGGCTTTTTACCGGAATTGAGTGGAGAAAGATCTTGTTCATTCATAGGTTGCGAAGGTCGGAAAGAAACGGAATAATGTATAGGGAAACTTGCATGCAACAAACTAAAAATTTGTGGCATCATTCGCTTATGATAGTTGGTATGGATATGAAACAATACTTTAATTTAGCAAAGGGTTTATGTTGCCTGCAGGTATGCGGTACACGAGTGCGACGCAACAATGCTTCATTGAAATAAAAATGTTGGGTACAAAAAATTAAAAATTATGCCGGTAATTCTTCCTGTAAAAGGTGTGCTCCCTACTATGGGCACTAATTGTTTTATTGCTCCTAATGCTACTATTGTTGGCGATGTAATAATGGGTGATGATTGTAGTGTGTGGTTTAATGCGGTGATACGTGGCGACGTAAACAGCATAAGGATGGGCAACAAAGTGAATGTGCAGGATGGCGCTGTAATTCACTGTACTTACGAAAAAACAACCGCCGTTATTGGAAATAATGTTAGCCTTGGGCACAATGCAATTGTACATGGATGCGTTATATCAGATAATGTGTTGATAGGTATGGGCGCTATTGTAATGGACAATGCGCAGGTGGGCTGCAACAGTATAATTGCAGCCGGTGCAGTAGTTTTGGAAAATACCATCGTAGAACCAGGAAGCATTTATGCCGGGGTGCCGGCTAAAAAAGTAAAAGACATTAGCCAGGAATTGATTAGTGGAGAAATAAACAGAATTGCCAGCAATTACCTGATGTACAGCGGTTGGTTTAAGGAGCCTGGGCAATAACGAGGGGGAATTAATTGGCGCAAAATTTATTTTATTACACGAATTATAAAAGGCGATCCGATAGCCATCGGATTACACGAATTAATACAACACTGATTTCTTAATTCGTGTAATTAGTGCATAAAATTCGTGCTATTTTAGTGCGCTTTCTCATGGTTACTTTGATTAAAAATTTATTACGATGAAAAAATTAATTGTAGCATTTGCCTGTATTTTATTTTTAAGCGGCTGCTTTATCTTTAAAAAGAAGGATAAGTATGGTTGCCCGACGAATGGCAGGAATGTGGGGGCGGAAAAAATAGCTGCTGGCGATCCTGCTGCTATAAAAGCAAGTAATAAAGCAAAGTACAAGGGTGGCCGGAAAAGCTACTAGGACAAGAATAAAAGTAATTTCAACTTTTAAAATTAATTACATAATAAAAGATAAAAATAAGAGTTTATATACCCTGGCATAACCTAATATCCAATAAAACCCTATCCCATGTGTTACCACCTAAAAAACCAACACGGCAATACCGAAGCCGTAATTGACGACAATTGTGGCGTTTCCAAATTTTACGCAATTGCAGAAACCCTCGCCGCTGAATTACAGGTAAGTTTTTTAAACCAGGTTGATGATACAGAAACCCTTGACTGGGATTTTAAATACAAAAACCAGGTATTAACGCTTCACTTCAACGCTTTTAATGGCGTATCTGTGTTTCCACATCATGTAAAAAATATATTACAGGAAAACAATGCAGTGTTGGAGATAGCGCATTTTTTAGAGCACCGTGCTTACTAATCAGTAAGATTTAACTTCAATAGAATCGAGAATACTTAGGTAACTGACATACCTGTCCGGGTGGATGGAACCGTCGTTTACTGCATCCTTAACGGCGCAGTCGGGTTCATTTATGTGCATACAGTTATTGAACTGGCAATCATTGATGAGTGCCCTCATTTCAGGGAAATAATGCGCAAGTTCCTGTTTGGGAATATCTACCAATCCCAGCTCCCTGATACCCGGTGTATCAATTACGCTGCCGCCAAATGAAAGATTAAACATTTCTGCAAAAGTGGTGGTGTGCAGGCCTTTGCCGCTCCAGCCACTTACATCCTGCGTTTTTAACCGCATGCCGGGAAAAATGATGTTGATAAAAGAAGATTTTCCAACTCCGGAATGGCCGCTGAGTAAGGTGGTTTTATTTTTCAGCAGTTCCTTTACTTCTTCCACTCCTTCGTTTTTTTCAATGCTCATGGACTGTACTCTGTAACCGATGGATTCGTACATTTCCTTTACTTCTTCAAACCTGTCCATTTCTTTTTGCCAGTACAAGTCTGACTTATTAAAAACAATAATTGAGGGTACGTGATAAGCTTCGCCGGTAACCAAAAAACGATCCATAAAACCAACTGATGTTTTTGGATCTTTTAAGGTTGCAAAAAGCAATGACTGATCGAGATTGGCGGCAATAATATGATGTTGGTTGCGATTGTGCGGTGAAGAACGGGTAATATAATTTCTTCTTTGATCAATACCTGTGATTGTTAAGGAACCTTCCAGTTCATTTTCCATTTCCACGGTCACATGATCGCCTACGGCAATTGGGTTGGTAGAAGTAATGTTATCGATCTTAAATTTACCTTTAATACGGGCATTATATACCTGGCCAGTTTCTGCCTGAACAACATACCAGCTACCTGTACTTTTATAAACGACTGCCTTCATTTGCAACGAAATTACAACAATTGTTAGCCCCTAACCCCTAAAGGAGAATAATAAACTCACTCTATAAGGCAGCCATCATTGGATTTGTTCCAAAGAGATTCAATTATTATGGGAATTTTTTAAAGACAGTAAAACGCAGCATGACTTCCAACAGTAAAAACGCAAGTGCTATCATTACAAAGGGGAAGAATTTTTCAGTAAAACGGGTAATGGTTGAAATTTCTACTTTTGATTTTTCCAGTCCGTCTATTTCTTTATAAACATTTTCGAGGCTGGCATTGTCCTTAGCCCTGAAGTATTTGCCACCTGTTTCTCTGGCAATTTCTTTTAGCAACTTTTCATCGATGGTAACTTTTTGCTGTTGGATAATTACGCCCATTTCTGTTTTTATTGGAAAGGGAGCATAGCCATCCGTACCAACGCCAATTGTATAAACCCTTACGCCAAATGCCTTTGCTATTTCCTTGGCATTGTTTGGGCCAATTAAGCCTCCATTATTTTCACCATCGGTTAATAAGATAACCACTTTACTTTTTGACTTGCTGGTTCGTAATCGATCGGTGCTTGTAGAAAGGCCATCGCCAATTGCGGTGCCATCTTCCAGCAAACCATTTCTAATACTTTCAATAGCTGATTTTAAAACCACTTTATCGGTCGTTAACGGGCATTGCGTAAAACTTTCGCCTGAAAATATTACGATGCCAATGCGATCCGTAAGACGCTTTTCTACAAAACTTTCAGCAACTGCTTTTGCAGCTTCCATGCGGTTGGGCGTAAAATCCTGTGCCGTCATACTCCCGCTTACATCGATGCATAAAATAATATCTACGCCCTCACCTTCTGCCTGTTGTACCTGGTTTTTAATTTGCGGTCTTGCCAAAGCAATGATGATACAGGTAACGGCAAGTAAACGAAAAATGAAGGGCAAATGCCTGAAAACATTTTTCCAGGTTGACATGCCCCTAAAACTTTTGATAGAAGACACTTTGAAACCAGCTTGCTTTTTATTGCTGTTTTTTAAATACCAATAGATCATTACAGGCAGCAACAAACCCAGCCAGCATAATTGTGGCTGAGCAAAACTGATATTATTAAAATAGTCGAAAACCATATTGGGTTGCTGCCTTACTGTAAAGGTTTGGGAGCATTTTTTTGTTTAAATGATTCAATTAATTCCTTCAATGATGCAATGCAATCGTTGGTTTCGCCCGGTACAGGCAGATATTTTGCAAACTTAACGGCATCACCTGTGCGCATAGTTGCGGCCACTTTAGAAAGTAACTCAGCATCTACGCCAAAATGCTTTAACAATATCAATATATCACCTGTTGTTTTGGTGAGATAATTGTCGTTTTCCCGTCTTGTTAAATAGCGCCGTACTATCTCACCCATTTGTGTATGCACAATTTTCAGTTCGCCTGCATCGGAAAAATTATATTGTTGTAATGCATTCAATGCATTCATTGCCTCCTCATACGCAGACACAGTTGAAGGTGGGCCAAAGGTGGAAACAAATGGTTTTTTTCTTCGCCTGTACCACCAAATCAGCCATACTATCAATGCAATTAATAAAACACCGCCACCAATCCAATACCAGATTGCTGACCGTACTTCCACCTGCCTGATTGGCTTTATATCTTTTAACTGTTTGGTTGTATCCGATGTTGAAAAAGCAACTGTAATGGGAACTGAGTCTGTAAAATAATTATAGCTTGTATCATCCTTTACAGGAGCTAAACCTACCAGGAAAGAGGGTAATACCCATTTGCCCGAATCAAAACTTGTAAATGTAAATGTTTGTGTAATGCCGGAAAGCTGGTTGTTTGTATAAACAGAATCCATTTTACCCCGATCAATCACCTCAAAATGTTGCAGCGAATCAGGCACCTTAATAAACGGCAGCCGGTAAGTATCGGCAATGAAATTTACTTCTATTTTTAACTTAAACTGTTCGCCAATCAGAATTTCATTTCTATCTACCGATGATTTTAAAGCTGGTTGTGCATCCGCAAAAAAGGCAAAAAAACAGGCAAGTATCCCGGTCAAAAAAAATATCCGTATCGTCCTGTTATTCATTTTCAATTGTTCAATTATCAAATATTCTAGCTTCTTTTAATAAAGAACTGCTGTAAAATTTTTACATAATCTTCATCTGTTCTAACGTGTAATAAATCTGCCCCTGCTTTTCTGAAATAATTCTTACACAGTTCGCTCTGTTCCAAAAAGCGCTGTTTATAATGGTATTGAACCGATGCATCGCTGCTATCTACCCATTGTTGTTCACCTGTTTCAAGATCTTCTACTTGCAACAAACCGGCATCTGGTAAACGCATATCCATCGGATCGTAAATTCTTAACCCGATCACATCGTGCCTGCCACCAATTACTTTGAGATCGTGTTCATAAACAGCATCTACAAAATCACTTAATAAAAAAGCGATGCATTTTTGATGAGAAGCTTTATTAAAAAATTTGATAGCAGATTCCATATTGGTTGATTTACCAACAGTCTTTGCCGTTAGCAACTGGCGAACGATGTACAACGCATGCTGCCGGCCCTTTTTAGGAGGAATGTATTTTTCAACCTTATCACTAAAAAATATGGCGCCAACTTTATCATTGTTATTAATGGCGCTAAATGTAAGTACGGCACCAATTTCTGTAAGCATGTCCCGCTTTCTTCCTGTTACTGTACCAAACATGTTACTGGCGCTTACATCTATCAATAAATAAACGGTCAGTTCTCTTTCTTCTTCAAAAACTTTTGTAAACGGGTGACTGAACCTGGCACTTACGTTCCAATCTATAAACCGTACATCATCGCCTGCATAATATTCCCTTACTTCCCTAAAACTCATTCCTTTGCCTTTAAAAGCTGAATGGTATTCGCCGGTAAATAAATGAGTGGTGATCTTCTTGCTTTTAATTTCCAGTTCTTTTACTTTCCGCAAAATTTCTTCTGTGGTAAGCAAATCTGCACCCTGGTTTAACTCTGCATCTGAAGGATGCGGAGGCGAGTCAATAACATTATCTTTTTTCTTTTTAAACAAGAAGTGATGATATTTACAATTTTAAAAAAAGCTTTTTTGATTTTGGCAATGGCTATTTTCTGATTACTGTTTCAATAAATTTTAAGGCACATTAACTACCCTCAATATTTCGTCAATGATCATTTCTACATTTACATTTTCAGCTTCTGCCTCGTAGGTTAATCCAATTCTATGTCGCAATACATCTTTACAAATACTTCTAACATCTTCAGGAATTACGTATCCTCTTTTATTTAAAAATGCATAAGCTTTAGATGCCAATGCAAGATTGATACTTGCACGGGGAGAACCTCCAAAACCGATCAGCGGTTTCAGTTTGGGTAAATTGTATTTATCAGGGTAACGTGTTGCAAAAACGATATCGAGAATGTAGTTCTCTACTTTTTCATCCATGTAAACCTGTCTAACTAATTCTTTTGCGGTTAAAATTTCGCTGGTAGATGCTACCGGGTAAACTGTTGGAAAAGACAGCCCCAGCGTATTTTGACGAACAATCAATTGCTCCTCTGATTTAGTAGGATAATCAATCACTACTTTTAGCATAAACCTGTCAACCTGTGCTTCCGGCAATGGGTAAGTTCCTTCCTGCTCGATGGGATTTTGTGTAGCCAATACAAGGAATGGTTCATCCAGTTTAAAAGTAGTATCACCAATGGTTACCTGGCGTTCCTGCATTGCTTCCAACAATGCACTCTGCACTTTGGCCGGTGCCCTGTTAATTTCATCTGCCAATATAAAGTTTGAAAAGATGGGGCCTTTACGCACCATAAATTCATTTTTAGCCTGGTTGTAAATCATGGTTCCTACCACATCTGCAGGTAACAAATCCGGCGTAAATTGTATGCGGCTGAAATTTGCATGAATGGCTTGTGCCAATGATTTAATAGATAAAGTTTTTGCCAGTCCGGGTACACCCTCCAACAGAACATGGCCATTGCTTAATAAGCCAATTAGCAGTCGCTCAATCATGCCATGCTGGCCAACAATTACCTTACTTAATTCATCATTTATTCTTGTAATAAAACCCGCTGCGTGACCAATTTTATCGTTTAACAAGCGGATGTCTTCTGCTGTTTGTAGCATATTAATTAATTATCATTTTTTATTTCAAATTGTACGAAGTACAGGGCAGGTTTGTGTTTCAAAATTACAGGAAACATATAATAGAACTGCACCTGGCATTGTCGGCGAAAATACGAACAATGCACTTACAAAAACTTTACCACAATGATGAACGGAGTAAAAATGTGTTAAAAAGTCAAGTATCTTTAAGAAAAAAAACTATGATAGATCCACAATTAATTACAACTTCAAATAGCCTTGAGGGTTACAAAATAACCAAACACCTGGGATTGGTAAGAGGCATAACTGTACGCAGCAGAAGTTTACTGGGTAATATAGGCGGCGGTTTCCAGTCGCTCTTTGGCGGTAAATTATCCATTTACGTAGAGCTTTGCGAAACCACCAGGGAAGAAGCATACCAGTTGATGATTCAACATGGCAACCAGATGGGAGGTAATGCCATCATTAATATGCGCTACGATGCCAATGACGTAATGCAGGGAATTACGGAAGTATTGGCTTACGGAACGGCAGTAGTGGTTGAAAAACAGTTTTAGATTTTAAAAAAAATTTAGCCTGACAATGCTATTTTATTTTGAGATCCTTGTCGGGGGCAGTTGCAGATCAATCACCTTTTATTTTTTTATAAATATCGGGAACATTTTTTCGCATGATCCGCTCCGGCTGACTAAGTTGGGTAAAACCAAATTGTGCGTACAATCCGTGGGCATCTTTTGTACCTAACATCCAGTTGCGAAAACCCTGCAATTCAGGATAAGCCATTATTACCTCCATTAACCATTTTGATAAACCCTGTCCGCGATATTTTTCATCTACAAATACATCGGCCAGGTAGCCGAAAGTTGCTTTATCTGTAACGACTCTTGCAAATCCGATTTGATCCAGGTTTTCATAAAGCCCAAAACATACAGAGCCTGCAATTGACTTCTCTACTATTTCTATGGGGATTCCTTGGGTCCAATAACTGTGCGTTAAAAACTGATGAATGTATGAAATGTTAAGCCTGGTATTATCTGTGCTAATGGAGAAAGCTCCTCTTTGATAGTCCATTTTCTAATGAAAGTTTATAGACGAATATTTATCAACTCAAATATTTCCCTACAATCGGCACCCTTCTTCCCACTCCGAATGCTTTGGGCGAAATGCGTATGATGGGACAAAACTGGTTACGTTTGTACTCATTGATATTTACCATTTTCAATACCCTGTCCACAAGTGCAGCATCAAAACCTTTCTCTTTTATTTCTCTTGGGCCTTGTGTTCTTTCAATATATAGGTAAAGTATTTTATCTAAAATTTCATAGTCAGGTAATGAGTCAGAATCTTTTTGCCCGGGCCTTAATTCAGCCGATGGTGGCTTGGTAATAATATGGGCTGGTATTATTTCCTTTTCTTTATTAATGTAGGCCGCCAGCGCATACACCTGCAGTTTATAACAATCGCCCAATACGCCAAGCCCACCTGCCATATCTCCGTACAAAGTTCCGTAACCGGTAGCCAACTCACTTTTGTTAGATGTGTTTAGCAGGATGTAACCAAATTTATTGGCGAGGGCCATTAACAAATTACCCCTGCTTCTGCTTTGGATATTTTCTTCGGCTACACTAAAGGGCAAGTCTTTGAAATACGGCTTTAATTCTGCCAGGAATGTTTCATAAATATTCCTGATTGGAATGATATCGTAAGGATTGCCCAGGTTTACACTAAGTTGTTCGGCATCACTTACAGAATGCCCGGTTGAATATTCAGAAGGCATTAAAACAGCTCTAACATTTTCTGCCCCCAATGCTTTACATGCAAGGGCCAATGTAACTGCACTATCAATACCACCGCTGCTTCCAATGATGGCTTTTTTAAATCCCATTTTTTCGAAATAATCTTTAATACCCATTACAATGGCATCATGAACCTGGTTGATATTAAGTTGTTCTTCAAGCGAGGCAGGAATCCAGTCTTTAATTTCCAAACCGCTAGCAGGTTCAATAACCGGAGCATCAACGGTTCCATCGTCATTCAGCTCAAATGATTGTAACACTTCCTCAAACATAGGAAGCTCACCGCAAAGGTTGCCGTCTTTATCAAATATCAATGAAGCCCCATCAAATACTACTTCGGTCTGGCTGCCTACAGCATTGCAATAAAACATTGGCAACCGGTACTTTTTTACATTGGCCCTTATTACACTTTTTCGATCTTCTGCATGGGTGTAATCGAATGGAGATGCAGAAATATTGATCATAATATCAGGGTGCTGTTCCATTAATTTGTCCATGGGGCAAATGCGGTAAAGCGGGTTGTGGCCCAGGTTCCAGATATCTTCACAAATAGTAAGCGCAATTTTTTTGCCTTTAAATTCAATTACGTTCCATTCATAAGCAGGTTCAAAGTATCGGTTCTCATCAAAAATGTCGTAGGTGGGCAGCAGCGTTTTATGGGCAATGCCAACAACCGCTTTATTATATAAAAAATAGCCGGTATTGAACAAGTCTTTTCCTTCAAGAATTTTATTTCTGTCGGGGGCACCCACTATTACGGCAATGGTATCAGCATACTGTTTAATTTCATCAATCGCTGCCAAAGATTTTTGAATAAAATCATCGAACTCTAAAAAATCCCTTGGTGGATAACCGCATACACTTAGTTCGCTAAAAATTATCAACTCTCCACCCTGGCTTTTGGCGATTTCAATTGCTTCAATTATCTTTTTGGTATTACTTTCAAAATTTCCAATATGGTAGTTCTGCTGTGCTAAAAATATTTTCATACCTCTTTCGCCTGCGGCGTAGCTTTAACTTAAATGTTGAAATTATTTGGTTTTCTTTGCAAAGTTAAAACTTTTCAAATCCATCATGAACATGAGATTATCCGCAACCGTTTTGTTGAGCTGTCTTTTTTTTGTTTCCTGCAACAATAATAGCAAAAATCCTGATGTTTCAAATATCCATATTAACCTTACAACGGAAAGGTTTGAAAAAGATTTGTTTGATACCACTACCGGCAACCTTACAAACTATCTTTCGAAATTACAAAGCGGTACACCTTCGTTTACCAAAACTTTTATAGATACCATACTGAGCGCTGATCCGGCATGGCCCGTTGATACTGTTGCTAATTATGTAAATGGGTTCATCAAAGCATACCGCCCGGTTTATGAAAAGGCAGAAAAACTATTTTCAGACTTTACACCATACCAAAAAGAAATTGAGAAAGGATTGCAGTACGTAGCTTATTATTTTCCTGCCTATAAATTACCAACAAAAATCATCACATATATTGGCCCGCTTGATGGTTTTGGTGACATCATTTCCAGGGATGCATTTATCGTGGGGCTTCAGCACCATTTGGGTAAAGACTTTGAATTATACAAAACTGAGTACATACAACAAACCTACCCGGAATATGTATCCAATCATTTTGAGCCGGATTACATAGCCATTAATTGTATAAAAAATATTGTAGCTGATATTTATCCTGAAAAAAATGATGACAAGCCACTCGTAAATCAAATGGTTGAAAAAGGGAAGCGCTTGTATGTGTTAAGTAAATTATTACCGGTAACCGAAGAATATAAACTGATTGGGTATACGCAGCAACAATTAAAAGATTGCTATGCCAGGGAGGACGTTGTTTGGGATCTTTTTATTAAAAACGGGTACCTGCAGATCATTGATCACAATATCACAAAAAATTATATGGATGAAAGTCCTAAAACGCAGGAGTTGGGTGAAGCTGCACCCGGTAATATAGGTTCTTTTGCCGGCTGGCAGATCGTGAAAAAATATATGCAAAAAAATGGCGGCGTTTCTCTCCAGGAATTGTTGAATACCGATAATGAAAAAATATTCCAGGAGGCAAAGTATAAGCCGTAAAATCTATGCGGCCTGTTGCTGCGTTTGGTGCGTTGCAACTTCTGCAGGTTTTTGCCCCAGCGATTTCATTACTTTAAAATGAGAAGCAAGCGCCTCACTCATGGTGTCGTATTTATTGTAAGGCAAATTAAATTCTTTACACTTTTCCATTACTATTAAACTGATGGCAGGATAATGCACATGACTTACCCTTGGAAATAAATGATGCTCTATCTGGTAATTCAGCCCGCCAACAAACCATGAAATTACCTTATTACCCATAGCAAAATTCGAAGTAGTTTTTAACTCATGTTCTGCCCATGCAGTTTCTACATGTTTGGTTTCATCTAAAGCTATCGTTTCAAATTCAGTATTTTCTACAACATGGGCTAATTGGAACACCAGTGAAAGTGTAAGGCCCATTACCGCATGCAATACAAGAAAGCCTGCTATCCATGCCCCAAAGCCCCAAACGATGATGGGAATAATTATATAAAATGTAAAAAAGGAGACTTTAGTTGCCCAAAAAATTATGTGATTTTTTGCTTTCATTTTCCATGCTTCTGTTGTATAAATTTTACGGGTAAAATATTTTGTAAAATCCATGATAAACACCCAGAAAATAGAAGACAATGCATAAACAGGAACAAGATATAAATGTTGAATTTTATGCGCCGGTACCCATTTCTGAGATTCACATTGGCGAATGATTGGGCTCTTGGCAATATCATCGTCTATACCATCCACGTTTGTGTAGGTGTGATGTATGATGTTATGTTTTTGTTTCCAGAAATAAGAACTGGCGCCCATTGCATTTGCAGATAAACCTAACAAATCATTCAGCCATGGCTTTGTACTATAACTGCCATGATTGGCATCATGCATTACACTAAAACCAATGCACGCAAATGTATAACCAAGCAACCCACATAAAAGTAAAGCTGGTAACGCACTCATATTGATGAAAATAAGGGAACAGTAGATTAGAATTGCTGCACCAACCAGGGTAATTGTCTTTATGTACAAGCGCCAATCGCCGGTTTTTTTAATGCCTTTTGTTTCGAAGTATTGATCAACGGAGACTTTTAAACTTTGGTAGAATTGATTATTTCGGTTGTCGAAAGTGATTTTAGCCATTGGAATATTGGTATTTTAAATAAAGTCTCACCGTAGTGTGGGTGGTTGATTTATGTATTTTCAAATGCAAATGCTTAGTGTTGAAGGTACATTATATAATGTTAATACAGATACATTTAATTCATTTTGAACGGTACAATCATTTCAAAGGCGGGAATTGAGACTTCAAACCCTTTATTATTATTGATATTTTCCATGGAGTAGGTTCCGTACATTTTACCCATTTCCGTACGCAGGTTACAACCGCTCACATATTGATATTTTTCTCCTGGTTCAATTATGGGCTGTACACCAATTACGCCTTCTCCTTCAACTTCTCTTAAATCGCCGGTTGCGTCATAGATGTACCAGTGTCTCCTTAACAGTTTTACCTGGTAGGTATTATTATTTTCGATCGTAATTCTGTATGCAAACATATATTCTCCGTTTGCAGGATTGCTATAATCGGGCTGATAGAATGTTTCTACACTTACAGTAATTCCTTCTGATATTTTTGAAATCATTGTATCATTTATTTATACAAATTTAAAAGAAATATTTGCCTTTTGTGGTAAATTGTAAGGGTAATATTCACCAATTTAATTTATATGCCTTTAAATACACATAAGTACACAAGAGATGGAGTTACCATAGTATGGCAACCCGATAAATGTATTCATTCCGGTATATGCGCAAATGGATTGCCACAAGTATTTAACCCAAGAAGAAAACCATGGATAGATATGAGTTTTGCAGAGATTGAAGCCATAAAAAAACAAGTGGCCCTTTGCCCAAGTGGTGCCTTAAGCATTTTGGATGAAAGTGCTAAAACCTGAAGGCGTCTAGCTTTTTTTAGATAAGTTATATCCATTTTTTAATAACCACTGCAGTACCTTATCGCGGTTATCGCCCTGAACAATTATTTCGCCGTCCTTTACCGATCCGCCTGTACCGCAAAACGTTTTTAATTTTTTTCCAAGATCTTCCATGTCGGAAGTTTTGCCAATAAATCCATCAACTAAAGTGACAGCCTTACCAGCACGGCGCTTCGTATCTAACCTTACTTTTATTTTCTGTTGGGCAGGCGGCAATGTTTCCTGTTCTTCAATATTGTTTGATTCAGGCTTAAAATCGGGATCTGTGGAATATACCAACCCACCGAAAGAATTCAATTTTGATTTAGCCATTTTCTGTTTTTTATAAATGGATGAGCGATTAAATAATGACAGCTTTCAAACTTAGATCAAGGCTTCTTGCCTGGTGAATAACTGCACCACTGGAAATATAATCTACACCTGTTGCCGCATAGGATGCTATGTTTGTTAAGTTAATACCACCGCTTGCTTCTGTTTCGTATTTACCATCAATGATCTTTAACGCTTCTTTGATTAATTCTGGCGAAAAATTATCAAGCATTATCCTATCTACTTTTCCAACGGCCATCACTTTTTTAACATCATCGATGGACCTGGTTTCTACTTCAATCTTTAATCCGGGTTTGGTTGTTTGAACATATTCATATGCCTTTTCAATGGCCTTTTTAATCCCACCACAATAATCAATATGATTGTCTTTTAGCATAATCATATCATACAAGCCAAAACGATGATTGGTACCACCACCAATTCTTACAGCTTCTTTTTCCAGCAGCCTGAAATTGGGTGTGGTTTTACGGGTATCCAGTAGGTTGGTTTTATAACCCTTCAATTTATCTACATACATACAGGTTAATGTAGCAATACCACTCATCCGTTGCATCGTATTCAACACAAGTCGTTCACATTGTAAAATGGTATGCACTTTAGCAACAACATCAAAAGCGACGTCACCGGGCAGCATGCGATCTCCATCATTTCTATATTGTGTAAAAACGATATTGGGTTCCATCTGCATAAAAATTTTCTCAGCAATTTTAACCCCTGCAAGAATGCCTTCCTCTTTTATTTTAAGCACTGCTTTACCCATAGCATCTGCTGGAATGCAGGATAAAGTTGAGTGATCGCCATCGCCAATATCTTCCGTTAATGCATTCGCAATCAAAAGATTTAACTGTTCTTCAAAATTCATCATGCACAAAAGTATTAAAATAAAAAACCTGTAAAAGAAAACTCCTACAGGTTTAAAATTATTTATTTATGACAAATCATCGGTTTTCAAATCGCAATTCCTGCAATACCTGGGCATCGCCTTTCTGTTTCATAAAAATGGTTGTTCTGAAAGATCCGTTCTTTGTTATGAGTGTACCGATACAATATTGGGATCCAGAGTTTTCACCTTTATGAATAATTTCAAAACCTTTTACAGGATTGTTTTGAAAGAAATCTTTTAATACCAGTTCAGCCTGGCTTTTACTATAGCTATTGCTTTTATCAGGCATACTTATTTCTACATTGCTGTCAAAATATTTGGCCACCTGACCTGAATTGCCTGATTTCATTGCAGCAATTACATCATCAATTCCAGCCAATAAAACGAAAGAGGATAAAAGTGTTAGGAGTACGGATAAAGTAAATAGTTGTTTCATAATGATAACTTTATGGATAGGATTTTCCCAAAAACGTGCCAAGCTCCGTGGTTGTTGGTAATTAATTTACACTGAAAAGATAATAAGCTTTTTCCAAAACCTGCAAAAAAGTTAGCTTTGGGATATGAATACAAAAAAAGTAATACTAGTAATAATGGACGGCTGGGGCCTCGGCAAAGATAAAAAGAGCGATGCCATCCAAAATGCAACCGTTCCCTTTGTAACATCGTTATATGAAAAATATCCTAATACCACATTAATTACCTGTGGTGAAGCTGTTGGCTTGCCTGATGGCCAAATGGGGAACAGTGAAGTTGGTCACCTTAACCTGGGTGCCGGCAGAGTTGTTTACCAGGAACTGCAACGTATAAACGTGGGCATCCGGACCGGAACGTTTCAAAAAAATGAAATTTTGATCAATTCCATTCGCTATGCCAAAGCCAACAATAAGCCACTTCACCTGATTGGCTTGGTGAGCAATGGTGGTGTGCATTCTCACATTAATCATGTTAAAGCAATTGCATCAATTTGCAAGACAGAAGATTTTACCAATTTATTTGTACATGCTTTTACCGATGGTAGGGATACAGATCCAAAAAGTGGTTTGGGTTTTTTAACTGAATTGCAGGATCATCTAAATACAACAGCGGGAACAATTGCATCCGTTACCGGTAGATATTATGCAATGGATAGGGATAAACGTTGGGAAAGAGTGAAACTGGCTTATGATGCAATGGTAAACGGAATTGGAGAAATAACAGATGATGTTTTGCAAGCGGTAAAAAAATCTTACGAAGAAGGTGTAACTGATGAATTTATAAAACCAATTATTAACAGTAAGGCAATTGATAGTTCTATCAAAAACGGAGACGCAGTGATCAGCTTTAATTTCAGAACCGATCGTTGCCGGGAAATTACCGAAGTGCTGACACAAAATGATATGCCTGAATTTGGAATGAAAGCATTGGATCTGCATTATACCACCATGACGCAGTATGACCAGACTTTCAAAAATGTACAGGTTGTTTTTGAAAATGATGATCTAAAGAATACTTTAGGTGAAATATTACAAGCGAATGGTAAAACGCAGATTCGTATAGCTGAAACTGAAAAATATCCACATGTATCTTTTTTCTTCAGTGGGGGCAGAGAAGTGCCTTTTGAAGGTGAAAGGAGAATAATGGTGCCTTCGCCAAAAGTTGCTACTTATGACCTGCAACCTGAAATGAGTGCAAATGAACTGACAGCGGCCATACTTCCGGAGATTGAAAACAAAACAGCTGACTTTATTTGTTTGAATTTTGCAAATGCAGACATGGTAGGCCATACAGGCGTATGGAGTGCTGTCATTAAAGCAGTTGAAACGGTGGATGCATGTGTTGAAAAGGTAGTGACAGCGGCATTAGCAAGTGATTATGCTGTGTTTCTTACTGCTGATCATGGTAATGCTGATTACGAAATAAATGATGACGGCTCGCCAAATACTGCACACACTTTAAATCCGGTTCCTTTATTTATAATAGATAAGGAATGGAAAGGAACAGTAAAAAATGGCAAACTTGGAGATATTGCCCCATCCATATTAACCATAATGCATTTACCCATACCTGAAGAAATGACCGGGGAAATCTTAATATCATAACTTAAAGGCAGATGAAAAATGAAAAAAATCCTAAAACCAATTGGATATGTTTTGCTTGTTGTATTAATTATTATACAGTTTTTCAGGCCAAAAAAAAATATAGATGTATCCGGCAATTTGATGGCAAACGATATTAGTAAAGCGTATTATGTACCCAAGGATGTACAAATAATTTTAGAAACCAGTTGTTACGATTGCCATAGTAATAACACACAATACCCCTGGTATTCAAAAGTACAACCGGTAGCATGGTGGCTACAGGATCATATAAATGAAGGAAAAAATGAAATTAATTTTTCTGAATTTGCTACCTACAGAATTGGACGCAAGTATAAAAAACTAGAAGCAATTATTAAAGAAATAAAAGAGGATGAAATGCCACTAAGTTCTTATACTTTAATTCATCGTTATGCAAAACTTTCGTCAGATCAGAAAGAACGCATAAATAACTGGGCCACATCTATCAGAGACACCATCAAAGCAACCACACCTCCAGATAGTTTAATCAGAAAGAAAGGATAAACCACTGGTTCAAAAATAATTAGAAGAAATACTATCTAATTCAACAGCTCCGGATATATTGCTATGGTTTACAACTAACCGGAAGTTGCCATTTAACGGAGCAAAAAGGTTTCTTTTTTCAGTTGGCAATTGGGATCATACCGGATAAAAATTTCAAATATTTTCTTCCGGATATTCAGTTCCCGGCCGAAACATTATGATAGCCACAAGAGCCAATTGGCAGAAATAACGGAATCTCCAAAATCAGAAGGTTTTAACACTTATTTTTTGATGAATTTTTTTATGAAAAGCAGCTATTTATGTCAGCAAATTGTCTATATTTATGTGTAATCAAAGCACAGATATGACCGAAGATCTTATGTTAGCCGGATGTTTAACCAATAACGCGGGTTCGCAGGAGGCATTGTACAATCGTTTCAGTCCTCGTATGTTGGGGGTTTGTTATCGGTTTGCAAAAAACAGGGAAGATGCTGAAGACATGTTACAGGAAGGTTTCATAAAGGTATTTTCCCAGATACATCAGTATAGAAGTGAAGGAGCGCTGGAAGGATGGATAAGAAGGATCATGGTTCATACCTGTATCAATGTTTTAAAAAAGAACAAAAAGTTCTCAGACAGTGTGGACATAACTTATGCAAATAGCATTGGCATCAGGGAAGAAAGTATTCCTTCAATAATGCAGGCTAAGGAAGTTGTGGAGTGTATAAGATTATTGCCTATCGGATACAGAACTGTTTTAAATCTTTATGCAATTGAGGGATACTCACATAAAGAAATAGGCAATGTGCTGGATATTGAGGAAAGTACCAGCCGGTCTCAATATACAAGGGCTAAGGCAATGCTGGAAGACATTTTAGTAAAGAAGAAAATTATGCTAAAACCGAATCGAACGAAATCGTCTTTTTTTGGTGCAGCTATAGCATCTAAATAAGGATTGTAAAATAGGATTTTAACCAAAACTAAAACAACGGAACCAAAAGAACCCTCGTGAACGATGGACAGAAATTTACATACGGACGACTTTGAACGATTGCTTAGAGAAAAGTCGGATGAATTTAGGATGTACCCTTCCAAGCGCATTTGGTCTAGCATCTATAATAATATTCACCCGGGGCGTAAGTGGCCTTCTGTGGTCATGAGTATTACATTAATCTCATCATTACTGATGATTGGCTATCTAAATACAAAGGACTCCGATACATTTACAGAAACATCCACCAACAAAAATATTAATAACCCATTAGCGGTAATCTATAAGAATTTGCCGACTGATGATAACATGGATGTTTTTAGTCCTTTTACGGTTTATAAATACAACACGGTTAACAAAGGTTCACGAGTGTCAGTTCCTGGTGTTACCAATATAGATGATACCAATAATGGGTCCAAAAACGAAAATCCAGGTATTTTAACCTACCGGGAAAATGTTGTTGCTGCTACCAAATCAAATAAGTCAGTACAATCAAACTCCCCGATTCAATCTTTCAAACAAGGCCTTCTCCTGACAAATAACAATACTCAAAAATTAGATGCTAAAAATAAAGCAGGGTTAACAAGTGTGCTTTCGGATAGCCAGTCTAATGTTTCATTTGATATGCAACCTGGCACCAATGAAAATCTTTGGAATATCTATGAAAAATATCCAAATAATAAGACAGTCGCCTCTTTACAGATAACAGGCAGCTCAAAAGAGAATGTGAACGTTTTTATAAATGATGAACAAGCTTTAGCAGTTCTAAAAGGAAATTTAAAATCAGCCAGGACTAATCAACTTTCATCTGTTAAAAAAACAACTATTTCTAAAGAAGATAAGGAATGGATTGACAACTATGCTATGTACAACAGGCCTGCACCTAAAAAATGGGCTGGCAAGTTAGCATGGGAAGTATATGCAACTCCTTCAGTAGTTTACAGAACCTTAACTACAAATGCTGGTTTAGTTAATTTAAATAGCACGGCTCCTTTTGTTATGCCAGGTGGTAATACAGACATTGAAAATGATATTATTCAGAAGCCATCTTTTGGTTTTGAATTAGGAATCGGAATACAATATCCTATTTTTAAAAATGTAAAGTTAAAAACTGGTTTACAATTAAATTTTACAAGGTATAATTCTGAGGGATATCACAACACCCATCCGGTGGCTACTAAGCTTACCATGTATGATGCTAAAAGCAACAGCACTTATGAATTATTCAGAACTACACCTTATTCTAATAAGGGAGGTTTAAAAGAAGTTAACCTTCACAATCAAACCTTCCAGGTATCGGTACCAGTTGGATTAGACTTTAAGATCCTCGGAAACGAAAATATTCAATGGAATGTAGGTGTTACTGTACAACCGACTTATGTTATTGGTGGCACTTCTTATTTACTTTCTTCAGATAGAAGAAATTACGTTAAAGAAAGTTCAATGTTTAACAGGTGGAATTTAAATGCCGGATTTGAGACATTCATTACATATAAATCAAACGGCATCACATACGAGATTGGACCACAATTTCGTAGTCAATTATTTTCTACCAATAAGCGGTTTGCAATTGAAGAAAAATTGCAAAACTTCGGTATTAAATTTGGCGTAATTAAAACTTTAAAATAATTACCCGGTACGCTTGCGAAACATTTTTTGTGTTAATAGAGCGCTAACTATATCATTTCAACAAGTCCTTTATAAGATCCGCTGTCTCTTACCGTGCAGCGGTTTTTTGTTTCCCGACCTTTCTTAGTATTTTTGATCATGAATAAATATTGTGTTATAGCCGCTGTAATTATTTTGTTCAATGCATGCAATGCCCGTCATGAGGAATCTGCTGCACCATCAATTGAAACTGAAAATAAAGCAGACTCTTTTTTTCCGGTCAGTTCCTTTCTAAGAGGTCAAATGGCTATATTAGATTCACTCCCTATCACGCCATTGCATATTACTACAGTAAATGGCAAATCGGACTCTGCCTGGGTTTCTAAAGCAAAACTAAAACCCTTGCTTCAACCATTCCTGGCGTCTGAAATTGGCGAGACAAATCTTGTAAAATATTTTAAGGAAACAAGATTTATTGATCAGTCGGTAAATGCTGTAACATTTACGTATGACCCAAACGGTACCCCTTCCGACACAAGCAGTTTAAGACATTGGGATGTGTATGTAAATCCGGAAAAGGGAAATGTAACAAAAGTTTACATTGTCAGAGAATTTATCGAGAACGATAAAAAAATTACAAATCAGTTGACCTGGGAAACCGACAAACAGGCAAAAATTTCAACCATTCTTAATAACCCTGACGGAACACAGGAGTTAATAAAAGAAGACATTTTTACCTGGGACTTTTAATGATTGTTCAGAAATTCCACACTAAAGCTCTTTAGTGATTTAAACGTTTAATACAGATTTCAGCCGCAAATAGATGAAGGCGGTTAATTTAGTAATAAAAAAATTTAAGGGTGTTTGCCCGGCTTTTATAAAATGACGCAACAGGAGTTCGCAGCTATAGCACATACCATTCCACTGGATCCCGGTATCTATAAATATTACGATTCGTCTAATGAATTGTTATATGTGGGGAAAGCAAAAAGCCTGAGAAAAAGGGTTAGCTCTTATTTTTCAAAATCATATACCAGTTACAAAACCCATGAGTTGGTACAGCGCATTCGCAAAATTGAATTTACAATTGTAAACAGTGAGCAGGACGCTTTTCTTTTGGAAAATTCATTGATTAAAAACTTTCAGCCTCTCTTCAATATCAACTTAAAAGACGATAAATCTTATCCTTTTATCATTGTAAAAAATGAACGATTTCCGAGAGTATTTTTTACCAGAAAAAAAATTAATGACGGTTCTCAATACCTTGGCCCGTTCACATCGGTTGGAAAAGTAAGGGAGCTACTAAGTTTTATTAAATTGAATATTCCGCTGCGTAATTGTAAACTTAATTTATCACAACAAAACATTGATAAAAAGAAATTTAAAGTTTGCCTGGAATACCACTTAGGTAATTGTAAAGGCCCTTGCGAAGGATTGCAAAGCCTGGAAGATTATGATGAGGGCATTGAACGCCTGAAGAATCTCTTAAAAGGCAACTTAGTGCCGGTTATTCATCATTTCAAATCTGCGATGCAGGATCATGTGCAACAGTTGGAATTTGAAAAAGCGGAACTAATCAAAAAAAAACTGGAACACTTACAGGTTTACAAAGCTAAGTCTGCGGTTGTAAATGAACGTACAGGAACTGTTGATGTTTTTAGCATACTTGAAGAGGGCGATGTAGCATACGTAAATTACCTGGCAGTTAATGCAGGTAGCATTGTACTTACAAAAACAATTACACTTAAAAAGAAACTAGATGAGCCGGCAGATGAAGTGCTGAGTTTTGCTATTGCACAGTTGAGAGAAACCTTCAACAGTGAATCAAATGAAATCATTGTTCCGTTCAAAATAAATTATCCTGACGAAAAAGTTACGCTTACTATTCCGCTGGCTGGTGATAAAAAGAAGCTACTGGATCTGTCTGAAAAAAATGTCAACTATTTTAAGGAAGAACTCAAGAAAAATAAAATGCTTCTATTGGAAGATAAAAGTTCTGGGGAAATCAATAACATATTGGTTCAACTGCAGCATGATCTTCAATTATCTGAAGTGCCAACAAATATTGAATGTTTTGATAATTCAAATTTCCAGGGAAGTTATCCGGTATCCGCAATGGTTAGTTTTAAAAACGGGCAACCGAGTAAAGATGAGTACAGGCGATATAATGTAAAAACGGTAAAAGGCATTAATGACTTTGCGACAATGAAAGAGGTTGTTTACCGGCGCTATAAACGACTATCAGAAGAACAAAAGCCTTTCCCTCAACTGGTGATCATTGATGGTGGTAAGGGCCAGTTAAGTTCAGCTATGGAAAGTATTGTGGAATTAGGCTTACTTGGCAAAACTACATTAGTGGGATTGGCAAAAAATGAAGAAGAAATATTTTTTTATGGTGACCAGCAATCCATAAAATTACCATGGGATAGCGAAAGCCTTAAACTAATAAGAAGGATCAGGGATGAGGTGCATCGATTTGGAATTACTTTTCACAGAAATCAACGTAGTAAAGGAACACTTAAAAATGAATTGGATCAAATACCGGGAATCGGGAAATCGACGATTGACCAGTTATTAAAAAAGTTTAAGTCGGTAAAAAATATCAAAGGGAAATCTATAGAAGAATTAGCCAGTGTAGTAGGCGCATCAAGGGCTAACATGATTACTAACTATTTCACGGATATATCAGGAGACAATTAAAATAAAAAAAGGGCCAGGATAAAAATCCAGCCCCGTTTTAAAATCCAATATCCTATGAAAAACCGAGACAAATATAAGTAGGATTTCATAAGTTACTTACAGGGTTTTTCCTGTATTATTTAAAATATTCAATTTTGGAATGGTTGGGCAACATTGCGTGAATTCGGTAAGTATAAGATTGCATTGTCCATGTTTAATTCACTTAATTAAGAAAGCCCCTGGAATTATCCAGGGGCTTAAATATTTTATAATGAAGAACAGATAAATTAGTAACTCCAAAGATCTTGTTCGTAATTAAACACTTTTTCTTTTATACGCTCACCTTCCAGCAATTGAAATACACCATTTTCTTTTAAACCTGGTTGAGCTGAAATGGGTAAGTCAAACGGATTATCAATAGTACTCTTAATTATACGTCCACTAAACATCCTGCTTTCAAACAATTCTTCCCAACTCATTCTTGCTCCAAAGTTTTTTCCATTATACACTTCGTATTTTGCAAATATTGGTCTCATATCCGGATAATAAACCCAGAATAACTCAGTCTCCCCAAGATTAACACCTTCAGATGTAATCACATTTTTCAACGGAGCTATTCCCAATATTCTCCAAAAAAGGCGTGAACTTTCTTTGTCAAAAATAACTTCTTCTTTAATTCTGAATTTGTAAAAAGAGTCAAGATTTACTTCTCTAACTACATCCTTGGTTCCAACTTTGTTTCCATCAGGTCCGTAGATATCAACAGTTTCAATACCTCCTGAAATCTTTTTAGCTACATCCGAAATTGTCATTGGTGTAGTGAATCTATCATCAATTGCATCAAATACCGTAACTGCACTATCCTGAATTGCTTTCATCAAAATTGAAATGAAACGCTGGTTACCATTATTTTCATTAGCTGAATAACGGAAAGGTAAATTCACTTTCTCCCTTGTATCAATTTCTCTCCAGATTTTATGACGGTAAATAGCATCATCTACACGAATGTGCTCATAAGCCAGCGGCGTTCTGTCACGAATGTCGTCAGTTACAACTGCTTCATCTCTGCGGAGTGATTTTTTTACCGTTACGAGAGGTAAACTATCAATCTTTGGAGTTGCTGCGGCAACCACTACAGTATCGATTTCAGCAGTAGGACTAATTGTAGCCTTAGTCTTTCCCTTGGTTGTTTTTGTTGTTGAAGTACGTTTTGCGGAAGTACGCTTTTTTACCGGCTTCTTCTGCGCAAATGCCATACTTACACCCGCACATAAAAAAACAACCAACAAAATAGATTTTACAGAATGCTTAAACATAGCACGAATTTTTAAATTTTAATATAACACTATACCTACACCTTGGATGGTACGTTGCTTGCCATCCGGACCTTGCACTTTTACCGCATCAAATGTAATGCTGGTACCAGGACCGGCTTTTTGAATTAATGAATTAAGCGGTTCCAGGTTGTTTCCAGAAAGTGTTGCAGACTGAACGTTAGCAAAATTAGCACCAGAAAAATAAACCATTGCACTAACCACCGAAAATTTTGCGTCAAAATCAAAGTTCTCCAGATCTGCACGACAATACTGTTGGTTCTTAAAACTTCCCGCAGTCATTCTTGTTCCACCTGGGCCTACTTTAAATACGGGGTTAGGTATTTCCTTTACCCTGAATTCAAATGGAGTTGTTTTTCCATCGGCAGTTACTGTGATTGATGCTTTTCCCGGTGTGTTAACTCTAACGATCCTATTTCCGTTAGACCCGCTGAGTGATCCTCCCGCAATTACAACGTTTGTTTTATCCCAGCCTGAGCCAGACGATATCGTAATTGGATTATCCACCCCGATGTAAAATACATTCATTTTATCCAGCATTACCGCTGCACCTCCCGGAGTACCAACGACATATTCAACATCTTCGGTTTTTGTTTGTTCTTTCCCATCCTGATCAAGATAACGAACAGTTACGGTCATTTTTTTTGCACCTGCTCCACTTGCAGAAACTTTGTAAGTTCCTTTACCATCAATTACCGGAACATTTGTGCCACCGATAGAGATTTGCGGTTGTGCTGCCGAACTATATGCTCCGATACCTGCAGTAATTGTCATTTCCTGTCCCGGCATAATGTAGTTAGAACTTTGTCCAACTAATACGCCCGTTTTATCAAACTTTACAACAACAGCCCCAATTTGCTCATGACAATAGGTTACTACCTGATTTTCCGCATTCTTAATATTATTCTGAAATTTACTCAACATAGTTAAAGCTGCCACCGTAGGTGTCATGTGAAAATATGCGTTCGTAAAATCTTTTTTCGTACCATCTTGCCCAACGGGAGGCTCTACATCTACCGGTAAGGTTTTTTCAAATTTCACCCTTATCGCAGGATCTATATCCAACATCGCCTGCTTATATGTTTTTAGTTTTGCTTCAAGATCCTTTCCCTTACCGTCGCCAAATAACCGGGAAGCGGCATCAAGATTATCTTCTTTAAACGACTCTTTTCCTTCGATTATTTCCAGCCCGGCCGCATTCTTAAGCTCCTTTTTTAATCCCTCTAGATATGTTGTCATATCATCAGATAGTTTTTTAGCCTTTTCTGCTTTAGGTTCCCAAATTTGAGCTTTTTCCGCTGTTTTCGGGTCGGCGAGTTTGTCGCTTAAAGATTTGTATAATGTTGTGTTTGCAGCAGCAAGGTTATTGCTTGAATTCTGTAAACTAATATCAACCACTTTAAAGGCATTCAGAATCTCACTTGATACGTTTAGTGCCAGCAATGCTGTCAGCACCAGGTACATCAGGTTGATCATCTTTTGCCGGGGCTCTTTAGGTAAAGCCATAGTATTTCAGATTTAAGATTGTTTTAATGAATTGGATTGTTCAATCTTTCTTTTTGATCTTATTAACTAAATTACAATTGCTGGTTTTCGTTATTGAGATCTCAAATAAAATTTCGATTTAATTATTTAACCTGCATTGCACTTAGCATGTTCCCATATACAGAATTCAATTTGCCCAGGTTAACTGCAAGTAAACCAATTTGGTCCTTAGCTTTGTTTGCATCATCAACACTGCTCATCATGGCACTACTAGCCTCTGCCATTTTACCATAAAATCCGTTTAAGGCCTTCAGGTGATTGTTACTTTCTTTTAATTCCAATTCATAAATGGTATTCAGACTTCCCAAATTTTTAGTAAGCACCTGTACTTGTTCATGAAAACCTTTTGCACTTTCAGATGCATTGTTGAACGAGGACATAGTTGCAGCACTATTATGAAACGCAGTAGCCATTGTTCCAATTGCTACTGTTGCTTCTTTTGTTTTAGCACCAAAATCATTTGTAGATTTTACAACATCACTTACATCAGAAAGACTTCCGACTGTGCTTCCAAGTTTTGAAAATCCATCCCCAAGTTTTTTAAGACTTGTTGGAGTAATATCAGCATCCATTAACATTTTATCCATACTTTTTAGCGCAGGATTTCCGGTTTCAACCGGAGTAGCTGCAGCAAGCGGAGCTTCTGGTGGTGGAGAGAATACATATAACAATGCGTAGCCTAAGAAAATTCCTGCCTCTACATACAAACCTATTTTTAACCATAAATCTGCACCGGGGGCATGCGTAATTTTGAAAAGTGCTCCTAATAATACTGGTACCGCAGCGGCTGATACCAAAATGTTAAGAATTCGATCGATTGGGCGAGATTGACCAGCAGCCATAATTTTTTTAATTTAAAATTTTAATTTGAGGGGTTATGTTTATTTAATTAATACGCATTACAAGAGCCTTCTTATAAATTACATTATAAGTCTCTCATAAAAGTGTACAGTTTAATCCTGGGAATTTTAATTATCTGCCTTTTTTCATAGCAGGAGGTAAATCAATTACGCAACGGAAACCAATGTAGGATTTTGTAGTATCCTGGTATTCGTAATTCCGGGTACTTGTTTGCAGAAAATAGCCAACATCTTTCCAGCTTCCACCACGAATTACTTTACGTTTCATACGGGGAGGATCTGTATCCTTTGCATTCCAACGAATATCCGGGTTCATATCATGCTGGAATGAATATCCACCTTCATAATAAAGTGAAGAAGTCCACTCTGCAACATTGCCAGCCATATTATATAAACCAAAATCATTTGGCCAATAAGCATCAGCTCTTACTGTATAAAATCCACCATCTTCGGGATAGTTACCACGACCAGGTTTGAAGTTAGCTAACAAACAACCTTTCCTGTTTCTTAGATACGGTCCACCCCATGGATAAGGTGATTGCGACCGGCCACCCCTTGCAGCGTACTCCCATTGGGCTTCGGTAGGAAGACGAAAATCAGATTCAGTTGCCCTGCTTTTCGACTCAAGAAATCCATTCAGATATTGAGTTCTCCACTCACAGAAAGCAGTAGCTTGTTTCCAGGAAACACCTACCACAGGATAGTTTCCAAATGCCGGATGACTGTAATATTTTTTTGCCATTGGTTCATTATATGAGTACGCAAAATCTCTTACCCAACACAATGAATCAGGATAAATAGGAATGTCTTTTTTAACGATAAACTTGGAACGCTGTACACCAGCATTCTCTCTTTTAGAAGCTTCTTTATAATCAAATGTTTCTGAATGATAAATTAACTTAGACGGATCAAGTTCTTTTCTATTGAAAATACGGTTGTCTGGTGTAAGAATCATTGCATCAATTTTTTCCATTGTTGCTTTATCACCCCATTTAATAGTTTTCGCTTTTTTCCAATCAACATATTCATTACCACTTGGATCCTGTTTTATAAATCCCATTTGCTTTGCAGCAATAGAATCTCTTACCCAGTTTGTAAACTGGCGGAACTCATTGTTAGTAATTTCAGTTGCGTCCATCCAAAACCCACTGATGGAAACCTGCTTATTACGTGCTGTATAGGCATAGTTTATATCCTCATCGCTCGGACCCATGTGAAAAGTTCCTGGCGGAATATAAACCATTCCCGGAGGTTTAGGCAGTGTCCAGCTTTTTGCAGGAGCCACTCCATATAACTGACCATCACTGGGTAAGTCTTTGCCTTTTTTATTTTTTCCAAGCATCTTACAGCCGGATAATGTTGCCAGCGTGATAACAACAACTGCGATTAATGAACTATTCTTCATCTTTTTTTACTTTGAGGGTATTGGCAAATGTAATGATTATTTTGATTTATGCTTATCCAGTTATTCTTTACACTATTTCTTTTAAAATGGCCCGTATCCTGAGAATAAAAAACGAACAAGATTTTAAAATATTGTGTTTTCAAATCTGATATTATTAATTTATACTGTTAATTTCTTTTAATAATTCTGCTGTATCAGTAAAAGGAGCCCTGCAAGAATAATTTTTACATAAATATATTAATGTCGGCTCTCCTCCAATTTTATTTTCCAAAATTGGAAAAATATCGCTTTTTTCCAAAGAAGCCATCAATACTATATTAGGAATATAATTTACCTGTAGTTTTTTTGCTGTTATAAAAAAATTTTCACCCACAATAGCAATTTCACTATAACCTTTATTTTTCCTTAATATCAAAGATGCCCAAATACCAAATGAACCTGGATATTTGATAACTGCTTCTGATAACGACGCCAACATTTTATCTACTCTTATACTCCACTCACTTTTATCAAATATCAAAGAAAGGATCTGAAGATTGTGCGCCATCATTGAATTACCTGAAGGTGTGGCTCCATCATACACTTCTTTTTTCCTGACAATCACATCATTTTGTTCTTTATGGGTAAAATAGAAAAAAACATCATCCTCATCACTGAAATTATCAACTACATAATTGCAATATTGTTTTGCCGATTCCAAATATTCTGTATTAAAACTTATCGCATACAGTTGCAGGCACGCCGAAATATAATACGCATAGTCATCTAAAAATGCGTGAAATTTCGCTTTTTTATCTTTATAAGTGTGCAAAAGTGCTGCTTCTTTATCTCCCTTAAAATTTGCTTCAATAAAACTAAAATTTGCTTCAGCCAACATCCCGTATGACTTATCTTCGAGTACAATCGCTGCCTTAGCTAAAGATTTCAACATTAAGGCATTCCAACCCAATATTATTTTATCATCCAGTGCCGGCTTTACTCTTCTTTCCCTGACAGATAATAATTTTTGCAACCCGTTTTTAATAACGAGCTCTATTTTATTCGCATCACCATTTTCACTTACGATAAATTCATCTAAAGGACTTAAAATTCTCAATATATTTTTACCCTCCCAATTTCCAGTAGCTGAAATATCAAAAAATTTGCAAAAAAGTACTGCTTCCTCACCTAAAATCTCATCTATTTCATCCTTATCCCAAACATAATATTTACCTTCTTCGCCTTCACTGTCTGCATCCAAAGCTGCAAAAAATCCATTTTCTTTACTTAATAATTCCTTTTTTATAAACCCTATTGTTTTGTGAATGGCTTCCGCATACTTTTTATGTCCCGTAAGTTGAAATGCGTCACACAAAGTATCAATGAGCAATGCATTGTCGTACAGCATTTTTTCAAAATGTGGAGCAAGCCATTCCCTATCTGTACTATATCTTGCAAAACCACCTCCTACATGATCAAAAATACCGCCAAACAACATTTTATCTACTGAACACAATGCTTGTTGCAACGCTTCCTGGTTTCCTGAAAAATAATAATACTCTATCAAATACTTAATGGTAAACGTTTGTGGAAACTTTGGTGCACTACCAAAACCTCCCCACTCTTTATCAGCAGTCTTCATTATTGCCGAAAACATATCATCACACTGTGCCGTGGTAAAAATATTTTCGCCTGAATCAAAATTGATTTTCGTTTGTACAAAACCATTGGCCTGCCTTAAATGATCTGTTAAATTTTCAGCCTGCGCTTCTATTTCATTTTGTCTTTCACTCCAGGCCTGTGATATACCATTTAAAACATCTGACCACGAAGACCTGTTGAAAGCCTTTACCGGTGGAAAATAAGTGCCGCCGAAAAATGGCTTTGCTTCCGGAGTTAAAAAAACATTCAATGGCCAACCACCACTACCGGATATTGCCTGTACAGCATCCATATAGATATGATCTAAATCCGGCCGCTCTTCACGATCTATTTTAATATTTATGAAACGCTCATTCATTAAATCAGCGGTCATTTCATTTTCAAAACTTTCTCTTTCCATTACATGACACCAATGACAGGCTGAGTAACCAATACTTACCAGTATCACTTTATTCTCCTTCTTTGCTTTAAGCAAAGCCTCTTCTCCCCACGGAAACCAGTTCACCGGATTATGTGCATGTTGCAGCAAATAAGGGCTGGTTTCGTTAACCAAATGATTGGTGAATTTCTTATCCATATTTTTTTACAATGATCTCAAATGCTGATCATTTACGAAAACACAATCCAAATACTAGTGAATACAATATCTATACTCCCAAGACCACTTATAAATTTAAGGGGTTATTTGCAAGCATGCTTTAATTGCCGGTAATGAAAAAGTTATCTTTTTTGTAAAATAAAATCGATAGTGCTATTTTTTCTTAAGTGAGGATAGGTACAATTCCAGCGCACTAACCATACTTGGTGCCTGGGGTTGGGGGGCTTTAATGTGGAGCGTTAAACCAGCTTCTTCTGCTGCTTTATAGGTATTAGCGCCAAACACGCCAATCTTTGTTCCGTTTTGTTTGAATTTGGGGAAATTTTCTAAAAGACTTTTTACTCCACCGGGTGTAAACAAGCAAATAACATCAAAATTTTCTGCAATAACTTCTTTAATGTCAGTGCTGATAATTCTATATAAAACCGGTGTAGCATACTCGCAATTATGATCTTTTAACCAGGTGGTTATATCATTGTCAAATGACTCGGAGCATGGATAAAGAAATTTCTCATTATCCTTGTGCTTGTTAATTACATCAAAAAAACTTTTGTTTGATCCATCAGCACCGTAAAACACTTTTCGCTTACGATATAAAATAAACTTTTGCAAATACAGGGCTACGGCTTCTGTGATGCAGAAATACTTTGTATCCTGCGATATATTCATTTTAAGTTCTTCGCATGCACGAAAAAAATGATCAATTGCATGACGACTGGTAAAAATGACTGCGGTGTAATTATTGATTTCAATTTTTTGCTTTCTAAATTCCTTGGCAGGAATACTATCAACTTTTATAAAGGGATGAAAATGCAGTTCAATATCATGTCGCTTTGCTAAATCGAAATAAGGAGACCTTTCGCCTTCAGGGCGGGGTTGGGTTATCAGGACTTTTTTTATCACGTTGGTTTTTAATTCGATGTTTGATTCTCTTTTGTTAACCATATTGAGATAAATTGTTAATGAAAAGCAGCACAAAGTTATAGATTTTTACCCAATAAAACTATCAATCCCTTGTAAATCAACAAAAGAGGTACCACTTCAATTCCAACTACATACATAAGGAAATGAAAGCTGCTGATTTTTAATTGATGTTGAAGAAGTCCATAGGATCTGAAAAACCTAAGAACGAACATAAGACCGATTAAAAACAAAGAAATTATTACACAGGCACTCGCTATTACAGGATTTCCAAATGCTATAACAACAATAAAGGGAAGCAGTATTACTCCTAAAATTTTATTGATAAGGAATATAATAAATATATAAGTATTGGTAACTTCCTTAAAACCAGTAACCCATCCTGTAAATTTTAATGTAATAAACTTGGCAAAATAAATAGCTCCCAAACTTAACCCGCAATATAATACCGATAACCAAAAATTTTGCGCAGGCATCCAGTTATAGAACCTGAGTATCAAATAAACATATACTCCCCCGGCTAAAATAAAAATTATATTAAAAAAAAGAGATGGAAGTTTGGCCTGTAATAATTGATCTGTTAACTGACTTTGTCTTAAAGACGCATTAAAAAATACCCTAAAAAGATTGTTAAAATACCTGATGTAGAAAAATCTACAAAAGCCCAGTAAAAAAACAATGCCTGCCAATAGATAAAATAGCCGGTCCTGCGAAACAACTTCCCTTGCTTTATTTGCCATTGCTATTGGCTTGCCGTTCCAGTTTAAATAGAAATTTTCTTTTAACAATTCCTGAATGTCACTGGTATATTTTGCACGTTGCTTAACAACTGCATTTATAGAATCGGCAACTCTTGTAAGCGAATCTTGTAACTTAAGTTGTGATGAATCTGGTTGTGTAATTACTGAATCTATTTTAACTACCAACGAATCGCCAAGTATTGGAATAGAATCTGATTGCTGACTAAAAAGCAAAACAGGACCAAAAAGTAAAGAAAGAAAAACCAACACCTGTTTCAACTTTAATAAATTATTCAACAAAATTAAATTGATTTAGACTAGAAATAATTAATGTACCCAAAATGTATTTTTGCAGACTGCCTCAAATCAAACTTTACATCATTTCTTTTGCCAACAGCAAAACTCATATTTAGTAATCCAGCCTTGGTTTCAAAAACCAACCCGATGCCACCGCTGATAAAATCATTGCTGAAATTAACGGATTGATATTTATTTTTTACCCAGCCGGCGTCGATAAAAGTAAATAAATATGAATTAAGGCCTACAAGGTTGCGATATTCAATTGTAACCACTCCATATTGCGAAGCATAAATACTCTCTTCATCAAAGCCTCTTAACAACTTATATCCACCTATCTGAAACAGTTCATTCCTGAACACACTCTGGCTACCAAATACACCTCCATTAAAAATTGTTTTAAGTGTTGCCTGCTTACCAACAGGAAAATAATGTGCCGCCGTAATTTTTGCCCGCAATTGATAAGAGCGAAGTTTAACTGAATCATATAACGTGCTGAAGTCGAATGTTGGATCGGTTAGCCGGATGATCTCATTGTTTTTATCAATGGTTTTTATTCCTACTGAACTTACCAGCCTTAATTCATTGCCTGTTCGGGGATTAAAGCGATAATTGGTATTATTTAATTCATAATCCACCCCAACATTTACAGCCTTTACGTCCACGTTGGGTGGCAGTTGCCGGATGTTTTTTACAAAATTGGTATCCACCCCTGATCCAAGTAAATAAGTGCTTTGGTTTTGTATAAAAATTTTACCGGATTGATTGGCCGACAAAAGATATTGTATCCCCAACTGCGAGTTCAACTGAAGAAAAGTAGAATCCTTTTTAAAAAGATCAAAAGCAAAATCGAGCCCAAAAGCCGACTTGAAAATATAAGGCTGCTGGTACCCCAAATTTAACCTTGGCGAACTAATTTGTAACTGTTGCCAGTTTAATAAAATAGTTTCTCCTGTACCCAATGCATTGCGTAAATTCAAATTAACATCGCCTGTTATTTGTAATTTATTTGTGAGATTATTTGCAGGTAAAAAACCTACCAGGAAATTTACCTGGCTACTTTTTTTAGGTTGTAAATATAGATCCAGGATAGATCCATTTCCAAGCATTGAAAGTTCTGATGCCTGCTCCTCTTTTAGATAGGGAAGATCCAATAGCCGCTTACTAACCTGGTCAAGTTTTTCTTTATTGTAAATACTTCCATTGGGTATTGCAAGGTATCGTTGTAAAAAGCTTTTTGAAATTTTCACATCGCCTTTTACCCTTATGCTATCAATATGATATAAGGGCCCCTTCGCTACTTTTAAAGTGGCATTCATTGCATTGTTGCTAAAATAAATGCTATCTAAAAAAACGCTGGCAAAAGGGTATCCACTATTTTCATAATAGTTAAGCATGCGTTGTTTAAAAAGTTCTAACTGGGCAAAATTTATTGGTTTATTAAAGATGGCTTTTGCCGTATATCCACTTAACTCAAGTGCTTTTTTTTCAACACTGTCTATATTAAGTTGCATCAGGTATTGATTAGGCCCTAAGTACAATTGTATGAATGCAGCAGACGAATCATACCGCACACTATCTACCGATGCCGCAGGATAGCCTTTGCCTATTAATAACGATGGAATTTTTTTTATGTATTCAGCACATTGGGGAATGTTTGCAAAGCTGTTTTGAAGATTTAATTGCTGCCTGTTAAATGAGCTATCTTTATCTAAAATAGCTACCTGCAAACCATAGGATCCCGAAACTTTTTGTTGACTGTAGGCGGAAGTAAAATAAACCGCAATCAATATTGTAGTAAAAATTTTGTAATAAATGAATCGTGTAGTTATCATTACTGTATTCAAAACTAAAGTCTAAAATCGTAAATCAAAAATCTTTGTCTGGCGTCTATATTCATATCCCGTTTTGCAAACAAGCATGTCATTACTGCAACTTCCACTTTTCTACCTCACTAAAAATGAAGAAGGAAATGATAGATGCCATCATAAATGAAATAACTCTGACTCCATTTTACAATGTTGTTAATGAAAAAATTGATACCATCTATTTTGGAGGCGGCACACCCAGCATATTAACGATAGAAGAGTTGCAACTGATATTAGACAGTCTTAAAAATAAATTTACGATAGCGCCGGATGCTGAAATTACCCTGGAAGCAAATCCCGATGATATCACTATTGATAAATTAAAGCAGTGGAAAAAAGCAGGGATCAACCGGCTTAGTACAGGCATACAATCATTTTTGGAAGATGAATTAAAATGGATGAACCGTGCACATAATGTTGCAGAAGCATTGAACTGTATCGATGTTATAAAAAATGCAGGCTTTACGGATTATTCCATCGATCTTATTTACGGCTCACCGTTACTAAGTAATGAAAACTGGAAAAGAAATGTATCCATCATATTTGAAAAAAGTGTACCACATATTTCCTGTTATGCTTTAACGGTAGAGCCTAAAACTGCGTTGGATAAAATGATATTAATCCATAAAAAAGAACCTGTAGATGCTGAAAAACAAGCTGAACAATTTTTATTATTGATGGACTGGATGAAGAATGCCGGATATGAGCATTATGAAATCAGTAATTTTTCAAAACCGGGCATGCGTAGTAAACATAACAGCAGTTATTGGCAGGGAAAATATTACTATGGATTTGGCCCATCCGCACATTCTTTTAATGGAGCAGCCCGTAGGTGGAATGTAGCCAATAATAGCTTGTACCTACAGTCACTTAAACAAGATAAAATTCCGTTTGAAGAAGAAATTTTATCACAAACGCAAAAAGCAAATGAATACATAATGACCTCGTTAAGAACAATGGAAGGAATTGATTTAGAAAAAGCAACAGCCGTTTTCGGGCAATCTATCGCAGCGGAAATTTTATCGTCAAGTAAAAAGTGGCAGACCGGTAAAAAGCTAACACTTGCTCAATCAAAATTGATACTTACCAGGGAGGGAAAATTATTTGCGGACGGAATTGCTGCAGATCTGTTTATTACAGAGAAATAAATTTACGTCAGTTTAACTAAGGGTTTCTTCAATATTGATAAATCCTTCCTCGGGTGAAAGTTGCTCCCAAAGAATACGATATATATTTTCTGCAATGGGCATATCTGCCTGTACAGTTTGATTTAACACGAACATACACTTACTCGCATTGTACCCTTCCGCAACCATACTCATTTCCAGCTTAGCCGATTTTACAGAGTACCCTTTGCCAAGCATATTGCCAAATGTTCTGTTGCGACTATATAAAGAATAACAGGTTACCAGTAAGTCGCCGAGATACACAGAGGCAGCGTAATTATGAGACCGCTTTAAATGAGTAGTTCGCAGTTCATCTACCTTTCCTACTTCAATATTTTTAATGCCGGCCTTTCGTAAAAACCCAGCCATTTCATCTGCGCTGTTTGCTATCAGTACACTTAAAAAATTATCGCCATAATCAAGCCCATGAGCTATGCCTGCTCCAACAGCATAGATATTTTTTAGTACTGCTGCATATTGTACACCATAAATGTCATCGTTCACTATTATGTTAAGATAATCTGTCTTAAAACTTTCGGCTATTTTGTTAGCCATCATTCCATCTACACCGGTAATGGTTAAATAGGACAATTTTTCTGCAGCCACCTCCTCAGCATGGCAAGGCCCCAATACTGTAAAATAATCTTCCAACTGAAGATCAAATTCCTGTTTTAAAAAATCATTTAACAATTGATTTTGTTCAGGCAAAATACCTTTTACGGCACTAACAATTTTCTTACCGGCAAATATGTTCCTGTTTAATGACAAAAGTGTTGCCGCGGTAAATGCTGAAGGAACTGCAATGATAATGCAGTCTGAATTTTGAATAACTTCCGCTGCATCTGTTGTAAGCTTCAATTTCGATACATCAAATGAAGCCGAACTAAGGTAATGTGGATTGTGATGGCGGGTGAGAATTTGTTGAATGGATTTTTCACTCCTGTTCCACCAATAAATGGTTTGGCCATTATCAGTTAAAATTTTTGCTATGGCTGTACCCCAACTTCCACTTCCTAAAATTCCAAATTTCATATCGCTGTATTAAAATTTCGCGGTTGCAAAATTATGTGAAGAAATACTGGCATT
The DNA here is from genome assembly GCA_046590675.1 of Ferruginibacter sp. Taxonomy (GTDB): domain Bacteria; phylum Bacteroidota; class Bacteroidia; order Chitinophagales; family Chitinophagaceae; genus Ferruginibacter. Next base: position 2,918 of record JBKJUP010000101.1, on the reverse strand, counting down.
AATTATACGATGATTTGCAGTTCCAGCATTCGGGAGCAAAATTATCTTAAAGACCCAGTTTATCAACTGCTAATTGTGCTGCTATCTGGCTGGCGTCTTTTTTATTAAACCCTTTACCTTCTGCGACCAATTCACCATCTACAGTTGCACCAATGGTAAACAACCGTCTGCCATTCTCAAACTTTTCATTCAATGTTTCAAACTCAAGTGCCTTGCCATTTTTGTTGGCCCAGCCGTATAGTTTATTCTTAATATTGATCTCTATACCTTCAAGGTCGTCAATAAACATGTGAGTGGAAATGATGTATTTTTCTACCCACTTCTGAGTTTTATTATATCCTTTATCCAGGTAAACGGCACCAATCAATGCCTCCAGTGTATTTCCAAATATCTGCGAAATTTTTAAAGAGCTATCGTGCTTATTATAAATGGTAATTTTTTTCAACCCCATTTTTATACCGATGTCATTTAGCTGTTGACGATTCACCATTTTGCTTCTCATTTCAGTAAGAAAACCCTCGCCTTTATACGGATACTTCATAAAGAGATAGTGGGCAACTACGGAACTAAGTACAGCATCTCCCAAAAACTCAAGTCGCTCATTGTTTTCATCTGCGCCTTCCCTTACTGAACGATGACTCAAGGCTGTTCTATACAGACTAAGTTCGCCGGGAGTAAAGCCCAGCACATTATTGAGTTGTTTCTTAAACTCTTTTTTCTTTATATCCGAGTAGAAAATATCTTTAAAGAATTGCAAAATCTGGTAAAATGTTTAGTCTAAATTAATCCTTTTGGTGGCAATCAAAAAATTTAAAGCAAGCAACACAGTTTGAACTGTTCTGATATAAAAAACACTTCCAAATACCAATCGGGAAGTTGAGTAATAACATGCAAATCATTAAAAAAAATGATATTACCTGTTCAAAAAAATAATGGGAGAATGAATTAAGGTTTGTACTTTTTTACAATAACCGAGGCATTGTGACCACCAAAACCAAAAGTATTGCTGAGTGCTGCGTTTACAGTGCGGTGTTGTGCTTTGTTAAATGTAAAATTTAACCGGCTATCCAATTCAGGATCGTCAGTAAAATGATTAATGGTTGGCGGAATAATATTTTGGGTAACTGCCATAATACAGGCCAGTGCTTCAATAGCACCTGCTGCACCTAAGCTATGCCCCGTCATACTTTTGGTAGAACTAATATTTAGTTTATAGGCATGCTCACCAAATACATTCAAAATTGCCTTCGTTTCAGCAATATCACCCAATGGTGTTGAAGTACCGTGTACATTTATATAATCAATGTCTTCGGGTTGCATATTGGCATCTTTTAATGCGGAACGCATCACGTTTTGTGCACCCAATCCTTCGGGATGTGGAGCAGTGATGTGATGTGCATCAGCGGTAGCACCGCCTCCTGCAATTTCGCAATAAATTTTTGCACCTCTTGCCAGCGCATGTTCAAGGCTTTCTAAAATAACTACTCCTGCTCCTTCCCCTACAACAAAACCGTCACGGTCTTTGTCAAATGGGCGGCTGGCTGTTTTGGGATCGTCATTTCTTTCGCTTAATGCTTTCATAGCATTAAAACCTCCAACCCCGGCAGCACTTATAACCGCTTCACTACCGCCTGAAATAATGATGTCCGATTTACCAAGCCGGATATTATCGAAAGCATCAATAATGGCATTAGTAGAAGAAGCGCAAGCACTAACAACTGAATAATTAGGTCCCCGAAAACCATGACGTATTGATATTTGCCCTGCGGCAATATCAAGTATCATTTTTGGAATGAAGAAGGGATTAAATCTTGGAGTACCATCTCCTGAAGCAAAGTTTATAACTTCTTCCTGGAATGTAATCAATCCCCCGATGCCGCTTGCGAATATTACACCAACCCTGTCTACATCAACATTGTCTCTTGATATACCTGCATCTTTTACAGCTTCATCGCTGGCAATTAATGCAAATTGGGTAAACCGGTCAATTTTTCGGGCTTCTTTTCGATCTAAGTAAACGGTGGGATCAAAATCCTTAACCTCACAGGCAAACCTGGTTTTAAATTTCGTAGCGTCGAATTGTTTGATTAAATCACAGCCATTTACGCCATCAGACAACCCCTGCCAGTATTCTGCAACGGTTTTGCCCAATGGAGTAAGGGCTCCCAACCCGGTAACTACTACTCTCTTTAAATCCATAAAGTTTGCCTGCAATGATTAAAACGGATGATGACTACTTAGCGTGTTCTTCAAGGTAAGTAACTGCCTGACCTACTGTAGTGATGGTTTCGGCTTGCTCATCAGGAATAGAAATGTTGAATTCCTTCTCAAATTCCATGATTAATTCTACGGTGTCCAAGCTATCGGCACCTAAATCATTGGTGAATGAAGCTTCAGGTGTAACCTCTGCTTCATCAACACCCAATTTGTCAACAATTATTTTTTTTACCCTTGTTGCAATGTCTGACATAATAGTAATATTTAGTTAATCAGGTGAAAAAATATACTTTTTGAGATAATTACAAAGAAATATAAGTTGCGTCAAAATTAACCGAGACGCCGCATAAGATAATATGCGGCAACGGGTTATAATCGGCAGGGAAATGTCAAACATTCCCGGTCATTGAAGCTGCGTTTATGCGTTCGGTGAAGCTGGGGAGCTGATGATGAAACCAGGAAAATTCCGGCAGCGCTGTAAAAATTTCATCTGGGATGCGGTTTATTTTAGCCGGTTCCGGAATCCGCTAAGCGATGCGGGCCTAGCGTGATAAAAAGAAAGATTTTATTATATTGCAGAATGGGCCTCAAACAAATAGATTACAGCAGTAAAGAATACGATCAGATGGTAAACCTGCGCTTTGAAATCATGCGCAAACCGCTTGGATTGAGTTTTGGACCCGAGGAACTTGCGAAAGAAA
>JBKJUP010000078.1:0-72594 GCA_046590675.1 Ferruginibacter sp. | reverse complement strand
AAAGTTTCTAAAAATATGATATAATAGAAACGTTGGGTAAAACAGGAGAACCGTTAAGTGTTTGTGAACTTGCCCAAGGGATTGTTGGATATTTAACGGTGAGCCTAACTATGAATTATTAGCAATTTTTAGAGTTTGGTTTCTAAATTCTGTTCAAGCGATTTTTTAAGAGACTCAAAATTATCTTCGCCACCTTCCCGCCATATTCCAATGACAAGGCCCTTGGGATCAATTAATATTTTTAAAGGGATCTGCGACACAAAATAGGAATTCAAAACCTTTTTGTTACCCAAAATATTGATCCATAAATCAATTCCATCCTTTATGATTGCTTTTTGGTAAGCTGAACGATAGAATACTGCATCAATATTTTTCCATATGATCCTCAATTAATTTTTTTAAGGCCGGATCATCTGGGTGAGGGGCATCTGCATTAATAATTTTTCCGTTTTGACCTATCAAAATGTATCGGGGAATTGTTTCAACATTATTATCTTTAAGAAAAGATTGTTTGGTAAAATTTTCGAATAGATAGGAATATTTGGAGTCAATTCCAATGTTTGTGCTTTTTTGTTTCCACTTTAATATTTCCCTGTCCATTGATAAATATAAAAAGACAATTTCCCTGTTTGAAAACTGTTGTTTTAGTTTTTCATTTAACGGTATTTGTTCCAGGCAGGGAGCACACCAACTAGCCCAAAAATCTATCAATACCAATTTACCTTTATATTGAGCAATAGTTTTATCAAACGTATATATTTTTAAATCTGATAACGCTATCAACCGGTTGTCCCTTTTTATTTTCGATTTTTTTGCATATTTCCTCCTTTCACCATATACCGTATTTACAATTTTTTTATAATTATTATCTATACAGGAATTTCGGTAATATTCCATGTCATTCCTGGATAGAGGTATTCTTTTGTAAATAACATGGTACATAAGTTTTGATAAAAGAAAATCCCTGGACAGGTTATTAAAATTATTATTTATTGAATCTATTGCTTCTTTAATTTCAGCCTCACTTTTAATATTAACTATTTTTATTCTCATTAGGTTATCCGCAAGTGAATTAAGATAATATTCGCCATCAAAGTCTATTTCTTTTTGATTTGTTATACTGTTATAGATGGGAAGCATCTCCCTAAGTTTTTGTGTATACAAATTATTTGCTTCTAATTCTTTCTTATAAACATTGTAGAAATAGTACAACATAGTATATTGTCTGTTCTTTAAAATTGAATTAGAAAGCATTTTGCAGGTATCACTAATTTTATAGGCAATAGCCAAAGAATCGAATAAACTATGTGATCTAACAATATATGATGGAATTTGAGATTTAATTTTTTGCTCAAATGCCAATATTGTATCAATCGAATAATTCCTGCTTCTACCTGGGAACTCCGGGCTTATTTCTTGGTCAAGTATTTGAAAAACATGTTGAAAAGCTAACTCTTTCGTTCGTTGTCCATTATTTTTGGACTGAAATATTATTTCCCCATTTTGGTCAGTTTTGATTCTTATGCTTTCACCAGGATTTACAATGCCATAAGAAGAAAAACATCTAACTAAAGTAGGCTTATGAATTAGAAATGATATCTCTTTATTTAACTCCATTATAAAGGCTAAAGGTACAATTCCTGATAAGTCATTATAAGTAAAAAGCGGTGCTTCTATTCTATTCAGCAAAGAACTATCAGCTTCGAATATAGTAACAGGTACCGCTGACTCGGTAATTCTTAAAGAACGACAAGAAGCAAAAATCGTTAACAACAAAAGGCATCTGATGCATAACATGTAAAATGAATTTTATTCTGAAAATAAAACCTTAAAAGTTTTAATTAAGTGGCTATAGTAATAAACTATAACCACTTAAAATTACCTAACAAACAACACTGTTCGAACAAGTTCCACCTGCACAATGGCCACCGGCCCAATAGCGACTTCCGCCACAATCGATATACTTCCCTGGACAATCACTATCCTGCGTGCATGATGTGCCACTTCCCGCCATAATATTTTTCATTTCCGCCCTGCTCAACTTTCCTTTTATGTTGGCAAGGCTCATTTTTTGTGTTTGCATTTTTTTAAAATTATAAGTTATAAATAATTGTTTGCGCCTGAACTTTTAGCATCGCAGGCTTTGGCCGCCCAACAACCAATGTGGCCACATCGGTTTAGCTCCATTGGGCTTTTCTTCCGGAGAGCTATTCCAAAAGGAAATATAATAAGTCCTCATGCTTTATGAATCCGGGACTTATTCTCCAAAGTTGGTACTTTATGGATACCAGCATAAAAGAACCGTTTTCAAATCACCTTTTTGTATATTTCTGAAGCTGCCTTTTATATACAGCCAAATCTGTTTTTGAAAAGTCTTTTTTGCTTTTCAGTATGTCAATTGCTTTTTGTTCAGCTTCAATTGCTTTTGATAGATCGTTTGCATGCCAATAAAATACTGACATTTTGTGATAAAGTTTTGGGGTGTTTGCAATTTCCGGATAAGTAAGATGATCAATCTCCGCCTGATAAGCTTCAGCACCTAACCCATAAATTTCGGCTGGCAGTTTTAGTTTGTTTGAATCCAAACCGATTTCATAGTATATAGAACCATAGGCTGGTTCATCATAAGTAGCTGTGACCATTAAAATTTTCCCATACCGATATGCCTTTCGAAAGTTCGTTTTGAGTAATGAAGAAAATGTATAGGCTGCTATCAAAGGTGCATATTCTAATTTTGGTTCTTTTCTTACTATTTCCTTAATTATTAAAAGGGCTGAATCCGGTTGTCCGGGATCATTCGGTTTTAATGGGTCGGGCAAAAATATGGACAGGTCGTAAGATGCTTCTCTATCGAGGTACGCTAAACGCCTGTTCAGATTTCGTGTGGCTAATGCTTCTTTTATATCCCAGGTATTGATTACAATTTTGGGCAAAACCTTCGGAAGGTCTTTGGGGTGCCCAATCCAGGCCAGCTTCCCTTCTGCATTTACCACAAAAGTTCGGGGGATGCCGTTGTCTTTTTCGTCAAAAGCTTCCAACCACCCGGCCATCATTTTATTGCTGTCATCAACAGCCACCAGGTAATCCATCTGCTTATCCATGCTATCGACAAATGCTTTCACCTTTTTAAGCGTGGTCGTTTTATTTTCATAAATGTCAATTCCAATAAAGGATACGCTATTCCTATATTCTCTGGCCAAATTGGATAGATGAGGCATCGCTGCTTTACAAGGCTTGCACCAGGTAGCCCAAAATTCAACTACGTAAACTCTTCCTTTTTCAAATTGTAAAACCGGTGTACCTTTTAGCCAGGCACTCACCTGCAATGACGGAGCCGGATCACCCATGTTTAATGCAGGCGGTTGGTCATTTTGTGTATAAGCTGGAATTGATGCAATACAAAATAGAATGATCAGGATAGCACGGTTATTAGTTTTCATAACGGCGACGGCTTTATAACTATAAATATAGTTTTATTTTTTTGAGTGCATAAATTTTTTTTAATTCACCGCTGCTCAATTTTCCTTTTATTATTTACGGGGCTTGTTTTTTGCGTACGATTTTTATTATTGATGGGTTCTTAAAAAATGATTGCGCATTTAACTTTATTAACAGATTGTTATCCGAATACAGTTAATAAAATTCTATACTTTCAACTTTTACTAAACCTATTACCTAATATGAAAACGATTTTAAAAGCACTTCTTTGCATTTGTTTCTTATCTGTTACACTTCATTGTTTTTGTCAAAATAGCAATGAAGCCTCAACTCTATCCGTTGATTTAACAGCACTCAAGACAGACCTCAACGACTTATATTTATGCATTTACAAATTTCAGTATGATAGCAGCACCACTTATGGCTTAATTAATAAACTCAAAGTTTCAGGGAAAAAGTTAAACACACTAACAACTAAATTTAAAGAGCCAACCGAAGGCTATCTGGAAATCAGGTATAAGGATTCAGTTTTGGCATATTCAGGCACGTGTGTCTTATCCAATGAGAAAATTAGTGTTGTTACTAAATACAATCAAGGCAACAGACCTGAATTACTGGTAAGTAGTAGTCAAACGGACTTTAAGTACAACAATAATTATATCTATTTGAAAATTCCATACGAATTAGCTTCCAATAAAAATTATTCACTAGATAAAATAAAACGATACTATAGTCTCAATATTCCCGAAGATTATAAATTTATGCTAATGCAACAGGAGTATGAGAGGAATATTATTAATACTATCAATGCTGACAAAAAGTTCTATATAGCTCTAGCTTCGCTCTATGACCAACGGGATAACTTTTCACTGGAGATGTTGGAAATCTGTTACGGATTACTTAAACCGCAATTTTCATCTTCTGAGCTTATTAGGAAATTAGGCATCTATATTTCAAATGCAAAGCACTTATTTATTGGAAGTAAAATTCCTGATTTTTTTGTGTACAAAGCAGATAAAAGCCGTTTGGAAATGAATTCATTTTATGAAGCGAAAGACTATACGCTCCTGGATTTCTGGGCAAGCTGGTGTGTTCCTTGTAGGACCGAAATGAAAAAAATCAGGCTGTTTTATCCTACACTCGACACTGCAAAGTTCAGCGTAATATCCGTTAGCCTGGATAAAGATCCGGGTAGATGGTTGTCGGCCTCAGTTAAAGACAGTGTAGAATGGAAAAATTATATTGACCCGTACGGGTTTGCTGGCAATGTTGCAAAAACATTTAACCTGACTTATATTCCTAATAATATACTTGTAAATGGTAAAGGTGAAATAGTTGCTTTGAATATTACTGGAGAAAGATTAGAAATATTTTTGCAAGAGAAAAAACTCTACTTAAAATAGAGTAGGTTAAAAATATTTTTGAGACTAAGGTGAAATAGTCGGTTTAGAAAATACCTACTTTTTTATGTTGTATAAATATTATAAACTAATTTAAAACAATGCAGGCTTTTGTAATTTTGCCCCGTGAACAACGCTCCTCAACGCATCATAGCTCATTTTGATTTGGATTCATTTTTTGTATCTGTGGAGATACTGAATGATCCTTCTTTAAAAGGCAAGCCCTGCTTTGTAGGCGGCTCAGAAAGAGGCGTGGTAGCAGCCTGCAGCTATGAGGCAAGAAAGTTTGGAATACACTCCGGCATGCCTTCTAAAAAAGCATTGCAGCTTTGTCCCCAGGCGATTGTAATTAAGGGAACACGGAGTGAATACAGCCGATACTCAAGATGGGTTACACAAATTATCGCCGGCAAAGCACCATTATTTGAGAAGGCATCTATCGATGAATTCTACCTGGATCTTACCGGCATGGATAAATTCTTTAAACCTTTACAATGGACAATTGATCTTCGCAAGCAGATTATGAGTGAAACAGGTTTGCCTATTTCGTTTGGTTTGGCTGCTAATAAAATGATGGCAAAAATTGCTACCAACGAAGCAAAACCAAATGGTTATTTGCAGGTTCCTTTTGGAAAGGAAAAAGAATTTTTGAGTTCCCTGGCAGTCAAAAATTCTTTTTCCTTTCCAAAAGGAAAAAGAATTTTTGAGTTCCCTGGCAGTCAATAAAATTCCCGGTGTGGGTGATCATACCTGGGAGGTTTTAAAGGCCATGGGCATTTACACCATTCATGATGTAAGCCTGCGTACGGTTGAAGAACTGGAAGAGCGCCTGGGTAAATGGGGCGCTGATCTTTGGAAAAAAAGTTTTGGTATCCACAACAGTGAAGTAAGTCAATACCATGAGGCAAAATCTATTTCTTCCGAAAATACTTTTAACGAAAATCAAACTGATATTAATTTTTTAATGGGAGAGGTGGTGCGGCTGACTGAAAAAATAGCGCATGAATTGAGGCAGGACGGAAAGGTTGCAGGTTGTGTAGCGGTCAAAATCCGCTACCCCGATTTTGAAACGACTTCCCGGCAAACAACGATTCCCTTTACTGGCGCCGATGACGAAATTATTCCTGTGGCCAAGGACCTATTTCATAAATTATATCGCAAGGGCCAGCCGGTGCGTTTACTCGGCATCCGGCTAAGCGAACTTACCAATGATGCGGTTCAAACAAGTCTGTTCAATGATATTGAAAAGAAGAACGATTTGTACAAGGCTATTGATGATGTAAAAAACCGTTTTGGTAAAATGAAATTGCAAAGGGCTTCAGGGAATACAAAGCCCCCGGCCCCTAAAAGGGAGTTTTGAAGCACTCTACTTTATAAAGTTACCCTTCATAATTTGTGTGATGAACTTCACAGTTATTTATATGGACGATAATAAGTTATTTATATGGATGATAATAAGACAGTCGCAGAAAATTTATACACTGCATTTTTCTCCCCTTTAGGGGCCGGGGGCGAGCTTTTGTGTCATTTTTTATCTATCAATTCTTCAAGGGTCTTTTTTTCAAGTATTTTTAAAGTGGCATCACGGGTTAGCAGCATGGCCTTATTTAATCCGCAGGTAGCTTCATCACAGTCTGCACATTTTTCATAAAAATTTAAGCTTACACAGGGTACCAGCGCAATGGGGCCGCCAACCAGCCTGATGGCTTGTGCCAGCGTAGTTTTTTTAGGTGATTGCAGTAAATAATAACCGCCTCCTTTACCCTTTTTACTTTCCAGTATATTCTTCTGTTTCAGCTCAAGCAGAATGGTCTCTAAAAACTTGATCGGTATTTTTTTGTTTTTAGAAATTTCGGAAATCAGTACAGGCCCTTGTCCAAATTTGCCGGCAAGATAACCAAGGGCCTTTAGCGCATATTGCGTTTTTTTCGATAGCATTGAAGGAAGTTAAGTACAAAAAAAATAAAAATCAAAATTAAGTCTACTTATTTGATAGACTAATTATATATTTGCAGAATAAAATTAAAAAATATGAGCCTACATTTAGGGGACAAAGCGCCCAATTTTACAGCACAAACTTCTTTAGGTGAAATTGATTTCTACCAATATTTAGGTGATTCCTGGGGAGTTTTATTTTCGCATCCTGCAGATTATACACCGGTTTGTACAACTGAATTAGGACGTACTGCAGGTTTAAAAGAAGAATTTGCAAAAAGAAATGTAAAAGTGTTAGCATTGAGTGTTGACCCTGTTGCACAACATTTAGGATGGATCAAAGACATCAATGAAACACAAAACTGCGAAGTAGATTTTCCGATCATTGCAGATGATGACAGAAAGGTTTCTAATTTGTATGATTTCCTTCATCCAAATGCTTCGGCAACTGCAACCGTTCGTTCGTTGGTTATTATTGCTCCGGATAAAGCGGTGAAACTGATCATTACTTACCCTGCATCTACCGGAAGAAATTTTGTGGAAGTATTAAGAGTAATTGATTCATTGCAGTTAACTGCTAATTACAGCGTAGCCACACCAGCCAACTGGAAGCCAGGTGAAGATGTAATTGTGGTGCCGTCTATCAGTACTGAAGATGCAAAAGTGAAATTTACAAAGGGATTGACTGTTATTAAGCCATACCTGCGTTACACGCCGCAACCCGATCTTGATTAAGTATTCAACTATTGTATGAAATATTCAAAAAGCTACCCTTGGGTAGCTTTTTTCTTAGAACTTATTTTTACGAAGTTGCTGTATCAGGGCCCGCATGTCTTTGGGTAGTTCGGCAGTAAGATCAAAATCTTTACCACTGGCATCTTTAAATATCAACTGGTACGAATGAAGTGCCACCCGGTTAAGCATGGGCCTTTCTTCCATATCGTGCCTGCTTAATTTATATTTCTTTTTTATTTCAGAAAGCAACACTGGTTTGCCATCTCCATAAACAGGATCGCAAACAATGGGGTGTTCAATGCTTTTAGCGTGTACCCGTATCTGGTGGGTGCGGCCGGTATGTATTTGAAATTTTACCAGGCTGTATTTTCCAAGATCTTCCACTACTTCATAATCTGTTAAAGAGGGTTTGCCTTTTCTGTTGATTACCATCTGGCCCTTAAAAACCGGGTGTTCCATAATAGCACCGTCCATGGTGCCGGTATTGTTTTGTAAAGTGCCATGTACAAGTCCCATGTAATATTTTTCCATGGTTCTTTCTTCAAACTGCTTTGAAAAATATTTATGCGTGGCTTCATCTTTAGCAAACAATATAATGCCGCTGGTCTCTCTGTCTAAACGATGTATTGTATAAATAGAACCATATTTTGCCAGCAACATATCTTTTAAAGACGGTTCAGATTGCATGCGGTCTGGTATCGACAATACACCTGCAGGTTTGTTAATTGCAATAAACTGATCATTTTCAAAAATGATCATGTCTGCAGTTAATCCCTTTCCCTTTTGCAAATTTTTTGCAGTGCCCGCCGGGCTATCCGGAAGGTTTTTATTTTCCTCAGTCATCTTGCGTTTTTGCGGTTGATTTTTCTTTTGGAAGAGGTTTGTAATGTGAGGCGTTCAGGTATTTTAACAACCTTACTTCTTTTTCACTCAGGAAACGCCACTTACCTCTTTCTACATTTTTCTTAGTAAGGGTTGCATACATAACCCGGTCCAGGCCTTTTACATCATACCCTAAATGTTCAAATATGCGGCGTACAATACGGTTGCGGCCGCTATGTATTTCAATGCCAATGACGGATTTATCTTTTGAATCTGCATAGGCAAGGGAATCAGCTTTAATTTCTCCATCTTCCAGTTTAAGCCCTTTTAATATTTTATCAAAATCTGCCTTGGTAAGCGACTTATCTAATTTGGCTTCATACACTTTGGTGATGTTATAACTGGGGTGCGATAATTTTTGAGTTAACTCACCATCGTTCGTCATTAACAATACACCTGAAGTATTTCTGTCCAGTCTTCCCACCGGGTAAATTCTTTCAGTAGTCGCCATCTTGGTTAGCTGTAGCACAGTTTTTCTGCCCTGCGGATCATCAGTTGTAGTAATATAATCTTTGGGTTTATTTAGTAAAATATAAACAAGGTTCTTACTTACAAATAGTTTTTTTCCATTGAACTGCACATCATCATTGTCAGTTACTTTGTGTGCCGGCTCGGTCATAACAACCGAATTCACTTTCACTTTACCATCTTTAATCAACGTTACGGCATCTCTTCTGCTACAAACGCCGCAATGTGCAAGGTATTTGTTGAGGGGCATTTCCGGGCTGGGTTTGGCGGCTGCCGGGGCACCTTTCGGGCTTCTCGGACCTTTTGCAAATTTTGGTTCCGGTTTGGTTTCGGGTGCTGCAAAAGCCGTTTTTATTTCTTCAATTTTTTTATTTTGATTGAAGTTAGATTCAATTGCTTTTACTTTTTCTTCTTTGGATGCAGCCGCATTGCGACTTACGGCTGGCTTTACAGGAGCATTCCTGGCTGCAGCTTTTAATTGTCTCTTTTCTTCAAAGCGCTTTTCTATCGCTACGGATCTTTCTTTTTTTGCTTTCTTTTTTGCTTGTCTGTGTTCTTCCTTGATTAAACTGTTCTTCTTTTTTGGAACAAATTTCTGGAAATGCGATTGGCTCATGAATGTAGTATTTTACTGTTATTTCAACAGGGATGAGCTGCGAAGGTAACGAATTTTTGCAGATGCTAAAACGAGGGACGATGTTTAACTGTATGAGAAAGCCCAGCCAGTTACTTCAAATAAGGCCATAAAAAAAGAGGCACTAATGAAAGCACCTCCTTATTTATCGGGATTTATTGTGGTTATTTACGTTTACCTTTGTGGTCCTTTTTCATGTCTTCCATTTGCTGAAGTTGCTCAGGTGTAAGAATGCTTTTATAGGCTGCTTTAGAATCTTCTCTTAAAGCTTTCATTTGATCCATTTTTTCACTCGCTGTCAGCTTTTCATTTTCTTTAATGGTTTTTGCCTGTGCCATCCTGGTTTCACGACTCGCTTTTAATTGAGCCATTTGATCATCGGTTAAATTCAACTTAGTCTTCATCTGGTTGAGCCTGGCGGTCTGGCGGTTTCCCTTTTTGGTTTTCCCTTCAGCCTTCATACTAGCCAATTCACCTTTTTGCTCCCGAGTCAATAAACTTTGAAATTTATCTTTTTGTTCTTTTAAGATGGCCGCTTTTTGAGCTTTATAATCCTTCACAGTCATGTTTTCATTTTTGTCCAATGCCTGTAATCGCTCTTTCATTTCCATCCGGTTTGCCTTCAACTGTGTTTTTTGATCAGCAGTTAAGTTTAACTTTTTTGTCATCATACCTTTTTGATGATGATGTTGAGCCATGCCTGCCTTATGCTCCCTGGCTACCTGTGCATTTGCTGAAAATGTAAATGCAGCCACTGCGAATAATCCTACTACTATCTTTTTCATATTTTTTTTATTGTTTAAATGATACGAGAGATAGACGGCATAAGGAGATAAAAGTTTAACCTGCGGTCGTAAAAAGAAATGTAATCAGGCAGCATGAATTTTGTTTGAAAAGAATGATCAACGATTTTTCCGGTTTTAAAAGTTTAATTCCATCCCCGTTGAACAAAAACATAAAAAATGCTGCTGCTTATTTGATGCAGGAAACATTATAGATTAGGCCTTGACAATTTTCTTTAATATTAAATTGTAATGCTTCAAAAAGTTGACGTTTTAAATATATATTTACGCTGCAACTAATATTACCCGAACTGCCCTTTTTATGAAACTTTCTGCTACTAAAGGATATGCTTTATTATACTTTATTATAACTATATCTTTTTTATTGTCGGCAAATACAGGATCAGCCCAACTTCAGGCTAATTTTACCGTTGACAAAACCGGTGGTTGTTCACCATTAAATGTAAAATTTACCAACACAACTACCGGGGCTTCCGGTGCTGTTACCTGGCAATGGAATTTAGGCAACTCCAATACTTCTACCCTAAAAGATCCCGGTGCCACTTACTTTACAGAGAAAACCTATACGGTAACACTTACAGCGAAAGACGGCGCTGCAACTTCTACTAAAACAATTGATGTTACTGTTTACAAAAAGCCAACTGTCGATTTCACCCTGACTCCTGCAAAAGGCTGTGCTCCGCTAAACGTAAGTTTTACCGCAAACGCCACTCCCGGCGATGGCACCCTTGCCAGTTATTTATGGGATTTTGGTGATGGCATTACGCAGCAGGGAAGCAACTTTAATAGCATCAGCCATACCTACACGCTTCCTCAAAATCCACCGGTAACTTTAAATGTTACCAATAGCTATGGCTGCTATACTACTATTACTAAAAGCAATGTGGTAGAAGTAGTGAAAGCAGTGCAGGCTTCCTTTACGGCTTCTACAAATTTTCTTTGCAACGCAGGCGAATCGGTAACTTTTACCAATACCAGTACGGGCAGCGGCACGTTAACTTACAGTTGGGACTTTGGGGATGGAAAAACTTCTACGCAGCAATCACCCGTGCATGTGTATGATAATAAAGGTGCGTTTTATACCACGCTTACCGTTACCAGCAGCGATGGCTGTTCAGCTACGTTTAAATCCGACCTGGTAAACGTGGCAAACTTTGTCGCTGATTTTAGTGTTCCGGCAGTTATTTGTTTAAATCAATTTTTCACCGTTACAAATAAAAGCACCACGCCTTATGATAAATTGGAATGGTGGATTGATAATAACCTTTACGGTTATAATTATTACAACGGCGACTTATACACTGCGTTAAATACGGTTGGCGATCATACCATAAAACTAACAGCCTATTATGGTACCTGTAGCGTTACCACTACTAAAAAAATTACGGTAAATGATGTATTAAATCCAACCGGCTTTATAGCTGATCTGCAAGGTGCATGCGGTGTTCCGGTAACAATTAAGTATAAGGATACTACTGCCGGTGCCGTTGACTGGACCTGGCAGAATAATTACTACATCAGCAATAATACTTTTGCAACCACTCAAAGTGCGTCTTATACCTACACTTCGGGATCTTATGAGTATGTATATCTTACCGTGAAAAATGCTGCCGGATGCAGCACTACTATATCAAAGTATGTTAACTACGAAAAGCCGAATATAAACATACAACTCATCAATACAACCGGTGGCTATTACCAGGGCTGTACCGGGCTTACACTAAGCTTTGCAGCTACGCCTGATACCGCAATACAAGATTACAACTGGAACTTTGGGGATGCTACGGCCATCAGTACAGCAAGCAATCCTACCCACACTTTTAATAAGGCGGGTACTTTTTATGTACGGCTGGATTATACAACAAAAAATGGGTGCACGGGTACAGCAACCTATAATTATATAACGGTAGTAGATAAGCCGGCTTTTGATTTCACCGTTCAGAACGGAACAACCGTGTGTGGGAATACCCCGACAACTTTTGTTGCAACGCCTGCTGCCGGTGGCTGGAATTACTTTTGGTCATTTAATAATTCGTACGCTTATTCTTATTATGGAAACGCTGCTGTTACTACCAAATTTGATTATGATACCACTTATACAGTAATGATGATAGCATCCAATTCCGGCTGCGCTGATACCATTATAAAAAAAGATTACATAAAAGTATTGCCACCCTTCCCCCATATTACGCAGCAGTTAAATACCTGCGATGACACAAGGGGAGCCATGCGTTTTACCGAGGATTCTAAAAAAACATTGCAATGGAGCTGGAACTTTGGTGACGGGGTTACCAATACTTATTCAACCTTTAAGGATACTATCCGGCATACCTATACAGCCACCGGCACCTACAACGTTGTATTAAGCACAGCCAATGGAGCCTGCACGGTAAAAGATTCTATAAAAGCTTATGTACTTTTGAAACAGAAGCCGGTTTTAACATCTGCCAAAACAGATGCCTGTGGAAATGACGTGGTGAATTTTACTTTATCCGGGCTTGAAACAAATCCGAATAAGTACTATTATAATTACAGCTATAATCTTTTTGGTGCGCAATACGGCGATTTAAGTACCAGCAATACCTATTTATCCATACCAAATTACTATTGGGATCAGAGTGTATCCGGCACCATCAGCTCGCTGGACCCGGGTAAAAATGATATCCGGTTTTTTACACAGTCTTTTTATTTTAACTGCGTGGATACCTCAAACTTTATTCCGCTGAAAATTCACGGGCCCAATGCAGGGTTTAAAATGTTGCCACATTCCGGATGTTTTAAAGATCCTGTAATATTTACAGATACATCCCACCAGTTTGGAACCAGTAAAATAATAAAGTGGGATTGGGATTTTGGTGATGGCAAAAAGCAAACCTTATTATCAGGGGGCTCTGCCTCTCATATTTATAGTACTCCCGGTTATTATTATGTACAGTTGTTTGTTACAGATGCAGATGGCTGCACCAGCCTCTCCAACTATTATGATCACAATATAAGTGTGGATGGGCCTAAGGCAGATTTTAATGCATCTTCATTTAATGTGGCACCTAACACAACTGTTTATCTAAACAATACTTCGCTGTTTTACAACTATTATTACTACAACTCTTCATTGCAATGGATATTACCAGACAGTTCTACTTCCACCATGGATAATACATCCTTTACTTTTACCACTGAAGGCACGTATCCGGTAACATTGGTCACAAAAAATTCGAAGACCGGTTGTAACGATACAATTGTAAAAAATATTACTGTACGTAAAGTGAACAGTGCATTCACTTACAAATTTGCCTATATCAACAACAATGCATGCCCGCCGGTAATCGCAACTTTTACAAGCATATCTACCAATGCAGTAAGGCTGGCCTGGGATTTTGGCGATGGCGGTGTTTCGGGCAATCAAACAATTGTGTCGCACACCTATAATAAACCAGGGTTATACCGGGTGGTACATTATAGTTATGATAGTAACAATGGAGTGGATAGCACGGAAGATTTTATTGAGATAAAAGGGCCTTACGCTTTGTTGCAGGCTGATGTACTATCCGGCTGTAATACACTTACTGTAAAGCTGACTGCAGAAGTAAAATACGCTTCAGATTATACCTGGGATTTTGGTGATGGTACCGTAATACCTACAACAGATACTTTTGCCGTGCACACTTATTTAACACCCGGAATTTATGTGCCTGCACTTATTTTAAGAGATAACGGAGGATGTAGTGCTACATCAGAATTGCCTGAAAAAGTAATTGTGGATTCATTGTACGGAGCAATTAAAATATCGCCATCCATCATTTGCGATGCTGCAACCAGTGTTTTTACATCACAGGTTAATAGCTTATCCAACGACCAGGTGCAGGTGCCGATCAATTATACCTGGACGGTTAGTGAAGGCAATAAAACAGATACCATCAGGGGTTCATCTGCCAGTCACTTTTTTAATAGTTTGGGCAGCCACCCGGTAGCATTGGAAATTTCAACACCTTATGGCTGCATACAAAGAATTGTTGATTCAGTGGTGGTAAAGCAGGGCGTAATGGCGGTGATTAACGGCCCTGCAAAATTGTGTAAGGGAGATGTGGCCGGTTTTACCGGCAGTGCTACACCAGCCAATACCCCGATGCAGTGGAACTGGAAGTTTGGTAATGGAAATGTATCCGCCCTGCAAAATCCACTGCCACAACAATTCGATAATATAGGTAATCAACCGGTTTCTCTCATCGTTTCAAACGGTGGTTGTAGTGATACAGCTTTGTATCCTGTGGTTGTAAATGGAATTCCTGTAATCAGTTTTTCAAATACTTCACCCGTTGTTTGTATGGGAGACAGCGTTCGTTTAACCGCTTCCGGTGGTACAATTTATCAATGGAATAGTACCGTGCCCATTACCAATAGCCAGTCGTCCTCCATTTCCTCCATGCCATTAAGCAGCATTGATTATTTTTTAAAAATTTCAGATGCGGAAGGTTGTACCAACAAGGGATCGGTGTTTGTAAAAGTGGTGGACCCGCAGCAATTGGTACTGTTGTCCTCAACCTTTGCCTGCCAGGGTAATCCTGTTCAGCTAAACGCAAGCGGTACTGATAAGTATAAATGGATAAACAACGTTTCAGGTATAAGTAATGTAAATATCAGCAATCCACAGGCGCTTACAAATGCTTCCACAACGTACACGGTGGTTGGCTATGATAACTATAATTGTTTTACCGATACTGCCTCTATAGCAATAAGAATAAGTCCATTGCCTGTTGTTGATGCAGGTGTCGGCAGCCTGCTTATATCCGGGGCTTCCTTTATGTTAACTCCTACTGTGCGTGGCGCCAATAGCTATACCTGGTCGCCGTCAGATTATCTTAATTGTACCAGTTGCCTCAGCCCGGTAAGTACACCTAAGAATTCAATTACCTACACACTCATAGCGGCCAATGCAGATGGTTGCAAAGCAAGTGATACGGTAAGCCTGCGCATTGCCTGTGCAAACAACCTGGTGTTTATTCCAAAAGCCTTTTCGCCAAACAACGATCAGTTAAACGACAGGTTTACGGTTACCGGAAGCGGTATTAAACAAATACGTTCTGTGGTAATTTATAACAGGTGGGGTAAACTGATTTTTGAAAGAAAAAATGTACAGATTAACGATCGTACAAATAGCTGGGATGGCTACTTCAAAAGCGAGCCGATGCCTGCCGGTGCTTATGTTTACTGGATACAAACCGAATGTGATGGAGGCGAAATATTTAACTTTCGTGGCAATGTAATGCTGCTGAGATAAAGGCGTAGGACTATGTTGAATGTTTAATGATAAATGTTGAATGAATGTACAATTGTGTTAAATGCTAAATGATGAATAATGAATGAATGGACAATTACGTTGATCCGATAATTATCGGATGTTAAATGATGGCTAATGATAATTGTGAATTTTTTATTTTTTACTTTTTACTTTTGAATTCAATCGTTATCCTTTATTAGCCAACTGTCCGCAAGCGGCATCAATGTCTTTACCACGGCTTCTTCTTACCCTTACATTTACCCGGTTTTTGGCCAGGTGATCCGTAAATTTTTGTGTAGTATCCTCATCGGGTTTCGTGAATTTTGCACCATCTATTGGATTGTATTCAATTACATTTACCAGGTGTGTAGGTATTTGGCGGTATATTTTTGTGAGTGCTTCTGCATCTTCTATCGAATCATTCAGGTCCTTAAAAAGAATGTATTCAAGGGTAATGTCGTTCTTCGTTTTTTCGTAAAAATAGTTGAGTGCTTCAATCAGTACCGCAATGCTGTTGCTCTCATTGATTGGCATTATCTGGTTGCGCTTTTTGTCATCTGCAGCATGTAAAGAAAGCGCCAGGTTAAAACGCACTTTATCATCCCCCAATTGTTTTATTTGTTTTGCAACACCGGCAGTAGATACGGTAATTCTTTTAGGACTCATAGCCAGTCCGTCGTTAGAAGTTAATTTATCAATTGCTCTTAAAACATTTTTGTAATTAAGCAAGGGTTCGCCCATGCCCATAAACACTACGTTGGATAATTTTTTATCAAACGTTTTTTCAGATTGCTGGTTGATAAAAGCTACCTGGTTGTAAATCTCATCAAAATCAAGATTTCTTTTGCGATCCATGGTTCCGGTTGCACAAAACTTGCAGCTTAAGCTACACCCGATCTGTGAAGAAACACAGGCAGTATTTCTTTTTTCAGTAGGAATTAATACACCTTCAATCATGTGCCCATCGTAGGTCATAAACCTAGATTTAACGGTGCCATCGCTGCTAAACTGGGTAGCATTTACTGTTAAAGCTGGTAATTCGAAACGTTCTTTTAAATGCAGGCGCAACTCTTTCGACAGGTCGGTCATGTCTTCAAAACTCTGGGCATTCTTTTTCCAGATCCACTCATGCACCTGTTTGGTACGGAATTTTTTTTCTCCAATCGATTCAAAATATTTCACTAATTCGTCCAATCCAAGGTGACGAATATTCTGTTTTTCCTTTGTCATTTCGCAAAGATACGGAACCGGCCATCGCCTTAAATGTGAATTATTTTATTATATATTGCACTTAATAGGGATTGTTGGTTGTTTAAAATTCAGCAATTTCATTAAATCAGTTGATGTAGAACCTGTTATAATTTATGGGGAATGCACTGCTGGCCAATATTGAAATTTTCTATTTACTCAAAAGCTTGTAAAATAAATGGCTCATTATGCAAACAGTGTATGTAATTGATGCAGTAAGAACCCCCATTGGAAAGTATGGTGGCGTATTAAGTTCCATCCGCCCCGACGATCTGCTGGCACTGGTTATTAAGCATTTGCTATATCGCAACAACACTGTACCGCTAACTACCATTGAAGATGTAATTGCCGGGGCTGCCAACCAAAGTGGCGAAGACAACCGCAATGTGGCAAGGATGGCTGCATTGCTGGCAGGTTTGCCGGTAAGTGTAGCGGGTGTTACAGTAAACCGTTTGTGTGCATCCGGACTGCAGGCTATTATGGATGCCTCCAGGGCAATTATGTGTGGCGATGGAGACGTATATATTGCATGTGGCGTGGAAAGTATGAGCAGGGCGCCTTTTGTAATTCCAAAAAGTAATCAGGCTTTTGACAGATCGCCACAGATGTTTGATACCACCATGGGCTGGCGTTTTATAAACCAGGAACTGTCACTAAAATACTATCCTTACAATATGGGTGAAACGGCAGAAAATGTTGCCAGGAGGTGGAACATCAGCCGCCATGCCCAGGATAAATTTGCATTGGATAGCCAGCTCAAATATTTTAAGGCTTATAAAAATAACCAGTTTAAAGAAGAGATCGTTCCGGTTACAGTGCAGCAGGGAAAAGATAAAGTAGCCGTAGATAAGGACGAGCATCCCCGGGAAACTTCGCTGGAATTATTGGCCAAATTAAAACCTGCGTTTATAAAAGATGGCACCGTTACAGCAGGTAACAGCAGTGGTATTAACGATGGTGCCGCAGCAATGCTATTGGCCAGTGAAGCGGCCGTTGCAAAATATAAATTAAAGCCCATCGCAAAAATTGTAAGTATGGCGGTAGCGGGGGTTGACCCGGCAGTAATGGGAATTGGCCCGGTGCCTGCAACACAAAAAGCATTAAAGCGTGCAGGCTTAACCGTTGATGATCTTGACCTGGTAGAATTGAACGAGGCTTTCGCTTCGCAATCAATTGCCTGCATACACGACCTGGGGCTCGACCTGGAAAAAATAAATGTAAACGGCGGCGCCATTGCACTTGGCCATCCTTTGGGATGCAGCGGCGTAAGAATTGCCACCACCTTATTACATGAATTAAAAAAGCGTAAAGGAAAATATGGACTTGCCACCATGTGCGTAGGCGTAGGGCAGGGGTCGGCTATAATTTTTGAAGGATTGTAATTTTTTCAGTTATAATGCGCAAGGGATAAAAGAGTGATGTTTTATTTTGTTCTGTAAACAAATAAAACAGGCGTCCTTTAATTTAAAACGTAATTGAAGTTGACCATTGATAATAAGTACAAGAGGGCGATGCAACGGTGATGCCCATTGCTTTACTGCCCGGACAAAAATTCTTATTCACGTTTTTACCCCTTGCGAAGTATAGTAGTTTTTTAAATCTACTTTGTTGTGAAAACCAAACCTGGCCGCAAATGAAATTCTTTAGAATTTTAAAGTTTGTGCAGTAATTTATTCACCAGTTTAAAATTAGTAAATACTGATAGCACCAGCAATAGCATTGCAACCAGCACAACTGCCCAATGTATAAAAGGAGATAATTCTTCTCTGCCATTCATTACAAAATGTTGAAAACAAAACTGGAGTAAGACAGTTAAAATAAGCGAAGTGATAATGATGGTAGTATAAACCGGTATCCATTTTTTGGCAACAGTTTTACTCAGCCATTTGGGCGAATACCCGAGTGTTAACAATAGTTGCAGGTTGTCTTTACTTTTTGCGATCATAAGTTGCAGGTAAAACGAAAATAATACCATCGCCATAATTACCACCAGTAAACCAAAGCCGCCAAGTCCGCTTACGATTGCCTGTAATATTTGTTTTACCCTGCCAAATTTTGTTTTATCCTTGTTAACACGGTACTCTTTTTTTCCCAGATAGTTCAGCAACTGCGGGCTGTTGGCATCATTGGTTTTTATATAAATGCGGGAAGCATTTACCTGGCTTACGCCACCAAAATTTTTATTGGCCCAGGTCATAAATGTATTGGGAACTAATACAGAATTGATGCGGTCGCTTAATGCTACAATACGGGCCCTGAAGTTTTGAACACCCATTGGTGTGTAACATTCAAGTATGATGCTTACAGAGGACATGGTTTTATCTGAAAGCTGTGGCAGATCCTGGCTGGGTGCAAATACATTGTACATCTCCATAAAATCGGAAGAAAAAATAATGGGTACATCTGTTTGTCCCGGTTGCCAGGTAAAAGTTGGTGGCACCGTATCAATAAATTTTTCATCAAGCGATTCCAGGAAAAGATCGGTACTAAATGGAATGATGTTTCCGGCGCTTGCCTTAACCCGAAACTGGTTTGAAATTAAAGGAGCCGCTGCTTCAATAAATGTTTGCGCCTGCAGGTCTGCGATGTCTGCCGGTGAAAAACTATTGTCTTTACCCATGTTGTCATTGGTAATGGTTTTTGTAACAGAAATATAATCGGCACCACTTTTACGGCTATTCTTTTCAGTTAGTAGCTGGTTGATATTGATAAACATCTGAATGGAACAAATCAACAGCAATACACCCACACCCAACCCTGCATAACTCAACACCCTCGATACTTTGTTAAGATCCGACGACAGAAAAGGTGCAATATTTTTAAACGATAAACTTTTAACAGGCATATAAAAATGTTTATGGCAGGTGCCGCTACAAATGCAATGTTCTTTCAGATTTAAAATATTCAATCTCCCGAAGATCAGCCAATAAGATGGTAGCTTTTCTTGCGGCACTTTCTTCCTCCATTAGCTCCATGGCTTTCGCCCGGTTTTTTTCATCAAGGTGACTGAAGGGTTCATCCAGCAATAAAAAATCAAAGGGTTGTTGCAAAGCCCGGATGATGGCAATGCGTTGCTGTTCGCCGTAGCTGCAGGTTTTGCAAAGTTTATGCAACTTATTTTCAATACCCAGCCGGCTGGCCATTTCAATAATTTTACTTTTGGGGTGGTATGGATGCAACAGCCTTTTGATTTCGAGGTTTTGCAAAACGGTATGTTCTGTAAATAAGCGAAGATCCTGGAAAACAATGCTGATATGCTGTTGTCTCCATTGCGAAAATTTTTCTTCGTCAAAATGTTTGATATCGTTGGAGTCGTATTCAATCCTGCCATTGTAATCATTTCTGAGGCCATACAAAAAATGGATCAGCGATGTTTTGCCGCTGCCACTTGGCGCTATGATATGTACATTTTCATTTTTTTTGAAAACAACATCTTTGTTCCAAACCTGCGAATCATTTGTTTTAGCTGCATCAAAAAAAGCGGGGAAAATATGCTGCATCGAAATTTGCATGAAAACATTATTATAAAACTGCCAATTCATTTTAGTGAATTGGCAGTAAATGAAAACAAATTTTAATTATTCCCTGAAGGTAACGCTGTGGTATCTGCAGACATGTTCATTTCTTCTTCATAACCTTTCATTTCCTCCGAATGCTTCTTTTTATTTTCTTTATAAAAAGAAGCCATTTTAGCAGCATAATTATTGAGCTGTTTCAGACTGTTGGTTGATTTATCTACCAGGTTTACTTCAATATTTTGAGTGATGCCACCATCATCATAGTTGCCACCTTTCCAAACAATATTATCCCACATACTAAGGTTGGCATCATAAGCAATTTTTGCAGCACTGTCTTTTTGTGCAAGGCTCCCGAAAGATTTTAAAAGTGATTGTACATTCAGATATCCGCCAAGTGGCTCTCCACTCATCTTGTCAAGAAAATCAAAACTATTGCTGGGAGAAGCTAAAAATTTATCAACGTTTTCTTTGGAATTTCCCAGGGCAAAAAAAGTGCCGTTTGAATTATAACTAAGCTTTGAATTACCATTTTCGTCCAGTGCAGATGCACCCATTTTTTTGCCTGCATCAACCAGTTTATTAAAGGCGTCTTTATCACCAATAGAAGCCGAAAAAACAAAATTGAAATCCGGCGTTTGTTTTACAGGAAAGTTTGGTTCAGGGTTTCCTGGTTGTAAACCAGCAGAATCTACCTTCATCGTTAAATCAGAAAAGCCTATCACTACATCTCCTTTATTTGCTTTTACAAAATCTTCTATTGTAAAGCCGAGTGATTTTAATCCGATGTTTACAAGGCCATCAAAGCCGGTTAATTTTACCAGTTCCAATAAGCCTTCCGGTTTAAAATTTAGCGCCATTACTGCCATCATATCTTTACCGGGTAAACGCTTAACCATATCTTCATTAATCTTCCCGCCGCTGTATTTTTTGAAAATTTTCATTAAATCATCGCTTGCATAAGACTTTACTTTGATGGCCATTTTGCCATTTTCAAAATTAACCGTTCCGGTAGTTACATTGCCTTTGTTAAAACGATCCATGTTCAGCATTGCAAGTGCATTATTAGATCCTGTGCTTTTACCTATTTCTTCAAAATTTATCCAGAAATGCATATCACCACTTTCTTTTGTAAGCGAAGTAAAATGCTCATTTTTTGCAAGTGAACTGCCTTCTGACAAATCAAAAATTGATTGGCATGTTAAACTGATATCCCTTGCCGAAACGGCTGGCATATCAATCGAATCTCTCATCATTCTTCTTGACAGGTCGTCCATCTGCGCCATCTGAGGCGCGTTGATGATGTAAATAAATTTATCTTTTGTCCAGCCTACACAAACAGGCGCTTTGCTGATAAATTGCACATCGCCTTTTTCACTTTCGGTACCATTTTCAGTAACCTGCTGGTTGAACTTTTTAAAGGCCGCCGCATCTTTTACAGTTCCTTCAAAAGCAACATATCCGCCAAGGCTATCTTTGATTGTAAAAAACATCAGGTCGGTTTGTGGGTCAATCCCTGCACTTGCCGGGTTTTCCATCAGGCTTTTAATAGAGGCCGGTAAGCTGCTGTCGCCATACGCTTCCTGGAAAATCAGGTTTTGTTTTATTTCATCCCATGGAAGTTTCGCAGTAAGCGATTTTCCATCCAACATAATTACCGCAGCAGCTTCTTTAGGTATATAACGTCCTTGTGTATTTGATTTACTACAGGAAGCCAGCACCAGTGTTATAACGCAGAACACCATCAGCTTTAAGAGACTATTTTTTTGCATAAATTAATTTTTATTAATGATACTATTTATTGTTGGTTGTTTTATTTATTTAAGATAATCGGCCAGCCTGTCAAAAACCACCACTTCCTGCGTTGCTGTTTTAAGATTTTTAACCAGGCAATAATTTTGTTCAATTTCTTTGCTTCCAATAATCACAGCATATTCAATTTTCTTTTTTTCTGCGTAACTAAACTGCTTGCTGATTTTAACAGGCTCGTGAAAGAGTTCGCATGAAATACCTTTTCCCCTCATTTGCTGCATGATGTTAAAGGCAAAAAGGCTTTCATCGTTTCCCATATTGAAAAAAATGGCCTTAGTTCCAACTTCTACCTGCCCGGGAAAAAGTTGTAACTCTTCCAGTACATCATAAATTCTGTCAACACCAAAACTAATTCCAACACCGGGAATGCCCGGTACATCGAATAGCCCGGTAAGATCATCATAACGGCCGCCTCCGCCAATGCTACCCATTTGAACTGTTGGAGGAGCTTTTACTTCAAAGATAATTCCTGTATAATAATTTAACCCACGGGCAAGCGTGAAGTCGATCTGCAGGTTAATTCCTTTACTATGTTCAATCAAAAATTCTATTTCTTCAATTCCTTTTTTGCCCATTGAAATATTACCAACCAATAATTTTATCTGCGTTAATTTTTCTTCATTACTGCCTGTGATCGATAAATATTTTTCAATAACAATGATCTGCTCAGGTGTAAGTTCTTTTAATGCCAGTTCTTCTTTTACCTTCTCGAGTCCAATCTTATCTAACTTATCAATGGCTATTGTGATAGCAATCATTTTGTCCTGGCCGCCACATAAATCAGCAAGTGCCGTTAAAATTTTACGGTTGTTAATTTTTAATTCATAATCACCAAGTGATAAGCTGGTAAATACCTGGTTATATAAATTTGCAAGCTCAGTTTCATTTAATAAAGAAGTGCTGCCAACCACAT
The DNA here is from genome assembly GCA_046590675.1 of Ferruginibacter sp. GTDB lineage: Bacteria > Bacteroidota > Bacteroidia > Chitinophagales > Chitinophagaceae > Ferruginibacter. Next base: position 49,533 of record JBKJUP010000078.1, on the reverse strand, counting down.
CTGCATCGCACTGGGTAAATTCCCGGTAACGGCCTTTTTGCGGACGGTCTGCACGCCATACCGGCTGCACCTGGTAGCGTCTGTACGGGAAGGTTAGTTTGGTATGATTCATTGCAACATATCTTGCAAATGGAATGGTAAGGTCATATTTCAAGGCACGCTCTGTAAGCTCGGCGCTACTTTTGCCTTCCATCAGTTTTTCAAATCCAGCCTTTGCCTTGTCTATGTTTTTGGGATTGTTGAGGCCGTTATTCAACACTTTAAATATTAGCTTATCGCCTTCCTCACCATATTTTCCCATAAGTGTTTCCAGGTTTTCCATGGCAGGCGTTTCCAGTGGCTCAAATCCATATAATTCAAAAACAGTTTTTATGGTAGTAAGAATATAATTCCTTTTGCGTACAACCTCTGCGGAAAAATCCCTGGTTCCCTGGGGTAAAGTTGGTTTGGCCATTATTGTTATTTAATTATTGTAAAAAACTGACGCTATAAAAAATTGATTATTGTAGTTTTCAGGATGTAAAATGATATGGGTACTTATCAGTGCTTTTACTTTGGTAAGATAATAATCACTTTCGAAAATCGGGGTCAGCCAGTGCATGTTGTATAATCGCATCACATGCTTCATCAATCAATGCATATACCCGGTGGTATCCATCTTCACCGCCAAACCAGGGATCGGGCACATCCAAATCTCCGCCGGGATAACTTTCGTTTAGCAACAACTTTACCTTTGATGAATCGTATTTGTCCTTCGCTATATCTTTCATTTCAACAATAATATCTGATGCCATTGCATAGATCAGGTCAAAATTATCAAAATCCTCTTTCGAAAAATTTCTGCAGCGCTGGTTGCTGATGTCAATACCATTTTTTTTTGCAACCTTTTGTGAAAGCCTGTGTGGTTGTTCACCGGCATGATATCCGTTGGTGCCGGCACTATCAACTTCCCAACCTAATCCTGTTTTTTTAAGCTTATCCTTTAATATCCCTTCAGCAAGTGGGCTGCGGCAAATATTTCCAAGACAAACCATCAAAATTTTCATGTTGCAAATATAAGTTGTTCAATTATTAGAAGGAATGTATAATATGATAATCGGTTGCTATGGAAGAGGGGAAGCAAATACCTGGTAAATTAAAATTGTTTTTTTATGGATTTTATGAATAAATGGCTCCTATATTCAACGGCGCCGGTTTTAATGTTTTAACAACTAAAACCAACCAAATATGAATATCGAAATGATTCTGAAATCTGATGTATTAGACATCATTTTTGAAAATAGAAATAAAGACTATGGAGCGTACATGCTGCGTAAGTTTTATGCCAACCGGTTAATGCAATCAATTGGTATTATGCTATTGGCTGTTATTATATTATCTGCATCCACTTTTTTACCCCCTTCAAAAGACAACAAAATAAAATTTGAAGAAATTATTATGGGATCAATTCCACCACCAATCATTTTGGAAAAGAAACCGGAAAAACCTAAGCAACCTGTAAAAAGTGAATTAGCTTCTCAAAAGAAAAGTGCAGGCACGCCAATAATTGTGGATAAGAAAGAAGTTGCAGACAGCATTCTTACAACAGATCCTGCAGAGCGAACCGGGGCAATTGCAATAAGTTCGGGAACTGGAAACGGTATCATCGCTTCGCCGGGAATTATTGAAGCCCCGCCTGCACCTGTTGTTACAGCGCCTGCAGTAGTTATGGATGTTACAAAGCCAATCAGCAACCCTGATGTGATGCCCCAATATCCCGGAGGTATGAGTGCGCTCAGGAAATTTCTTGAAAGAAACCTACAAAATCCAAGGGATCTTGAAGACGGCGAAAAAGTGAGTGTTAAAGTAACTTTTGTAGTTGGATACGATGGAAAATTGAAAAGTTTTAATTTGGCCGAAGATGGTGGGGAGGTCTTTAACAATGAAGTGTTACGCGTTTTAAAAAGAATGCCGGCATGGATACCCGGAAAATCAAAAGGACAGAATGTATCGGTTTATTATACAATTCCTGTTAAGTTTATGCAGGAAGATTAAATTTCAGTAATTAATTTAGTAATTTGCTCGTCCGCAAACTGTGAAGCCATTGGCTTCACAGTTATTTTAAAAAAATAAATTATGGCATTAGAAGAATTTGAAAGGGAACAATTGAGTGAAAGAGAAAAGGGATTTATACGAATGCGCAGTATTACCAATTATGGTATGGGTGCTTTTATGGTGATAGCGGGTTGCTTTTTTATGTTTCCAATAACGCTTACAGAAAAATTCATCAATCAATATGATCCTGTGCTGATTAAAATTTTTGCGTTGGTATGCTGGTTGTATGGGGGATTTAGAATTTACAGAGGGTACAGTAAAAATTATTACAGATAAGCATGGAAAATGTAAAAGGAAGGAACACCAGGTCATTGTTTGGATGCTTTTTTATTGGTTGTTTTTTGTTGATGGGTTGCAGTGCAAAAAAAGATATTGTTACACCAACTGATACGCTTACCAGTGGCGAAATCAACATAAGTGTGGATGAATCGTTTAAGCCGGTAATGGATGAGGAAATAAGTGTTTTTGAAGGCACTTATCCTGGTGCAAAAATCATCGTTCATTACAAACCAGAAGCAGAATGTTTAAAAGATATTTTAAGGGATTCTGCCACCAGGATGATCATTGTTACAAGAGGACTTACAAGACAGGAAGAAAGGTATTACAAAGATTCTTTGAATTTTGTTCCACGCTGGGATGAATTGGCATCGGATGCAATTGCAGTGGTAGTAAATGCAAAAAGTACGGATACCTTATACTCAATGGATCGTTTAAAAAATATGTTATCTGGTAAAGCAGCAAAAAAGCAACAGGTAGTTTTTGATGGATTATCAGCTACCAGTACTGTGAGGTTTGCAATTGACAGTATTTTAAAAGGAAAGCCATTTGATACCAGTGTTGTTAGGGCAGTAAAGAATAGCACAGATGTTTTAAACTACATATCCGAAAATGAAAATGCAATAGGTTTTGTGGGTATAAGCTGGATTGGGAATCCCGAGGATTCAGCCCAGTTAAATATGTTAAAAAAAGTAAAAATTGCTTACCTGAAATGTAATGACTGTACAGATTCGCCGTATGTAAAACCAAGCCAGTATAGCATCCTTACAAAAACATATCCTTTGGTACGTGGTTTGTATTATATACTAAAGGAAAATTATAGCGGACTAGGTTCTGGCTTTTTAAACTTTATGCAGTACGAACGGGGACAGCTCATTTTTAAGAGAGCTTACCTGGGATCAAGTAAAATGGGTTTTGGTGTAAGAAACGTCCAAATCAATGAAAAGCTTAAAAAAGATTGAGTAACTATTTCATGGATTCCGTTAATATTTAATAACATTGTAAAGACTTAAACATTCAAATAAAATGAACAAAATTAAATCTGGATTGCTGCTAATTACCGTGTTGTTTCTTTCAAACGTAATGAAAGCCCAAAGTCTTGAAGACGGACGAAAGTCTTTATATTATGAAAGATATAAAAGCGCAAAGGACGTTTTTGACAAATTGGTACAGGCAAATCCAAACAATTTAGAAGCCGTTTATTGGCTGGGCCAAACACTCATTGGCATGGAAGATGTAGACGCCGCCAAAGCATTGTATCAAAAAACTTTAATGGCAAACCCAAATAGTCCTTTACTGTTGGCAGGCATGGGGCATGTTGAGTTGCTGGAGAATAAACCGCAGGATGCCCGCAATCGTTTTGAAACAGCACTTAGCTTATCTAAAAATAAAGATTTGGATGTATTGAATGCAGTAGGTCATGCAAATGCTGATCCCGATTCAAAAAATGGCGATGGTAATTATGCAGTTGATAAACTTAAACTGGCGGCTGATTTTAAAAAGATGAAAGATCCCGATGTGTTGGTAAACCTGGGTGATGCTTACAAAAAAATTGGAGATGGCGGTAAGGCTCAGATTTCTTACGAAGCTGCACTGGAACTGGATCCCAAGTATGCGAGAGCGCCATATCGTATTGGTAAAATTTATCAAACCCAGGGGCAGGGCCAGCAAGAAATATACATGAAGTATTTTAACGATGCCATTGCAAGAGATCCTTTATATGCTCCTGTTTATAAAAATCTGTCTGATCTTTATTATAATACCAACGTTACACTTTCATCTGAATACCTTGATAAATATTTAGCCAATACAGATGAGGATCGTAAGAATTGTTACTATAGAGCGTCTATGAAATATGCACAAGGTTTGTTTGCGGAAGCAGTTTCAAAATCAGAAGAGTGTCTTAGTCAACCCAACCCGTATTGGAAATTATATGGTATTATAGCTTATGCTGAAAATAAATTAGGCGATTCATTAAAATCAAAAACTTCATTTGAAAAATATTTTGCAAAGGCAAATGAAGATCAGATAGGAACCGGTGATTATTCAACTTATGCCACCGTCTTACTTAAGTTTCCTGGAAATGATTCATTGGCGGGTACCTATGTTGATAAAGCAGTAGCATTGGATTCTATCGAAGTAAATAAAGTTACTTACCTTAAGTCTATTGCAACGTCCTACGAAGATCAGAAGAAATTTAAAGAAGCTGCAGATTGGTTTAGTAAAATAATTAATGTAAAAAAGAATCCTACTAAAACGGATCTTTATTATGCCGGATACGATTACTTCAGAGCGGGAAAATATGATAATTCAATTGACATATTTAATTTATACGGTCAAAAGTTTCCGGACGATGCCTTTAGTTATTATATGATTGGAAAAGCAAAATGGGCCGTTGATTCAACCATGGAAGAGGGATTGGCAAATCCTGCTTTTGAAAAAGCAATTGAGGTAGGCCAGGCTGATAAAGTAAAATATAAAAATCAGTTGATTGGTAGTTATAAATATTTTGTGGCTTATTATGCCAATATCAAGAAAGATAAGGACATGGCATTAGCTTATTGTGATAGTGTGTTGGTAATAGATCCTGCCGATTCAGAAGCACTTACTAATAAAACAGTTATTGGATCCATGAATATGACTCCGGCACCAGGCAAGCAAGGCAAGCCTGCTGCAAATAAGCCTGAAGCTAAAGGCACCAAGCCAAAGGCGCCTGAAGCCAAATAGCAAGAAATTAATTATAAGAATAATATTCCCCATTCCTTTAGATAGGAATGGGTTTTCTTTTTAGATTGGTAGATTGTTATTTGCTCACCCTGCCCTATTTTTGCAATATGCAATTCTTTATTCTACAAGCTACTAACACAGCATCTAATTATTTACCCATCGGTATTCAATTAATTTTTGCGATTGGCTTTATTGCCACTATGATGCTGCTCACCCATAGTTTTGGACCTAAAAGAAATACAACAGACAAATTACAAAATTTTGAAAGTGGGATTGAAATAAAAGGAAATGCCCGCCAGCCAATGGCTGTCAAATATTTTTTAGTAGCAATTTTATTTGTACTGTTTGACGTAGAAGTTATTTTTTTCTACCCTTATGCAGTCAATTTTAAAGAATTGGGTTGGCATGGATTCTTAGCCGTGGTTATGTTTGTAGGATTTTTTATGACTGGTTTTATATATATTATTAAAAAAGGTGCTTTAAATTGGGAAGATTAAAAATGCATCAATGCATTTATTAATAAGTTGTGAGGGAACAATATGTTAATCTGATTGTTTTGTTATTGTAGCCTTTTAAATGCGTTATTTTTAAATTAGTTAAATTAAAAAGATGTCACGTCCCGTTCAATATAATACAAAACTTAAAATGGTGGAGGCCCCCGAGGGCATGATGGGGGATGGCTTTATGGCTACTTCCTTTGAAAAAGTTGTAGGGTTGGCCCGCAAAAACTCTATTTGGCCATTGCCATTCGCAACATCTTGTTGTGGTATCGAGTTTATGGCAACAATGGCAAGTCACTACGATCTGGCCCGTTTCGGTTCCGAAAGGGTAGGCTTCTCTCCACGCCAATGTGATCTGTTGATGGTAATGGGTACTATCTCTAAAAAAATGGGTCCTGTATTACGCCAGGTTTATCTTCAAATGGCGGAACCTCGTTGGGTTTTATCGGTAGGTGCCTGTGCATGTAGCGGCGGTATATTTGATACTTACTCGGTATTGCAGGGCATTGACCAGGTAATTCCGGTAGATGTTTACGTGCCGGGTTGTCCGCCACGGCCGGAAGCTATTTTGGATGGATTTATGAAAATCCAGGAACTGGTAGGACAAGAAAGCCTGCGCAGAAGAAACGGAGAAAAATACAAAGATCTAATGGAAGTTTATGGAATACAGTAGGAGCTTACAAGCACCTGACGCAGATTTATTTATATATTCACTTTAGCAAACGCTAACGAAAAAAGCTAAAAGCTTTATGTCTTTAACCAACGAACTAGTTCAACAAAAGCTCACAGAAAAATTCGGGGATCAGCTTACCGACTGGCAGGAGCCTTATGGAATGCTTACTTTTACTGGCCCTAAAGATCTTAACCTTAAAGTTTTACAATTTTTATTCGATGACGAAATCTTAAAATTTCGCTTTTTAACCGATCTGCAAGCTGTACATTACCCCGATAATAAGGGCGCAGAGCTGGCAGTAGTGTATCATTTGCATAATCTTGTTGATAATGTACGGATACGATTCAAGGTGTTTACAGATATCAATCAACCCGATGTATATAGCGCAACTGCATTGTACCAATCGGCCAATTTTATGGAAAGAGAAACCTACGATTTCTTTGGCGTAAATTTTACAGGGCATCCAAACCTTATCAGAATATTAAATGTGGATGAGATGGATTATTTTCCAATGCGCAAAGAATTTCCACTGGAAGATCAAACCAGAACTGACAAAGACGATGAAATGTTTGGAAGGGGATAAAGAGAAAATAGCAAATAGGGATTAAGAATGCGCCTGGCCTTAATACCAATATGTTTTATCCGACAGCGATCGGATGTTGGTTTTAAACTTTTGACTTAGAAATTATGAGTGACCATATTTTATTACCGGAAGGAAGTATTGAGAAGTTAACAACCACGCTCAACCTTGGGCCTACCCATCCTGCAACACACGGAGTATTTCAAAATATATTAGAACTGGACGGCGAACGCATCATGAAGGCCACGTCCACCGTAGGTTATATCCACCGGGCCTTTGAAAAGCTGGCGGAAAGAAGGCCACTTTACCAAATAACCCCACTTACCGATCGGTTAAATTATTGCTCATCTCCCATAAACAATATGGGCTGGCACATTACCTGCGAAAAATTGCTGAATGTAAAACTGCCTAAACGTGTAGATTATTTAAGAATTATCATCATGGAATTGTCAAGAATTTCAGATCATTTGATTTGTAATTCTATCGTGGGTGTGGATAGTGGCGCTTACTCAGGTTTTCTTTACCTGATGCAGTTCAGGGAATTGATATACGAAATTTATGAAGAGGTTTGTGGCTCCAGGCTTACAACCAATATTGGCCGCATTGGTGGTTTTGAAAGAAACTTTACCAATAAAGCATTTGAAAAACTGGAACAATTCCTGGCTACTTATCCCAAACAATTAAAGGAATTCGAAAACCTGTTTACCCGCAACCGTATTTTTATGGAACGCACCATTGGTTGCGGAGCTATTGCGGCAGAAAGGGCGCTTAACTACGGATTCACCGGTCCTAATTTAAGGGCCGCCGGAGTAGATTATGATGTACGTGTTCATACACCCTACAGTTCTTACGAGGATATGGATTTTATCATCCCCGTAGGAAAAACCGGCGACTGTTACGACAGGTACCTGGTACGGAATGAAGAAATGTGGCAGAGCATCAGCATCATCAAACAAGCTTATCAGAAAGTACAGGAATTTAAAGGTGCCGAAGCAGAAGTTTTTCACGCCGATTCTCCTGCTTATTATTTACCGGAAAAGAAGGATGTGTACACAAAGATGGAAGCACTCATCTATCACTTCAAAATCATTATGGGTGAAACAGATATTCCGGCCGGAGAAGTTTATAGTTCAGTTGAAGGTGGCAATGGCGAGTTGGGTTTTTACCTCATCAGCGATGGTGGACGTACACCTTACCGGCTTCATTTCCGCAGGCCATGCTTTATTTATTACCAGGCATTTCCTGAATTGGTGCAAGGTGGCATGTTAAGCGATGCAGTTATTACAATGAGTAGTTTAAACCTGATAGCAGGCGAACTGGATGCTTAAATGCTATGGCAAAAAGGATAAAAATATCAGTTCAAGTAGAATCTTTTGCAGGTGCGGAACAAGCAGAGGTGGAGGATTATGCTAATACGGATTGGCAGGAAAGTGTAAGAAATGTTGAAGCAATGAGGCAGATGATTTGGAGCAAAGAATATTTATTAGATAGGGATAAAAGTATTTCTATCAGATCTTTAAGTGATGATAGCTATGAATTTGAATGAAAACTTTGTTGATTTTATAAAGCTATTAAATAACTATCAGGTTAAGTATATATTGGTTGGGGGGTGGGCTGTAATATTTGAGGGCTATCAAAGGACTACGGGTGGACATGGATTTTTTTATAGAAATGGGAAATGAGAATGCCGAAAAAATTATACTGGTTATAAAAGAATTTACAGGTTCTTCTATTGGCTTTGTAAAATAAGATTTTTTAAAGGAAGATAATGTGATAATGTTGGGGCGAATTCCTTTTAGAATTGATATTTTAACTTCTATTTCAGGAGTAAGTTTTGAAGACGCATATCAGTCCAGCCATATTTATACAAATGACGGAATTAATATACGTTGCATTCATATAAATGAATTGATTGCAAATAAGAAATCAACAGGCCGGTTAAAAGATTTGGCTGATGCGGAAATGCTCGAAAAAATTTTGAAAAAAAGACAGAACAACAAATAAATGGATATTCAATTTTCAGCAGAAAAATTAAATAAGGTCCACGAAATAATGGGCCGTTATCCGGAGGGCAGGCATAAAAGTGCACTGCTTCCTGTACTACATCTTGCGCAGCAGGAGTTTGGAGGTTGGCTGGATACGCCGGTAATGGATTACGTAGCAACCCTGTTAAAAATTGAACCTATAGAAGTGTACGAAGTTGCCAGCTTTTACAGCATGTACAATCTAAAGCCGGTTGGTAAATATCTTTTTGAAGTTTGCCAAACAGGGCCATGTATGGTGAATGGCAGCGATGATATCATTGCATACATCAAAGAAAAATTAAACATAGGTGCAGGCGAAACAACTGTTGATGGCATGTTTACTTTAAAACCGGTAGAGTGCCTGGGCGCTTGTGGTTATGCACCCATGATGCAGTTGGGTAATCATTACAGAGAGCATTTAACCAAACAAAAGGTAGATGCAATAATTGATGAGTGCAGGGCAAAGGCAAATTAAGAATCGTTGAAATCGCAAACAGGATACAAAGCAGCATTGAATTCAAATATGTAAGCTTCACCAGAAGCAGTAAAGGTTTTGATAAAGTATGAGCAAAAAATTATTATTAGACAAAGCACATGTTCCCGGCATCCGCGGATTTGAAGTGTATCGTCGTGAGGGCGGATACCGCAGCGTAGAAACTGCTATTAAAATGGCGCCGGCAGATATCGTTGAGGAAGTAAAGAAAAGTGGTTTGCGTGGTCGTGGTGGTGCAGGTTTTCCAACAGGGATGAAATGGAGCTTTTTGGCCAAGCCTGAAGGTGTGGCTCGTTACCTGGTATGCAATGCGGATGAAAGTGAACCCGGTACTTTTAAAGACCGTTACCTGATGGAATTTATTCCTCACTTACTAATTGAGGGAATGATCGTTTCATCCTTTGCGTTAGGAAGCAACGTGAGCTACATTTATATACGAGGCGAATATGCATGGATAACCGATATACTGGAAGAAGCCATTGCAGAAGCAAAACAAAATAATTTCCTGGGAAAAAATATTCTTGGTTCCGGTTTTGATTGTGAAATTTATGTGCAGCGGGGTGCAGGTGCCTATATCTGTGGCGAAGAAACCGCCTTGCTTGAAAGCCTTGAAGGCAAAAGAGGAAACCCAAGAATTAAACCACCGTTTCCGGCAGTTAAAGGTTTGTGGGATTGCCCTACCGTGGTTAACAACGTAGAAACCATTGCAGCAGTTGTTCCCATCATCAATGAGGGGGGGGAAGCATACTCAAAAATAGGTGTGGGTAAAAGTACGGGGACCAAACTGATATCTGCCTGTGGCAATATCAATAAACCGGGTATTTTCGAAATAGACATGACTATTTCAGTAGAAGAATTTATTTATAGCGATGAATATTGCGGAGGTATCCCCAATGGTAAGCGTTTAAAAGCTTGCATACCGGGCGGTTCTTCAGTTCCTATACTTCCGGCTAATTTATTATTGACAACAGCTAAGGGCGAAAAACGCCTCATGAATTACGAAAGCCTGAGTGACGGTGGATTTGCAACAGGCAGTATGATGGGAAGTGGTGGTTTTATTGTATTGGATGAAGATCAGTGTGTGGTTAGAAATACAATGACATTGGCAAGATTTTATCACCATGAAAGTTGTGGACAATGCAGCCCCTGCAGAGAAGGTACAGGATGGATGGAAAGAATTTTGAAAAAGATAGAGAACGGAAAAGGTGAGATGAAAGATATAGATTTACTGTGGGATATTCAGCGTAAGATAGAGGGCAACACCATTTGCCCATTGGGCGACGCAGCAGCCTGGCCGGTAGCGGCAGCAATCAGGCATTTCCGTGATGAGTTTGAATGGCATGTAATGAACCCGGAACTTTGCCTTAAAGAAAATTATGGGTTGAGGCATTATGCAGATCCGATACATGTGCCGGAAATGGCTTAACCGCTGTTTCCTAAATGTAATTAGATAGATTTTGAATCATTTGAAAAGTAAGAATGAATTTTATAGATAACATAGAAATTAAAAACTTTAAATCAATACGCCATCAAAAAATTGAAGGATGTAAGAGAGTTAATGTTTTTATTGGTTATCCTAATGTTGGAAAGAGTAACATTTTAGAGGCGTTGAGTTTAGTCTCTTATATAAAATATAAATCTCAAGGTATTTCTTATAAACATTTATGTCGGTTTAATGAATTGATAGATATATTCAATGATGGCGACAAGAAAAAAGTTGCAGATATATTAATTGACGACTTTTTATTCTCTTTAGAATATGTTAATAAAAATGAAGTTGATTTTGAAATTAAGGATTTACAAGTTGAAAAAAGAAAGATTAAAATTACCTCTCCTGAAACTGCTGCAGGAATAAAACAAGGTATAAAAACTCGGTTTAAAATTGATAAAAAAGGAGTTCTTAGACATACTGAAAGTTCGAATAATTCTCGATACGAAACCCCCACATTAAAAAAGTATCAATTTGGCGGGAGTAATTTTGAAATGTCTATAGAGCCAACTTCTTTGGTTTCACCTTTTGGAGAAAATCTGTCTGAAGTAATAAGGCATAATAACAAGTTGAGGAAAGAATGCGGTCAATTGTTTTCTGAATACAATCTAAAGTTGGTATTTGACGAAAATGAAGACATATTTATACAGAAGCCACTTGATGAATATAGTGCGTTTCAGTTTTCTTTGTCACAAGTTGCGGACACATTACAACGTCTTATTTTTCACAAAGCTGCAATTGATTCTAATGAAAATAGTGTGTTGCTTTTTGAAGAACCTGAGGCACACATGTTTCCTCCCTACATTTCAAAATTCGCAAATGATATTGTCTATGATGAAAATGGAAACCAGTTTTTTCTTACTACCCATAGCCCATTTGTTTTACATGATTTAATTGATAACGTAGAACAAAGTGATTTATCAATTTACATAGTAAGTTATAAAAAAGCTACAGGGGAAACACTGATTTATCGAATGAATGAGGCAGATGTTCAGGAAGCTTATCAGTTCGGTTATGATTTTTTCATGAATATTGATCAATTCATACCACAGGAAACTCATGGTTAATTTTGAAGATAATTGGTGGATGTATTTTGTGCCAGAATGTTTTTTTGATACACTTCTTCTAAAAAGGTTATTGCAAACAAATAAAAGATTGGTTCATAGAAAGGGAAGTAATAATGTGGTAAATGATTTAGACAAAAGATTAAAGAATTCATTTGCAGTTGCGCTGATTGATAAGGATAAAAGGGAGTTAAATTATTTGAGAGAATGTGATGTGCATTATGAGGGGAACAAGTTGGTGTTATTAAAGCATAAAAGTCGAAAACATTTTATTATTCAACTCAACCCTCCATTAGAAAATTGGATTATTGATGTTTTGGAAGAAAATGGTTTATTAATAGAAGATTTTGGTTACTCAAAAGATTATAAAAAATTAAAGAAGCAAATAAAAAGTGATATTGATAATGAAAGTGATGAAAGATTAAATAAATTGGTAAACGCAATTATAAAAACTGATTGCGGATCAATAAAAAAGATAAAATCATTTTTGCACTACTTAAAAGAAAAAAATTACGAAGCAGATATAAATGAATTAAAGAATGCCTGAAGAAATAAAAACATTTAAAGTAACCATCGATAATATTACCATTGATGTGCCGGCAGGTACAACAGTGTTGAACGCAGCCCGCCAGATTGGTGGAGATGTAACACCGCCGGCTATGTGCTACTATAGTAAGTTACAGGGTAGTGGTGGTAAATGTCGTACCTGCCTGGTAGAAGTAGCGGCAGGTTCTACTGCAGATCCAAGGCCAATGCCAAAATTGGTAGCATCCTGCAGAACCAATGTAATGGATGGCATGATTGTAAAAAATATTACCAGCGAAAAAGTAAAAGATGCAAGAGCCGGCGTGGTAGAATTTTTATTGTTGAATCATCCGCTTGATTGCCCTATTTGCGACCAGGCAGGCGAATGCCACCTACAGGATTTGGGTTATGAGCATGGCAAAGAAGGCACCCGTTACGAATTTCCACGCCGCACATTTGAAAAAGAAGACATTGGTCCATATATTCAACTACACATGACACGCTGTATTTTGTGTTACAGGTGTACCTATGTAGCAGACCAGCTTACAGATAAAAGAGTGCATGGTATATTAGACAGGGGTGAGCATGCAGAAATATCTACATATATTTCAAAAGCAATTGACAATGACTTTAGTGGAAATATGATTGATGTTTGCCCGGTGGGTGCTTTAACAGATAAAACTTTCCGTTTTAAAAATCGTGTTTGGTTTACCAAGCCGGTAGATGCTCACAGGGATTGTGAAAATCCGGACTGCTGTGGTAAAACAACTCTATGGTTGCGGGGTGATGAAGTGTATAGAGTAACGGCCCGAAAAGATCAATGGGGTGAAGTACAAAGTTATGATGGCAAACCTGGCTGGATATGCAATACCTGCAGGTTTGATAAAAAGAATACAAGTGACTGGGTGATTGAAGGGGTTACAAAAATCAGTCGTCATTCGGTGATATCGCAGGGCAGGTACCAGGGACTGGTAATACCCAAAGAAACCATCCAGGAAGTTATGGGAGGTAGAGAGCCAAGGCTATTGATGGACATTCATGATGAAAGCGGTGTAAACAAACCATTTATTCATTTAAGCGAAATAGATGGCCCTGCGCATTCGGATGATTTTGCACAGGTGCCTTAATGCAACGATTAATACGCAGTTTTTGACTATTGCGATATTGGAAAAGAGAAGGGAATTTAATATTGGAAAATTTGTTCAACATTGCTGATAAAGTACAAGAGCCGATAGCTATCGGCTGCGACGCAACAATGTTGAAAATTAAAATATAGCCGGTTAAAAAATTTTTATAAAAGATTATGTTGTTATCTATTGAACTGTCTTTATTGCTCGAAAAATTTGTTTTAATTGTGGTGGTGGTAATGTCTTCGTTGGTAATTGCCATGTACGCAACCTTTGCTGAACGTAAGGTGGCGGCCATCATGCAGGACAGGCGGGGCCCTAACCGTGCCGGTCCATTTGGGTTATTACAACCAGTGGCTGATGGTTTAAAATTATTTTTTAAAGAAGAAATCATTCCAAACTTATCCTCTAAGTTTTTATTTATTCTTGGCCCCTGCCTGGCAATGTTAACCGCCATGATGACCGGAGCTGTAATTCCATGGGGCGATAAAGTGCATTTTTTTAACCGTGATATTCCACTACAAATTGCTGATATTAATATTGGTATTTTGTACGTGTTTGGTGTTGTGAGTATGGGCGTGTATGGAATTATGATTGGTAGTTGGGCAAGTAATAATAAGTTTTCATTAATTGGTGGTTTAAGAGCCGCTTCGCAAATCATCAGTTATGAACTGGCCATGGGCATTGCGTTAATTGCATTATTGATGACTACCGGAACTTTGAGTTTAAAAGATATTGTAGTTCAGCAACAGGAACATTGGTACAGTTGGAACATTGTGAAGCAGCCGCTTGGCTTTCTTATATTTTTGATTTGTGCTTTTGCAGAATGTAACAGAACGCCCTTTGATTTGCCGGAGGCAGAAAACGAATTGATTGGCGGATACCACACCGAGTATTCATCTATGAAACTTGGTTTCTTTTTATTTGCTGAGTATATCAATATGTTCCTGAGTGGCGCAGTAATGGTGAGTTTGTATTTTGGAGGATATGATATTCCTTTCTTAAACGACGGCGCTTTTGCAGAGCAGATAGGAACAAACTGGATGGCGTTGTTGCATGCTGTGATGTTTCTTTTAAAGGCAGCATCATTCTTATTTTTATTTATGTGGGTACGCTGGACCATCCCACGTTTCCGCTATGATCAACTCATGAATCTTGGATGGAAAATATTAATACCGTTGGCTTTGATCAATATGCTGGTTACCGGCGGTTTCATTTTATTTCAACAAAATAACTGGCATTTCTAAACATTAAAAATATATTTGCGCAACTTTTGTGTGGCGTACAATACAATTGATATGGAAGCATTAACAAAAAAAGCACAACAGGTAGAGCGGAAACCGATGACTTTAATGGAGCGGTTGTACCTGCCAGCAATTTTTAAAGGCATGGCCATTACATTTGGTCACATGTTTAAGAAAAGGCCCACCATTAATTACCCGGAAGTAACACGTCCATTCAGCCCGGTTTTTCGGGGATTGCATATTTTAAACAGGGATGAAGAAGGAAGAGAGAATTGCACAGCCTGTGGTTTATGTGCCGTAGCTTGTCCGGCAGAGGCCATTACAATGGAAGCTGCGGAAAGAAAACCCGGCGAAGAAAATTTGTATAGAGAAGAAAAATACGCAGCCAAATATGAAATAAATATGTTGCGCTGTATTTTTTGTGGTTTATGCGAGGAAGCTTGTCCCAAAGATGCCATTTATTTAAGTGAGACTTTTGCACCAGCTAATTTTCAGCGCAAGGGTTTTATTTATGCTAAAGAAGATTTATTAATACCTAACCCGGTTACAGAACCAGAGGCTTATGCAAAGGCAAAAGGCGGCAGGGTTGCGTTGAAATAGTTTACAGGCAATGGTTGATTAAACAAATAGCCTTTTCAAAATAATAAACCCGTTCTTACAAACAACCTAACACTACTTATGAGTGTAACAGAAATTTTATTTTGGTTTTTGAGTTTGCTCGCCCTGGGCGGTGCTACAATGGTGGTGGCCAGCAAAAACCCGGTTTACAGTATATTATATCTTATTATAACTTTCTTTGCCATCTCCGGTCATTATATATTATTAAATGCACAGTTTTTAGCCATTGTAAACATCATTGTTTATGCAGGTGCTATCATGGTGTTATTTTTATTTGTGGTGATGCTGATGAATCTCAACGCAGATTCTGAACCCATTCAAAAAAATAAATTGCTGCTATACGGTGGCACCATTGCAGGTTGCTGCCTCTTGCTTGTAATAGTTGCAGCGTTAAAGCAGTCTGCAGCTACTCAGCAACTGGTTCAAATGAATGGAGGAGATGTAGGATTGATAAAGAACCTGGGTATGGCTTTATTTTCAGAATATGTTTTTCCATTTGAGATAAGCAGTGTGCTTTTTTTAAGCGCCATGATTGGTGCGGTAGTTATTTCAAAAAAGGAAGCCTTATAAATTCGAAATGGTTTCAACTGTTGTTGATCCGGTAGAAAAAAGGCTTTTAAAAAATAAAAATATTATGCCGGTAAATTATTACATATTGTTGTCAGTTGCATTGTTTAGCATCGGTGTTATTGGTGTATTAACAAGGCGCAATGCCATCATTATTTTCATGTGTATTGAGTTGATGTTGAACGCAGCCAATTTGTTGTTGGTTGCATTTTCTAAAATGCACAACACAGTAATGGGTACAATTAATCCATCGGCTGCAACTGATGCTCAAATATTCGTTTTCTTTATAATGGTGGTAGCTGCTGCAGAAGTAAGTGTTGGCCTGGCTATTATTGTAATGATGTACAGAAATGTGCATTCTGTGGATGTTAATTTTTTAAACAGGTTAAAGAATTAAGGACGCCCCCAACCCCTAAAGGGGAGTAAGGCAAGCGTTTGAATAATTTAAAGATATTTTTATTAAACAATACCACTACACTTTAAAAGATGTAGGTAAACATCCCTTCAAAGGATAGGACTTATGAATAATATTTTACAAATTGTTTGGCTGATACCTGTCTTACCATTGATAGGATTTTTAATCAATGGGCTTGGCAGAAAAAGTTTATCAAAATCATTGGCAGGTATTATCGGCAGTGGTGTAATACTGGGTTCTTTTTTGATCAGCCTATTTGTTTTTTTTAGCGTAAAAGATGGTAATACCCATGTTGCGCATTATTTTGATTTTATCAATATCACTCAATTAAAAGTTGGGTTCGATTTTCAAATTGACCAGCTATCATCACTCTTCCTGTTAATCATTACCGGCGTTGGTTTTCTCATTCATGTATATTCAACTTCTTACATGCATGAAGAGGAATCAAAAGATTTCGCTAAATATTTTGCTTACCTAAATCTCTTTGTATTTTCTATGTTGCTGCTTGTAATGGGCGGCAATTATATTATTATGTTCATCGGTTGGGAAGGTGTAGGATTATGTTCTTACCTGTTAATTGGATTTTGGTTTAAGAACAACAATTTTAATGCAGCAGCCAAAAAAGCCTTCATCATGAATCGCATTGGTGACATTGGTTTTTTATTAGCTGTATTCTGGTTGATTGCAAGATTAGGGACTACCGACTATCATGAAGTATTTTCAAACGCAAGCCTATTAAAATTAAGACCGTTCGATATAGGTGGTATTACCTTGTTATTGTTTTTAGGAGCAACTGGTAAAAGTGCACAAATTCCATTATACACCTGGTTACCGGATGCAATGGCCGGCCCAACGCCTGTGAGTGCTTTGATACATGCTGCTACCATGGTTACAGCAGGTATCTATATGATTGCCCGGAGCAATATTTTATTTACAATGGCGCCTGTAACGCAAGGTATAATTGCCGGTATAGGATTGGCAACCGCCATACTTGCCGCAACCATTGCACTAAAACAAAACGATATAAAGAAGGTACTGGCATATTCCACGGTAAGCCAATTAGGCTATATGTTTTTGGGCTTAGGTGTTGGTGCCTATACCGGTGCAGTGTTTCATGTAATGACACATGCTTTCTTTAAAGCATTGTTGTTCCTGGGTGCCGGTAGTGTAATACATGCCATGGGTGGCGAACAGGATATGCGCAACATGGGTGGATTAAAAAAATACATGAGTATAACACATATCACCTTTTTGTTGGGATGTTTGGCCATTGCAGGTATGCCGCCATTTTCTGGTTTCTTTTCAAAAGATGAAATACTGGCTGGTGCATTTGCAAAAAATCCAGTGTTATGGGGAATTGGTGTTTTAGGTGCTGTGCTGACTGCTTTTTATATGTTCCGTTTATACGCCATGACTTTCCTCGGAAAATTCCGTGGAACGCAGGACCAGGAACATCACTTACATGAAAGCCCCGCGGCTATTACTTTCCCATTGATCATTCTTGCATTATTGGCGGTCATTGGTGGATGGATTGGTATTCCCGAAGTTTTCATGCATGGCGGACATCGGTTGGAAGCATTCCTTGAACCAATATTTGAACAAAGCAATAAGTTGGTAACAAAGCACGAAATGGCGCATAGTACAGAATACATGTTGATGGGCATTTCTGTTGTAGCTGCGTTGATTGCTATTATAGTTGCATGGACTAAATTCAGCAAGTATGAAAAATCGGAAGCTGAAGAAACGGGTCTTGGAAAAGTATTGGCAAACAAATGGTACGTGGATGAATTATATGATGCCATTATTGTAAAGCCTTTGCAATCACTGGCGACTTTCTTTAATAATGTAATTGAGAAAAATGTGGTGGATGGTTTTGTAAACGGTGTTGGCAGGGCAGTTAATTATGGCAGCCGTCAAATTCGTTTATTGCAAACCGGCCAGGTAGGTGTTTATGTATTATTTATGGTGATTGGTATTTTGATCTTATTTATTATTCAGTTGTTCTTGTAAAATATATTTTTAATGTTTGGTAATAATATAACTATTCCTCATTTACTGATCTTCATTCCGATCATTACCGGGCTGATTACATTTTTTATTAAGCGGGATGCATCAGTGAAAGCGTGGAGTTTATTTGCTGCTGTTATTACATTGGCAGTTTCGTTGAGTAGCTTATATTTCAGAAATGATGCTGAATTAAGCGGACTGGCTTTTAATTATGAATGGTTGAAATATATAGGCGCCAGTTTTTCGGTGAGCCTTGATGGAATGGGCAGGATCCTTTCATTACTAACAGCATCTTCATTTGTTATAATATTTGTAGCCACTTACAAAAATGACTACCAGCATTCAAATACTTTTTATGGGTTAATTCTATTATCGCAGGCTGGCTTAATGGGCGTTTTCCTGGCTACGGATGCACTGTTATTTTATTTCTTTTGGGAACTTGCTTTAATACCGGTGTATTTTTTATGCAGCCGTTGGGGTGGAGAGCGAAGAATTGCAGCTACATTTAAATTCTTCATTTATACATTTACTGCTTCACTTATAATGTTGTTGGGAATTATTTATGTTTACCTGCAAACAGGCCCTACACCATTCGCCGAACATAGTTTTTCAATCCAGGCATTTCACAGTGTACAATTAATTGCGAGTCAGCAAAACTGGTTATTCTGGCTTTTCTTTATTGCCTTCGCAGTAAAAATGCCCATCTTTCCATTCCATACCTGGCAGCCCGATACTTATGAGCAGGCACCTACAGCAGTTACAATGGTGTTGAGCGGAGTGATGGTAAAAATGGGATTGTTTGGCGTTATACGGTGGGTAATACCTATGTTTCCTTCCGCCGTGGAAAAATTTGATAATGTAGTTATTGGACTCTCCGTATTAGGAATGATCTATGCCAGTTTGATCGCTATCAAGCAAGATGATCTAAAAAGACTGGTTGCTTATTCCTCCATAGCTCATATCGGATTAATGTGTGCAGCTATTTTCACTACAAAAGAAATAGCCTTGCAAGGTGTGATGATACAAATGTTTAGTCATGGCATCAATATCATTGGATTGTGGATTGTAGTTGATTTAATTGAAAAGCAATTAGGTGTTCGAAAAATTTCTGCTTTATCTGGCATTGCACACAAAGCGCCGGTATTAACCATTATGTTGGTTGTGATTGCCTTTGCAAATATTGCATTGCCATTAACCAATGCATTTGTTGGAGAGTTTATGATGTTCAGTGGTTTGTTTCAATTCAATAAATGGTACACAGCATTTGCCGCAGTAAGTATTATACTGGCTGCTGTTTATACATTGAACATGGTGCAAAAAGTGTTTTATGGTGAAACAAATACACTGACTGAAACAATGAAAGATATTTCATGGAATGAGAAAATAATTTTAAGTGTTATTGTAGGGGCAATATTTTTTGCCGGAGTTTACCCGCAGCCTTTTTTCGACCTGGCAAAAGATACGGTAACAGCAGTTGTAACAAGATTTAAGTAACAAAATTAATTTATCCGCACAAACGCGGATTGGTGTATGAACGCAATTATATTAACAGCAATCTGGGGAGTTATCATGATGTTTGGGGGAGTATTCTTCAAAACAAAATCAGTATGTAAATATTGGGCCATCGCTGGCCTGGTGCTTATTATCCTTGCGAATTGCAGTGAATTGTATAACGGTCAGCCATTTTTTGCCATTGACATAAGGGGCATGCTGTCTTTTAATAGCTTCAATCTTACTTTTATTAATGTTGCCTTATCATGTACGTTGTTGTTCTTTTTACTTAGTGGACGAGATATTGAAAAAGTAGGAGCAAATGTTTCTGAATATTTTGCACTTATTTTTTTTGTTTTATGTGGCGTTTGCCTTGCAGCTACATTTAATACACTGCTGATGTTGTTTATAGGGATTGAAATTATTTCTATTCCATTATATATATTAACAGGAAGCGATAAGCGTAATTTAAAAAGTAATGAAGCGGCATTAAAATATTTTTTGATGGGCGCCTTTTCAACAGGTATTATGCTAATGGGTATCGCATTTATTTACGGCGGAAATTCTGAAGCATCTTTCTACATTACCAACATCAATTTAGGCGAAGGTAAAATGCCGGTGATGATTGCTATTGGCCTGGTATTTCTAATGATTTCTATGTCATTCAAAGTATCAGCCGCACCTTTTCACTTCTGGACACCTGATGTTTATGACGGCGCCCCAACCGTATTCACTTCATTTATGGCCACCATCGTGAAAATCGGTGGGTTTATAGCTTTTATTCGTTTATTCGAAAAT
The DNA here is from genome assembly GCA_046590675.1 of Ferruginibacter sp. Taxonomy (GTDB): domain Bacteria; phylum Bacteroidota; class Bacteroidia; order Chitinophagales; family Chitinophagaceae; genus Ferruginibacter. The sequence continues at coordinate 28,821 of JBKJUP010000078.1, read as the reverse complement.
TCTTTTGGAAAGGTTCAGGAGCAATGGCAGGTGTTGATTGCAATCATTGCTGCAGCAACCTTATTTATCGGAAACCTTACGGCAGTGTTTCAGCAAAGTGTAAAAAGAATGCTTGCATATTCGAGCATTGCCCAGGCAGGATTTATGTTGCTGGCTATTTTTGCACTAAATGATATGGCTAAAGAGGGCTTAATATTATATGCTGCAGCGTACAGTTTAGCAACCATTGGATTGTTCGCCATTCTTATAAAAATGGATGATTATACCATTGAAGGTTTCAACGGTCTTGGAAAGCAGCAACCAGTTTTAGCAGTTACTGCCACTGTTTTTCTGTTGTCGTTAACCGGCATTCCATTAACTGCAGGTTTTCAAAGTAAGTTTTATATGTTGGTTGCTGCACTTCGCAATGGTCATCAGCATTGGCTTGTTTTATTTGCTGTGTTATGTGCTGCAATAAGTGCCTACTACTATTTTAAAATTATACAGGCTATGTTTTTTAAAGAAGCCAGTACTGCTTCAAAAGCAAATTCATCAATAGCTTTAGGTAGTGATATAACAACAGCATTTAGGCTTTTATTAATTATTACAGCTACCCTTATCATTCTTTTGGGTATTTTTCCAACTTTAATAACCGATTGGCTGCACTATTAAAACTTCCACATCACATTCTTTATATAGTAGTATGTGAGGTTTGTTTTAACAGGCAAAAGTTGCACTTGCAAAATTCATGTAATACCGCTCGTAAATAAGTTGCCAGGGCTTTTGTAATTCAGCAGTAACTTCAATCAGAATTAAGCTACATGGATACTGCAGAATCAATCTCACTTTCTTTTTCTACCATTAAAAGTAATCGGCTACGTACCGCAATAACAGTGGTGATTATTGCCCTTGGTATAATGGCTTTGATTGCTATTATTACGGCTGTTGAAGCCGTTAACCAGAGCCTTACAAAAAGTTTTTCTACAATGGGGGCCAATGCATTTAACATCAGGTTTAAAGATCGCAATGTGCATTTTGGTGGCGGTCCAAGAAGAAACACGGCTGAAAAAACGACTCGTCGTGCGCTTGTTTCAAAAAAATCCAGCGAAGGCAAGCCAATTACAGTAGAAGAAGCAAGAGCTTTTAAAGAAAGGTATGATTTCCCATCAAAAATAGGCATTGCACTACAAGGTCCCGGCGGAGTAATAGTAAATACAGATACTAAAAAATCGAACCCCGATGTGAGGGTGATTGGAGGCGATGAAAATTATCTGCAGTTAAATGGGTATGAACTGTCTTATGGCCGCGATTTCAATGAAGCTGATGTAGCAAGCGGAAGAAGCGTTTGTATTATAGGAAATGTAATTGCAGAAAAGCTTTTTGGTGTAAACACAGAGCGGGCCATCGACAAGATCATTAGTGTTTCAAATAATAAGTACCGGGTTATCGGAATATTAAAAGATAAAGGAAGCAGTGCATTTATGAATGCGGATAAAGTTGTAATTACTACTTATAATAATATTCGAAGAGTTTATGGATCGGAGGGTAAATCTTATAACATTGCCGTAATGGTTACAGATTTGAATTTACTTGATGCAGCCGTTGGAGAAGCTACAGGTACTTTCAGGCCGGTAAGAAGGCTGGATGTAAAAGAACAAGAAAATTTTTATATTGATAAAAGCGACAGTATTGTTCAGTCATTAATGACAAACCTTGGATTTTTAAAGTATGCAACGCTGGCAATTGCGTTGATTACGTTGATAGGTGCTGCAATAGGATTAATGAATATAATGTTGGTGGCAGTAAATGAAAGAACTAAAGAGATTGGGCTTATAAAATCACTGGGAGGTAAATCCTCTGAAATAAGGGCGCAGTTTTTATGGGAATCAATATTAATCAGCCTGATGGGGGCTTTGGTGGGAATTATATCAGGGATACTCTTCGGAAATATTGTTGCCATTCTTTTAAAAACAGGTTTTGTAGTGCCGTGGTTATGGGTAATTATAGGTGTTGCTGTTTGTACCTTAGTCGGCTTGCTTGCCGGACTATACCCAGCGTACAAAGCTTCAAAACTTGACCCGATAGTTGCGTTGCGATATGAGTAATTAGTGTCTAAAATTGATATGCTCAATTTCATTCTTCGAAAAGTGTAATGATACTTTTTGCCGAAAAACTTTTTAAAAAAAAACCCCCCGGTATCATTCATTCAAATATTTTATTAACTTGTGCATCACGGAAAAAAATCTCTTCAACTTTTGATTGCGGAAATGCTTTTTTTTCTTAGCATTGTATTGCTAAATAATTAACCAAACAGCTATTAATTTAACTCACTAAAAATTTGAACGTCATGGCAGAAACTAAATCAACTGCAACTGTAAAACCATCAACCACAGTACAAGCAAAAAAATCCGGAAATGCTATTTCCTGGATTGCTCCATTGGTTTGTATCATAATTGGATATGCTTTTTGGAGATTTATACTGGGAGATCCATCGGGATTTGGAAAACCTGGTCATGGTGCGTTCTGGCCAGATCATGAAGCCCCAAAATCGGCATTAAATAAAATGTACCTGGGAGGTATTATCGTACCCGTTTTAATCGGTTGTCTTTTAACGGTAATTACTTTCGTAGTAGAAAGGATGTTAACTATTTCAAAAGCTACAGGAACTGGTAGTAATGATGAATTTGTTCGTAAAGTACAATACTATCTTGCTAATAAAAATGTAGATGCAGCATTGGCAGAATGCGACAAACAAAAAGGATCTGTTGGAAATGTAATGAAAGCAGGTTTACATCGCTACAAAGACATGATCGGCAATACAGAATTAGCTACAGATCAAAAAGTAATGGCCATACAGAAAGAAGTAGAAGAAGCTACATCTTTGGAATTGCCAATGCTTGAAAAAAACCTGGTATTTTTATCAACGCTTGCATCTGTTGCAACATTGATCGGACTATTAGGAACGGTGGTTGGTATGATCAAAGCGTTCTCTGCTCTTGGAGAAGATTCAGGTGGTGGTGCTGCTGCAACGCAATTATCAGTTGGTATTTCTGAAGCCTTGTATAACACGGCATTAGGTATTGGTACATCTGCCCTTGCAATTATATTCTATAACGTATTTACTACGCGTATTGATGGAATTACTTATGGTATTGATGAGTCTGGTTTTACATTAACACAAAGTTTTGCTTCTTTGTATAAATAATTGTGTGGAATTTGTGGTGCAATTGCATCTACTGTAAGTAAATCAATAAAATTTTTTAAAGATGCCAAAAGTTAAATTACCAAGGAAGAGCACTGCAGTTGATATGACTGCGATGTGCGACGTGGCTTTTTTGCTGTTGTCTTTTTTTATCCTGGCAACTAAAACAAAGCCACCGGAAGCGGTGGCAGTTGTAACGCCTTCGTCTGTGTCTACTAAAATTGCCAAAGAAGAAGCAATTTTAGTAACACTTACCAAGGAAGGTAAAGTTTACCTGATGCTGGGAGATAAGGCTAAGAAAGGAGCAATTCTGGACGATATCAACACAACAAAAGCACTGGGATTGTCAGCGGCTGAATTGACAAAGTTTAAAAAAATGGAGTTTATCGGCGTACCTTTTAATAAGATCAAAAGTATGTTGCAATTGTCTGAGCCAATGGAACCCAAAAGGATGGAAGGTGTTCCTATTGGCGACAGCACCAATAATGAGTTGACAGATTGGATAGGAGCAGTTGTACGTTCCTATGCAGGAGAAAATATGGATAACATGAACTTGTTGGTGAAAGGAGATAATGACGCGAAATACCCGGCCTTTAAAAACATAAAGGAATCTTTTAAGAAGAATGACATTTTCAAATTCAAGATTGTAACAAATCCTGAGGGCGTACCAGCAGATTCAGAATTAGCGCTGAATCCTCCGGGTGCAGAAAAAAAATAATTATTCCACATTGCTTTTCGTGAAAGCAAATAAAATTTTGTGATATGGCAGAAATGGATACGTCGTCCGGTGGCGGACACAAAAAAGGACCTGGTGTCAAAAAATCGAAAAAGGCGAGTACCAGGGTTGATTTAACTCCGATGGTGGATCTGGGGTTTCTCCTGATAACATTCTTTGTATTTACAACAACCATGAGCACACCAACTGCCATGGCGATGAACGAACCAAAGGATGATCCGGATAACCAATTAAAAGTAAAAAATTCTGGGGCCATGACTTTACTGTTAGGTAAAAATGACCAGGTTTACTATTACTTTGGAGAGCTATCTCCAACGGATGCATCTTCGCAATTTAAAAGCAGCAACTTTAAAGATATCCGCAAGGTTATATTGGAAAAGAAAAATTCAACTCCAATTGGTGATTTGATGTATATCATCAAATCTGATAAAGAAGCTACTTTTAAAAATGCCATCAATATATTAGATGAAATGGCAATCAATACCGTACCACCAGGGCATTATGCGGAAGTAGACATGAGTCCTGTAGAAGCTGAATTAATTAAGTTGACAGAAGATGCCAACGGAATTAAATAAGTTAATTTGTGGAATCGGTTAAATTATGAATCTAACTCGTAAAGAAACTTACAATGGAAATTAATAAAATTTTAAGCGCCGATATTCTTGACATCGTTTTCGATGGCAGGAATAAACAATACGGTGCGTATGAGTTACGGAAGTCATACAATAAACGCCTTACAAAAGCTATAATATTTACTGTAGCATTGGTTTTGTTTGCGTTCATAGGTACTGTTTTATCCAGTATGATTTCTAAAAACGCACCGGAAGAAATTGAGGTGTTGGATACGCAAATGGCAGAAGTCAAAAAGAATGATGCACCTCCACCTCCACCTCCACCACCGCCGCCGCCAAAGGCACCACCACCTCCTGAAATCAACCAGGTGAAATTTACCCCTCCAAAAATTGTAAAAGATGAGGAAGTAAAGGAAGATGAAAAAATTGAAGAGATTAAGGAAGACCAGGTGATCAGCACAAAAACTGTTGAAAGTGATAACAAAGATCAAATAGTTCAGGCACCGGTTGAAGAAAAAGGAACTCAAATTGTAGAAGCTCCAAAATCCAACGATGAAGATAAGATCTTTACTAAGGTGGAAAATGAAGCTCAATTTCCTGGAGGACAGGCTGCATGGGTTAGATATCTTCAAAAGAACCTGAATCCAAATGCACCAATTGATAATGGAGCTCCGGGTGGTACTTACCAGGTTATCGTTAAATTCATTGTGAGTAAAGACGGTACCATTAGTGATGTACAGGCCGAAACAAAACATGGTTACGGCATGGAAGCAGAAGCTATTAAGATCATCAAGAAAGGCCCGAAGTGGACGCCGGCTTTGCAGAACGGACGTAACGTAAATGCTTACCGTCGCCAGCCAATTACCTTTGTTGTTGAAGAGCAATAATACTTTTCTTTAAAGCATATTTTTGACCCCCGCAATTTGCGGGGGTTTTTATTTTATAGCCTTTTTTTTACTAAAATATATCTCTATTTACCAATAAGCCTGTCACGCTATTTGGATATTGAAAATCTACCTCATGGTTTAATTATGCCCTGCTTTATTTATGGAAATGCTTTAGAATTCTATCTTATACTAAAACATTATCATGGCAGAAATTCAAGCACAAAATCATTCGAATGGTACATCTTCAAGGCGCTCTAATAAGAAAAGCACCAGCGTAGATCTCACCCCAATGGTAGATCTTGGTTTCTTATTAATTACTTTTTTTGTTTTTACAAACACCATGGCGCAGCCTACAGCAATGAACCTAAATATGCCTTATGATAAGGTGGAGATCAATGACGATGTCTGCGAATCATGCGCTATTACAGTGTTGTTGAAATCCAATAATACGATTGCTTATTACGAAGGAATGCCCGGAGTAAACACAGTTATAGCCGAAACTAATTTTGCACCTGGTGGCATCCGGAATATTTTATTAAATAAAAAGCAAAGGATTTCCAGGCCTACGGGAAAGCCAAATGAAATGGTGATGATTATTAAATCTTCGGATGAAAGCAACTTTCAAAATTTTGTAGATATAATGGACGAGGTTGCTATCAATAATATAAAGCACTATTATGTTAGTCCGGTTGATAATATGGACAGTGTAATATTTAAAACAAAATTGTAGCCGCTTATTGTTGACAACGTACAAGTTTTGAAGCGCCTCAAGACCTTTTGTATCTTTGTAAAATGTTACAGAAACTCTCAGGATGGGATGATACCATTATCGCATTGGCAACGCCTCCCGGCATTGGAGCTATAGGCGTAATCAGGCTTAGTGGTGCAGATACATTTGAAATAGTAAATGCGCTTTTCCCTTCCAAAGATCTTAATAAACAACTATCTCATACCATACATTTCGGACTAATAAAAGATGGAGCGGAAAGCATTGATGAAGTGGTAGTTTCCTTATATAAATCTCCGAAAAGTTATACAGGTGAAGACGTGATAGAAATAAGTTGTCATGGTAGCCCCTATGTACAGCAGCAGGTTTTACAGGCTTGCATTAATAAGGGAGCACGAATGGCCAAACCAGGTGAGTTTACGCAAAGGGCATTTTTAAAGGGAAAACTCGATCTTACGCAAGCTGAAGCAGTTGCCGATTTGATAGCCAGTAATACATCAGCATCACAAAAAGCAGCACTCAATAATGTTCGTGGAGGCTTTAGCCAAGTGCTTAAAGAACTGCGGGAAAAACTCATTAGCTTTTCTGCATTGATTGAACTGGAATTAGACTTTAGCCAGGAAGATGTTGAATTTGCTGACCGCAAAGAATTTTACAAAATCATTCGTGACGCTGGTGTTATAACGCAACAATTGCTGGAATCCTTTCAATTAGGGAACGTTATTAAAAATGGTGTAACCGTGGCTATTATTGGTAAGCCCAATGCAGGGAAAAGCACTTTATTAAATACACTGCTCAATGAAAATCGGGCAATTGTTAGTGAAATAGCCGGTACAACAAGGGATACCATTGAAGAAATATTGAATATAAAAGGCATTTTATTCAGGTTGATTGATACTGCCGGCATACGTGAACATAGTACCGATGTAATTGAATTGGTAGGCATCGAAAGGAGCATGGCAAAGATGCATGCAGCAGATATTGTGCTGTATATTTTTGATGTAAATGATACCATGCCCGATGACTTAAAACTGATTAGTGAGCAATTTAATAAATCAGCAAAAAAATATTTGTTGATAGGAAACAAACTGGATACATTGGAAAAGGATGCAGCAACAAAGTTTTTAGATATTGAAAATTCAATATTGATTTCCGCAAAAAATAACATCGGCATAGATGCTATCAGAAATGAATTATTCAGGCATACAGTTAATGAACAACCCTCAACTGAAAACCTGGTGGTAACCAATGCCCGCCACGCAGAAGCACTGACACAGGTTAAAAAGTCTTTGACCGATATTGAAGCTGGCCTTGATGCCACCATTTCCGGGGATTTACTTGCATTGGATATCAGGAGGTGCCTTCATTATATTTCCGAGATCACCGGCGATATAAGCAATGAAGATGTACTAGATTTTATCTTTTCAAAATTTTGTATCGGAAAGTAAAAAAAAGTAACAATAAGTTTATCACGGAGGGGATTTCTCATTTTGTACAATAGCAGCTATTGCTTAATAAACGTAACTTACTTACTGCCTTTGTTTCTTATTCAATATTTATTAGAATGAAGCAGTTATTCTTACCTACATATTTTCTATTCATTTTACTGTTTTCTTGCCAGGTAACTTATGCTGATCCGGAAGACCCTTTTTTTATACAGCATTATGATAATAGTAATGGTCTGTCCAACAGTGCCATCAATCACCTCTTTAAAGATGCAGACAATATCTTGTGGGTTGCTACCTGGGATGGGTTGAATATGTACGACGGCAGTTCTTTTCATGTGTTTAACTACAGCAAGGAGAACGATTTTAAAAGTATTGGCAGCAATGTAATTCAGAATATTACGGAAGACAAAAAAGGTAACATATGGATTACCACGATTGGAGGCATCTCCCGCTTTGAAAAAAAGACAGGCAAATTTTATAATTATTTTTATAACCCGGCCCAGCAGGGAAAAGTAAGTGAGCAGGAATACGCTTTAGCAATTGACACCGGAGGTAAAGTTTACTGTCTGAATCAAAGGAAAGGGCTGAGCTGTTACGACATAGTTACCGATTCCTTTCGCAGTCGCAACCTTCCACAAGCTGGCTCCCAGGTGAGTAAGTTTGCTTTTGATGAAAGCAACCAACTTTGGTTGTTAAACGCCAATGGCCAGTTAGATGTATATACCAGCACATCAAACGGGTTTAAGTTATCATATACCTGCCAGCAAAAAAAAGGAATTGTAAATTTCTTTGTTGTAAATCATGAAGTGTTTTTTTGCACTGGAGATGATAAGTTGTTTGAAATAAACAGCGGCAGTCTTACACCCAGGTTGGTACTTCAGATGGATCATGCCGCAAGCGCCATCGGCTTTTATAAAGATCATTATTTGCTGGCCTGGGCCACCAAAGGATATGCAGTATTTGATAACAATTTTAAGCCATCTTCTTTTCTTTCTATACAAACCAAACAACTTCAGAATATTAAAATTACAAGTTGGGCCCGTGGCAGCGAGGATATTTTATGGTATGGCACCGATGGCAACGGTATTATTAAAGTATATCCCAAAACCAAATCCTTTGGTACAGTTACTACTTCAGAAAACGGAACACCCTATAATCGTTCCGTAAGAACATTTTGTGAAGAGAACGGAAATCTATGGATAGGAACAAAAGGAAGCGGCATCATAGTGTATCAGAACTTTTGGGAAGCTGCAAATATTGCCACGGATAAACAGTCTTTCTCTTCGCCGGCACAATTGGATAACAATGCGGTGTACGTTTTAAAAAAGGGTAATGATGGCCTTTTATATATCGGCAGTGATGGCAAGGGGCTGGGGGTTTACGACATTGTAAAGAAACAATTTAAAAAATGGGCTGATATCATTGGCAATGGCGAGGGGGCAGCGTTTGGATCGGTGTATGCAATATTACCTGATACAGACAGTTCCCTGTGGCTGGGCACAAGTGGTTTTGGATTGATTCATTTAAAAATTAATCGGGACCGGGCAGGTAATCTTTCAATGGCATTTATAGAGAAGTTTACTTTTAACAACAGCGATACGGGCCCGGCGAATGATATTATTTATGCCTTGACGGCTGGTGATGCGGAGCATATATGGGTGGGCTGCCGCTATGGTGGCCTGAGCCTGATGAATAAAAAAACAAAAAGATTTGAAACATTTAAGGCATTTACCTATGAAGGCAGTTTGTCAAATAATGATGTTTTATCCATTTATAAAGACAGCCGCAACAGGATTTGGGTGGGAACGAGTTATGGCTTGAACTGGATCAGCGAGGAGGCGTCTGCTAAAAAAAATCCTGTCTTTCAAAAACTGACTACAGCCAATGGATTGCCCAACAATACCATTCACGCCATTGAAGAAGACAGGATGGGCAATATTTGGGTAAGCAGTAACCGTGGACTTGCCATGGTAAACCAGGCCGATCTTAGTATATCCTACTACCAGCAGTCGGATGGATTGCAAAGCAATGAATTTTGTGATGGTGCTGTTTGGAAAGACAAGCTCGATAATTTATTTTTCGGCGGAACATCTGGCTTTAATAAATTTTTGCCGCAGAATATCCGTAAGTCTGCCCTGTTACCCCACCTGTTGTTATCGGGCATTTCCGCTGGCGGAGTGGCTGCAATGGGTAATGGTTTTACTGTAATGAATGCAGGCAACAACCAGCCTCTTGATTTTTTCATTAGCAGGAAGAATAACTTTTTTGAGTTGGATGTTAAAGCCATCAGTTTTTTAAATTCTGACAAGTGTGAATATGCTTACTTCCTGCAGGGATACGATAATGCATGGCATTATGCAGGTACGGCAGGAAAAATTATTTACAATAATATATCCCCGGGCAACTATCGCTTGAAAATAAAATGGAGCAATGGAGAAGGCACCTGGACCAATGAAAAGTTAATAATGACGCTGGAGGTAAAACAATACTTCTGGCTAATGTGGTATGCATATTTAGTGTACGTTTTATCGCTACTGGCAGTTATTTATGTATTATACAAGTACCGAAAAAATAAGCTGGAAATAAAACACCAGCTGGAATTGGAACACATGATGCGAACTAAAGAAGAAGAAGTACACCAGGATCGTCTTGGTTTTTTTACAAATATTGCCCATGAATTGCAAACACCGCTAACCCTCATATTAGGTTCTTCAGAATTGTTTTTAGAAAAAACTGTCCTCAACCGGCCCGGGATGCAAAAGCCTTATTTTTTGTCATTGATCCATCAGCAGGCTTCCCGGCTTACCTACCTGGTGCAACAATTGATGGAATTCAGAAAAGGAGAAGCAGGTTTTTTTAAGTACCAGTTTAGCTACCTTAACATAACCGAACTTTTAAATAACCTGGCAGAGCCATTCGTCACCTTAAGCGAACAGTATACAAAATTGTATGAGTTAAGGATACAGCCAAACCTGCATGGCTGGGTTGACAAAGACAAGGTTGAAAAGATCATTTTCAACCTGCTGTCCAATGCTTTTAAACATTCTGGGAAAAACGACCAGATTATTTTTTCTGCTGCAGAAAATTTGCAAACTAAAGAACTTGAAATTACCGTATCGAACTCCGGCGTACAATTGCCGGACGATCAGCTCGAACATTTGTTTGACAAATTTTATGTTGCCCAACAAAAAAATGCTGAAGCAGATAAATTTGGAACAGGTATCGGGCTAGCATTTACCAAACAACTCGTAACCATGCTCAAAGGCACCATTATAGCCAGCAGCGAAAATGGCTGGGTTATTTTTAAAGTTCAGTTGCCGCTAACAGTTCCGGTACAGGAAGATATGTTGCAGCATTCGGGCACTGATGAGCCTTCTTATTTGTACCGTACCATTACGACCTACAATGAAATGGCACACCCCGTTTCCCCGGTTGAAAATAACAAGGATGCCATCCTGGAAAATCTGCTGGATGCCGATAAAAAAATTGTACTGATTGTAGAAGACGAACCCGGCATCAGGTTCTTACTAAGAGACATTCTGAAAGACGACTATATCATATATGAAGCTGAAGATGGCGAAAAAGCATTGGAACTTATGCCAAGGTTTTTGCCAGACATTATTGTCTGTGATGTAATGATGCCTAAGATGAACGGGCTTGAGCTCTGTAATCATGTAAAAAATGCAGTAGCCACCTGCCATATACCTTTTATATTATTATCAGCCCGAAACAGCGAGGAACAACATATGGAAGGTTACGAGGTAGGCGCAGATGCATACATTGCAAAACCGTTTCATGCTGCCCATTTAAAACTCAGGGTACAAAAATTACTAGAATACAGGCGCAAGTTGCTCGATCTTGTTAAAAGTGATGTCACGACCGATTTGATCAATGAGCCGGATATACCTGCAAGCGACAAAGAATTTTTAACCACGCTGGTAAAACTGATAGAGGAAAACCTTGCGGTTTCGGAATTAAATGCCGAATTGCTGGAAAAAGAATTGTGCATGAGTAAAATGCAACTTTATCGAAAGCTAAAAACGCTTACAGGTATGACGCCTGGAGAATTCATCAAGCATACCAGGCTAAAGGAGGCCGCCCGGCTTTTAATAACAACTAAATACAATGTGTCTGAGATATTTTTTCGTACAGGCTTTAACAACCAGTCTTACTTTTTCAGGGAGTTTAAAAAACGTTATGAATGTGCTCCAACTGACTACCGCGATAAATTTATCCAAAGGCTTGGTTAATCTCCATAATGTTCCCTTTATTTTCATGAATCCGTTTGGTAAAATTGAAATAATGTGTAAATGGTAGTTTTTCAGTGAAAATTGTAATTATAGTGTAGTAATTCGTAACTATAGTGTAGTAAGAAAGAACGGTGAAAGGGTAGCTTTAGTTTTCAATTGCCGCATATGACATCACTTAAATCCGGTCTCCCGGTTTTTTCATTTCCCGGTTTTATATTCATCATTTTATTTATTCACCAATGGCTTCAAAAACACCTTGGAGACATAATAACTATAGAAAAAATGTACGGTGGCACTTATGGTGTTGGAAAGTTTCACAACTATAATATTATAAGAAAATATCAACCCAATTGTTTAACCCAATTAAATATCTAATCAGGAAATGTAAAGTAACTATCAAACCGGATAGCTCAATAAAAGCATTTGTGCCACTATCACGGATGTTATGAGTAATGTACCATTGCCTAAAAATATTGTACCGATTGCCTTAATTTTTTAAAATACAAAATTAACTAGTATGAAAAAAAACAATCAGAATATCAGGAGACAACTTTCAAAACAGGGATTGCCCGGTTTTAAATTTGTTTGCTGTTTACTCGCCTTTGCGATGTTACAATTATCTGTAATCGCCCAAACCCCCAGTAAAATTTCCGGCAAAGTAATGTCGGCACAGGGCGAACCTTTAGCGGGAGTTACCGTGAAAGTAAAAAATACCAACAACACTACAACAACTGACAACAGCGGGGATTTTACAATTACCACAGCCAATAATGCCATACTGGTGGTGAGTTATGTAGGTTTTGTAAACCAGGAAGTACCGGTTTCAGGAAGGAGTGTGCTTACAATAAATTTAGAGAACGGAAAGAACAATATGGCCGAAGTGGTGATAGTAGGCTATGGCAGTCAGAAAAAATCTTCAATCAGTGGAGCGGTAGCCACGGTGGATATGAAAGATCTGGCCAAGACAAGAATTCCAGACGTAGCCCAGGCATTGCAGGGCCAGGTTGCGGGTGTGTTTGTTGCAGCCAATACCGGCGCTCCGGGGGATGGTATTAAAGTTCGGATAAGGGGCGAAGGTACATTGGGTGTTAATGACGCCCTTTATGTGGTAGATGGTGTAGCTACCCGGGATATTTCTTTTCTTAATTTTTCCGATGTAAAATCACTCACTGTATTAAAAGATGCTTCTGCCACGGCCATTTACGGATCAAGAGCTGCCGGCGGAGTGGTAGTGATTACAACCAACAGTGGTCAAAAAGGGAAATCTGTGATCAATGTAGAATATTTTGCTGGTTTCTATAACGCCACCAATCTACCTAAAATGCTGAATGCCGATCAATACCTTACTGTAAAAGATATGGCATGGCACAATACTGCCGGTAACGCTCCATCAGCCACCAGCCCTTATGCTGCCGACAGAACTGCAAATGCAAAACTGGCCAATACTGACTGGCAGAAGGAATTATTCAATACCGGTAAATCGCAAAACTTACAAATATCTGCAAGCGGTGGTTCAGATAAAACGCAATACTTAATTTCTGCCGGTTACTTTGGGCAGGATGGTATTATCGTGGAAGATCATGATCGTTACCAGCGTTTTAATTTTCGTGCAAATATTAATTCTGATCTCTCTGATCGCCTCAGGGTTGGTACCAATATGCAACTAAGTTATGCGAAGCAGGATAAATTATCTTCAAGCGGCGATGTGCCCGGTATCATACGCCATGCACTGATACGTCCACCTGTAATACCGGTTTATAAAAACCCAGGCGATCCCGGTTATACAGAAGCTAATCCTTATACCGATCTGCCTTTTTATACAGGGCCAAACAATGGCTGGAGCCAGATATATGAGTTTAGCTCAAACCCCATTGCAATTGTGCACTTTACCAATGATAAGCGCAATACCTATCAAACCTTTGGTAATGTATATGGCGAATATTCTTTTTTAAGCGATAAGGCTTTAAAGTTTAAAAGCAGTGTGGGAGCAGATATTGGCTTCAATCACAATAAAAACTTTGCAGCCAATTTTGGAGATGCAAATATCAGTGATCCAGCTAACCAGTATTATAATTTGGGCCGAAACAACCGGCCAAATAATCTTGATGAAAACAGGGGTGAAGCGATGACTTTTACTTTCACCAATACGTTGAACTATTTAAAAACCATCCGTCAAAAGCATAGTGTGAATGCATTGGTTGGTACGGAATACATCTCCAGTAAATCTTCAGCAGTTGGAGGCAGCAGGCAAAATTTTAATAATGCTACCCCCGCTTTTCAATACCTTGATTTTGGCAGTACCAACAATGCGTACAGCTCCGGTTCATCCAACAGCTTTGCATTATTGTCGTTCTTTGCGTCGGGCACTTATGGATATGCAAATAAATATTTCGCTACTGCAACTATCCGTGCAGATGCTTCTTCACGATTTGGACCTAACAACAAATGGGGCTATTTTCCTTCTCTTGCTGCTGGCTGGCTAATATCCAATGAAGATTTTATGAGAGATGTTGACTGGATAAGCAACTTAAAACTAAGGGCAAGCTGGGGTAAATCAGGCAACCAGGAAATACCAAATAATGCATACGAAACCCTGGTATCCGAATCCGGAGGCGTAGTAAACATTGTGCGTTACGGTAATCCTGATATTAAATGGGAATCTACTACACAAACCAATATTGGTTTAGATATGGGTATTCTAAAAAACAAACTCTCTTTCTCTGCGGATTATTTTGTAAAAACAACCAATGACATTTTATTAACCGTTGGCTTACCTGCAGTATCAGTAGGTGTAATACAAAGAACGTATGTAAATGCGGGTAAAGTAAGCAATAAAGGATTTGAATTCGGCGCTCATTATCAGAATTATGATAATCCGGTAAAGTTTAGTGTAAACGCCAACATTGCTACTTTAACCAATAGAGTTGAAAAGCTACAGGAGTTTGTGAAAAGCATTATCGATGATGGCACACACACTAAAACTGAAGTAGGCCAGGCTATCAGCTCTTACTACGGTTTGGTATTTGACGGTATTTACCAGAATGCAGGAGAGATAACCAAAACATTATTTTCGAATCCAAACGGTGCACAGCCCGGTGATATTAAATTCAAAGACCTGAATGGCGATGGCCAGATCAATGCCGATGACAGAACTATTATTGGCAACCCGATTCCCAAATTAACCTATGGATTTGCCTTCACGGCGGAATACAATCGTTTTGATTTTTCTTTTTTGCTACAAGGCGTGCAGGGAGTTGACAGGTACAATGATCTGAAACAAATATTGAACTACGACAGTCGCCCATTCAACTCAATGGTGTCTGTACTGGATAGCTGGCATGGCGAGGGAACCAGCAACACGATTCCCAGGGTAACATTCAACAACAATGGTGGCGGCAACGTATCAAGTGTTTTTGTAGAAGATGGTTCTTACCTGAGGTTAAAAAATATTGAGCTCGGCTATACATTCAATAGTGCAAGCCTGAAAGGAAAAAATATCCGCCTGTATGCGTCGGGCCAGAATTTGCTCACCAGCACTAAATATACTGGTTTAGATCCTGAGTCAACCTCCTTGATAGATAAAGGAACTTATCCTCAGTCAAGGGCATTTATTATTGGCGCAAAATTCAAATTATAACAAATCATTTTTAAAACTTTTTATATGAAAAAATTATTAATCACTGGTTTGGCAATTTCCTCGCTGGCGATGGTAAGTTGTAAAAAACAATTGACCACTGAAGCAGTAGGTTTAACAACGCTGGAGCAGGCCAATACCAAACCTACACTGAGTAGTGTGGAAAATTCAGTAACATCCTCGTACCAATTACTCTCCAGCAGGCTCAATATACTGGCGCAATGGGATTGGGGCGGCGGCCTGGTATTTCAGAATGATTACGTGATGCAGGACATTGAATCAGACGACATGGAAAAAAAATGGAGTCCGGATGGCGATCAGCCCTGGATGGATGACATCAACAACTTTACATTTACCTCCACCAATGGTGGCCCGAACGGCCTGTGGAAATATAATTACGAAGGAATAAAAAGACTAAATATTGCGATTGGATTATTGACCAGGGCAGACGTTGAAAGCCTGACAGGCATTGCTGCTGCGAGAAAAAACCAATTGCTTGGGGAAGCTTATTTCCTAAGGTCTTATTACTATTTCTCTTTGGTTACAAACTTTGGTGATGTACCGCTTATTGTGGCACCTGTACAAACTTTCCAGGAGGCTTTTGAAGTAGCTGTAAGAGCAGATAAGAATCTGGTATGGGACAGGATAAAATCTGACCTGGTATTGGCAAAAGGATTTATGCCCAACACTAAATATTCTTCTGCTACAGAAAAATGGCGGGTTAGCAAAGGAGCAGTTATTGCATTACAGGCAAAGGCCGCTTTGTATACCGAAAAATGGCCGGAAGTAATAACCCTGGTGAGTGAACTGGAAGCAACGAATTTTTATAGTTTAAACGCAAATTACTTCAGCAGTTTTAATACAGAATTTTCCGACGACGAGGTGATCTACGCTTACGATCACCAGTCCAATCAAACACCCAGAAATGGAAACGGCATCTGTGCACCTTTGGACTGGGGTTTCTTTGCGCCGAGTATAGATTTCTTAAACGCTTTTGAAGCAAATGATCCACGTAAATTTTATACAGTGGACCCGGCTAACAGAAATGTAAACAAAATGTTGGGCAGTTTAAATGGTACCAACAAAGGCAATGATGATGCGCCTAATAACAAAATTTATATCCGCTATGCAGATGCGTTGTTGTGGAAAGCGGAAGCATACCTGGAAACCGGCGATAATGTAAATGCTATCTTATACATTAATAAAATAAGAACAAGAGCAAGAACAACGCCAACAGCAACAGGCGGAACAGTTCCGGTGGGTTCCTTATTGGACCGTCCGGCATCTACCGATAAAGCAACCATAAAATCCTGGCTGATATCGGAAAGAAGGGTAGAGCTAGGTTTTGAAAATCAGCGAATGCTGGATTTGAAAAGATGGAAAATTGCGAAGGCAGTGATGACAGCGCAGGGAAAAAATTTCCAGGACAAGCATTACCTGTATCCAATTCCGCAATCAGAAATAGATGCATCTGCCGGCACCTTAACCCAGAACACGGGATATTAATTTAAAGAAATTGGTAAACAAGTAAACCCTCTGTCAGTCTGTGCTTCACAAAAGAACAGATTGACCTTGGTTTATCCTGCATGCTTATGCGTCAACATAAAATAGCTATCACGGGATATGGCATGACAAATATTGATGCAATCCAAAAATATTTATTGGCGAATTCCATTACCCAAATAAAACCAGATACACATGAGTGATATAGCAAAACGTTTTGAAGCAAATCCCCTGTTGTCTCCTGCAGATTTAAAGGCAAGTACGGAAGGACTCGAAATTACCTGCCTGTTAAACCCCGGCGTATTTACATTTCAACATAAAACCTGGCTGATAGTGAGAGTGGCAGAGCGGCCGGCACAAAAAGATAATATCATTTCTTTTCCCATACTAACGGAGAAGGGTAGCATAGAAATTATAGAAATCAAAAAAGATGATCCGCAATTGGATGCTACAGATGCAAGGGTAATCAACTTTAAAGGCGTGGATTATTTAACCACACTTTCTCATTTGCGTTTGCTCTGCAGCGATGATGGTATTAAATTTTATGAGCCGGAAGGTTACCCGATTTTAGTTGGGGAAGGAATCCTGCAGGCCTTCGGCATAGAAGATTGCAGGGTGTCTTTAATCGAAAATAAATATCACCTTACGTTTACTGCGGTTTCGGGCAACGGCGTGGGCGTCGGTTTACGAACCACCACTGATTGGAAAATCTTTGAATCGCATGGAATGATGCTGTCACCGCACAATAAAGACTGCGCCATTTTTGAAGAAAAGATAAATGGTCTGTATTATGCCCTGCATCGTCCCAGCAGCGTAGATATTGGCGGAAATTATATCTGGCTCACTTCATCACCCGATGGCCTGCACTGGGGAGATCATAAATGCATCATCAAAACAAGAGAAGGTGCATGGGATAGTGCCAGGGTAGGTGCCGGAGCTGCACCCATTAAAACGGATAAGGGCTGGCTGGAAATTTATCATGGAGCCAACGAAAAGCACCAATATTGTTTAGGTGCCTTCCTCATGGATACTGACGATCCTTCAAAAGTAATTGCCAGAACAGAAGCGCCCATTATGGTGCCAACGGCCGCATATGAGACCAGTGGCTTTTTTGGCAACGTTGTTTTTACCAACGGCCACACCATCAGTTCTGATGGAGATACCATTACCGTTTATTATGGTGCCGCTGATGAATTTGTTTGTGCGGCGCATTTTTCTTTAGCAGAAATTTTTTCATTATTAAAATTTAACCATGCTTAATAAACTGAAAACGGAGGTCGATCATTTTAATAGCCAGCCACATAATTTCAGGATACTTATTTTTACCAATCTTGTTTATGCATTTGTGCTGCCGGTGATCGATACATTTGTTGCGGCATACGTAATGCGTAATTCAAACGATCCTACTAAAGTGGTAATTTATCAGTTGACCGTTTATACCGGGATACCACTTACGTTTTTGTTGAATGGCTACCTGTTAAAGCATTTTAATATCCGAAAATTGTATGCTGCCGGAATGATGCTGAGTGCGGTTTCTATGATATTTATGATGAGTTTGCATACACTGAATAATGTAGGACTTGGTTTTGCTGGAATTATAATGGGGTTATCTTTTGGATTTTATTGGGCCAATAGGGACGTACTTGCCCTGGCCATTACCAATGATGGTAACCGAAATTATTATTATGGCCTGGAAACTTTTTTTTATACAATCATTGCCGTAATTATTCCTGTAACCATCGGCTGGTTTATTGAAACAAGGGGTGGTGCAAACCATGACGATGCTGCTATCCACTTTGCTTACAAAATTATCACCGGCATTGTTTTTTTAATCACAGTCATTGCTTCCATTGTTTGCTTTCGGGGTACATTTCCAAATCCGGTACATAAAAAGTTTGTGTTTTTCAAGTTTCATCCTTTATGGTATAGACTACTTTCCCTGGCTTTATTGAAGGGATTGGCACAAGGTTTTTTAGTCACAGCACCGGCAATGCTTATCATGACTTTGTTGGGAAAGGAGGGTGCGTTAGGAACAGCCCAATCAATCGGCGCAGTGATTGCAGCCATTATTATGTACGTGTTGGGAAGATTATCTAAACCAAAAGACCGGATTAAAATATTTGCCGTCGGCCTTGCTTTATTTGCATTGGGTGCAGTGATAAATGGCGTTTTATTTAGTGGCCTTGGAGTAATTATTTTTATTCTTTTATTACTCATAGCAAAACCATTGATTGACCTCGCTTATTTCCCCATTCAATTTCAGGTGATAGACATTGTGAATAAAATTGAAAAACGTGGAGAATATGCTTATATTTTAAATCATGAGTGGGGTTTATATTCCGGCAGGCTTTTAGGTGCAGGAACATTTTTAGCGCTTGCTTATGCCGTGTCAACAGAAATTGCACTTCGTTATGCAATTATCATCATTGCTGCATTGCAGTTGTGTTCGATCTTTGTGGCTAAGAAAATTGTTTCGGACGGAAAAGGAATTTTGCCAGAAGAATCGGGAATTGACATGAAAGTATTGGGTGTGGTGGCCGAAGCTGAAGTTTAACAAGACAAATCAATACTGAAGAGGATTAATTGAGCTCAAAAAAATTATGAATAACATGCTAAGAATTCTTTTTACCAATTTTCTATTGGTTACTTGTGCAATCACAACATCAGCACAGGTAAAGCAAAAATCGTTATCCCGTGTAAACCAGATGCCTAACCAGCCCCAACCATTGCAGATAATCGATTATAAAAAACTGGCACTTCGGTTTGACAGTACAGTTTACGACTTTAATGCAAAGGGAAAATTCTGGCCGTTGATCTGGATAGATAGCAGCAAAAAAAATTTTCCACAAAATGTTGTAGGTATTTATACTGCACTGGCTGATGTAAGGCAGGGCCTGAATAATAAAGGTATGTTTCATGAGGCCCTGGCTACCATGGGAGGAGTGCTGGGCGCTAAACTGGTAGGCATTGATAAAACGAACCAGAACGGATTAAACTATGTGGGCATGCTTAAGAATTATTTTAACAGGGAAACCGGTTGGAATATTATGATGAACAATACCTGCCCCGAAGTGGCTTTATTGGGCGGCGGCTACGGCAGGGACTGGTGGTACGATGTTTATCCCAATGTATTGTTTTATGCCATTTATGATAAGTATCCCAATGAACCGGGCTTTACAGAAATTGCCAGGACGATTGCCGACAAGTTTTATGAAGCAGACTCCATACTCAATGGAAATTATAACTGGTCTTATTTTGACTACGGCAAAATGAAGCCTATGAAAAACAATATTTGTGAGCAGCCGGATGCAGCCGCAGGTCATGCCTGGGTATTGTATTCAGCCTATAAAAAGTTTGGTGATGCAAAATATTTAAAAGGTGCATTAAGTGCCTTAGCAGCATTGCAATCGCAACCTATAAATCCAACCTACGAATTGCTCATGCCATTTGGTGCTTATTTAGCGGCCCGGATAAATGCAGAGCAGGGTAAAAATTATGATTTGCATAAAATGCTTGGATGGAGTTTTGATGGCACAGCCATTTGCCGGGAAGGATGGGGCGTATTAACAGGCAAGTGGAATGGGATTGACATTTCAGGTATTGTCGGCAGCACGGTAGATCATGGCGGTTATGGCTTTTTAATGAATACTTACGATGCCGCATGGCCGCTTGTGCCGATGGTTAGATATGACCAATCTTATGCAACAGCAATTGGCAAATGGATGTTAAATGCTGCCAATGCAGCCAGGTTTTTTTATCCGCAGTACATGCCGGACGAGCATGAAACGATTCCGCAACTGGCATCGGTTACCAAAGGTGTTATTGGATACGAAGGCATCATTAAGCAATCATCTTATAAAGAACATGAAAACCTGAAAGGCCCTGTAGCGCAGGGAGACGGGCCGCTTTGGGTGCCGGGAGAAAATCCGCAGGAATCACAGTTCAGTGTTTATGGCAGTGGCCACGTGGGAATTTTTGGAGCCATTATTCGCAATACAAATGTGAATGGTATTTTGCAACTAAATTTATTGGCCACGGATTTTTATCATGATAAAGCTTATCCATCTTTTTTATATTACAATCCATTCAGCGCTACAAAAACGGTAACAGTAAAAACAGCAAAGGGCCAAAAAACTGATCTGTACAATACAGTCACCGGCAGTTTTATAGCACGCAACATTTCGTCGATTACGCAAATAAAAATTCCACCCCAAAATGCAGCGGTTATTATTTGTGTTCCTTCCGGTGGTGAAATCAGTTATGAAGGGCAGCACATGCTGGTAAATGGAATCGTAATAGATTATAAAAGTCAGCGTAAGTCCGCTCATTAAAATATTTGCAAAAGGTCGCAAAAAAGACGTTTAAGTTTTAATAACTTTTTGGAAACGCCTGTTAATAGGTGTTCTAAAAAGTATTTTCGTATCTCCCTCTTAAATATCGGTTGTCCTCTGAGCGATCACTTCAAATTCAACCATAGCTATAAGATAAAATTAAAGGCGTAATTTGTTCAAACTTTTATAAATAAGAACGACTGTTACGTCAATGAAAAAAATAGGTATCTGCTTTTTATTTTATCTTCTATGTGCGTCTGGCTCTTTTGCTTCACCCTATAATGATAGTTTAGTGCATGAGTTAAACAATGTTATTAAACATTCAAATGACTACGATAATTTAAGATTAGCGGAAATTAACAAGCAACACAATATCCTGGATAAAAGCACTAGTACTCCTTTAAGTGCTCATTACGATATATATCTTAAACTGTATGAGGAATATAAGTATTACAACTATGACTCAGCACTTTTTTATGCAAATAAACTTCGAATCTCTGCCAACGACAGCAGGAGTCTGTCCATGCTTGTTGATGCTAAATTGAAGCAGGTTTTCATCATGCTTTCGGGTGGAATGTTTAAAGAAACATTTGATTCATTAAATGTAATATCAATTGGCAATGTGAACGACAGTGTAAAAGCAGAATACTACACACTAATGGGCCGCTCCTATTATAACCTGGCCGATTTTAATGCGGATAGCCATACTTCTACTTTTTATAATACCAGGGGCAATTCATATTTAGACTCTGCCCTGGCTTTTTTTACGGTAAATACTTTTGACCATCTATATTATTCAGCGCTGCGGTTTTTGAAAAAAGGTAATACTGATAGTGCTTTATACAACCTTCTACAAATAGTTAAACGTGCTGATTTATCTTATCATCAAATAGCCCTTTCAACTTCTACAATAGGAGGTATCTATATAAGTGAGGGTCGTGAAAATGAAGCGAAACCTTACCTGGTAAAAGCTTCAATCGCAGATATAAAATCATCTACTAAAGAAACGCTGGCACTGCTGAATCTTGCAACCATTATATACAAAGAAGGTAAATTAGAAGAAGCATTGGTGTACATTGAAAAGGCGAATGCTGATGCCAATTTTTATAATGCCAGGCTAAGGAAGGTTCAAATTGGAAATATACTGCCTTTGATAGAAGGAGGCATGATTGAAACCATCAAAAGTCAAAAAGAAAAACTCCAATTTTTTTTAATCGCCCTTTCTGTTTTTGTTATCTTATTAGCCAGCTTTGCCATCATCATTCGCAGCCAGGTAAAAAAACTAAAAATTGCAAGGGCGGGTTTGTTTGAAGCAAATGTAAAGCAACAGCAAATCAACAAAGAATTGCTTGAAGCAAATCAATTGAAAGAAAAATACAACGCCGGACTTACCGAAATAAACAACCAATTACTTGAAGTAAATGCAATAAAGGAAAAGTATAACGAGGAATTGAAAGCCATCAATCATCAGTTAACAGAGGCCAACAAAATAAAGGAAGAATACATCGGCTATTATTTTAACCTGGATACCGAATACCTGGCAAGAACAGAAAAGCTCATTAATGTGTTGGATAAAAAATTGACGGAAAGGAGATGGGAAGAAATAAAATTAATTCTAAAAAGTTTTGACCCTAAAAAAGAAAAAGAAGAACTTCTAAAGAACTTTGATAAAGTCTTCCTGCGGCTTTTCCCAAATTTTGTGGCTCAGTTTAATACATTGCTTAAAGAAGAAGATAAAATAATACTTAAGGAAGAGCAACTGCTCAATACAGAGTTAAGAATATTTGCCCTTATAAGAATGGGTATAACCGAAAATGAAAAAATCGCTGACATTCTTGGCTATTCAATCAATACCATCTACTCCAAAAAAACAAAAATCAGGAGTAAAACAATCGTAAATAAAGAGGAATTTGAAAGGCGGATTATAGAAATAACAACAATTACCTCCTAAAACTAACTTTGGAAATCAATAAATCAACAATATAAAAAATTTATGTAATAGATAGCTATCTTGTTGATTACTATCACTTCATGTAGAAGTATCTTTCACATTTCCCTTCATTTTTCTATCTTTTCCCTTTTATATTTTACGCAGGCAGTTTCAATGAGTTATTTCACAACTTGAAAGGTGGGATTATATAATATATCCAGCCGGTCAGATTTGCAATAACGAAAACTTAAAAATATGAAACGCTTTAGCCAATTCCGACTTCTCCACCGGCCATTTGAAATGAACACGCTTTCTCACTTCATCATCGCTTCATCACTTTTCCTTATTCCGGTATATAACAGGGTCGTTTTGCACTCAGTTAAAAACAGCCGGTAATTATTGAATGCGATCATATTTAATAATCGTACTAAAAACTCTTTTTAAATAAAACCAAATTCAAACATGAGGAAACTTAAACGAAATTTGCTGCCAACAATTTTTTACCTGCTTTTGCTTTCACTATCCCAGCAGGTGTTGGCACAAAATAAAACCATCAGGGGTACTGTTCTGGATGAAAGAAACAATCCCGTATTTGGAGCTTCCATCACAGTAAAAGGCGGCTCTTTAGGCACGTCTGCTGATTCTTCGGGTGCTTTTACCCTTAGCGTTCCCACAGCAGCTAACACTTTGGTAATTTCTTCGGTAGGATATACCAACCAGGAAATAAGTATTGGTAGCCGAACATCATTTACCATCACATTAAATGCGCCATCCCAGGTGCTGAGCGATGTAGTAGTAATTGGTTACGGAACTGCAAAAAAGAAAGATTTAACGGGTGCTGTTTCCACCATTGGAAGTAAGGATTTAAATCCCGGGCCCGTAACGAGCCCGCTTCAGCAAATAGCCGGTAAGGCTGCAGGTGTAAATGTTATACAAATAGGCAGTGAACCTGGCAGTGCTCCGGGAGTAAGAATCAGGGGCATTACCTCGTTGGTAGGCGGCAGCGACCCGTTGGTTGTTGTTGATGGAGTGCAGGGCAACATGGATTTATTCAGGCAGGTGCCACCAAACGAAATAGAATCGGTTGATGTACTAAAAGACGCCTCTGCTACAGCCATATATGGCAGCCGTGGTGCACCAGGGGTAATTATTGTAACCACTAAAAAGAACAGGGCTGGCAGAAGTACAGTTGAATTAAATTCAACTGCTTCTGTAGATATGATCAGCAAGAAATTGCAGGTATTAAATGCAGACGAATGGTGGCAACAGGCACAGAAATACAATGTGCCTGCTTCCGAAAATCATGCTTCCAATACGGATTTGTTTGATATTCTTACCCGTGACGGATTTACGCAAAATCACTCCTTAGCCTTTGGCGGCGGTGCAGAGAAGTTTAACTATCGGGCATCTGTAGCCGCAATATTACAAAGTGGCATTGTAACAAAATCCAACTTCAAAAATTATATTGGACGCATACAGGCAACTCAAAAAGCCTTTGATGACAAGCTTACAATGACGATGAATTTAAACAGCAATGTTTCTAATACGCTTGGCAGTCCGGGTAGTGTAGGCAGAGCAGCTTTTACTTCCAACTTAATTAGCAACGCTTATGTAGCACGGCCTACGGACCCCATATTTAATACGGACGGCAGTTACTTTACTGACCCGAATGTGTTTCAATACATTAATCCTTATGCGGTATCTCAAACGGTGGTAAACGAAAGCGGCGCTAACAATTTATTTGGTTCATTACGGTCCGATCTGGAACTGGTGAAAGGCTTAACCGCAAGCTGGTTCGGCAGCTGGAGAAAAACAAATGGCTACTCGGGTTACTATCTGCCGGCATTGTCAACGGTATCTTATGCCATCGACAACAAGGGTGTCGCCAATATCAGCAACAACAGGGCTGAAGAGCGGTTAATGGATATCAGTCTTAATTACAAGAAATTATTTGGTGACCACAGGGTTGAAGCACTGGCATTGTATGAATACCAAACCCAAATTTACCAGGGAAATTTTGCACAGGCTAAGGGTTTTATAAATGATATTACTACTTACAATGCTTTGCAAAATGGCGACCTTTCAAAAGTTACCCCAGGCGATTTTAGCTCTTATAAAAATGATCGTAATTTGGTTTCTTTTTTAGGAAGGATCAATTACTCATTTTTAGACCGTTATTTGGTAACAGCAAGTTTGCGTCGGGATGGAGCTTCTGTATTGGGCAAAAATAATAAGTGGGGCAATTTCCCTTCAGCGTCTGTTGCATGGAGATTGAGCCAGGAAGGATTTATGCAGGACCACAAATTATTCAGCGATCTAAAACTTCGTGCAGGCTATGGAGTTACCGGAAATCAACAGGGATTGTATCCACAGAATTCTACTCAATTGGTGGGTTCATCCGGAATAACTTATTTCGGTGGCTCGCAGATTACCAATTTTATTATTACTCAAAATGCCAACAGCGACCTGAAATGGGAAACACGCAAACAGGCAAACATA
Organism: Ferruginibacter sp.; assembly: GCA_046590675.1. Classification (GTDB taxonomy): domain Bacteria; phylum Bacteroidota; class Bacteroidia; order Chitinophagales; family Chitinophagaceae; genus Ferruginibacter. The sequence goes on along the minus strand of JBKJUP010000078.1, from coordinate 3,123 downwards.
GGGTTGGATTTTACCTTTGCTAAAACAAGGCTTTCAGGTTCGGTAGATGTTTTTAAAGCTACTACTACCAACCTGCTTTTTAATTATACCGTGCCGCAACCTCCCTATCCTTACGGATCAATACTTGCCAATGTGGGCAGCCTTTTAAATCAGGGGCTTGAATTATCGCTGAACTACCAGCTTATAAAAACCCGGGATATGACCCTGAACCTTGCTGGTAATGTTTCGCTCTTAAAAAACAAAGTGTTGGAATTGAGCGGCAGCATCAACGGCGTTCCTTTAAATACCAACTATGTGGGCTGGGGTTCTAATTCTTATTTAATTAAGGGAATGCCCATCGGCACTTTCAATATTATTCAACACCAAAGCATCAATGGGGTTGGTTCAGAAGTAGTGGTGGACAGAAATAAAGATGGCATCATCGACCAGGGCAACCAAAGTCCCGACCGGTATATTGCAGGATCTGCCGTGCCTAAATATACTTATGCTTTTACGCCTTCTTTTTCTTATAAAAACTTTCATGTTTCCATGTTATGGCGTGGTTCGGGTGGAAACAAATTGTACAACGACCTGCGTTCCAACCTTAGCCGGTTTGAAAACCTGGGTAAGGCCAATGTGTTGAAAAGTGCCGTGCCACTGGGCCTGGTTACTTCGCAATATGGTTCGGATCTATGGCTGGAAGACGGCGACTTTTTACGGTTCGATTACCTGAACCTCGGATACAGGTTTAACACAAAAAATCTGAAATATATCGATGCATTCCGGGTATCGCTTACGGGCAATAATCTTGCGGTCATCACAAAGTACTCAGGCATAGACCCTGAACTCGGTGGTGGTTACGGTGGTGCCGGCGACAATGGCATTTACCCACGAACAAGAAATATTTCAGTAGGTCTAAATGTGATTTTTAAATAATCGAATCATAACAAAACGCAGCAGCTCTTTTAAACTTTTTGGTAACCGGCAAAAGGAATGCTATTTGGCTTTATTGGCGACGGCCTGTCCCGCATTTTAATCGGGATCCGTTCATCTTCACATTGCATGGCAACAGTTGCCTTCAATGCGAAATGGTTGGTTAATTAGTTGTTACCAGGCGATGAATGTGGCAAATATTGAATAGCTATTTTCACTTTGATAGGGTAGAAGCACAACTTCAAGCGCTCTGAACATAATTGCTTTTTTGCTGATGCCCATTGATAAAAAAGTACAGGAGTGCGACGCAACGATGATGCCATGAAAAACAACTGTTGGTAACCAAAAAAATACAAAAGCTCACAGATTGCTAAATAAAATTGACATGAAAAAAATAATAACGCTATCACTTTTCGCCTTTGTGCTTATACAAAGCTGCACCAAGGTTGACGAAAAAATATATGATAAATACGCTGCCGAAGATTTTTACAGTTCTCCCACCGGCTCCGACGTTGCACTTGCAAGTGTGTATGCGCAAATTGCCGGTAACTGGGGTGGAAACGGTTATGCAGGGGCAGACAATGGGCTATACGATTTAAACTCATTTGCAAGTGACGAGCAAGTAATTCCGCATCGCAATACCGGCGACTGGCAATTGGATTTTGCGCAGTTGTATAAGCATGAATGGTTGCCTACGCACAGCATTGTTGGCAATACCTGGAACTGGTTGTACCGGTCTGTTTTTACCGCCAACCTGGCTGTGGAACAACTCACCAAAGCCAATGCAGACCCCTCTAAAATAGCCGAAGCAAAAGTATTGCGGGCATTTTTTTACTACCTGCTAATCGACGATTATGGCGATGTGCCTTTCTATACAGAAAACACCGTTACCATAGAAAATCTTCCGCAAAAAAGCCGCAAAGAAGTGTTTCAATTTGTGGTAAAAGAATTGACCGATAACGTTGATAAATTATCTGCTACCAAGGGAGGTATTTATTACGGCAGGTTTAATAAATGGGCTGGTTATGCTTTATTGGCAAAGCTTTATTTAAATGCAGAAGTGTACAGCGGTACTGCTATGTGGAACGAATGCCTTGCTGCCTGCGATAAAGTAAGCGAGGGAAGTTTTTCATTGCATCCCGGCGCTGCCAGTGCAGCAAGCCCTTTGGGATTCCAGTATTTTGAATTGTTTGGGGATGTAAATCCTGGTGATGAAACCATACTTTCTATTTATACCAAAGTAGATATTGTTGGCAGAAATATCTATGGCATCCGCAATTTACAAGGTCCACATGCAAATGCATTGTTTGGTGTTAATGGCTGGAATGGTACCGTTACGCATCGCAATTTTATTGACAAATTTGATAATAATGACATCCGCAAAAAGCAATTTGTTTGGGGACAGCAGCCTGGCGGCGTCAATTATTCTTTAGATATTTCCTCCTTAGATAATCCGGGAGCAGGACGTGAAGAAGGCGCAAGAAATGAAAAGTTTTATATGGCACCGCCGTTAAACGGGGGCGGTGCTTCCAACGATTTTCCTATATACAGGTATGCCGATATTTTATTGATGAAAGCGGAATGTAATGTGCGGTTAGGCAATGCAGCAGCAGCCAAACCTTTTATTGATGAAGTAAGGGTTCGTGCAGGTTTAGCTGGTCTTGCAGCAAACCCAACCTTAGATGATATCTACAACGAAAGAGGCTTTGAACTTTGTTTTGAAGGTCAGCGCAGGCAGGATATGATACGCTTTGATAAGTTTCTTTTGGCGCATGATTTTACACCGGTATCACCGGCTTTCAGAAAAATATTTCCCATTCCAACCTTTGCTTTAAACGCCAATAAAAACCTAAAGCAAAATGCTGGTTATTAAGGCATTTTATAAACGCTAACAAGTAAAAAAGAGTTTAATGAAAAAGATAATTAATAAAATATTGATAGCCTTTACTACAGTGCTGCTGTTTACAGCCTGTAAAAAGGAAGGGGTATTAACCTATCTCGATGTGGTAAATTTTCCGGCAGGATTTACCGCCTCAACAAATAATGTATCCATTACGCCAACCAATACGGATTCATCTGTTATCAGCTTTTCATGGCCGGCGGTTATGTTTAAAATCGATGCACCGGTAACGTATAAATTACAGTTTGCTCTTCCGGCAGATACGCTGGGCAGCACTGCCTGGAGCAAAGCCGTAACCATAGAGGCTGGCA